>JBIOJG010000011.1:0-132737 GCA_044450645.1 Binatia bacterium
ATTATAGGTCCAGGTCTTCCCGGTACCACTCGTGCTGGTCGAAGTGCCCGTGAATGAAGTAGCCGCGGGGGCCATCGTAAGGGTCGTCGCGGCAGATTTCACAAAGCCGGGGAGGCTCGTCGCATCGCAGGCCGTAGTACAAGCTGAATAGGTCATGTTTGTGGCAAAGTACGCCTCTTCTGCAGTGCCCGCGTTGCGCAGGTCAGAATTGGCCTGGGCATCGAACCCCTTCTGCCGGTAGACCGCAAACTGCGGGATGGCAATGGCCGCCAAGATGCCGATGATGGCTACAACCACCAGCAGCTCGATCAACGTAAACCCGCTTTCCCATTTACCTTCTTTCATTCTTCTCCCTCCTTCTGAAATTACCGCCTTCCTGCTGCCGAATCACGACTTCAACCCTGTTGCTCAGCATCAAGGCGGACGGCAAGATTGCTTCATGGCGTGGCAAGCTCCTAAACGTAGCTAAAGCAAACTTTGGACCGTATCGTGACTCGGTCTAGACTGGGCGAGACCTAAACCCGGCAACGCTGCAAGCGATTACGAAAATGTTCGCCGTGACTTTCTTGACATGAGGTGTGGGCGTACGACCAAAGTTTCCGCACACAGTTCACCCAGCGGCATCCTGAGTTTGTTCGGACGTCGCTAAGCCTCCGAGGCCGTATTTCTGCAACCGATGGCGAAACGAGCGATAGTTGATTCCGAGGAGCTCTGCGGCCCGCTTTTTCACTCCACCGGCTTCGCCGAGCGCACGCAGTAATATGGCTTTTTCATAGGCAGCCAGATTGTCCTCAAGGTTGTCGATTTCTGGAGTGACACGAACGGGTGGCACCGCGGCAGGAGACATTGCAACAGATGGGCTCTCGCACTCGCTTCTTGCGCCAGGCTTCAGCATGTAATCGGGAAGATGCTGCTCATGAACTGTCTCGCCATCGCACAGTGCCACCGCATGCTCGATAATGTTCTCCAGTTCCCTGACATTACCTGGGTAATCGTAGGCTTGCAGACGCCGCGAAGCTGCCACCGAGAGCCGCTCTACGCGTTTTTCATGAAACTCAGAAGACTGCCGCAGAAAGCGTCGAACCAAGGACGGGATGTCCTGGCGTCGCTCGCGCAACGGCGGCAACTCCAGGGTCAGCACATTCAGGCGGTAGAAAAGGTCTTCACGGAAGCGGTTAACCCGCATCTCTTCGCTCAGCTCTCGATTCGTAGCAGCGATCACTCGCACATCGACGGTTACGTGACTGTCGGCGCCAACCGGTGTGAAGGTGCGCTCCTGGAGAATGCGCAGCAACTTCACCTGCAACGGGAGAGGAAGATCACCGATCTCATCGAGGAAAATCGTCCCGCCATCTGCCATGCGAAAAAGTCCCGCACGGTCGCTCACCGCTCCGGTGAAGGCGCCCTTGACGTGGCCAAACAGTTCGCTCTCGATGAGGTTGGCTGGAATCGCGCCGCAATTCACCGCAACGAATGGCCGATCACGCCGTGCGCTGCGCGCATGCACGGCACGTGCAACCAGTTCCTTCCCTGTTCCGCTCTCACCGGTGACCAACAGTGTCGCGTCGCTCCGCGCAGCTTTGTCCATGAATTCGCGCACACGGCAGATGGCGGTACTAGTACCGATCAATCCGTCCGTTGAGGCCTCATCCCCGACCGCGATTTCTTCGCCGGCAGCGGGGTTCCCTTCTTCGGATTGCAGGCGCTGTTCGAGCCGACGCAACGCGGTAATGTCCTGCAGAACGAAGAGGGCACCAATGGGGTTCCGGTAGGTGTCCTGCAGAACGACCGTGGAGCAGCGCAAGCTTAGCTGCCGACCCGTATCGGTTCGGTGTTGAAACTCGGTCGGCTGCACGTTCCCTGAAGACTGCAGAAATTGCAGCCGGCCGATCGCCGTCTGTCGCAGAGGTGCAAAAATCGCCCCGATGTCCTTGCCGATCACCTTCAACGCACGAGCACCAGCCAACTCCTCAGCAACGTAGTTCAATGAACTGACACGGCCCTCGGCATCGGTGATAATCAGGGCGCTCCCGATGTGGCGTGCCAGCGCCTCTTGCACAGAGGCGAGGCGATCGCGCTCCGCTTCACGCTCTTCCAGCAGCGCTTCAGTTTGGTGCAACCGGCGCACCAGCAACGTGGCCAAGAACGCAATCAGATAGAACGTGACGTTGGTTATTGCGAAACGGACAGAGAATTGCAGGTCAATTGGGTCGGGCTGAAACGGGTACGCCGGATGGGCAACTAAGCCGATATTCAGGGCCAGCACAAGCGCCGCGTACGCGATTGAAGAAGTTGACGCAGCCACAATCGCGCCCGGCGTGGACAGCAGCATCGCCGCATTGATGACCACGAGACTGTACAGAAACCCAAACGGGCTGTCGCTACCACCGGTTACGAAGATGACCCCGGTGGTCAACGCAACATCAAACGCCACCTGCAAATAGGCGAACACCAAGAGTCGCTTCAGACGCAGGAGCAGTACCGCTGAAAGAATGGTCAAGGCATACGTCACCGCGATGCTGAGTTGGAGCACGGCAATAGAAACGGCGTACTGCTGCCCACCCCTCCGCAGGAGTGCGAGTGCCAACGCTCCGAGAAACAACGACGCCAGCACGACGCGGAAGAAGAGGAACCACTTCAGCCTGCCGCGCAGCTGTTCGACCGGGTATAGCGTTGAAGCCGTCACAAGAATCAGCCGATGACGGAGCCCAGTTTGAAGATTGGTAGGTACATCGAAATCACCAGGCCTCCAATCACCACCCCCAAGAATACGATCACCAGCGGTTCCATCAACGCCGTGAGATTGGATACTGCGTTATCGACTTCATCCTCGTAGAACTCGGCGATCTTCTGCAGCATGGCATCAAGCGCACCAGTCGTCTCGCCAACCGAAATCATTTGGCACACCATGGGGGGGAAGACTTTGCTCTGCGTGAGGGGCTCAGCAATCGTTCGGCCTTCACTGATACTCACCCGAGTCGCCAGCACAGCACGCTCGACCACCTTGTTGCCAGCCGTTCGGGCCGTTATGGCCAGCGCATCGAGAATCGGAACACCGGAGGACACGAGGGTGCTGAGCGTCCGGGTAAAGCGGGCGACCGCGGATTTGCGGAACAGATCACCAAACACGGGCATTTCCAGGAACAGGCGATCGAACATCAGCCGTCCGCCTTCGGTCCGATAGAATTGCCGGCCGGCCACGCCTGCCGCAATGGCCACGGCGGCGATGTAATGGAAATAGGCAATAGTGAAATTGCTCAAGTTGATGGTGAATTGCGTTGGGGCCGGCAAGGCTTGGCCAAAGCTCGAGAATAATTCCGCAAAGACCGGGATCACGAAAATCAGCAGCACCGCGGTTACAGCCACGGCCACCGTGACGATCGTCGCTGGATAGATCATCGCCCCTTTGACCTTGCTCTTGAGCTTCATGGCCTTTTCCATGTAACCGGCCAGCCGATGAAGGATGCTGTCCAGGATACCGGCGATCTCGCCTGCAGCGACCATGTTCACATACAAATCATCAAAGAGTTTCGGATGCTTGCGCAATGCGTCCGTGAAGGTCGAACCTGACTCCACCTCTTCCTTGATCTGTCGGATATTGGTACGGAGCTTCTTGTTTGGCGACTGGGCAGCCAGCACGTCCAAACACTGAACGATCGGCAGGCCGGCATCAATCATCGTCGCCAATTGACGGGTGAATATAACGATATCGCGAGCCTTGATGGACTCCCCGAAGCCAGGAATGGTGATCTCCTTGCTGAGGCCCTTTCCCTTCTCCTTAATCTTCGCCGGAATCGGTTGAATGCGCTGCGAGCGCAACCGGATCAATACGGCGTCACGGGTGGGGGCCTCCATCTCCCCCGTCAGTACCTCCCCTCGCGCGGAAACGCCCTGCCATACAAAAACCGCCATTTTTTTAACCTCGCCCTGAGCGAAGAAGTGTGCGAATTTCTTTCATTCGCCTCCTTCCCGCCCTTTCGAAGTAAGGGTTAAAGCACGCTACGTGCCAGATGCTTCAGCGGTGCGCAGAACCTGCAGGCCCGCCGAGCACCGCCCGAACTTCGTCTGGCTCAGTGGCATGACCCATCGCCTCGTCGTACGAAATCAACCGGCGTTGGTAGAGATCGACCAGCGATTGCGACATCGTCTGCATGCCGAATTTAATCTGCCCCACCTGCATCTGCGAATAGATCTGATGGATTTTCTCTTCCCGAATTAGATTGCGGATGGCGGCGTTGGGGATCATGACCTCAACCGCCAAAACCCGCCCCCGACCCTCGAGCCGAGGGATCAACTGCTGAGAAATCACGCCTTGGAGTACAAGGGACAACTGGGCGCGAACTTGCGGCTGCTGATTGGAGGGAAAGATGTCTATGATGCGATTGATCGTCTGCACGGCCGAGTTGGTGTGTAGGCTGGAGAGTACCAAGTGGCCCGTCTCGGCGACGGTCAGCGCTGAAGCGACGGTCTCCAGATCCCGCATCTCACCGATCAGGACGATATCAGGATCCTGGCGCAGCACGTGCCGGAGTGCTTCGGAGAAGCCGTGCGTGTCGGCGAATACTTCCCGCTGATTTACGAGGCACTTGCGATGCTCGTGGACGAATTCGATCGGGTCCTCGACCGTAACGATGTGCTCTTGGCGCTCCCGGTTGATTTTATCAATCATGGACGCGAGCGTTGTAGATTTGCCGCTCCCTGTTGGGCCTGTTACCAGAACCAACCCACGTGGCAGCTTGGTCAACTCGCCAGCCACCGGCGGTAGCCCTAGCTCAGCTAGCCCCCGGACCTCGTAAGGGATGAGGCGAAACGCGCCGCCGACTGTACCTTTCTGCACGAAGAGGTTGCCTCGGAAGCGGCTCAGGCCACGAATGCCGAACGAAAAGTCCAGCTCGCTCTCTTCTTCGAAGCGATGCCGTTGACTATCCGTCAGGAGGCTGTAGCAGAGGTTCTTCGTTTCGTTGGCCGTGAGCGATGGGAATGGAAGCGGAATCAGCTTCCCCGCGACACGCATGAGCGGCGGACTGTCGGTTGAAACATGCAAATCCGTCGCACCATTTTGCACAATCATTTCCAAGAGAGCCTGGATGCTGGACGGGGCCGAAGCTTCTGCCCGGTCGCGTTCGGAGGGAAGGGTTTCGTCCGCCATGACCGGTCCACCTAATCTGGCATGGTCACGCGGACCACCTCGCCCACCGTGGTGACCCCTTCCTTCAACTTCTCAATGCCGGATTGCCGCAGTGTCTTCATGCCAAGACTCACGGCACAACGCTTGATTTCCGACGCCGAGGCCCCGTTCAACACCAGGTCTCGCAGCTCCTCACTCATCGGCATCACCTCATACAACGCGATACGTCCGCGGTAACCGGTGCTATTGCATTGTGGGCAGCCGACCCCATGAAAGCAGCTGAATGAACCACTCTCGTCCCGCGCCACACCAATATCGAGCAATGCCTGGGGCGGCAACTCCACCGGTTCGCGGCAGCTACTGCAAATCACACGGGCCAGTCGTTGAGCCAAGATCAGGTTGACAGAGGACGCCACCAGAAACGGCTCAACCCCCATGTTGAGGAGACGATTGATCGTCGACGGCGCATCGTTCGTGTGCAGCGTGCTCAGCACCAGATGTCCAGTGAGAGCCGCCTTGATGGCGATCTCCGCAGTCTCAAAGTCGCGGACCTCGCCGACCATGATGATGTCCGGATCCTGCCGCAAAAAGGCCCGCAAGGCGTTGGCGAAGCTGAATCCGATTTCCTCGTGGATCTGTACCTGGTTGATCCCCACGAGATTGAATTCAACCGGGTCCTCCGCGGTGGAAATATTCGATCCAATCTTGTTGAGTTCCGACAATGCCGAGTACAAGGTTGTTGTTTTGCCGCTGCCCGTGGGCCCGGTCACGAGTACCATGCCGTACGGCTTGGAGATCGCATCCTTGAAGTCTTTCAGCGCCCCCTCTTCAAACCCGAGCTTGGTCATGTCAAGCTGCAGGTTCGACTTGTCGAGCAATCGCAGCACGATCTTCTCGCCGAAAAGCGTGGGCAACACGGAAACGCGGAAATCCATTTCTTGTCCGCGGCCCAACTTCAGTTTGATCCGGCCGTCTTGTGGCAAGCGCCGTTCGGCAATATCGAGTGCCGACATGATCTTCACTCGTGACGTGATGGCGTTCTTGAGCTTCAGGGGCGGCCGCATGATCTCCTCCAAGACGCCGTCGACGCGCAGCCGCACGCGAAACATGCGCTCGAACGGCTCCAGGTGAATGTCGCTGGCGCGCCGTTTGATCGCGGTAGTGAGGATGGCGTTGACCAGCCTGACGACCGGAGCGTCTTCCGTTGCGCGCTCCAGTTCCTTGAGGTCAACCTCCTCACCCTTGTCGATGACCTCGACGTCCTCGCCCTCGAACTCTGTCAGAACGTCGTCGTAGTTCGTACCCTCCTCGTAGTGCTCTTCGATGGCGGCGCTGATGGAAGACACGCACGCCACAGCCACCTTCACGTCATACCCGGTGAGGAATTTCACCTCGTTGATCGCCACCAGATTGGAGGGATCAGACATCGCCACGGTAAGTGACGAGCCGCTCAGGTTGATGGGGATGAGATGGTGCCGCTGCACCAAGGTGGCGGGAATCAGCCGGAGCACCTCGGCAGGCAGATTCATGGCCGATGGATCTACCAGCGAGAGCCGGTATTCTTTCTGCAAGCAGGCGGCCATGTCGGTTTCGTTGATGAATCCCAACTTGACCAGCACGGAACTCAGCGCGCTCGTACCGGCGGCTTGTTCCTCCAAGGCCTTGGTGAGCTGCGCCGACGTAATTAGTCCGCGCTTAACCAGCAGTTCGCCCAAACGTGTGCTCATACGTCCTGCAAACTAAATTCTAGCACGGTATCACCCATAAGCACGTTACTTAGCGAGTGCCCGCTTGTCAATTTTTCGGTGACGGACGCGGCCTGATCTTCCAAGCTGGCGCTAACGGCGGCATTCACCGCGTCCAACGAGGGCGGGGAAGAAAATAAGGAGCCCACGCCAAATGTTGCGCGCCACGGCTCATCAATAATGCCGCTGTTCCTGGAGCGTCCCAAAATGTCCATCTCGCCGGACGGGAGGCAGCGGCGCTTACTCCGTTGCCCCAGGGCCTCTGCCTGCACCCACGCCCAAAGCGGCATGCGCGGCCGCAAGGCGAGCGATCGGCACCCGGAAAGGCGAACAGGAAACGTAGTCCAAGCCGACTCGGTCGCAGAACATCACCGACTGCGGGTCGCCGCCATGCTCGCCGCAAATTCCGACTTTCAACTTCGGCCGCACCTTGCGCCCCTTCTCTACGGCAATACGCATGAGTGCGCCCACCCCGTCCTGGTCGATCGACTCGAAGGGGTCGCGCGGGTAGATCTCGAAGTCACGAACGTAAGGAATGAGGAAACGGGCGGCATCGTCCCGGGATACGCCAAGCGTGGTCTGCGTCAGATCGTTTGTTCCAAAAGAGAAGAACTCTGCAATCGTAGCGATGGCATCGGCGGTGAGTGCACCACGGGGCACTTCGATCATCGTGCCCACGGAGTATTTCAAGCGGACACGTTTCTCTGCCATGACCTCTTCCGCAACCCGCCGCACGATATCCGCCTGCAGCTTCAGTTCCTTCACGTGTCCCACCAGCGGGATCATCACCTCGGGCTCCGCTGCGGTACCCGACTTCGCCACGTTGGCAGCTGCTTCGAAGATCGCACGTGCCTGCATCTCGGTGATCTCGGGATAAATGATGCCCAGGCGGCAGCCGCGAAAGCCCAGCATCGGGTTGAACTCGTGCAAGGCTTCAATCCGTTCACGGATGCGTTCGGCTGAAATCCCCATCTCCTGCGCCAGTGCCTCTTGCCCGGCAGGCTCATGTGGGAGGAATTCGTGCAACGGCGGATCGATGGTACGGATCGTCACGGGGCGACCACCCATGACTCGGAAGATGCCCTCGAAGTCTCGCCGCTGCAGCGGCAGCAACTTGCCCAAGGCCGCGCGCCGCTCATCGGACGTCTCGGCCAGGATCATCTCACGCATCGGTCCGATCTTGTCCTCACCGAAGAACATGTGTTCGGTACGGCACAGCCCGACACCCTCCGCACCAAAGGCGATGGCGTTGGCACATTGGTCACCTTGATCGGCGTTGGCGCGCACCTTGAGCCGCCGCTCACGGTCAGCCCACTTCATGAGCTGTTCGTACAGCTGGTAGACGGGCGCATGCGCCGGATCGAGCGTGCGGTCGACGAGCACACGCACCACCTCACTCGGCTCGGTGGGAATTTCGCCTATAAACACCTCACCCGTGCTACCATCAATGGAGATACCGTCCCCATCCTTCAACACCACGTCGGTTCCCGTCACGCGCATCTGACCGGCCTCGTAGTCGATCAACAATGCATCGCAGCCGGCAACGCAGACCTTTCCCATTTGCCGAGCAACCAGTGCGGCATGGCTCGTCATGCCGCCGCGGGCCGTCAGAATCCCCAAGGAGGCAGCCATACCGCGGATGTCCTCGGGCGAGGTCTCGATGCGGACCAGGATCACCCGTTCACCACGGGCGGCGGCGACTTCGGCGTCTTCGGCATGGAAGGCAATACGACCGGTTGCCGCGCCCGGCCCGGCGTTGAGTCCGCTGGCGAGAAACCGGTGCTCACGTACCGCCCGCTCCTTCTCGGCGCCAAGGAAGGTGGGACGGAGCAGCTGATTGAGTTGCTCGGGTTCGACGCGCAAGAGCCCCTCGCCGGGCGTAATCAGTCGCTCCTTCGCCATGTCAACGGCGATACGAATGGCCGCCGCGCCGGTCCGCTTTCCCACCCGGCACTGCAGCATGTACAGGCAACCCTGCTCGATGGTGAACTCGATGTCCATCATCTCACGGTAGTGCCGCTCCAACGTGCGACGGATCTTCACCAACTGGCCGTAGATTTTCGGGTTTTCGCGTTCGAGTGCGGCGATTGGCAATGGCGTACGGATGCCGGCCACAACGTCCTCACCCTGCGCGTTCATCAAAAACTCACCGTAGAAGACATTCTCACCCGTCGCGGGATCCCGCGTGAAGGCCACGCCCGTCCCGGAATCGTTGCCGCGATTGCCGAACACCATTGCCTGGACATTCACCGCGGTCCCCCACGTCGCAGGAATGTTGTTCATCTTGCGGTATGCAATCGCCCGGTCGTTCATCCACGAGCCAAACACAGCGCCGATTGCGCCCCAGAGCTGCTTGTACGGATCCTCCGGAAACTCCACACCGCGCCGTTCCTTGATTGCGGCTTTGAACTCTCCGACCAGTTCGCGCAGATCCTGTGCCGACAGCTCGGTATCAAGGTGCACGCCACGTTGCCGCTTCTTGTTTTCAATGATGGCCTCGAACGGGTCGATCTCGGTCTTCGATTGCGGCTTCAGGCCGAGGACGATGTCCCCATACATTTGCACGAAGCGGCGGTAGCAGTCGTAGGCAAATCGCGGATTCCCGCTCTGCGCGATCAACCCCTGCACCGTCTGGTCATTGAGGCCGAGGTTGAGGATGGTGTCCATCATTCCTGGCATCGACGCCCGGGCGCCCGAACGCACCGACACCAGCAACGGATTCTTGGGATCGCCAAATTGCCGCCCGAGGGTTTTTTCCATGCGGGCAAGCTGCTTGTTCACTTCCGCCTCCAGACCCGGCGAATAGCGGTGGCTGTGCTGTTCGAAATACGTGCACACCTCGGTAGAGATCGTGAATCCCGGAGGGACAGGCATCCCCAAAGCAGCCATCTCGGCCAAGTTGGCACCTTTGCCACCGAGCAACGCTTTCATGCCGGCGTTGCCGTCGGCACGCCCCGCCTCAAAGGCGAAGACCAGTCGTTTCGCCGCGGCACGGCGCGTCGCTTGCGCTTGCGGACGCGGCGGGAGCTTTACCCGTTTCGAGGTGCGAGATACTGCTTTTGCTTTACCTTTACGCTTCATCACCTTAGGCTTCCGGCTGTCAGCCATTTCTTCTTACCTCTCCTCACGATTAGTGATGGCGTCTGCGCTCAACGCGAGGCAACGACGCCCGCTCTCACTGTGCCGGCGGTTTCCACGGCAGGCCAATGCGGCGCTTCACCTCATCGGCGAGGCGGTCGATGGGAATGCGCTCTTGCTGCATGGAATCACGGTCACGCACGGTCACCGTCTGATCTTGCATCGTCTGGTGGTCAATGGTGATACCCCACGGCGTGCCAATCTCGTCCTGCCGACGGTATCGACGCCCGATCGACCCCGCCTGATCATATTGGACCGGAAAGTGCGTCGCCAGAAGATCGCGCACCTCAAGGGCTTTCTCCGGTTGCCCTTCCTTGCGCAGCAGCGGGAAGACTGCGGCTTTTACGGGAGCAAGCCGGGGGTGAAAGCGCAAAACCACGCGGGCTTCACCGTCAGCCTCATCTTCGTCGTACGCGTCGACCAGAAATGCCAGCGTGGCACGGTCAGCTCCCGCCGCCGGCTCGATCACGTAGGGGATGAAACGTTCCCGAGTTTCCTCATTGAAGTAGCTGATGTCCTTGCCACTGGAGGCGGCATGCTGCTTCAGATCGAAGTCCGTGCGATTGGCAATGCCTTCCAACTCGGACCAACCGAACGGGAACTGGTATTCGACATCGACACAGCCCTTGGCGTAATGTGCCAGCTCATCCTTCTCATGCGGTCGCAGGCGGAGGTTTTGGTCTCGAACCCCCCAGGCGCGGTACCAGTTCAAGCGGGCTTCGCGCCAGTACTCGAACCAGTGCTCGTCCTCTCCCGGTCTGACGAAAAACTCCATTTCCATTTGTTCGAACTCCCGCGTACGGAAGAGGAAGTTTCCAGGTGTGATCTCGTTACGGAAGGACTTACCGATCTGCGCAATGCCAAACGGGATCTTCAGACGGGAGGAGTTCTGCACGTTGAGGAAGTTCACGAAGATGCCCTGGGCGGTCTCCGGCCGCATGAATACCACGCTGGCCGTATCTTCGACCGGGCCCATGAACGTCTTGAACATCAGATTGAATTGCCGCACGTTTGTGAGTTCACCCCCACACTCCCCGGGGTGCTTGGACGGCCTCTCCGGGCACTGTGCGTCGGCCAACTTATCGGCACGGAAGCGCCCTTTGCACTTCTTGCAGTCCACGAGGGGATCGGTGAAGCCGGCAACGTGTCCAGAGGCCTCCCACACCCGCGGGTGCATCAAGATGGCACAATCGATGCCGACGATGTCCGCCCGCGTCAGCACCATGTCGCGCCACCAGGCTTCTTTCACGTTGCGTTTCAACTCGATCCCGACCGGCCCGTAGTCCCAACAGCTCACCAGACCGCCGTAAATCTCGCTCGATTGAAAAGCGAACCCGCGCCGTTTGGCGAGGTTCACGATCTTCTCCATAGTGACAGTACGGCTCATCGTGTTCGACCAAAGAGGGTTTTGTTACCATGTCGATAGCGGAGCAGCAAATCATCCGGCTCGGCCGGACCGGCTCCGCACCCGAACCAGGCTAGCGAGCTTAGGATGCGTGGATACCGACGGCGCCTTCTAGCCTTGAGCCGCTTTGGGAAGTCCGTTGGCGTCGGCCGCGTCCGAGACCAGGCGCAGCACCTCGCGGATCTGCGCCGCCGTACATGGCTTGCTCAACGTAGGCTGTGCCGGGAGCGTCTCGCGCAACCCACGGCTGCCGATGCGCCACAAACCACCGGTCACGAAGACGACGCGCCGCGCCAGCAGAGGCCGCTCTGCCAACAAACGGGCATACACCTCTTGTCCGGAGATATCGGGCAGACGCACATCCAAGAAAATGGCGTCGAACGTCTCACGTGCCAGGATCGCCAGCCCCTCGCCTCCGGTGGTCGCAGTACGCACAGTCAGCCCCTCGCGCCGCAGCATATCACGGAGGGTTTCGGCGACATCGGGATCGTCATCGATCAGCAACACCGTATGGGCAGCGCCCACTGCCGCCGGCAATTTCAGCGTGAAGGTCGTACCTGCGTTTACGGTGCTGCGCACCGTGAGGTCGCCGCCGTGGGCACGGACGATCGCATAGCTGACGCTCAGTCCCAACCCGGTTCCCTTCTCTTTGGTCGAAAAGAACGGATCGAAAACGCGCGGCAACATCTCGGGGGCGATGCCGATCCCTTGGTCTTGGATCTCCGTCCACACGGCGGTTCCGTTCGATCTGATGTTGACGACGAGAGAGCCGCCCTGCGGCTCCATCGCCTGCATCGCATTGGTGAAGAGATTGACTAGGACCTGCTGGATCTGCTTGGCATCGGCGAAGACGCGCGGCAACTCGCTGGTGACGCGCAGTTCGCTGCGGACGCCCTCGCGACCGAGTTCGTGAGCCATGAGGCCCAAGGTGTCACGCACCAGGGCGCGCAAATCGATGGCTTCCCGTTGCGGCGGCCGCGGGCGGGCAAACCCCAGCAACTCCTGAACGATCTCCGCGATGCGGCGCCCCTGGGTTTCCACGCGGGCCATGGCCGCACGCAAGGCCTCCACGTCACCTGCTTGCTGCGCCAACTCCGCCTGCCCCAGAATACCCGTCAGCGCGTTGTTCACCTCATGGGCTACGCCGGCAGCCAATTCCCCCGCCGCCGCCAGACGATCCGCTCGGTGCAGCTGCTCCAGCATCTTCTTCTGCGCGGAGGCGTCTTCCATGATCACGACGGCACCTTGAATGCGATTGTCTTCCGTGCGGATCAGACTGGTGTTGAGCGTCACCGGAAAAGTGGAGCCGTCGCGGCGCCGGGCCAGCGTCTCACCACGCCATTTTCTATCGAAGACGGAGCGTTGCACTTCCCGCAGCCATTCCTCCGACGTATCGGCGCCCAAAGTCACTGCGTCGCGCCCCCGTATTTCGTCCCGGGCGTACCCGAACATCTCGAGAAAAGCCTGGTTCACAAACACCACACGGCGCTGAGGGTCGGTGATCAACACCGCCTCGCCCGTGCTCTCGACGGCACGTATCAGGCGCCGGCTTTCTTCAATCAACCGCGCCCGTTCCAAGGCAACCGCCATCTGGCTGGCAACGCCGTCGGCGATGATGAGGTCACGCTGGGTAAAGTTGCCCTTGCCGCCGCGTCTACCAAACTGCAGCACACCGTAGAACTGACCACCGCTGAGCAGCGGCGCCGTCAGGAGCGTCGGTGCGTCAGGTACGCCGAGGAGGGAGACGCCTTGTGGCGCAATCACGGCGCAGTGGCCCAGCCGTCGCACCCACTCGAGGTCAGGCACGTCAGCTGGACTCAATCTCACGCTGATGAGCTGCGCCGCCAGCACCGGTTCGACGCCTGAGACGGCGGCTCCCCGGTACGTGGAGGTTTCCTCACTCCAGAGAAAAATACCGCAGTAGTCCACTGCGAGCACGCGCGGGGCTACGTCAACCACCTTGCTGAGAATCTCGTCCAGGCTCGTGAGTCGGCTCACGGCCTCGCTCACCGCCAGAAGGGCGCCGGTAACACTGGCCGCCGCATGTTCGCGCTCAGCCGCTTCGCGGGCGCGCGTGGCCTCAACCCCGACCTGCCTTTCCTTGTCGGCAAGCTGATTGAAGAGCCACGCGGATGCCCCCAGGATCATGCTGAGAACGGACACGCGAAAGACGGACTCGATCCGACGTTCCGTCTCCAGTGACATGGAGACGGAAGTCAAGTTCCACCACCCGGCATCTTCCACCACGCCTAGACCGGCAAATCCCACCAGCGTCATCCCGATCGCCACAACCCCGGCTCGCGGCGTGAAGATGAAGGCATAGCCCGCGATCTTGAACAGACTGACCAGCGCAACTGGGCTCGCGACGCCCCCGGTGCAGCCCGCCACGAGGGTCATGGTGCCCACGTTGACCGCGATGTCGATCAACACCCCCGCACTGGTGATCCGCCCGGCCCGGTAGCGCAGGCAGAATAAGGAGTTGACTATGAAATAACCGAGGAAGACGAAGTGGATGGGCCACGCGTCCGGCTCATCCGGTAGGAACACTTCATTGAACAGGATCCACGCAGCAAGACCCTCAGCCGCGCGGACAACCAGGACCACATAAGCCGTTTGTCGAATCAGGTCATGCTTCAAGTATTGAGCCAACGCCAAGCGCGGGAGGCTGAGGCGAGGCAGGCGCACGCTGAAACCCACGACAACAGTCTACTGCGCGGCGGCTCACCTTAGCAACACGACGCGGCACGAGGCGCGGACGGTGCCGCACAAGCCGTTGCGGAACGGCCGCTGACCCGCGTTTCCAACTAGTGCTTCTTGCCCTTTTGCTTCTTGCCAACAGGCTTGGCCGCTTCCGCTGAGCACGGCTTGTAGGATCCGGGCAACATGAACAGCGCATAGTACTCCGTGCCTTTCGCCGAATCCACGTGCGTCCCCAAATCGGTGACTACCGGGGTTTTGGATTTGCGCTCCTCGGTGGCACCGAGCATTACGTGAAAGGTGCCGTCCTCGAACGTTCGGGTACGCACCGTCCAGCCGTTCGGAAGAAACATTTTGACGAACCGCTCTTTCACTGGCTTGCCCGAGCCATCGACGAGCTTTCCCTGCATATGGAGATCGTACGGGTACGCAAGGGGCTCCTTCAAGTTCGCTGTCAGCATGCACTTTCCGCACGGCTTGCCGTTCAGCCAGCCCTCTTCCGCCCCAGTCGAACACGCCTTTGCCGTCCCCTCACCGCCGGACTCACACGCGTCACACGCCACCACGGCGGCCAAGACTTTCCCGTCGGGATCCTTAATCGGCTGCTCCCCACCGGCTGCGATCACTGCTGTTGTCACCGTCGCCACGATGATACTCATTCCGCCCATCCAAGACAGCTTCATACGCCAACCTCCCCAAGACTTGCCCGCACATCCTCTGCAACAGGCCCGATTGAAATCTTTGCCGCTCTCCTATACTGCACCTCATCAGAAGGCTCAACTCTGTCCGTGGCTCAGGCGAGTGGGGAAAGTTCGCCCGGTGACATTGAACGCGCCGCTGAAATCGTGCTGCGCTCTCGATATGTCGTTGCCCTTACGGGAGCAGGGATGTCGGTCGAAAGCGGCATCCCGCCATTTCGCGGACCGGGCGGCCTGTGGACGAAATACGGGGAGCCGCCGATGAACGGCTACGAACGTTTCCTCGCCGATCCAGCGCAGGCCTGGCAAGAGCGACTTTCGCCCAGTGGACCCATGCGCGAACTCTGGGAGACGCTGCGCCTGGCCCAGCCGAATCCGGGACACCACGCCTTGGCGCAGCTGGAATCAGCGGGTATCCTGCGGTGTCTCATCACGCAAAATGTCGACAACCTACACCGACTCGCCGGCAGCCAGTCGATCGCGGAAATCCACGGGAACTACGCGCTCATACGCTGCATCCAATGCACCAGCCGTTTTACGCGCGAAGAGATCCGGCTGGAGACGTTGCCACCACGCTGTCCGCGTTGTGACGGCATCCTCAAGAGCGATACGGTGTCCTTTGGCGAGCCTATTCCCGCCGACGTGCTGGCCCGCTGCTTCGAAGAGGCAGAGAAGTGTGACTGCATGCTGGTTGCCGGCACCTCCGCGACCGTCTATCCGGCAGCACAGTTCCCGATCGACGTGCGCCAACACGGCGGCCAATTGATTGAAATCAACCCGTACGAAACGGAGTTGACCGCGTTCACCTCGATCAGCTTGCGCGCCCCGTCCGCCCTCGTGCTTCCCGAGCTTGTGGGGCACATTACCCGATCGCGCACCGTCTAGCCTCACCACACGGCTTTCCGACGAATGCACACACGGTGGTTCACCTACGGCACCTTTGCGCTGCTGACACTGGCACTTTGGGGGTTCTCTTATCGGCTCGGCAGCATGCCGCTGCTCGACGAGCCACCGCTCACGTACTGGCTCATCGGAGCGGCTGATCTCGCCTTCGGCGTCAATGAATTCTCCGCCCGCCTGCCCGGCGCACTGGCTGGAGTCTTCGTGGTCCGGCTGCTCGTGCACTCGGCGACCGCCTGGTCCTGACGTGGGTAGCTGTAGTGCTACTGTTCTTCTCCACGGCGACATCCCGGATGGAACCCTATAGCATCCCAGCGCTCCCGGTCTTTGCCCTGTTATTAGCGAAGTTGTTCCGCGACTCAGCCGCGATGGATTGGAGAAGCGCTGGCAAGAGGAGCGTGTCTTTCTCATCACAGATCCGGCGCTGTCTCGCTCACACCTCGATGGAACCGTGGTACCACAACCCTTTTACATCGTTGCGCGCACCCGTGGGTGGTGGGTGGTAAACAACCGCCCGCTGCATTAGGGGCGCTCGCTGTGTCGAGGCAATGCGCGCAGCGCCCTCAGCCGTTGCCGGAGGGGGGTTGGTAAGAACGCAGCTCGGCTCGGACGGCGATATGAGCGCCGCGTAGACCGGCGAGTATGCCATCTTCATAGTTGAATACCGGATCCCGGCTGAGTTGCGGGAAATCCTGTGGGTTGCGCAGGTCCTCTGGTGTGACGTCGGACACAATCCGACGCGCGAGCTGCAGCACCTTATTGTGCTGTTGCTCGATCATACCCGCGAACAGGCGATCGAGGATGGCAAGCCAGCGATCCGGCGGCAGCACAGGCGCGTCGCTCACGAGCGTGTCAACCGAGCAAGCTGAGAAACTGTCGCAGGAGATCGTCGCGAGTGTGGTCGGGGACATCGTCGTCGGTCAACCGCGACAGATCACTGCGATACCAGTTGCAGTCGCGCACGTAGTAATACGAAAAGACCTGATCGAAGGCGATGCACGCCGTCAGTGCGAAGTCCCCAGAGCGGGTCGCAATCACGCTCTGATCGTCGGCAAGGTGAAAACGGCCGTCATGCATGGCACGGAAAAGGTTGATGCGCAGTCCCACGTAGCGTCGCAGACACGACCAGCGCGCTTCGAGGGAGTACTGACTCATGCGACCGTTCCTCTTGCGCTACGCACAACCTGGCCCCGTGACTGCGACTATGCTACGCAGGTTGCAGGCGCAAAATCAAGGACTATCACGATGACAGCCGCGATTCTCACGCATGAACCGGAGCGGTTCTTTCTCGAACGCTTCGGCCTCAGCCAGTCTGTGCTGGAACAAATCGTCGGCACCGCGATCGCGCGTCGCGCGGATTACGCCGATCTCTACTTCGAGTTCCGCAGAGTCCAAAGCCTCAGCCTCGAGGAAGGCATCGTCAAGACGGCCAGTCAGCACATCATGCAGGGGGCGGGTGTGCGTGTGGTCGCCGGCGACAAGACCGGGTACGCACACTCCGACGATGTCACCATCGACAGTTTGCGGCTGGCGACGCGTACGGCGCAAGCGATCGCAGAGGGCGGCGGAGAAGATCGTGCCGTGGCCGTGCATCCGATGGCACCGAGACACGATCTGTACGCCTTACCGCGATCCCCGCTGGAAGCGCCCATAGCGGACAAGGTGGAGCTGCTCGGTCGGATCGATGTCGCCGCGCGGCGCCATGATCCACGCATCAAGAACGTCATGGCGACCATCGGTGTCGAGCAGAAGCTCGTGCTCATCGTGAGCTCCGCTGGTGTGCTGGTCGGTGACGCGCAGCCCCTCGTCCGCCTCAACGTGACCTGCATCGCAGAAGAAGCGGGGAACCGCCAACAAGGGACGTCGGGCGGGGGTGGCCGCGTCGAGTACGGTTTCTTGCTCGAGGAAGATCGCTACCTCCGCCTCACGCGAGCCGCAGCGGATCAGGCGCTGCGCAACCTGCGTGCAACCGACGCCCCCGCGGGGACGATGACAGTCGTTCTCGGTCCGGGTTGGCCAGGCATTCTGTTACACGAAGCCATCGGCCACGGGTTAGAAGGAGATTTCAACCGCAAGAAGGTCTCTGCGTTTTCGGCGCTGCTCGGCAAGCCGGTAGCGTCGCCGTTGTGCACCGTGATCGACGACGGCACCCTCGCCAATCGCCGCGGCTCGCTCAACGTCGATGACGAAGGTACCCCGACCGGCCGTACCGTGCTGATCGAGAAGGGCATCCTATGCGGCTACTTGCAGGATCGACTCAACGCCCGACTGATGGGTATGCCGCTCACCGGCAACGGGCGGCGGGAGAGCTTCGCACATATCCCCATGCCGCGCATGACCAACACGTTCATGCTGGCGGGAGAATCCACCGCCGATGAGATCATCCGATCCGTCGATCACGGTCTTTACGCTGCCTACTTCGGCGGCGGCCAAGTCGATATCACCAACGGTAAGTTCGTCTTCTCGACGAGTGAGGCCTACCTCATTGAGGGCGGCAAGATCACCCGGCCGGTGAAGGGTGCCACCCTCATCGGCAACGGGCCTGATGTCCTCAAGCGCATCAGCATGGTCGGCAACGACCTCCGGCTCGATGAGGGCATCGGCACCTGTGGCAAAGACGGCCAATCGGTTGCGGTCGGTGTCGGCCTGCCCACCATCCGTATTGACGGCCTGACCGTCGGGGGAACGCGGGCTGCCTGATGAGGTGGAGACCATGACTGTCCAGCCGCTGGAAGAGATCGCCGAGGTACTGCTGGCGGCAGCGAAGCGTCACGGCGCCAGCGCCGCCGACGTCGTCGTGGCCGAGGGAGACGCGCTCGAAGCCGGCGTGCGTCTGGCAGAGATCGAAACGCTGAAACGGGCGCGCCAGAAACATCTCGGCCTGCGGGTCTTCATCAACGAACGCAGCGCCATCACTTCCAGCGCGGATTTTTCGCGCGAGGCGCTGGAACGGCTGGCGGAGGACACCTGCGGTCTGGCGCGGGTGATCGCCGCGGATCCGTTCTCCGGGCTTCCTGCGGCCCGCGAACTGGCAGCCGAAACTCCCGAACTGGATCTCTACGACCCGGAGATCGAATCAGTCACGGCCGAACGGGCCATTGCCGCGGCCCGTGAAGCCGAGCGGGCGGCATTGGACGCAGACCCGCGCATCACGAACTCCGAAGGCGCAAGCTTCTCTTCTGCTACTGGCCGTGTGGTGTACGCGTCGACCCTCGGCTTCGTCGGCGCCTACCGCGATTCGAGCGTGTCGCTCTCGGTCGTACCGGTCGCCTCCGCCAACGGCTCGATGCAACGTGATTACTGGTATTCCGTGCAACGGAAATTGACGCGGCTGGAAGACCCGGCCGCAATCGGGCGCAAGGCCGCAGCGCGCGCCGTGCGCCGCCTCAATGCACGGCGCGTACACACCTGCGACGTTCCGGTGATCTTCGATCCCGAAACGGCATCGAGCTTGATGCATCATCTCGCAACTGCGGTCTCGGGCTACACCTTGTACAAGCGAACCTCCTTCCTGCTCGATAAGCTTGGCCAGCGCATCGCTCCGGAGTGGGTCACGGTCATCGACGACGGAACGATCGTGGGCGGCTTGGGCTCGAAGCCCTTCGACGGAGAGGGGCTCGCAACTCGGCGTACTGTCGTGCTGGATCACGGCGTGCTGGCCAGTTATCTCTTCGATACGTACTCGGCGCGGAAGCTCACTAGCCGCAGCACCGGCAACGCGGCCCGATCGGTCGGCGACGCCCCACGGGTCGCGCCAACGAATCTTTTCCTCCAGGCGGGAACCGCTTCTCCAGAAGAGATCATTCGGTCGGTGCATCGCGGCCTGTACGTCACAGAGTTGATTGGCTTTGGAGTCAACCCGGTGACCGGCGATTACTCGCGCGGTGCTGTCGGCCAGTGGATCGAGAACGGCGAATTCGCTCATCCGGTGGAGGAGATAACCATCGCCGGCAACCTCCTGGCCATGTACGACAGCATCGAGGCCATCGGGAACGATCTCCAACTTCGTCACTCCGTGGTGGCACCGACCGTGAAAATTGCCCGCATGACCGTGGCGGGAAATTGAAAAGCACAGGACAGAGAACGTCTCGCTGATAGATCCCGGACAGTACGCTTTCTGTGCTCTCTTCTGGTATAATTCGCCACCATGTGGCGTGGGGTGGCCGGAGGGTTGGTGCTGGGAGTACTGCTGTCGGGATGCGGCCCGGTCGCGCGCCGCCATCCCCCTACGACCGATGCTCGTTCTGGAGCCGTCCAAACTGGCATGGCCTCGTGGTACGGTCCGGGCTTCCACGGCAATCGCACTTCTAGTGGGGAGATCTACGACCAGTACGATTTGACCGCTGCTCACCAAACGCTCCCGCTTGGAACCCGCGTCGCCGTAACCAACATGCAGAACGGCAAAGAGGTAGAGGTACGCATCAACGACCGTGGACCGTTCGTGAAGGACCGTGCGATCGATCTCTCGTACGCCGCCGCGCGTACCGTCGGTATGATCCGCCCCGGCACGGTACCCGTGCGCATCGAGGTTCTGGGCATGGGAGGTGTGCGCCTTGTCTCCGCGGCGTATGCGGTACAAGTGGGGGCCTTTGCGGACCGCGACAACGCCCTGCGGCTCAAGCGCACCTTGGAACGGCGCTTTGATGGGGTTTATCTCGCCACGCTCGACGGAGCGGCAGGCCGGCACTACCGGGTGCGAATGGGTCGGTTCGGCCGTCGGGAAGATGCCGTCGCCCTTGCCCGGTCGGTCACACCCCTGGGTTTGTCCGCCATTATTGTGGAAGATGCGAGCCCGCCTTCACCGTGACGCGGGAGTGGGACGGCGTGAGCCTGCATCGCTACCGGCCCATCGCTGAAGCGTTGGCGCTTCTCGTTGGCACGCTTCCCCTTGCGGTGGCATTGCATCTCCCAACCCTGTGGTTTCTGACCCCCTTCGCACTTGTCACTTTGGCCAGGCGTCCCTACGCCACGTATGGTCTGACGTTGCAACGTCCCGGCAGCGCCCGTTTTCACGCCAGCGTCATTGTGGCGGTGTTTGTCCCTTACATGCTCGGCCATTACCTTCTCGCGCATTGGTGGTCTGGGCTGGATTTCCACTTTCGTTTACCGGCGCTGTCTCCCGCTTCGGCCATTGATCAGGTTCTGCTCATCGCTCTCCCTGAGGAGTTTTTTTTCCGTGGATACCTGCAGACCGAATTCGATCGTGCCTGCGGCAAGCCCTTTGAATTCCTCGGTGCAAAATGGGGGCTCGGGTTACCAATCGCCGCCGGACTGTTCGCCGCATGCCACCTATGGTACGGGGGTCCGGTACGTCTGATCGTATTTTTCCCGGGCCTTCTCTACGGATGGCTGCGAGCCCGGACGGATACCATCCTTGTACCGACGTTCTACCACGCTGGCAGCAATCTTCTGATGCAGATCATGTTGGCCAGTCTCTCGCGTTGAGCGGCGTTACCAAATTAACGTCCCAGGTCTTCACGTCGCCTCAAGCTCCGCGTGTGATCCATGTCCCGGCATGATGGCAACAGAGGTGTCGAGCAATCGCACCTGGCGTGCGTTTTGCTCATTCGAACGTCCCGAGAGGGATCCGTCCATGGATGTCACACAATTGCTGACTTTTGCCCACCGGGAAGGAGCCTCCGACGTTCACCTTTCGTCTGGAGAGCAGCCTATGCTCCGCATTCATGGCGACATGAAACGCATCGAGCACCCGCCGCTCAGCCCTGAAGAGGTGCACCACATGGTCTTCGACATCATGAGCGATGCGGTGCGCAAGACGTTTCAGGAAACGAACGACGCGGACTTTTCGTTCGAGTTGGGGAACATCGCTCGGTTTCGGGTGAACGCCTTTCGCACCCGTCGCGGCGAGGGCGCAGTCTTCCGTACCATCCCGACGAAGGTGATGACCTTCGATGATCTCGGGCTGCCCCAGGTGATGAAGGACATTGCCGACAAGGAAAAAGGACTGGTCCTGGTCACCGGGCCTACCGGATCTGGGAAATCGACCACCCTGGCGGCGATGATCGACTATATCAACGAGGGCTACGAAGGACACATCCTGACCATCGAGGATCCGATCGAGTTCGTCCACACTTCGAAGAAGTGCCTGGTCAACCAGCGCGAGGTTGGACCGCACACGATGTCGTTTGACGCCGCGCTCCGCGGCGCGTTGCGTGAAGATCCCGACGTCATCCTGGTAGGCGAAATGCGAGATTTGGAGACCATCTCGTTGGCACTGACTGCGGCCGAAACCGGCCACCTGGTGTTTGGCACCGTGCATACCTCCAGTGCGCCGAAGACAGTCGACCGTATCATCGACGTCTTCCCAGCGGGCCAACAATCGCAAATCCGCACCATGTTTGCGGAATCGATCCAAGCGGTGATCACACAGACCCTGTTGCGCAAACGCGCCGGGGGACGGATCGCAGCCCTCGAAATTCTGATTGGGACGCCCGCCGTGCGCAACCTGATCCGCGAGAACAAGATCCATCAGATTCCTTCAAGCATGCAGACCGGCCAATCCGTGGGAATGCAGACCTTGGATATGGCACTGATCGATCTGGTAAATAGAGGCCTAGTCACCAAGGAAGAAGCCCAGTCGCGGACCTTGACGCCGAACCTGTTTGGAGCAATGGCGGTCGACGCCAAGGCTGGCGCGCAGCGATTTCCGCGGCCGGTCGGGGGGCGCGGAGCGTAACCGGTGGATATCCGGCTGCTGCTCTCCGAGATGGTGGCGCGCGGCGCCTCCGATCTCTATCTGACCATCGATAGTACTCCGATGCTTCGCATCGAGGGGTTCACCGAACCCGTCGGAACCGAGGTGCTCACGCCGGTCGAGGTCGAGGCGCTCGCGACGTCGCTCATGAGTGAGCGCCAGCGTGCCGCCTTTGATGAGAAGCTGGAAATGAATCTGGCCATCGCTTCAGAGCGACTGGGCCGCTTTCGTATCAATGTGTTTCGCCAGCGGGGTGCGGTGGCGGTGGTGGTGCGCCAGATCAGGATCCGCATCCCAACGCTTGATGAGCTGCAGTTGCCACCGATCTTGAAAACCCTCGCGCTCAGCCGACGCGGGCTCGTGCTGGTGACTGGCGCAACCGGCTCGGGCAAGTCCACCACGCAAGCCGCTATGTTGGACCACCGTAACGAGATGACCGCGGGACACATTCTGACGGTCGAAGACCCAATCGAGTTTGTGCACAGCCACAAGAAGTGCATCGTCAACCAACGCGAAGTCGGTTTCGATACGCTCTCGTTCAATGATGCACTGAAGAATACCCTGCGCCAGGCGCCCGATGTCATTCTCATCGGCGAGGTGCGCGACGCTGAAACGATGGAAGCGGCAATCACGTTTGCAGAAACCGGCCACCTCTGCCTGGCGACGCTACACTCGAACAACGCCAACCAGGCAATCGAACGGGTCATGAACTTCTTCCCCCAACCACGGCATCCCGAGATCTATCTTCAACTCTCCCTCAATCTGCGGGGTATCATCTCCCAACGGCTCGTACCGGGGGTCGATGGGAAGCGTGTGGCGGCGCTCGAAATCCTCATCGACACACCCTGGATCAAAGACCTCATCAAGAAGGGTGAAATCGACACGCTCAAGGAAGCCATAGAGCAGAGCACCCAAGAAGGCGGCCAGACGTTCGACCACTCGATATATGACCTCTATGCTGAGGGGCGCATTTCGGAGGAGCAGGCGCTGGCCGACGCCGACAGCGCCAACAACCTGCGTATTCGCATCAAGAATCTCGACCTCTCGCGTCAAGAGCCGAGGAAGAAAGGCGTTGCGGGCAGGTTAGCAGCCGACGACTTCCGCATCGAAGGCGTTACGCCGCAACACTTGCGACGGCCGTAAGCTTCACTTACCGGGTAATTGCGTCTCGGCGCGTAACCACTCGAGGTACGCTTGAGCGCCCGCCGTGATCGGCAAGGCGATCACCTCCGGCGTTCCGTAGGAATGCAACGCCTTCACCCGGGCCTCCACCTCGGCGAAGAGCGCCGCGCGTGTCTTGATGACCAGCAACAGTTCCTCGTCGCGCGTGATCTCACCTTGCCAGCGATACGTGGACTTGATCGGACCCACCAGATTGACACAGGCGGCAAGGCGCTCGTCGACCAGCGCCCGCGCAATACATTCCCCTTCTTCCGGCGATCCAACGGTAACCAACACGATGATGCAATTCGTCATCCCCTCGCCCCCCCTAACGCGCCCCACGCCACTGCGTGACCAGATGCTGGTAATCAATGGCCTCGCTCTGTGGCGCCCCCGGAGCGGTTTTGATCGCAAACCACCGGCTCAGTCGCTGCCACAAGGCGATGCCCACACGGCGACGGCCGGCACGCGGGATCAGCCCGCGGGCGCGCAGGTACTCGCGCACCGCGATGGTGCTGGCTTGCGTCAGATGCCCGCGGCGCGTGATGTCGGCCAGGGAATTCGCCAACGCCCCGGGCGTGTAGCCTGAGTCGTTGATCAAACTCTCGGCAACCTGCACCACCGCCGGCAAGGTCAGATAGCCGTCCTCGAACACGCACGCGGCGGTTTGGAAGTAATTGAAGGTGGGGACCAGACGAGGACCAAATGCGCGAAAGCTGGTCGGTGGGGTGCGGCGCTCGAGGTTGATGTATATCTTTTCCACCACCTCGCCGCGCACGGCTGCCGCGGCAAGGCTCTTGGCCTCGGCAATCAAGCTCGGATCAACGCCGATGGCGAGGAGAACTGCACCGAGATCATCACCGGCGATGCGACCGGCAAGGATATCGGCATACAGAGAGTAGATGATCGGATCTGATTCCCAGTCGTCGCCAAACAGCGCCTCATGCGATTCCGCCGGCATCGCGCGGCGGCTCTTCAACAGCTCCGTCAGCTTGTAGCCGACTTGTTCGCGTAAGTTGCGGAATCGACCGCGGACCAGGTGCTGCAGCTGATTCTTGAACACGATGCCATCGTACTCGATGCCGTCCAGTGCAAGTTTCTGCTTGATGGCCTTCGCGATCTGCGGCGGGCTCGCCGACATGAAGTAGATCCGTACCTCCCGGCCCGCCTGGGCCGCTACCTCGCGCAGGCCACGAATGAGCCGGACCACACCGGGCACCGCAACCTTGTCTTGCGGCTTTTCGAACGGCACCCGCATCAGCTCGCGCAGGGAGTCGAACTCACTTTTCAAGTAGGTCTTGTCGAGGTCCCAGCGGAAGATGATGGGCCGCAGCACCACGGGCGTGCGGCGTTTGGTGCGGCGCAGCACCATCACAGTCGTTCAATCCCGGCAGTGATTTCCCGGGTTACGCCATCGCGCACGGCTTTGGCAGCGACCTTGATCGCGTTCTTGATCGCCGGCGCATTCGAACGGCCGTGCGATTTGATCATCAGATGTTCAAAGCCGAGGATGGGCGCACCGCCGTAAGCCGCGTAGTCAGTCAGATCACGTAGTCGCCCGAAGCCGCTCGCTAACATGAAAAACCCCAACTTCCACCGCCAATTCTCACGGCGGGCCGTTCCGGCCAAATCCACTACCACTTCGGCTAACCCTTCCAATAATTTTAGCACAACATTTCCTAAGAGCCCCTCGCACACAATCACGTCCGCCTTTCCCTTGGCCAGATCGTTGCCTTCGATGTTGCCGACGAAGTTGATACCCGAAACCGCTTTGAGCCGACGAAACGCGTCGATCAGGACGTCCCCGCCCTTCGTTTCCTCGACACCCATGTTGAGCAACGCCACACGAGGATTGGGCACCTTCGAGATGTGCCGCGCATACGCACTGCCCATCAGCGCGAACTGCACGAGTTCCGTGGCGTCACAGCGGATGGTGGCCCCGACGTCGAGCAGCAGCGCGAGTTGATCCTGACCGGGATATTCGGTCTGCCGCGGATACACGCTGGCAAGCGCCGCCTTGCGCACGCCACGGATGGTCTTGAACTGCTGAGCACAGGCGAGCACGGCCGCCCCGGTGTTGCCGGCAGTCACCACGGCGTCCGCCTGCCCTTCCGCAACCAGCCGGGACGCGACCAGGATCGATGCGCGACGCTTGTGGCGCAGGCTCGTCTTGGGGTCGTCCGCCATTGAGACGAACTCGGGTGTGTGGTGAATACCGATGTGTGCCGGGTTATACGCGACGCCGCCGAGGATGGCCTGAATCTCATCCTCGTCGCCCACCAGGGTACACTGAATGTCCGTCTCCAGGGAGGCCTCGGCAACACCCTTCACCACTTCCTCGGGAGCGAAATCCCCCCCCATCGCGTCTACAGCAACGGTCGGCATTCGTCAGAACCGCCTCTCAATCTTTTGCTCCGCCCGGAGCCGAGGTCATCCCTCTGCGGCCCTCGGCAGCCAGGCGCTTGCGGAATTCGTGCTCGGCTACACGGTACTTGAAGGCCTTGCGGCCGTTGACAAAGAGCACCGGGATCTCCGTGCCGAACTGTGCTTCGAGGTCAGCATTCCCGGTGATGTCGACCTGCGCCAGCGTGCACCCCAGTTCTCGTGCGACCGGAAGCACAACTTGCTTCATTTCATCGCACAGGTGGCACTCGGGCCTGCCATACAGAACGAGAGTGAGTGTCGCCATGAGTGTTGCATATCGCCGCCAGCCGGAGTTGACAATATTAGAGGGTTCTTCTACTCAAGTAGCTTCTTTATCTGGAGACCAGCCATGAGCTATGCAGTAATTCGTACCGGAGGGAAGCAATACCGCGTTGCCCCCGGAGATGTCATCCGAGTCGAGAAGCTCACCGGAGAGCCCGGATCGGAAATCGAGTTCCAGGAAGTGTTGATGACGGCGGATGAGGGGGCAGTCCGAGTCGGGGCCCCGCTCGTGGCTGGGGCTCGGGTCACCGCCCAGGTCGTCCAGCACGGGAAAGCCAAGAAAATCCTGGTGTTCAAGAAGAAACGTCGGAAGAATTACCGCCGCCATCAGGGCCACCGGCAGCAGTTCACCGCGGTTCGTGTGACCGGCATCGAAACAGGGGCAGGAAGCCATGGCGCATAAAAAGGGACAAGGAAGCACCCGTAACGGACGCGACAGCCAGGGACAGCGGCGTGGCGTCAAGCTGTTCGCCGGCGAGATGGCAAAGGCAGGCAGCATCCTGGTGCGCCAGGTCGGCACGCGCGTGCATCCCGGTAAGAACGTCGGGATGGGTCGCGATTTTACGCTGTTTGCCAAGATCGACGGCGTCGTCCGCTACGAGCGGGTAGGCAAAGACCGCCGCCAGGTCCACATCTTCCCGGCATAACCTCTTCTGCCGCACCCTCTGTGTCTGTCGATTTTCGCCCGTCATGTAGGGGCGCAGCATGCTGCGCCGCTACGTGCGCAGGCGAGACAGGTGAAGGCCGCTTTCCTTTTTCGGGTGGCGCCGCTAACCTCCGCCGGCAGCGGAGATGAAGTTCATTGACGAAGCTGAGGTCCATGTGCATGCCGGCGACGGTGGGCGCGGGTGCGTCAGCTTTTTGCGCGAAAAATATAGGCCCCACGGCGGACCGAGCGGCGGCGACGGGGGCGACGGCGGCGATGTGGTCTTTGTAGTCGACTCGGGCCTCACCACCTTGCTGGATTTCAAGTTTCAGCCCCTCGTCAAGGCCGGCCGGGGCGAACATGGCCGGGGGAAGCAGCAGTATGGAAAGCACGGTGAGGACCGCCTGGTCCGCGTCCCCCCGGGCACCATAGTCACCGACGCCGATACCGGCGAGCTGATCGTCGATCTCCGCCAGCCGCACGAGCGCTGCATCGTCGCGCACGGTGGGCGCGGCGGCAAAGGCAACGCTCACTTTGCCAGCTCCACGAACCAGGCGCCGCGTTACGCCCAGCCCGGAACTCCAGGCGAGGAACGCCGCCTGCGGCTCGAACTCCACCTCCTGGCCGACGTCGGGTTGGTCGGGTATCCGAACGTCGGCAAATCAACCGTGATCAGCGCCGTTTCCGCCGCCCGACCCGTCATTGCGGATTACCCCTTCACGACACTCGTGCCTCACCTGGGCGTCGTCCGCGTCGATGACGAAGGAAGTTTCGTTCTTGCGGACATTCCGGGTCTGATCGAAGGGGCGCACCGCGGGCGCGGACTCGGGGACCGTTTTCTCCGCCACCTGTCGCGCACCAGTCTCCTGATTCATTTGCTCGACGTCAGCGGCCTGACCGGCCGTGATCCCCTGGACGACTACGACGCGATCAATCGCGAACTCGAAGCCTTCGATGCCACGCTGGCGGCAAAACCGCAGGTGGTGGTCGCCAATAAGATGGATTTGAGCGAAGCGCGAGAACGCTATCCTGCTGTCCAGGCGCGTTTTGCGCAACGCGGCATCACGCTGTGGGCAATCTCTGCCGCCACGGGCGAAGGCGTCGCCGTGCTCATGCGTGAGGTCGGTCGCCGTTGGCGAGCGCTGCGCGCGGCGGTGCCTGAGGAGCCGCCATCTGAGGGTCTTCTCGCGCTCCAGGAGACGGTCCGGGTGAGGGAATGAGATGGGCGGATCTGCCGCGACAAACGACCAACTCGTTCATAAGCCGCGCCTGTGTAAACACCTGCGCCGCGCGGTAATCAAGATCGGTAGCAGCATCCTATCGGGACAGAACGGCATCAATCGCCCGCGGCTCCGATCGCTGGCGGAAGAACTGTGCGGATTGCACAAACGCGGCATCGAGCTGGTGGTGGTGAGCTCGGGCGCGGTTGCCGCGGGCATGGCGCGCCTTGGGCTCAAGGAGCGCCCGAAAACCGTCTCCCAGCGGCAAGCAGCCGCCGCGGTCGGTCAGATCGACTTGATGGCCCTCTACGTAGAGTATTTTGCTTCGCACTCCACCCAGGTAGCTCAGATTCTCCTCACCCACGACGACCTGGCGAACCGCAGCCGGTATCTCAACGCACGGCACACGATCGAGACGTTGATCGCCGCCGACGTCGTGCCCGTGGCCAACGAAAACGACACCGTGGTCATCGACGAGCTGAGGAACTTCGGCGACAATGACAATCTGTCGGCCCTCATCGCCGGCCTGGTTGAAGCCGACCTGCTGGTCATGCTCAGCGACGTCGCCGGACTGTACACCAAGAACCCGCACGCCCATTCCGACGCCGTGATGGTCGACGTGGTCGAGGATCCCGGCGGCGCCATGTCCGCCTACGTCATGGATGGGCGTGGCACACTCGGCACGGGGGGAATGGCATCGAAGTTGGCCGCCGCCAAGAAGGCCGCTGCCGCCGGCATTCCCACCATCATCGCGGACGGTCTCCATTCCGGCGTGCTGCCGGCGGTGTTCGATGCGCGCCAAGCGGTGGGCACACTGATTCTTCCGCGCGGCGATCGACTGGGCCGGCGCAAGCACTGGATCGCCTACACGTTGAAGCCGGCGGGCACGCTGGTGGTGGACCCGGGTGCCTATGAAGCAATCACCCGAAAGGGTCGCAGTCTCTTGCCCAAGGGCTTGAAGGAGGTCCACGGCAAGTTCGGCACCGGCGAGTGCGTTCGCTGTGTCGATCTGTCAGGCCGCGAATTCGCGCGCGGCCTGGTGAACTACAGCGCCGCCGAACTGGACAAGATCAAGGGCGTCCATTCCGCCGGCATCGAAGGCGTCCTCGGATACAAGCTCACCGAAGAGGTCATCCACCGCAATGATCTCGTGCTGACCACCGGTCCTGAGTCTTGACATGTAAGGGCCTTTTTTCGGCTGGCTGATTTTGTTACTCAACAGCAATCGGGAATCATCGATGAACTCCGAATCACAAGGGCTTGAACGGGCCAGTGGAGCGCGGGCCGCCGGCATAGAGTTGGCCGCCCGCTTCACCGACCTTCAGAGTGAGTGGGCGGCGGTACGGCAGCGCTGCGGTTTGCTCGATGCGCGCTTCCGCGGGCTGCTGCGGATGACCGGTTCGGACCGGATGACGTTCCTCCAGGGTATGGTAACGAACGACGTCGCGGGCTTGCATGAGGGGCAAGGCACATACGCGGCGCTGCTGACCATACAAGGCAAAGTGGTGTCGGATCTCCGCGTCTACGCGCTCGCGAATGAACTGTGGCTCGAGGGGCCCGCGGCGCGGATGGGCGCGGCGCGAGAAACTTTCGAGCACCACATCATCGCCGACGACGTCGAGTTCGTCTCGGATGAAGCGTGGGCACCGCTGGTTGCGATCGAGGGCCCGCAAGCCGCCCGGACCCTGGTCGGCGTCCTCGGCGACACGGTTGAGGGACTGCAGGCGTTTGCTCATCGCGAACTCACGTTCGACGGAACCCAGGTGCGGGCGGTTGCCGTCAGTCATAGCGGCGAAGACGGTTACCTGCTGTTCGGAAATCCGGCGATGGCCTCGAGACTGTGGGAGCACTGCCGTGCCGCCGGCGCGGAACCGGTTGGCATGGAAGCCCTGAACGTCCTGCGGCTCGAAGCCGGCATTCCGTTGTACGGCCTGGACTTCGACGACTCTACCTTGATCGCCGAAGCGGGCTTGGACGCGGCAATCAGCTATCGGAAAGGCTGTTATCTCGGGCAAGAGGTGGTCGAGCGCGTGGCTGCGCGTGGTCAGCTACACCGGAAACTCGTCGGTCTGCTCTGTGAGGGCGAGGTCGTACCGCCGCCGCATTCGAAGCTCGTCCATGCGGCTAAGGAGGTCGGCTGGGTCACCAGCGCCGTCTGGTCACCTGCCCGCCGATCCGTCATCGCACTGGGGTATGCCAAGAGTGAGTGTTGGGACCCGGGCACGGAGGTCCAGGTGGCGCTGCCGCAAGGGCCGGCCGTTGCGCGCGTTGTCGCCTTGCCGTTTTATGCGCGGTCGTCGTAGTAGTGTGTCAATCACGTAGGGCGGGCAGTGCCCATCCTACGAATTCAGGAGAAGGCGGAGACGGAAATGTCCAACCAACTTGGCAAGCGGTATTTGTGTGAGACCTGTGGCACCGAGGTGCTGTGCAACAAACCGGGCGCCGGCGCGGTCACCTGTTGCGACAAAGACATGAAGTTGAAGGAAGCGAAGCCCCTGCCCTCGAGTGACTAGTGGGCTGCGCCCAGCGTCTTCTCGACAGGACCGCTCCCCGTTGGGTCGCTACGAAACGCTTCGCATGCAACTTGACTCATGTGCAGCATATTCCGGATACCGGGTGCCCTAGTGTCCAAGCGCGTACGGGCGCGGCCTGCTGCGCCCGCACAGCAGGGGCCATCTGCCGTGCTGTACGAGAAGGACGGCCTGGTGGCGATCGTCTCGCTCAACCGGCCGCACGTATTGAATGCGTACAACATCGCCATGCGTGACGCCCTGTTCGAGACCCTCGGCGCCGTCCGCGATGACCCGGAGGTTCACGCCTTGGTCCTGCGCGGTAACGGACCCGCGTTCTGCACCGGTGGTGACGTGCGTGAGTTCGGCAGCGCCTCGTCGCCGATCGCGGCGCGGGAAGCGCGCTGGCAGCGGGACGTGTGGCAGCTGCTGCTGTCGCTCTCCAAACCGACCATCGCGGCGGTCCACGGGTACGCCGTCGGCGGCGGCTTCGAGATGGCCCTTCTGTGCGACCTTTGCATTGCCGCCACAAACGCGCGCTTCTCTTACCCGGAAACAGGCATGGCCATGATCCCCGGCGTCGCCGGCACCCAGACCACCCCACGGGCGCTTGGCACTGGACGCGCGCTCGACCTCATCCTGACCGGCCGCTGGCTCACTGCTAGCGAAGCCCTGTCACTCGGAATCGTCACGCAGGTCGTTCCAAAGGCACGGCTGCACCTTGCCGCAATTGACCTGGCGCGGCGATTGTGCAAATTGCCGCCACAACTTGTCGCGTGCGCCAAGCACGCGGTGAACGGCGGGCTCGACATGAGTCTGCCCAACGGCTTGGCGCTGGAACAGCGGTTGAACTCATTAGCGCGGAGCGGAGCATTCGGTGAATACCTCTAACTTTGTCAGCATTCCGGCAGCCATGTTCGAGGACCAGGAGATTCTGGTCTTCGAGGATCATCGCCTCACGTACGGTCAGCTCTGGCAGGCCATCCAGCGCCTGGCCAACGCGCTGCACGCCATCGGCATTCGGCGGGGCGACTGCGTGGCCGTCCTGCAAACGAACTCGCACCACTATGTGGAAGCCTATTATGCGGCCGCCGCACTCGGCGCGGTCTTCCTTCCGCTGAACTATCGCGCCAAGTTGCCTGAGCTGGAGTACATGGTCACCACGGCGCAGGTAAAAGTCTTGCTCGTTGGTGATCGCTATCTTGAAGCCGTCAAGCAACTCCGGCCGAAATTCACCGGCGTGGAAACCTACATCGCCATGGAGACGCCGCAGGACGGGTTTCTGCATCTCGATCGCCTCATGGCAGAGGCGTCGCCGGAACTCGAGCCGCCCGAGGTCGAGGACGAGGACACCAGCATCCTCATGTACACCAGTGGGACAACCGCCTTGCCTAAGGGCGTGATGCTGACCTACAACGACTTCACGGCATACGTGACCGCCAACGTCGAACTGGCGGACGGCACCCCGCGTGGCGCGGCACTACTGTGCGTGCCGCTGTACCACATTGCCGGCGCCACCAACATCATGACCTCGCTGTTCACCGGCCGCCGCCTCGTACTGCTCAGGCAGTTTGATGCCGCCACGTGGCTGGAAACGGTCGAACGCGAGCAGGTGACACACGCCTTTCTGGTACCGACGATGGTCAAGCAACTCATCGACCATCCCGAGTTTTCCAAGCACGATCTGTCGAGTCTGCAGAACTTGTCGTACGGCGGCGCGCAGATGCCGTTCCCAGTCATCCGTCGCGCCATCGAGATCTTCCCCAAGACTGTCGGTTTCGTGAATGCGTTCGGCCAGACAGAAACCACCTCGACGCTCACGGTGCTCGGCCCGGACGACCATCGCCTCGATGGCAGCCCCGAGGAAGTGGAACTCCGACTCAAACGCCTCAAGTCGATCGGTCGGCCGCTGCCGGACGTCGAGCTGAAGGTCGTCGGAGATGACGGCGAGGAGCTGCCGGCTGGGCAGGTGGGAGAGCTCTGGGTGCGAACGCCGCGGGTGATGAAGGGCTACGGAGGCGGCGCCGCCAACGGCTCCCCTTTACACGACGGCTGGCTGCCGACGCATGACATGGGTTGGCTCGACGAAGAGGGCTACATCTTTCTCGCCGGACGCAAGGACGACATGATCATACGCGGCGGCGAGAACATCGCCCCGGCGGAGGTGGAAGCGGTGCTGTATTCGCACCCCGGTGTCGACGAGGCCGCCGTCATCGGTATCCCCGATGTGGAATGGGGCCAGCGCGTCGCCGCGGTGGTGGTGTCGCGTCCCGGCGTGACGTTGACGGCCGAGGACATCGCCGAGTTCTGCCGGCAGCGATTGGCCAGTTTCAAGAAACCCGAGGTGATCCACTTCCTTGAGGCATTGCCCAGGAATCCGATGGGCAAAGTTCTCAAGAAGGACCTGCGCACGCAACTGGGCGGAGAGTGCGCGTGAGCAGGAACGCCGCCGCGCGCGCAGCCAGGCGCGGCTTGCGTATGCGCGTCGCCGATGGCGTGGCGTGGCTGACACTCGATCGGCCCCGCTACGGCAACCGCATCACCCAGGAGCTGGCACAAGAGCTGTGTGAGGCCGCGGCCGACATCGAGTTGGACGATCGCGTGCGTGCCGTGGTGTTGGCAGCATCGGGACCGAGTTTCTGCCTGGGCGTCGAGGCAGGCGGCTGGCAACAGCGTACGGACTGGGTGGAAGCGATCGCGCGCCTGACGCGCCCGGTTGTGGCCGCGATTCAGGGCGAAGCAGCTGCCGAAGGTCTCGAACTGGCACTCGCCTGCGACTTGCGCGTGGCATCCGAGCGGGCTCGTTTTGCCATGCCGCAAGTGGTCGCCGGACGGCTCCCGGCGCACGGGGGAACGCAACGGCTGCCGCGCATCGTCGGGCGTACACGCGCGCTCGATCTGTTGCTCACCGGCCGCACGATCAACGCGGCGGAAGCGGAAACGATCGGGCTGGTGTCACGAGTGGTCCGGCACGCCGGCTTCGCACGGTCACTCGGCGCCGTCGTCGACACCCTCAGAAACAAGGGACCCATGGCGTTGCGCTATGGGAAAGAAGCCGTACTGAAGGGAACCGATCTCACGCTCGAACAGGGCATCCGTCTCGAAGAAGACCTGTACGTTCTGTTGCAGACGACGCGCGATCGGCAAGAAGGCGTTCACGCGTTCTTACACAAACGGAGGCCCGTCTTCCGCGGCCAATAGGCACAGCTGCCATCCTCCCAAATCGACACGAAGGAGATCGACACGAATGGCCAATCAACTGGGGAAAATGTACATCTGTTCCAAGTGCGGTTCGCAAGTGATCGTCACTAAAGGCGGCGGCGGAACACTCAAGTGCTGCGGCCAGGAAATGCAGCAAAAGAAGTAGCAGCAACTATCTCCTACCAACAACAGCGAAGGTCGCCTGACCTTCCGCTTTTCTCACCAGGCTGCTAGAGACAACCGCGTGGCGCTACTCGAGGTGCGCGAGCTGCATACCAGCTTTCATCTGCCCCAGGGTGAGGCGCGAGCCGTCGATGGGGTCAGCTTCAGCGTCGACCCGGGGCGAACGTTGGGTCTGGTGGGCGAGTCTGGCTGCGGCAAGACCATGACGGCACTGTCGATCCTCCGTTTGGCCCCTGCGACGGCGCGCGTGAGCGGCGAAATCCTTTTCGACGGCCGCAATTTGCTCACCTCAAGCGAAGCCGAAATGCGTCAACTGCGGGGCAACGCGATTGCCATGATTTTCCAGGAGCCGATGAGTTCGCTGAATCCGGTCTTCACGATCGGCAATCAAATCGCCGAAGCGGTGCGGCTGCACCAGGGGCTGAACCGGCGGGCGGCGCGGGAGAAAGCGATCGAAATGCTCAGACTGGTGGAGATGGCGGAACCCGAACGCCGGGTGGACGAGTATCCGCACCAGCTCAGCGGCGGTATGCGCCAGCGCGTCATGATCGCCATGGCGCTGTCCTGCCATCCACGGCTGCTGATCGCCGACGAGCCGACCACGGCCCTCGACGTGACGATCCAGGCACAGATCCTCGATTTGCTGGCCAGCTTGCAGCAACGCCTGGGAATGGCGCTCATCCTGGTGACGCACGACCTCGGGATCGTGGCTGAGCGCGCCGACGAAGTGGCCATCATGTATGCCGGCCGCATCGTCGAGCGTGCCCCGGTGGAGGCCATTTTTGCCCGTCCTCGGCATCCGTACACGCGCGGTCTGTTGCGTTCGATCCCGAAGGTTGGCGCCGCGAAGGCGCGGCGCTTGGAAGCCATTCCCGGCATGGTACCGGACCTGCTCGACCTTCCGTCCGGCTGCCATTTCCGCGACCGTTGCCCGGAAGCCATCGCCCGCTGCGCCGTGATCGATCCGTCCCTTGAAGAGCTGCAGCCAACACATTGGGCCGCCTGCATTCGTGCCTCGGAACCCGGCTGGTGAGGGCCGACCAATGAGAAACAGGTTAGCCATTCTGACCACATGACACCCCTCCTCGAAATCCGCCACCTCAAGAAGCACTTCCCGGTCCGGGGCGGTTTGTTCGGGCCGCGGCAGTTCGTGCGTGCCGTCGACGGGGTGGATCTGGCGGTCTACCCGGGCGAGACATTGGGCGTTGTTGGTGAATCGGGATGTGGAAAATCCACCCTCGGCCGTCTGATCCTGCGCCTCCTGGAACCGACCTCCGGCGAGGTGCTGTTCGACGGGGAGAACCTCCAGACCTTGAGCCCCGGAGCGTTGCGGCAGAAGCGTCGCGAGATGCAGATCATCTTTCAGGATCCTTACGGCTCCCTGAACCCCCGCATGCGCGTCGGGAAAATCGTCGGCGAGGGTCTGGAAATCCACAACCTGGCGCGCGGCGACGAGAAGAAGCGGCGGGTCATCGAGTTGCTCGACCGCGTCGGCTTGCGAGCCGATACCTGCGACCGCTATCCGCACGAATTCAGCGGGGGACAGCGGCAGCGTATCGGCATTGCCCGGGCTCTGGCCGTGCAACCGCGCCTCATCGTGGCCGACGAGCCCGTTTCCGCGCTGGACGTCTCGATTCAAGCGCAGATCGTCAACCTCCTGCAGGACTTGCAGGTGGAAATGGGATTGGCTTACGTTTTCATTGCACACGACCTGCGAGTTGTGGAACATATCAGCCATCGGGTGGCGATCATGTACCTCGGGAAGATTGTGGAATTGGCGGACAGCGAGGAGATCTATCGCAACCCACGTCATCCTTACACACGGGCGCTCCTGTCCGCCGTCCCTGTTCCGGATCCAACGGCGCGGCGCCACCGCATGCTCTTGCCAGGTGACGTACCGAGTCCTATTCATCCGCCGGTGGGCTGTCCGTTCCATCCACGCTGCCCGTATGTCGAAGAGCAATGTCGTTCAACGGAGCCGAAACTGACAGTGGGTCACAATCAGCACGCAGTGGCGTGTCACGTATTCCCGACGTGAGGGGGGAAGGAGGAAGGTGTGGTGTTCTGGAAACGGAGAGGTGGTCTGAGTTCAGGCACGAATGGTGGTGAACATGAGCGCCCGAGTGAGGCGACGGTGGAGACGAGCTTCGTCGCTCCAGTTCCTGTCCTTCGGTCGTCGCTCGGTGCAGACACGGTCGTAAGCGGGCGGTTGAGCTTCACCGTACCTACACGCATCGATGGAACGTTGCGCGGCGAGGTCCGTGCCAGCGACATGCTGGTAGTGGGCGAAGACGCCATGGTCTACGGCGTCGTCCGAGCGTTGAAGCTGATCGTGCTGGGACAGGTCCGCGGCGAGGTCCGCGGCGCCGAGCGCGTCGAAATCGGCAGTGGGGGCCGGCTCATCGGGACGGTCGAGGCACAAAGTCTGGTGGTACAAGCAGGCGGCTGTCTGGAAGGCGACTGCCGCATCATGCCACCGCGCGCCTCGCTTCGCGTCGTGCGGTCGCTGCCGACAGCCGCAGGCACCTGAGAAGGATAGTTCGATGGTCTGTAGTTTATAGCCGGAGACAGAAGGCCATCCGGTTTTTCGAGCGACGCTAGATCGTACTCGAGGGTGGCGGCAGTGTCTCGGCTGTCGTCGCGCACCCGGAGGGGAATGAGTCATGGCAGACGAACCGAAACCACCGCAGAATCAAATCTCGATTCAAATGGATGCGGACAGTGCGACCGGGGTGTATTCGAACCTCATGATGATCAGTCACCGCAAAGAGGAGTTCGTCCTCGATTTTCTGTTTGTCCAACCGCAGCGGACGGCACAGGGACAGGCGGTGGCGAACCTTCGGTCGCGTGTCATCACCACGCCGGAACACATGAAGCGCATCCTCAAAGCAATCGAGGAGAACATCGCGCGCTACGAGCAAGCGTTCGGCACCATTCAGGCGGCCACCGACATGCCCAAGGTGATGCACTGATTGGGGTCCTTCGGAACATTTGCCATTGCCCATCACTTTCTGTAGGAAATAACGTGAAGCCTCTGGAGAGGAAGCGGTATGGGGCCGGGGCGCCCTCGTCAGCAATCTGAGTCTGCACTCGTTCACCAACCGTTCCGGGTTCTCGGTAAACTGCAGATCAAGCCTCCCGTTGCGGAGGCAGCGCCAGCGGCCCCGGCCGCGCCGCCGCCACCGCCGAGCGATGCAGCGTCGCTGTTCCACAAAGCCGTGGCGGATGTGACCCCATTGGGGGCGCGTGAGCGGGCACGGGTTGCAGGCCCGGCACCCGCCTCACCCGCGCGGGCACTCACACATCCCGACGCCGAGGCCCTCGCGGAATTGTGCGAGATTGTCGGTGGCATTGCCCCGTTCGACATCAGCGACAGCGACGAACACATCGAAGGCGCAATGGCCGGACTGGATCCGCGCCTGCTGCGCCGCTTGCGTAGCGGCGAGTTCGCCTATCAGGACCACCTGGACCTCCACGGCATGACGAGCGAAGAGGCGCGTCCAGCGGTGGAATCGTTCCTCACCCATGCCTACCAGGGCGGCAAGCGCTGCGTGCTCATCGTCCATGGTCGCGGCCGCAATTCAAAGGACCAGATTCCAGTCTTGAAGAGCCGCCTCGCCACCTGGCTGGCCCGTGGGCAGTCGGCGCGGCGCATCCTGGCATTTGCCAGTGCCCGCCCGTGCGACGGTGGTGCCGGCGCCTTGTATGTTCTTCTGCGCCGGCAGCGCAATGTGAGGCGGCCGATCCGCGTTATCACCGGCGCCAAGTGGTGAGGTGGAACGGCCTGCCAGCCCCGGGTTTTCTCCAGTCGGTTTTCAGCTATGCTCTCTCTGCTCAAGATGCGATGCCAAGCCTTCATTTCGGCCGTCATGGGTATTGTGGTATTGGCAGGCACCGCCATGGCTGACCCGACAACGCGTTTTCCGCCCGAGTTCATGAGTCAGTTGCAGCACAGCAAGGAGATCTATGTTGCCACGCTGCGCAAAGACGGAAGGCGCAGCACCGTTGTCCCGGTGTGGTTCGGCATCCTCGACGATGCCATTTTGTTTGCCAGCCTTCCCGACAACCACAAGGCAAAACGCGTGAAGCGCGGGAGTCCGATCTTCGTCTCAGTCCAAGGCAAAGATGGTCCTTTCATCAAGACCAAGGCCGAGATCGTCAAAGACGGCGTCGTCGCGGAGCGCCTCGGACAGATCTACTCGCAGAAGTACTGGATTGCCTGGGTGGGAATGTTCCGGCCCAGCCGCGCGAAAATCGAGACCGGCAAGAACGTCCTGATCCGCCTCACCCCGGAACCATAACCCGCTCGCCAACACCGATTGCACGGGCCCCGGAAACTCGGGTAAAGGGTTGCGGCGCGGAAGCATACAAGCCGCGACTGCGGGAGGAACCATGGACTTCGCCCTATCTTCAGACGAACTGCTACTGCAGCAATCCGTACGCGACTTCGTCGAGGAGCAAGCCAACGCCTGTTGGAAAGACATCGATCGGACCGATGAGTTGCCGGCGCATGTCATCGAGGGCGCCTGCGGTCTGGGGCTCTTCGGCCTCAGCATCCCCGCCGAATATGGCGGCCTTGAGTTGTCGGTCATGCAGAAGGCGCTGGTGCATGAGATGCTGGGGCGCGGCCCGTGGGGGCTGGCAAGCTTCATCAGCGTGCACACCGGCCTCGGCTGTGTCGGCATCGTGCGCTTCGGTTCCGAGGAGCAGAAGCGCCACTATTTGCCGAAGATGGCGACGGGGGAATGGCTCGGCTCATTCGCGCTCACCGAGCCCGGCGCTGGTTCCGATGCCGCCGCACTACAAACCCGCGCCGAACGCCGGGGCGACAGCTACATCCTCAATGGGCGCAAGACCTTCATCACCAACGCGCCCAAAGCACACCACCTGTTCGTCTTCGCCCGTACCGATAAAGGCATCACCGCGTTCATCGTCGATGCGGACTCGCCGGGCCTGAGCATTGGCGCGGTGTTCAATACCCTCGGGCACCAGGGCTCACGCATCTCGGAGGTCGTTCTCGACGACTGCCGCATCCCCGTTGACGCGCTGGTGGGCGAGGAAGGACGCGGCTTCGACTACGCTAAACGCACCCTGGCAGAGGGGCGCACGACCCTGAGTGCACGCTGCGTCGGTGCCGGCCAGAAGGCGCTGGAGCTGGCACTCACCTATGCCGAGGAGCGGCACACGTTTGGAAAGCCGTTGGCCGAGCATCAAGCCATCGCCTTCCGGCTCGCCCAGATGAGCGCACGGATCGAAGCGGCACGCCTAGTCGTGTATCGCAGCGCGTGGATGCTGGATCGCGGCAGCCCGGCCGTGAGAGAATCCTCGACAGCTAAACTGGTGGCGGCGGAGAGTGCCTGGCAGACGGTGGATGATGCCCTGCAGATCTTCGGCGGCAACGGCTATGTCCGCGGCGAGTACATGATCGAGCGCATCTGGCGAGATGTCCGCGTCGCACGAGTCTACGATGGTTCCAGCGAGGTGCAGCAAATCGTCATCGCCCAGCGCTTGCGCAAGGGCGATGTCGAGACGGCGTACAACTAGGCCCCGGAGCACGTCGCAGCGATTCAAGACCGTTCAGGCTCCAATTTGCGGTGCGTTTTCCTCGTTGGTAAGGTGATAGTCGTCTTGGAGCTGGGCACGGGGTCGACGAATGGCAACCATCATCACTAGTGAATGCATCAACTGTGGCGCTTGCGAGCCGGAATGCCCGAATACCGCCATCTACCAAGGCGGCGTGGAATGGGAATTGACCGGCGTCACCCATCCGCCCATCGCCACCGAAATTTTTTACATCGTCCCAGAGAAATGCACGGAGTGCGTGGGGTTTTTCGACCACGAAGCCTGCGCCGCCGTGTGCCCGGTCGACTGCTGCATACCCGACCCCGGCAATCCGGAAACCGAAGGCGCGTTACTCGACCGAGCAAGGCAGCTCCATCCCGATCGAACCATTGGCAGCGATTTCCCGTCCCGTTTCCGGAAGGCTGGCGCCGAAGCGTCTCAGGCAGTCCCGGCACCGCCGGCGCCACCACCCACCGTTCCAACGCCGGCCCCGGCTGCGGTGCTTCCTGAGGCCGCATCAGCACCTGCGCTGGTGAAAACCTCTGAACCAGCACCCTCGACTGCAAAAGCAGCCGCACCCCCGCCCGCCGCGAAGGTGGCCGAACCGGCACCCGCGCCAGCAAAAGCTGCGGCTGCCCCGGCTTCGACCGCTGCTCAACCTTCGCCTGAAATGCCACTCGACATCCCCGAGATTGGCGGGTGGGAGATCCCCATTGAGTGCTTCCGTTGCCACGGCACCTACGCCGTAGGCTTCAAACACTTCCGCAGCGGCGTTGTCTTCTACTGTCCCTTTTGCCAGGGCTCGTATGTCGTCACGACCTCCATGCATGGCCGGGTGAGCCGCGCCCTTCACCAGTTCCACGCGCGATGGCGCGAGGAATTCGACCGCTTTCAAGCCGAACGAAGGAAGGAACTGGACGAGTTCGAGGAACGCCAGCGAGCGCAGTTGGAAGCGTTCAACGAATCCTTGAAGCAGGCAAGCCGTGAATTTCGGCCGCCAGGCGCCCCTCGCAAGCGCGCCTGGATCTTCGGATGAAGAGAAGCGGTCAGCTGTCAGCGATTCGCTGTCAGCTTCAGAGATTGCGTAGTGTTTCTTCGAGCTGAACGCTGACTGCCAATCGCTGACGGCTTTCGTTAAGGCAGTCGCTTCACGTCGTGGCCTACCGGTGGTGGTCCAGCCGCCCCGAATGGCGGCGGACCCGCAGCACCTACGGGCGGCGGACCCGCAGCATTGCGCGGTGCGGGTCCAACCGCACCGACCGGCGGCGGACCCTGTGGCCCGACGAACACCGGTCGGCTGAGCTGCCTGCGGCACGCCTCGACTTCATTTCCGGTCAGCCCGGTCGCACGGGCAATCTCGACCGTGCTGAGACCCTGTTGGAACAAGCTGAGAAGTGCCGAACAATCTTGTGCGCGCGCAGCAGTAGCACACACAAGAGCGATTGTTACAGCAGCGAGCGTTTCCCCAACCCGATTCCAGCTGCCCAACCTCATGCGACGTGGAGTCATGGTCTCCCTCCTACAGAATACCTGTAACACAGGTTTATCCAAGATGTCGCATCGCGTGCGCCGGGTGCCCAGCCTTGCAAGTCGCCAGCGCTTACACTAGGCACTATTCTGACTATCCGCGATGTTCTATAGTAGAGAAGTACGGACTATCAGCGCAACGATCTTGTCTCTCTTCCACGTCGTTATTAGACCCCAAACTCGCCGTCGCGGGCTTGTCGTGATCGGGTGGGTTCTGGCGGTAATGTGTCCCTCCGCCGGCGCGCAGACGTTTGTCTACGTGAGTAACAAGCACTCCGACAACGTCCAGGTTATCGACGCCACCACCAACCATGTAACGAATGCGATCAACGTAGGACGGGACCCATCAGGCGTAGCTATCACGCCGAACGGCCGCTTCGTCTACGTCGCAAACTCATCGAAGGACTGGAACAACGTCTCGGTGATCGACACCAACACGAACAACACGGTGAAGGAGATTGGGGTCGGCCTAAGTCCGCTCGGCGTCGCCAGTTCGCCGGATGGCCGGTCGGTCTATGTGACGAATCCCAGTGAGAATACGGTCTCCGTCATCGACACGCAGACCAACTTGGCAGTCGCCAAGGTAAATGTCGGCAAGAGCCCTGCGGGTATGGCGCTCACGCCGGACAGTCGATTCGCCTACGTTGCGAACAGCCAGAGCTTTCAGGTTCCCGCTGCCGGCGACGTGTGGGTTATCGATACTAGCCAGAACAAAGTGACTGCGACCGTTGCGGTCGGCAACAATCCATTCGCCATAGCCATCACGCCGAACGGCCGCTTTGCCTACGTGACCAACAGCAATTCCCTTGACACCGCGGGCCCCGGAAGCGTTTCGGTGATTGAGGTCGACACCAACAAAGTCGTGGGCAATGTTGAGGTCGACGAAAACCCGCTCGGCGTGACGATCACGCCCGACGGGCGTTTTGCGTACGTCACCAACTTCAACTCCGATTCGGTGTCTGTCATCGACACACAAACGAACATGGTAGCAAAACGTATCAACGTGGGCAGCGGGCCGCTCGGCGTCGCCATCACGCCCGATGGTCACTTCGTCTACGTGGCGAATCGCCAGCCATTGAACATGACGGCAGTCGGTAATGTCTCGGTAATCGACACCGGAACGAACGCAGTCGTTGCCACCGTCGAAGTTGGTGAGAACCCGACCGGTGTGGCCGTCGGAGCAATTCCAGTGGCGTGCACGGGTGACTGCAACGGCAACGGCGTGGTAACCGTTGATGAAATCCTTCTAGGGGTCAACATCGCTCTAGGCATTGTGCCGCTCAGCGAGTGTCCATCCTTTGATGCCCACCACGACGGTTCGGTCACCGTCGATGAGCTGCTCGCGGCAGTGAACGAAGCACTGGATGGCTGTGCAGCCGCCTGACGTGTCATTTCCGCCTCCCCGTGCGATGCTATGACTCCAACGGATCAGGAGGGCTCCCGATGACCGAGCATTACTACCGGATCGTGGGCACACAGTGCCATTGCGATGGGGGCGTTGGAGGAGTAGACAGCTCAGCCGTACGCATATGATTCGAAAGCCTGCCCCGTTGCGACGGGGTGATGTGATTGGGGTGGTGGCACCGGCGGGTGCAGTAGACGAAGCGAGCCTTCAGGCCGGTATCCGCGTCCTCGAAGAAGCTGGGTTTCGCGTTCAGCTTGGCGCTGCAGCACGCAACAAGGCGGGCTACCTGGCGGGTACGGACGGTGAGCGCGCCAAGGATCTTCACGAGATGTTTCGCGCACCCGCCGTCAAGGCCATCATTGCGGCCCGCGGGGGCTACGGATCAGGGCGCTTGTTGCCGCTGATTGATCCGGCTGAGATCCGACAGCACCCGAAGATCTTCGTCGGCCACAGCGATCTCACTTTCCTACTGAACGATTTCGTGCGACGCACCGAACTCGTCAGCTTTCACGGCCCGATGATTACCGGTTTGCAGAAACGGTCGGAAGCCGCAGAAAACTTGTTGGCCATGCTGACAGGCAATCGCCTCGGTTGGCGTCAGCCGGCCCAGGAGGTTGTCCAGCCCGGCACGGCGGAAGGACCGTTGGTTGGCGGCTGCCTCTCGGTAATCGTCGCAACCCTCGGTACGCCCTACGCACTAGAGACGCGTGGGTGCCTGCTGTTTTTGGAAGATGTGAACGAGAAGCCGTACCGTATTGATCGCATGCTGACCCAGCTGCGCCAGGCAGGCACACTGGGCGAGGTAGCGGGGGTCGTCTTTGGTGAGATGAGCGGCTGCATCGCAACGGAAAACGAACGCGTCTCGGTCCGTGACGTCATAGCAGAAGCCTTCGCCGGCGCGCCGTATCCAGTGGCTCTTGGCCTGCCGAGCGGCCACGGGCTCGGAACTCTGACGTTGCCGCTCGGCATTCGGGCGCGCCTGGCCGGCGAGCGCCTGACCCTGCTGGAATCGCCTGTGGCGGAATGAGAAAGCAGTCTGCACCTGAGCCAGAGGTGCTCGGAGACACGGATTCCGCTGACAGCTGAACGCTGATGGCTGAGAGCTGAAGAATGAGTTTCGACCACGTCGAACGCGAAATGGATGCGGCCGTCGGACGCCGGGTGTTTCCCGGCGCGGTTCTTCTGGTCCGCGAGGGCACGCGGGTCTTTTACCACCGGGCCTTTGGCCAGCGCAGCCTCGAGCCTGAAGTCACAGCGATGCGGGAAGACACGATTTTCGACGTGTCCTCGCTCACCAAACCATTTGCCACCAGTATCGCGGTGATGCTGCTGGTGAAAGAGGGGAAGATCGCGCTGGATGACCGGGTCACGCGTTTCTTCCATAATTTCGGTGTGTACGGAAAGACGCATATCACCTTCCGCCATCTCCTCGGCCACACCTCCGGCCTGCCGGCCTGGCGGCCGTATTACAAGGAGATTCAGCAGATCGAACGGCGGGGCGGCCGGATCAATTTTCTCGCGAGCCAGGCGGCCAAGGCCCACGCCTACCAGGCCATCCATCGCGAGCATGTGGAGGCCGAGCCGGGCAAACAAGTGATTTACAGCGATCTCGGCTTCATGTTGCTCGGCGCCGTCATCGAAGAAGTCGGCGGAATGGCGCTCGACCGCTACTGTCATGAACGCATCTTCCGCCCGCTCGGCTTGCGCACGACAGGATTTGTCGACCTGTCCTTACTGCGGACGCACCGACTGGAGCCGGTCACCGACATGATCGCACCGACAGAGCGGTGTTCGTGGCGCAAGAAAATCCTCTGCGGCGAGGTGCATGACGACAACGCCTACGCCATGGGTGGCGTGAGCGGGCATGCCGGTCTGTTTACCTCGGCCAAGGACCTCGACACCATCCTCTGCCACCTCAAAGACTGCTATCGCAACAACAGCCAGCTGATCCCGGCGCGCATCGTCAGCGAGTTCTGGACGCGCGATCAGACGGTCGCGGGTTCCACCTGGTGTCTGGGTTGGGACACCCCATCGCCCGTCGGCTCGAGCGCCGGGACTTGTTTCTCGCCACACTCAGTCGGGCATCTGGGGTTCACCGGCACCTCCGCATGGCTCGACCTGGAACATGACCGCCACGTCATCTTGCTGAGCAACCGCGTGCATCCGAATCGTGACAACGACCTCATCAAAGCCTTCCGCCCTTTCATTCACGATTTGATCGTAAAGGCCTTGTCCTAGAAGTGCGTCCATGGTGCCGGTTCCAGCCATTCCTGAGGCCGTGCGTCGCCGCAGCGCGCGTCGCATCCATTTGATCGCCGTCTGCGGCGTCGGCATGTCTGCTCTCGCCGGCATGCTGATGGAACGCGGCTATGAGGTATCCGGCTCCGATGAGAACGTCTACCCCCCGATAAGCACGATACTGGAGCGGTTGGGGATCGCCATCCGGCCAGGATTTCGAGCTGCCAACCTGGCAGACCGGCCGGATCTGGTTGTCGTCGGCAACAAAGTGTCCCGTACCAACCCCGAGGTCGAAGCGTTGTTGGCGAGTGGGTTGCCGTACGTCTCATTCCCTCAAGCCCTGGCGGAGCTGTTCCTGGATGATCGCCGTCCCGTCGTCGTTGCAGGCACCCATGGTAAAACGACTTCGACCGCGCTTCTGGCCTGGGTGCTCGAGCAGGCCGGCCGCGATCCCGGCTTGATGGTCGGCGGTGAAGCGCTGAATTTCGGCGGCAATTACAAGCTCGGCACGGGCGCCTACTTCGTCGTTGAGGGCGACGAGTATGACACCGCATTTTTCGACAAGGGGCCCAAGTTTCTCCACTACCGGCCACAAGCGCTGCTGCTGACCGCGGTGGAGTTCGACCATGCCGATATTTATCGGGATCTATCACACGTGAAAGACGCATTCGGCCATCTCATTCGCTTGCTGCCGTCGGACGCTCCGCTCGCCCTTGCGGCGGATTTTCCGCACGCCGCAGAGGTCGCCGCACCCCACAGCCCTCGGATGAGCTTCGGCCTCTGCGATGAGGCCGAGTGGCGGGCTACTAACCTCCGTGACAACGGCGCCGAAACCGTCTTTGACATCGTTCGGGGCGGCGTGCTCCAGTGCACTGCCGCCATTCCTCAGCCGGGCTCGATTAACGCGCGTAACGCCCTGGGGGTGTTCGTCCTTACCCGAGCGTTGGGCCTGACCACTGCCGAGATCCTGCCAGCGCTGGCGAGCTTCCGCGGGGTTGCGCGCCGCCAGGAGGTCGTCGGCAACTTCGGGGGGATCACCTTGGTCGACGACTTCGCCCACCATCCGACGGCTGTCGCCGGTGCCATTGCGGCCCTGCGCTTGCGTTACGGCAGCCGCCACCTCTGGGCAGTGTTCGAGCCGCGATCAAACACCAGCCGGCGTAAAGTCTTTCAGCGCGAGTACGTCGAGGCCTTTGCCGCCGCCGATCAGGTGATCATCGGCGGGGTTTTCCAAAAGCAAACCGATGTGGTTGTCGAGTCGGACCTGTTTTCACCCGACCAGTTGGCTGACGATTTGCTCGCTCGGGGCATTCGCGCCCGCGCCCTCGCGTATGTTGATGCCATCGTGGCCACTCTCGCTGACGAGGCCCGACCTGGCGATGTCGTCCTGATGATGTCGAATGGAAGCTTCGGCGGGCTGCGCGAACGGTTACGCACCCTGTACCGCGACGCATCCGCCCAGTCATCCCCCGCGAGGCCCTAACCGCTAGGATTCCTCACCCCCTGCCAAAAGCTTGGTTTGACCAGAGGAGGTCAAAATGGGATAATACTTCATTTCGGGGCCAGGGAGGAACAGACGATGTTTAAGATTGGTGAAAAGGTCGTCTACCCGGCTCACGGGGTTGGCGTTATCCAGAGCATCCAGACCAAGGTCATTTCGGGAACTGAAAAGACGTTTTATATGCTTCGGATCCTCGAAAATGACATGACCATCATGATCCCCACGGAGAATGTCGCCTCCGTTGGGCTACGGCGAATCATCGGCAAGGACATGGTCGGCAAGGTTTACAAGATCTTGCGCGAACGCCGAGTCGAGATCGACCAGCAGACATGGAACCGCCGCTACCGTGAGTATACCGAAAAGATCAAGACCGGGTCGGTTCTTGAAATCGCCGCGGTTTTACGTGATCTTTTTGTGCTCAAGGGAGATAAGGAACTGTCGTTTGGCGAGCGCAAGATGCTCGACACCGCTCGCAATCTTCTGGTGAAGGAACTGTCCATCGCGCGCTCCCACTCAGAAGAAAAAATCATGGAAGAGCTGAGCGACATCTTCGCTCACTAATTCGATCGTTTGCCAGACCGCCGGCCCTGACGGCCGGCGGAGCCTTTCCAGTGAAGACGTCTGCGATCGTAGTGGCTGCCGGTCAGGGCACCCGGATAGGCGCTGCGGGAGGGAAATCCTTCATCGCCATCGGAGGTCAGCCGATGGTCATCTATTCCCTGCGAACACTGAGCGCGCTGGCCGATCTCCTGTCCATCGTCTTAGTCGTCGGGGCCGACCAGGAAGAACGTGCGGTCGCAACGCTGACGCAATACGGCCCCTGGCCTGTGTCTATCCACTTAGCCCGCGGCGGTGCGGAACGCCAAGACTCCGTTGCCGCAGGGCTGGCGGCAGTTGATGCCATGGCCGAACTCGTCATCGTGCATGACGCTGCCCGGCCGTTTGTGCCACTGTCGTGCTTCGAGGCCTGCGCCGCTGCGGCCGGGACCAGCGGTGCCGCTATCCTTGCCGTCCCAGCCCGCGACACCGTCAAGGTCGTCAACGCCGACGGCACGATCGTTGAGACACTTGATCGCCGCGTCATCTGGCTGGCCCAAACTCCTCAGGTATTCAGGACTTCGTTACTGCGTCGCGCTTACGAACATGCTCGGCACAACAGCTACGCCGCTAGCGACGACGCCATGCTGGTGGAACGCATCGGCGCTTCCGTGCGGGTCGTTCCAGGCCTGTCCGTCAACCGAAAGATTACGACTCCCGACGATCTCCAGTGGGCCGAGTTTCATCTTCAGGCTCAGAAACTGGCTGGCTGAGATCACGTCGATGCTCCAGGCCTTCGTTCAAGCTGCCGCTGCGGAAGCCCTGCAAATCGACGGTGACGTAGAGAAACCCGATTGCTTTGAGCTCGCGGACGAGCAGCTCTCGAATCTCGGGTGCCACGATCCGCTCGATCAAATGGGCCGGCACTTCGATGCGGGCAATCGTGCCGTGATAGCGCACGCGACATTCGCCAAACCCCAGGCGATGCAGGACCCGCTCGGCGGCGGCGATCCGCTGCAGACCCTCCAACGTGATCGCGGTGCCGTACGGAAAGCGGGAAGATAGGCACGGACTGGACGGCTTGTCCCACGTCGGCAGGCCGAAGTCGTGGCTGAGCTCGCGGATCTCACGCTTGCTGAGTTGGGCTTCGATCAGGGGATGTCGGATCCGGTGCTCCGTCGCGGCCTGCAGTCCGGGCCGATAATCCCCGAGATCATCGAGATTAGCGCCATCAACGATATGCTCGATCCCGATTTTTGACGCCTCGACGGCGCATACCTCGTACAGATTATCTTTGCAGAAGTAGCAGCGGTTGGCGGGATTGGCGGCATAGCCGGGGATTTCCAGCTCATTGGCATCGACGACGACATGCCGCACGCCGAATTCGCCCGCGAGCTCCACGGCGAGGGCGTAATCTTCATCGACGGCGGTCGGCGATCTTGTAGTCAGTGCGACGACGTTGTCCTTCAGTTCGTCCGCCGCGACGCGCAAGAGAAAGGTCGAATCGACTCCACCGGAAAACGCCACCACGACGCGTCCCATCTCCCGCAGGATGGCGCGAAGATGATCGAGCTTCACGGACATCAAATTCCTTCCGCCTCAAAGACCTCAGTCGTCAGATAGCGCTCTCCCGTATCGCAGAAGATCGTCACCACCGTTTTGCCTTTTCCGAGTTCCCGAGCAACCTGTACGGCTGCCCAGGTGTTGGCACCAGCGGAAACGCCTACGAGGATTCCTTCCTCACAAGCCAAGCGGCGCGTGTACGCCATGGCGTCCTCGTCCGTAACCCGAATGACGTCGTCGTAGACCGCCGCGTCCAAGTTCTCCGGCACAAAACCGGCACCGATCCCCTGTATCTTGTGGAAGCCCGGTTCGCCGCCGGACAACACGGCTGATGATTCCGGCTCCACAGCGTAGATTCTCACCCCCGGCATTTTCTCGCGCAAGACCTGGCCGACTCCGGTAATAGTTCCACCCGTACCGACACCCGCCACGAAGGCATCTACACGCTCGAACTGTTGCAGGATCTCCTGCGCCGTGGTGCGGCGGTGACTCTCCGGATTGGCCGGGTTGCTGAACTGCTGCGGCATGAAGTAATCCGGGTGCTCCAGCAACAACTCCTCAGCCCTGCGGATTGCGCCGTGCATGCCTCTCGTATCCGTTGTCAGGACCAACTGAGCCCCGTAGGCGGTGAGCAGGCTCCGGCGTTCTTCGCTCATGGTGTCCGGCATGGTCAACATGAGCTTGTAGCCCTTGATGGCCGACACCAGCGCCAAGCCGATCCCGGTGTTTCCACTCGTCGGCTCGATGATCGTGGCACCCGCCTGCAACCTGCCGTCCCGCTCCGCGGCCTCGACCATGCTCAGACAAATGCGATCCTTCACGCTCCCACCGGGATTGAGCGACTCCAGCTTACCCCAGACTTCGGCATCGTCGGGGCCGGGGATGCGGTTCAGGCGCACGGCAGGAGTGTTGCCAATGAGATCGAGGCAGGACTTGGCTATCACGGAAAGCATAATTGCGATTGGAGATGCGACGAGTCAAAATAACGGCGCGATCCATCCAAGTCAATTCGATCCCATGCCGCCGCCTGCTAACCGCACTCTCGTGTTGTTTCCCGGAGCACTCGGAGATTTCCTTTGCTTTCTCCCCACGCTGACCGTCCTGCGCACGCAGCATAGCGGGCACCTGCTCCTCGTCATCGATCCGACACTACAGGAGCTTGTCCGGCTTCCGTGCGCCGCCACAGCATCGATCGACCGGCGTGAGATTGCGGATCTGTTCGTGTCAGACCGTCCTGCCGGCCCGGAAACCCAGAAGCTGCTCGCCGGCTTCAGCTCGGTGTACTCGTGGACCGGGTTCGGGAATCCGGATGTCGGCCTGCGCCTGGCGAAGGTCACCAGCGGACAGGTGAACATCTACCCCTTTCGCGGCATGGAGGCGGGTGAGCATGCCGTCGAGTACTACGGCCGTTGCGTCGGCGTCGTGCCACAAACATCGATTGGCTCGTTCCTCGCCGACGACGTGGAGTGGTTCGAAACGTTCGAGCGCCAGCACCAGATTGAGAACTCCTTCGTGGTGGTGCATCCCGGCAGTGGCTCAACGAAGAAGAACTGGCGAGGATTCGAGGCGATTGTCCGGCGGTATCATGAGCAGGAAGGTAACACCGTCGTGCTGCTGCAGGGACCCGCCGAGATGGAACGGCCTAGGCCGGATTACGGGGCGGACGTCACACTCGATGGGCTGTCCCTGCCTCGGGTCGCCGCGCTGCTGCGTCACAGCAGGTTCTACATCGGCAACGATTCAGGCGTGAGCCACCTTGCCGGCGCCGTGGGAGCGTGCGGGCTGGTGCTCTTCGGCCCGACAGACCCGACGACGTGGGCACCGCGAAGTAGTGGGCTACACATTCTGCATGCTCCGGAGCCGTGCTCGCGCTGCGGGAACGACCTCTTCTGTCTGCACCGACTGCCCGCGGAGCGGGTGCTCAGCGCACTCGGCGCGTGCTCCTCTTTCCCTTAGGAACCTCGCTGGAATATCAACAGAGACTGAGTTGCTCACCCGAACGCAGGGGCCGATGAAAGGCACTGGCGTTGAGCGGCGGCAGTGGCCGATCGATTCCGTGACGCCGCGCCGCAACCTCGAAAAGGGCTTTGATCTGCCCGGCATACACACCCTCGCCGCGGAGGCGACGTCCAAAACGCGCATCGCTGAGCCGGCCTGCGCGGCACTCCCGGATCCGGCCGAGCACCCGTTCGCGTCGATCCGGAAAGTGCTCTGCCAGCCATTCCGCGAACAGGGCATCGACCGGAGGTGGCAATCGCAGCAGCTGCCACGAGGCGCTTTGCGCCCCGGCCGCGGCTGCCGCTGCGGCGATGCGTGGGATCTCTTCGTCGTTCAGACCCGGGATCACCGGGGCGATGAGAATGCCAGTCGGTATTCCTGCGGCGCTGAGGGTGCGGACCGCTTCAAGGCGCAACTCCGTTTGCGCAGCGCGCGGTTCCATGCGGCGCGCAAGGTCGTTATCGAGAGTGGTGATGGACGCAAGCACCTCCGCCGCTCCGTGCGTGGCCAGATCGCCAAGCAGATCGGCGTCGCGGGCTACCAAAGCGCTCTTGGTAACGATCGAAACCGGGTTGCGAAAATCCCTGAACACTTCCAGACAGCGGCGGGTCAGTTGGAGGCGACGCTCCACCGGTTGATAGCAGTCGGTGTTGCCCGACAGCGCGACCGTTTGCGGCTGCCAGCGTGGTGACATGAACGTCCGCCGCAGCAGCTCCGGCGCGTCGGCTTTGACCATGATGCGGCGTTCGAAATCGAGTCCGGCGCTGAAGCTCAGGTACTCGTGCGTCGGGCGGGCGTAACAGTAGATACAGCCGTGCTCGCAGCCGCGATACGGATTCAGGCTGAATCGGAAACTGATGTCGGGGCTGTCGTTCTCCGCCAGCGCGCTGTGGCTGGTGTCGCGATAGAAAATGGTTAGTGGCGGCGCATTCACCTCCGAGGAGTCGGCCTCCGCCCCTTCGTCACTCTCGACGTGAATCTTCTCGTAACGGTTCGGTGGATTCCGGTCGGTCCCCCGTCCCGCCGAACGCCGTACCCGCTGCATCTTTCGACTTTCGCCTTCTCTTCTCTCAATTGCAATACGTATCCTTCTGCGCCTAATGGAACGCGGGCGCTAGATCGGCAAAATCCCGGAAAGGGGTCGAGAGGATATTCCTTTCCTGGAGGTGCGGACCTAGCCGAGCGGCAGGTCGTAGATGCGCCAAGTCCTGTAGATCCGTCCGCCCATCATCTGCAGCGCGGCGTTCATCGGCCCGTTGTCTTCGAGGATCCAGCTCATCTCGCCGGCCACGTAGCCTTTCTTGAGACCGGTCTTCCACACCTGCTCGTAGAGCAGCGCCCCGACGCCCACCGGATGATGCTCGGGCAGGACGCCGAGCGCGAAGATGCGCACGAAGTTCAGCTTGCGTTTCGCGCGCAGGAACTTGAGCCAGCCGAACGGCAATAGGCGGCCGTTGAGCGGCTTGATGGCGCGATTGATGTCCGGAATGCAGATGGTGAAGCCGACGGTCTGCCCGTCGAGGTCGGCGAACAAACACAGGTCCGGATCCACAATCAGCTTCAGACCGCGAGCGATCTCCTGGATCTCTTCTTCGGTCACCGGCACAAACCCCCAGTTGTGGCTCCAGGCGCGGTTGTAAATGTCGCGGACAAGGAGGGCTTCCGTTTTGAAGTCGCGCAAGTTCATCCGCCTGATGGACACGGACACCCGCTGCTGTACCCGTTCCGCCGCTTGTTTCATACCGGCGGGGAGCGGACCGGCGTCGAGCCAGTAGGCATAGAGGTCTTTCGCTTTGACGAAGCCGTAGCGCTCCACCAGTTCCTGATAATATGGTGGATTGTACGTCGTCAGCACCACGGGATCGTACTCGAAGCTGTCGATCAGCAGGCCGACTTCTTGGTTCGTCGAAAAATTGAACGGCCCGCGCAGAACACGCATCCCGCGTTGGCGCACCCACTCGCGCGCCGCATCCAGCAGCCCGGCTGCCGCCTCGTAGTCTTGCAGCACTTCGAAGAAGCCGAATACGCCAACCGGCTCCTTCTGGAACCGGACGTAATTGTGATCGATGGCTGCCCCAATGGTTCCACAGAGTTGACCGTTGCGGTGCGCCATGAAGTAGGCCGCCTCCGCATGCTTGAAGAACGGGTTGTGCCGTGGGTTGAAGAAGCGTTTGCGCTCGAGCAGCAACGGCGGCACCCAGTGGAGATTTCCCGCATACACCTGCCAGGGAAACTTGATGAATTGCTGCATCTCGCGCGCGCTTCGGACCGCCGTGACCACCACTTCCTGACCCATGCGCCTGATACCTCCCCTCCTACCGCATGCCCTACCTACCAGTTTTGCCCTTTTCGGCAATGCGGGGCCATTGGCCACGACCGTCGCCGGCAAGCATCGCCCCGCACCTTGACGGCACGTGCGACCGACCGGTATCTACAGCCCACAGCGAGCGAAACGAGTTATGGTGCGAACCGTCAAGTGGCGTAACGGGACCGTGGTGATGATCGATCAGCGCCTGCTGCCGGGGCGGGAGGTCTATCGGGTCTGCCGGGACTATCGCGAAGTAGCACGCGCGATCAAAGATATGGTTATCCGTGGTGCGCCGGCCATCGGCGTGGCCGCCGCCTTCGGCATCGCACTCGGCATGCGCCAGACGCGGCGTGATGTGCCCGCTGCCTTCGAACGCATCTGTCAGACGTTCGCCGCAACGCGGCCGACGGCCGTCAACTTGTTCTGGGCCATCGAGCGGATGCGCCGCACCTTCGCCGACGTGCACACGCACAGCCTCGATGGCATCCGCGAAGCCCTGCGGCGCGAAGCCCAGGCGATCCACGACGAGGACATCGCGGCGAACCGCGCCCTCGGCCGATACGGTGCCGCTTTGGTGCCACGCGGGGCGCAGGTGTTGACGCATTGTAACGCCGGCGCACTGGCCACTGCGGGCTACGGCACTGCCCTCGGCATCGTACGCGCAGCCCACGAGGCCGGGAAGCGCATCACGGTCATGGCCACAGAAACCCGCCCCTTCCTCCAAGGCGCACGGCTCACCGCCTGGGAGTTGAAGGCGGAGCGCATCCCGGCCACCCTCATCACCGACAGCATGGCCGGCCACTTCATGCGTACGGGCACGATCTCCTGCGTGATCGTCGGAGCCGACCGCGTGGCGGCGAACGGCGATGTCGCCAACAAGATCGGCACCTATACCCTGGCGGCGTTGGCACACCGGCACCGCATCCCGTTTTACGTCGCCGCGCCCACATCAACTCTCGATCTCGATTGCCCGGACGGCGACCACATCCCGATTGAGGACCGCGATCCGGCTGAAGTAACCCACATCGGGAATCGTCAGATCGCACCGACCGGAATCGCCGTCGCCAATCCCGCCTTCGATGTCACACCGCACCAACTGGTCACTGCCATCGTCACCGAGCGTGGCGTAGCCCGCGCACCCTACAAGACGGGCTTGCGCCGGCTCGCGCTCGGACAGCTGCCGCAAGCGCATCGCCGTAAAGCCTCGAAGCGAGCCTAGCCCGGCTCAGATCGCTTGAACCAAGGCGCGATGAGGCGCGTTCGGCAGCTCGCAGGCCGCCCCACGCCGCGGCGGACTTGATTGCCGCAAGCGCTCGATGCGGTGTGCCGCCGCGGTGACGGCCTCCAAAGGCAACAAACGGTCCACAACAGCCCGCGTGATTGCCTCGATGGCCCGCTCGGCCTTGAGCAGATCCTGACAGACGAGCAACGCATCGGCGCCGGCCCTCAAGGTCGCAAGGGCCGCAGCACCAATCTCCTGGTGATCCGCGATCGCTCGCATCTCCAGGTCGTCGCTGGCGATCACGCCCTCGAACTGCAGCTCGGTGCGCAGCAAGTCAGTGAGAATGACCCGTGACATGGTGGCAGGGTGCTCCGGATCGAGGACGGGATACATGACGTGTGCTGTCATCAGCATCGGCATGCCCGCGGCGATGGCGGCGCGGAACGGCGCCAACTCGGTGCGTTCCAGCTGCGCACGCGAGCGCCGCACGACGGGGAGTTCCAGATGCGAATCCTTCTTCGTATCGCCATGGCCTGGGAAATGCTTCCCGCACGGGATGACGCCGCCGGCCTGCAAGCCGCGCATCATCGCGATTCCCATCTCGCCCACCAATGCCGGGTCAGGGCCGAAAGCGCGATCACCGATGACGGGGTTCGCAGGGTTCGAATGCACGTCCAGCACGGGCGCAAAGTTCAGGTCGATGCCGACGGCCGCGAGTTCCTCGGCCATGGCCTGCCCGACGCGGAAGGCAATGGAGGCGTCGCCCGTGCGGCCGATGGCAGCAGCCGGGGGAAACTGGGTGAACGGCTCGCCGAGCCGCAGCACCCGGCCTCCCTCGTGGTCAATCGCGATCAGAGGACGCGAGGGCAGTGCATGCAGATCCGCCGTCAGGGTCGAAATCTGCGCCGGGCTTCCTACATTGCGGCGGAAGAGGATAACGCCGCCCACATGCAGTCGCTCCAGCGTCCGTCGCGTTTGGGCATCGAGCTGCGGTCCGGGAATGCCGGCGATGAGCAAGCGGCCGATATCGTGAGTCGTCACAAACGCTCCTCAGGTCTCCTGGACGATCGTCTTGCCATCCGCCTCCGCCCCCTTCCCCTGCCCTGCCGGTATTTCAGAGACCGATGCCACTCGAACGAAGCTCGCCATGCACTCTCCTCCCTCGCGCCTCTCTCAGTGCCGCTCCGCAGATTCTAAGAGAACGGCGCCGATTTCCGCAACTCGATTGGTCGAGTTGCGCCACACCCGGCGCGCCGCTGCGCGCTCGCCTTCAGGCGGGCTCGAATCGTTTTGGCGTGAGCACGGCGGCAACATCGTTCGCGGTGCGGCCATCGAGCAACAGGTCGGCCGCGATTCGCCCGACGGCCGGGCTGGTCTCGATGCCACACCCGCCTTGGCCCGCCAACCAAAAGAACCCCTTCACTCTCGGATCTTCACCCACCACGTGGACTCGATCCGAGGCGAACGTGCGCAAGCCGGCCCATTTGCGCCGGAGCGTCTTCGGCACTAGACCGGGCGCGAGCATCGCGAGGCGGTCGATCGCTTCGGCCACCCTCAACTCATCGGGCTGCGCGTCGCACGGCTCCGTCGGGTCTTCGTCCATCGGGCTGGCAAGCAGGCCGCCAGATTCGGGAGCGAAGTACAGATGATGCGACTCGTTGGCAATCAGCGGCCAATGGCTCACGTCGAAGCCGTCGGGAGCTCCAAAGGTGACGATCGTGCGGCGATGCGGCGTCAGCGGGATAGGGCCAGCACCGGCGGAGGCACCGATCTTTCCGGCCCAAGCGCCGGCGGCGTTGACCACCCAGCGCGCGTGAAACTCCCCGGCGTTCGTCACCACGCCGTGACAGCACCCGCCCTGGACGAGCACGCCCAGCACCTCGATGCCGCAACGCCGCTGTGCGCCGCGCTCGGCTGTGTGGCGCAGATAGCTCCACAGCAGCCCGTGCACATCGAGACGACCGTCCTCCGGCAACAACACGCCGCCGTCGAAGTGCTCCGGCGAGATCACCGGGAATCGCTTGACGATCGCGGGCGGCGCGAGCACCTGCGCAACGGTGCCCTGGGCTTCCAGCAACGGGATGAGCTGGCAGACGGCGCCCCACAATGGTTCTTGGAACAACACCAGGATTCCCGTCGGGTCGAGGAGTGGATGCTCGGAAAATCCGACGGGCGGGCTGCGAAGAAAGGGGGCGCTCTGCGTTTTGAGCTGCTGCAGCGCCGGAATCGGATCCCATTCGACCAGCGACGCGGCACTGCGCCCGGTCGCGTGGTAGCCGGGCTGCGGCTCACGTTCGAGGAGCAGGATGTCGGTCATACCCCGTTCGCTGAGAAAATAGGCTAGTGAAGCACCGGCGATGCCGCCACCCACGATGATTACTTCGAACGCGCGCTCGCCGGGCATGGGCTGCTCACGTAAGTCTGCGGCGGCCAGCGCGCGACCCCCGGGAGCGTACACGTTTCGGGTGCCGGTGCGCGCGGCAGCCGTCGAGGAACACGTCGACGGCGCGCATCATGCGCGGCTCCAGCCTGTCACGATGTTTCCACCAGCCGATGAGCCAATTGACCATGGTCTGCGAGTAGATGCCGGTGAGAATCTCGGCAAGCTGCAGTGGACGGATGTCGTCGCGGACCTCGCCACGCGCTTGGCCGGTTCGGAACAGGTCGGCGAGCAGATCATACGCGCGCATCTCCTTCTCCTTGATCAACCCCTCCGCCGACAGCAGCTTGGAGCGGGTAAAGACGACGGCCATGAACTCGCGATCGGCCTCGATCCCGACGGCCATTGTGCGCAGGGCATCGCGGATGCGATCCGGCACGCTGCGCTCATGGACTTCCGCTTCGTGGCGCAGGAGCGTGTCGTAAAGATCGACGGTCTCGAGGGCGAACTCGTGCAAGATGGCGTCCTTGGCGGGGAAGTAGTTGAAAAAGGTCCCTTCGCTGATACGTAGCCGGGCGATGATGTCCTGCACGCGAGTCTGGTCGTAGCCGCGCTCGCGAAATAGGGCGATGGCGGTATCGTAGATCTCACGCCGCTGGTGCTGCTTCTTTTCTTCGCGCAGACCCATGGTCAGCCGAGCGCCACGAACGGCAGGTCGTACCCGAAGGCGCGCGGCCCAACCGCGCGCAGGGCTTCGGGGGTATGGTAGAGCGGCGTGCTGCGCATACCGATGACGGTGACGCGCAGACCGGGGCGAAGCATCTCCGTGGTGACGGGGGCGCCGGTCTCGGTCTCGACAGTCGTGATGAGATCCGGAACGGTGAGCACCACCGCGCCATCGACGCGCAGCAGCAGATACTCGTTCTTGAAAGCGATCTCGGCACGGCGGCCGCGGTCGGCATCCATGCCCTCGATGCGCAGCGTGCCCCAATCGTGACCGCCACGAAACCGGCGCTCGACGTCGACGATCTTGCCCTGCAGCAACAACCTTCCACCGCCGACATGCAACAGCGCCTCGACCGGATCATCGCCGCTGGCGCGAGCTGCCTCGATCGCACGCCCGAGATCGAGGGCCAGGCGGAGCGAGCCGCGCACGAGTGTACGGTCGAGCGAGGCGCGGTCGATCGTTGCGGTGAAATAAATCCAGCCGCCCTTGCGGGCGCAGTAGCGGCGAAAGACACGCTCGAGCGCCAGCCCCACGAGCCGTCCGCCGCGGCCGGTTCCGCCGAAGCGCAGCCGGCCACGGAGTGGGAGCGAGCACAGCTGCCAGAGGAGTCCATGATCGTCGCTGCACGCCACGGGGACGGCCGGGCGAAACCCGTACAGAAGAAACGTGCACATCTGCGCTTCGGGAAACGCGCGGCCCATGCCGTCGCCGTCGAGCAGCGGCAGGTCTGTCAGCGCGGCCAGCAGGAGCGGGAGAACCGATTGCACCCCACCGACCTCGACGGCTACGAACACCGCGAGGCGGTCGCCAAGCGTGCGCGCCGCCACCTCGAACCCGGCGCCGAGTGCGTCGAGGCTCGGCGGCTTCTCAATTCCCACCAGCGGCGCGCCCATCGCCGCGGAAAAGACGGCCACCCGGTCTGGCTCCATTTCGTCGAAATCGATGACGGTCACGGCACCTCGTTGGGAGAGCAGGCGGCGGGCGACGAGCTGCCCGTAATACGGGTTGCCGCCACCGCCGCACGCGAGCACGGCGGAGCCCAGCGCCAGTGCGGGGATGTCCACAGCCTTGATCTCGAAGCTCACGGCGACATCTCCAGTTCGCCGACGGCCTTCGCGCGCACACGCAAGGCGCTCGACGTGAGATACGTGAGGGCGGCGTCTTCAACTTCAATGATCCGAACCGACTCCGGTCGGGCGCCAGCCTCGATCGCGCGCCGGCGCGCTTCGCGTTCCGCTCGCGTGAACGCTTCCGTCCGCGAAATCGTGGCCAGCGAGAACGTCAGGTCGACCTCCCCGCCGACCTGCGCGACGGCGGCTCCGTAGGCGTTGGCGACGCTGGCGTAAGCAGGCTGGAGCGTCTGGCGGCCCAGCTCCGTGAACAAGTGCGCGACCAGCGACGCGCCACCGCCGACGAGCACGATGGGAAGCGGCCGGCCGGCGTGCTCGTACTTTTCGACCAAGCGGGCGAACCGCTGGAGGAGGTGGGCATCCACCCGCCCGATCAGGTTAGGGCTGACGTCGCGGACCTGGGCCGGGTCGCCGACCGCCAGCCGTCCTGCCGCCACGGCGACGTCGGTCAGGGTCAGCGTCGCACCACCGAATACACGGGCCTCCTCGGTCAAACGAAAGCCCACACTCTGCGGACCCACGGTGCCCGTCGCGCGGTTGACGAGGCTACCGCCGCCGATGCCGATCGAGCACAGGTCCGGCATGCGGAAGTTGGTGCGCACGCCGGCGACTTCGAGATCGAGGCCGGCGAGCTGCGGGTAGCCGGAGCGGAGGAGGCCGACATCGGTGGTGGTGCCACCCACGTCGATCACGATGGCATCATCGAGCCCGCTGAGCAGCCCGGCGCCGCGCAGGCTGTTCGTGGGCCCTGAGGCAAGCGTGAACACCGGCAGCTCGGCCGCGCCGTCCGCCCGCATCACAGTCCCGTCATTCTGACTGATGAACAGGGCCCCCGGCACTGCGGCCCGGTACGCCGCCACCGTGCGCGCCGCGAGCGGACGGAGCATGGCGTTGAGCAGCGTGGCGTTCTCGCGCTCCAGAATGCCGAACCGGCCGATCCGGTGCGACAGCGAGACACCGAGATCTGGGCAGACTGCCCGCAACCAGTCGGCAACCCTCAGCTCGTCCTCGGGATATGAGGTGCCGAAGACAGCGGTCACCGCCGCCTGCGTCACGCCCGAGACCGTCAGGCGCTCCGCCACGCGCTCGATCTCTCCGCGATCGAGCGGTCGGATGGCGCGACCGTCATATTCACGACCGCCGCGAACGAAAAACACGGGATTGGTGGCCGCGGCGCGCAGGTCGGTGGGCCAGTCGCTCATCGGCGGCAGCGACGCCGACACCGGTGCCCCGACGCGAACTGCCGCAGCGGACCCGAGTTGGCGGCGCTCGACGAGCGCGTTGGTGAACGCGGTCGTGCCGATGTGCACGCGATCGATCGGCTCCGTTCCGCACACGCGGGCCAGCGCAGCAAGCAAGCCCCCCTGAACATCCGCCGTGGTCGTTACTTTCGCGGAGGCAACGATGCGGTCGCCCGCCAATCGCACGGCATCCGTGTTCGTCCCCCCGACGTCGATTCCAATAACGGTGCCCATGTCCGGGAGGATAATACTGTTGCAATAACATTAAAGCAACTATAATAACTTGGCATCGCTCCGGAAAGCGACCTTGTCCAAGTCTCCCTTGAACGCCACCGCCAACCACGCAGCCTTCAAAATATCTAGGACGACGGTATCATCACGCGGCATACAGAGGTTCCGCGCTTTCCAGAATCGCCTTGTGGCGGCTCCAGTTCGCGCTGCGAGGACGGTGCAGACGGGACGTTGCGCCGGTTCGGACAATGCGATTCCGACCCTGCTCCGAGAGCCTACGGGTCTCGCTCAGTATTGGGCGACTTCGCCCGGCCGCACCTGCCGCCCCCCCACACACTTGCCGGAAGCGCCGATTCGACGCTTTCGAAGCCGCGTTCCACGCCGCCGTTGCCGCTGTCCTTCTGCAACCATCGAGCGTACCGCCCGCACCGTGATCGCCGTCAAGCTGCGCGTCGCCTTGGGCGAGAATCATTTCATCGACGTGCTCTTCAACTCGCGAAATGGCCGCATGGATCTAGCAGTGGTCGAAGGTGGCGGGCGGGTGTTCGGATACGACAACCTCGGCCGCTGGCACCGCCAGCCGTTGAATGCACCGGACCGACATGAGTTGTGCGAAGAGCCCAGCCTCGAAAGTTTTGTCCGCGAAGCCGTGAGCGTTGCCCGACACGCCTAGCGAAACGACGGGGACACTTGGCCCGGGCGGATGTTGCGACAGTTCGGGCAACGGCTGCCACGAAAGGAGGTCACTGCCATTCAACACCTGCTGTCAAGCTCCTGTTCAATCCAGGCACCAATAGTCGGAAACACTTCTTCAGGGGCATGGCGGCCGAACATGAGATCGACGTGCCCGTAATCAGCGCTGTCGCCCTGGCGCCCGCCGAATTCGCGATAGCGCTTGCACGCCGAGTTGATGCGGTCGTACGCAAACCCTACGGTCTCCGGTGAGGCCAGGCGGTCGGCGGCGCCGGCGATGAGCAGCGCGGGCGTCGTGATGCGGCTCAGGTTGGCACGATAGTCGATGCCGCCATCGTACGAGCAGAAGGTGCCGCTCAGCGACCACCGGGTGAACTGACGCAGCTTGCCTCGTGACACGTTGCACATGAACCGTCGCAGCGCGCGACCAAACGCCCGGTGATCGATGTTGGCTGGGTTCATCCCGATCCGCGCCGCTTGGGGAGAGCGCGAGGCGATGGACCACAAGGCGACCAGCACACCGGCCTGGGGCAGGTGCATCGGCAGAGGGACGGACAGTAACATCTCGCCGAGCAGACGCGCTGCCCGCGAAACGACGGGCTGAAAGGCCACAGGCGATGCGAGCGTGACCAGGCCGGCAACCGCCTCGCCGAGTGTCGGCTCTTGACCCAGCGCGGCGTACATAATCATGCCGCCCATGCTGTGACCGATCCACACCGGACGGCGGCCACCGCTCCGCCCGCGCACATGAGCAACCGCCGCCGGCGCATCGAAGCGCACCAGATCATCAAACGTCCAGCCGCGGCGGCCGACGCCGAACACGTGCTCGCTGTACCCACGGCCGCGCAGCTCGAGCACCCAGCTATCGAAGCCACGCCGGGCGAGGAACCGCGCCAGCGAGTAGCGATCATCAGAATCGATGAAGTGCCGATTGCACGCGTAGCCTGGACACAGGATCACGGGGGGCAGGTCGGTGCCAGGAACCGCATAGCGATGCAGCGCAATGTCCCACCCGTCGGCGGTGCGGGCGAATTCGACGCGCGCACGACGCCTGGCAATGGCGTCGAGGTCGGGCGACGGCTGGCGAATGCTCATAGGCGTGGTCGCAACTGGCTTCGCGCGGCGCTACCGTGCGCTGCCCGTCGGCCGTTTTCGTACGTGCTGAAGATCACACCGCGCCGCCGCCGCACCGTGTCGTCGATGAGGTGCTGCACACGCCGCCGGACCATCACATTGAGCTGATCCACTCTGCGCTGGTCGTCGGCATCCGCCGCCGTACCCGGCAACGAAAACGGTTCACCAAAGCGGATGTAGAGCTTCGTCGGCAACGGGAACGGAAAGAGGACCAGCGGAGCGAATGGAAGGCCGGTCACGCGCACGATCCCGGGAAAATTCGTGAGCACCACGTGCGCCTCCTCGGCGCCCACCACGGCGAGGGGCACGATCGGCGAGCCGGTGCGTAGCGCGAGCTTGATGTAGCCACCGTGCCCCGGGGCAAAGCCGCGATGCGGCACGACGCGATACCGCTGGGTCAGATAGGAGCGCTCCATGTCTCGCGCCCCTCCGGGAAAAAGGAGCACGATGTTGCCGGAGCGCAGCAACGCCTCGACGACATCGGGACGGCCCACAATCGCCCCTTGCTGGCGCAAGAATTCGTCGATGAAGCCGATCCGACCAAAAAAACGATCGCCGATGGAGCGAGCGAAGCGTCCCGTTGCTTCATGGATCGCCACCAATGTGCAGGCGGCGTCGTAAGGGACCACGCCCGAATGACAGCCTACGATCAAGGCGCGGCCGGCCGGAAGATTTTCGGCGCTGATCACCTGCGGCCGAAAATAGGGCCACAGCGCCGTCCGCACATACCCGAGCCAGCGCTCTGCGGTTGCCTGGTCGAAGCCGAAGGATCTGCGCTCTCGGGCCATAGGTTGTAGGTGCGGGGAGTCTACATGGAATCTACATTACTGCATAGAGAAAAGCTGCGTGGGGGGCCGATGGGATAAACGTGACCACGGTTCAGGCGGCCGTGGCACCTTCACGCAGTGGCACCGGGGTTCGTGAAGCGGTGGATGGGTTCACCTGACGCCTTCAGCCAACGTCCGGCGCTCCACCTGACGCCTTCGGGCTCAGAACAGCGCCAGTTGCCTCTTCGTCGGTACGATCGACTCGAAGTCGGTTCCCAGGAAGCGGAGCACCGCGTCGGCGATCGGAGCGATCTGGTGCTCGATATAGTGGGCGTAGTCTGGTGAAGCGGTCAGCTGGCCCAGCGGCTCGGGGCCCTCCAGCGTCATCACGTAGGCGATGATGCACCCCGGCGTGCCGCTCTGTTTCCGCGCCGCTTTCACATGCGGCGGCGTGGTCTTGGTATAGGCGTCGAGTTCCTTGCGGATCGCCTTCTTGTAGGTCAGCTCATCGTCGAACCGCCCAGCGCGAAGGTCGATGGTGAAGGCGCGAATGAACTCCTGCACCGGCTGGTCGTGGAACACCCGCTGCAGCAACTCCCGCTGGAAACGCTTGCTCACTTCGCTCCAGTCGCGCCGCACCGATTCGAGTCCGACAAACTCGATCTGCTCCGTTCCGGCGTCGACGAGCAAACCGGCGTAGCGCTTCTTGCTGCCGATCTTGCCGCCGCGGATCTCGGGCAAAAAGAACCGCCGGTACAGCTTTTCGAACTCCAGCTCGAGAAAACTGTGGCAGCCGAACTCGGTCTCGACGCTGTGCGCCACCGCCGCCCCGATCTCGGCGCGCAACCGCTCTCCGAGCTGCCGCGCGCGCTCGGCGTCGGATTCGTGGCCATCCACAAACAGCGAGTCGGTATCGCCGTACAACACCTCGTGACCTTTGTGCTCGGCACACTCGGCGGCCCGGCGGATGATGAGCTGGCCGAAATGCGTTACGGCGTTGGCGACTTCCGGAGAGAACAGCCGCGACGCGCCGGCACCGAGCACGCCGTAAAAGGAGTTCATGAGAATCTTGATCGCGTTCGACTTCACTAAGTTTCCGGCGCGCTTGGCCTGCTCCCGCTCGGCCGCCAGGCTGGTGAGCAGCTCCGGGATGATGCCGGCGACATCGCGCCGGAAGCAGGCGCCGTTCGGGGCGCGGACAACGCCGACGGCGGAAACCTCCTCCGCCCCTTCCTTGCTAAGGCCTGTCGATAAATGAGAAACAGACCCTTTGACAGACTCAGGGTGAGCGGAATTCTTCTTTGAAATTGAATGCCCGACCGCTCGTGCTGAGCTTGTCGAAGCACGCGGAACGTAGGTCAGCGGATCGATGTTGAAGGTGCGGATGATGCTCGGGTACAGGCTCTTGAAATCGAAGACCAACACGTTGTGATACAACCCCGGCTTCGACTCCATCACGTACCCGCCGGTGATCACGGCCTCACGCTGGTCGGCGCCCACCGACGGCGCCACCACCCCGCGCGCGCGCAGAGCGTTGAGGTAGAGCGAGTCCACCGACGCAATCGCCGCGCTGACACGGTCGAGTTGCATGCCGGTGAGCAGGCTGCGCTCGATGGCCAGGTCGATCAAGCCGGTCCGGTCCAACAGCTCGCGCACCAACCGCGCATCCTGGAGATTGTAGTCGACCAGTCGCTGGGGATCGCCGCGATACAGGGCTTCGATCTCCGTGTGGCGGTCGTCGCCGGTGATGAGCTTGCCCTTGCCGAGGAAGACCTGCGCCGCCGTTTCGAGCTTGTAATCGTCCAGACGAATGAAGGCGCCACGCATCAACGAGAGACCATCCAGCACCTGCCGGCCGAAGACGACGGCACGTGATTCACGCGTGAACGACGGGTCTTTGCGCAAATCGAACTCGTCATCGCTGCGGCCGATGGCGAAGCGGACGCCGTGCCGCCGCGCCACCCGCGCCAGAAACGCCAGATCGAAATCGACGACGTTCCAGCCGGTGATGACGTCCGGGTCGAGGTCCCGGAGCAGCTCGAGAAAGCGGCGGATCGCCGCCTGCTCCGAGGGCACGCACTCGGCGTGGCCCAACACGCCTTCGTGCACGATGATGACACGGTCCACATCGCACCCGTGCAGGGCAATGGAATACAACCGCTCGCCCTTCAGGCTGGTCTCGATGTCGATCGACAGGAGCTTCAATCGCGGCACCCAACGCGCCGGCCGGAGGTCCGGATTGCGGTAGACACGGCCCAGCCGCGGCCGGGTTTCACCGGCACCATCCACTTCAAAGGCACCGCGGATGCCGCGGTCGATCACGTAGCGATACGCGAAGCGCACGTCGGCTTCGAGGCAGGCAATGCTCTGCTCTTCCAACTTGCGGCGGAGTGGCGGAACATCCCCGGGCACCGCCACATACACGGTCGCTACGGGCTCTCCGCTCAAAGAACGAAAAGCGCTGTCTTCGACCCGCAGGCTGGTTGCGACCGTGTGCAGTCGTGCCACGTCCCGCTGGCGCACAAAGAAATGAGGGCGGGTGCGGTCGTCAATGACCAGACAGGGCTCACCCGACTCGAGCACACCGTAGAGGTGCACTTCCGGAAGGCCCCGCACCACGCGGTAGGTGGGCGTCAGGATGAAGCCACGCATCAAGAGTATTATACGGTTCGAGGGTGCAAGGGTGCCAGGGCTCATGGGGATGAAGAAAACCCCTGAACCCTTGATCCTTGATCCCCAGAACCCTCTCTAGGTCAGATGAAATCCGCCAGCGGCGCGAGCCGTTCCACCCACTCGTCCGGGAGCAGGCTGATCGTGCCGCCAAACTGTTTGCAGTACATGACGATCTTGGCGGTTTCTTCCAACAGCATGGCACGTGTCACCGCCTTGCGGAGATTCGGTCCCACCGTCATCAAGCCGTGATTCTGTAGTATCGCGCCGCGACTTTTCTGCAGCGCGTCGGCGACTGCGTCCGCCAGCTCCTTGGAGCCCGGCATGTACCACGGCACCGTCACCGTATCGCGCAAGAACACGGCATCGGTGTTGATGGGCGGAAAGGTCTGACTGCAGATGCCGAAGGCGGTGGCGATGGGCGCATGCGTGTGCACGGCACCGGTGGTGTCGGGCCGGACTTTGTACGCCGCCGCGTGCATCTGGTACTCCACCGACGGCATCCGCGTCCCTTCGATCACCGTGCCGTCGGGCTGAATGTGCACCAGATCCGCCTCGACCAGCCCGCCCTTGTACATCTGGCTCGGCGTAATCCACAACGTCTCGCCGTCGCTGGCCAACGCGCTGATGTTGCCGCCCGTGGCCGTCAACAAGCCCATTGAAAACAGCTCGTTGGTGATCTGGATGATCTGCTCCTTCGCTTCCGCATCAGTCAGCATACAAGCCTCCCACTCCGTGCACGGCACCATCCTCGGAGTCCCGCGTCAGGTCAAGCCGACGCGCGTTGCGCTCAGAAGCCGATGGCGCAGCCGTCTTTGCGGCGGTCGGACCCGCCCCAGAAGTTGCCGGTGGCTGGATCGATCATGATCCCCTGGCCACCGCCGAAGCCGCCGCGGATCATCACCGCCTCTTCTCCCAGCACCACGTGCCCCAAGCCCCCGAGTTGTGAGCGCAGGCCGGGCGTGTACTCCCCTTCGAGTGCCACGCGATTGGTGTCGACACAGTGGAAGCGCGGGAAATCGAGCGCCTCCTGAATGTTGAGACCGTAGTCGACCAGGTGGGAAACGACCTGAACATGCGCCTGCGCCTGCACGTCACCGCCCATCACACCGAACGACACGATCGGCTTGCCGTCGCGAAACAGCATTGCCGGGATGATGGTGTGAAACGGCCGCTTGCCTGGCGCCACGCAGTTGGGGTGCGCCGGGTCCAGCACAAATCCGTAGCCGCGGTTCTGCAAGGCGATGCCGGTGTCGCCGGCAACCATCCCAGAGCCGAACGGAAAGTAGAGGCTGTTGATCAGCGAGACGACGTTGCCGGTCCCGTCGGCCACCGTCAGGTAAACCGTATCGGTGCCGACCTTCACCGCGCCGGCCACCGGCCCTTCGTGTGCCCGATCGAGGTGAATCAAGCCGGCACGGGCACGAGCGTAATCCTTCGAAAGCAAGGCGGCGGTCGGAACCGTGGCGTGCTGGGGGTCGGCGATGTACCGGTTGCGATCGGCAAACGCCAGCTTGACCGCTTCAATGCACAGGTGCACGGACTCGGAAGAACCCAGCGGATACGAAGCCAGGTCGAAGCTCTCCATGATGTTCAGCGCGATCAATGCCGTCAGCCCCTGCCCGTTGGGCGGGATCTCGCAGAGACGGTAGCCGCGGTAGTCGGTCGCGATCGGCTCCACCCAGCTCGATTCGTGGGTGGCGAAATCTTCGAGGCTGTGTACGCCGCCATGGGCTCGGGAGAAGGCCACGATCTCCTCGGCGATCGCCCCACCATAAAACGCATCCGCACCGCCAGCGGCGACTCGCTCCATGGTCTGTGCCAAATCAGGGATACGGAAGATCTCACCGAGCCGCGGGGCACGGCCATCAATCGTAAACGTCCGCAACGCGTCCGGATGCTGCAGCACGCCGAACCGCCCAATCAGATCCCATTGATGCGCAATGATCTCGCTGACCGGGAAGCCCTCGCGCGCATAGGCGATTGCCGGCTGCAACACGGCTCCTATGGACCGCGCGCCGAAGCGGCGGAGAGCCTCGCACCACGCGTGTACGGCTCCCGGCACGGTAACCGGGAGCATGCCGTGTACCGGCATTTCACTGAGGCCGCGAGCCCGGAGCACGCCGAGCGACAAGCCGGCCGGTGTCCGCCCGCTGCCGTTCAGCCCGTACAGCTTCCGTTCCTTGGCGTGCCAGATGAGCATGAAGCAGTCGCCACCGACGCCGGTGTTGAACGGTTCCACCACACCGAGCACCGCGGCCGCGCAGACAGCCGCATCGACCGCATTGCCTCCGCAGCGCAGCATGTCCAGAGCCGCGGCTGACGCCAGCGGTTGACTGGTACACACCATGCCACCCCGCCCGAGCACCATGGAGCGCTGGCTTCTGAATCCGTCCGGGGCGTTGCGACGCGTGGTGAACATGCCGTCCGCCGTTAGGCCCCGCCCTGCTTGCGTGATCTCGAACGCACGAACCCTTCACTGATTTCGTACGTGAGCCCGAATTCCTTCAGATGGTCGAGGAAAGCGCCCGGGACAAACGCGGCCGCAGGAGGCAGGACCCCAGCGCGGTCGAAGTCGTCGCGACACATCAGTTCGGCGCCGTACGCCGCGATCACCGCGGTCAAGCCGTACGGATCACGGCCGTGCAGCAGCAATCGCCGGTGACCGGCGGCGCCACCGCGAACGCCTGCGACATCGATAGCGACACGAAACTCATCGCCGGCACGCGTGGCCTCGTCCGGTCCGCCCGTGCCCGCACCAATAGCCAACTCCGCCAGGCGCGAGAGCGGTGTCCGCAGCAGCGCCCGCACCGCGGGAGCGGTGGCGGAAAGGACGCGCGCAGCAATCGGCGGCAACGACATGAATACCCGAACTTCACGGACCTTCAGGTGGCGTGGAATGGTGATGATCTCAGCACTCGGAAAGCTCACCGCGGCCACGCGGCCGATGGGAGCGGGAAAATCCACGAACCGCATTAGCTTGGCCGGCGCCTCTTCCACCCACTCGCCGCCGACGTAGGCGTAGCCGCGGCTTTGCAGCATGCGGAGCACGGTGCGCTGCGTTCCCTGGCTCGGATGAAAAACCGTTCCGTAGGTAACCTGCACCGTGCCGACTTCGCTGAAGCCTTCCGCCACCACCGCCGCGGCACAATCCGACACCGCGATCTCGAAGGCCTGTGCTGAGACGACGGCAACCCGCTGCTGGCGAGCCCATTGGTCGTGGACCAGCATCGCCTTCATGAACGGCTGCTCGCCCGTGGTGTCCAGGTAATGCACCTCGTTGGCAATCGCAGCACGAACGACCGGCTCGCCGAAATCGATGAACGGCCCGACGGTATTGATGATGACGCGGCTGCGCCGCGCCAACCGTTCGAGGGAGGCCGGGTCGTGGACATCCGCCTCCGTGGTTTCGAGGTCGCCCACATCCGCCGCCAAGCGCTGCAGCTTCTCTCGGTTGCGCGCAGCCGCAAGGACGGCCGCCCCGCGCCGTTTCAACTCGTGTACAATCAACCGACCCGTGTAACCCGTCGCGCCCAGAACGCTGATCGTTTTTTCCACCATCGCCAGGCGCATAGCGCCCGAGACGGAAAGGTGTCAACACGAGGGTCACTTTGAACTATGGGGCCAGGATGGTGATCCCGAGCGCAGCGAGCGGATCTCAGAGCAGCCGCCCGCAGCGAAAGAAGATTCCTCACCTTCGGCTCGGGAATGACACCACGGCTGCTCTCAAACTGTTCCACTGCCCCTTTGAAGATCCGGCTTGACCTACACACCAGTGAACGGTGTAATGGGTTGGATGCATCTCTCCCGCTGCTGGGCTGCAGCTCTCCTGTGCCTGACGCTAGCCACAGAAGCAGCGGCGCAGACGTCAAAACTCGACCCCAGGATCGCCGGTGAAATCGAGACGGCGGGCAGGGCGGAGGTTTTTGTCGTCTTCGCCGCACCGTCGTCGCCCGAGCATGACCTGGCAGCGCGCCGCCGTGCGGTCAGGCAGGCACGCAAGGCGGTGCTGCCGTCGTTGCGCGCCGAGGACGTTCGTGTGCATCACCGGTTCAACTTCGTCAGCGGCTTCACCGCCTCCGTCAACGCGCGAGGCCTGCGCCAACTGCTCCAACACCCGAGCGTGCTCGGTGTGGAACCCATGGAGCGCGGCTCCGCGGCCCTGGCGCAGAGCGTGCCCCAAATCCGCGCCGATGCCGTGCACCGCCGTGACGATCTGGGACAAGGGGTGACGGTGGCGGTGCTCGACACCGGCGTCGACATCACCCATCCCGATCTCGCCGGCAGCATCATTGCCGAAGAATGCTTCTGCAAAGACAACTGCTGCCCCAATGGCACGAATCGCCAGTCCGGCCCCGGCAGCGCCGCCACCGGTTATCCCCACGGCATCCACGTGACCGGGATCATCGTGTCGAAGGGCATCGTTGCGCCGACCGGCGTGGCACCCGGGGCGAAGGTGGTCGCCATCAAAGTGCTCGATGACAACGGCAACGGTTGGCTGGATGACTGGATTTTGGCGCTCGACTGGATCGTCGCTAACCGTCCAGACATTCAAGCCATCAACATGAGTCTCGAAAGCAATTCCAGCCTCACCTTTTCCGGCCACTGCGACGAAGCTCCGACTCCGAATTCCTACGCAACCGCGTTCGCCCAGGCGCTGGAGTCGTTGCGTGCGCGTGGGACGCTGACCTTCGCCGCGTCGGGAAACTATTCGTCGCTGAATGAAATGACGCTGCCCGCGTGCGTCAGCGCCGCAGTGGCAGTCGGCTCAGTGACCAAGCAGGACGTCATGTCCTCGTTCACCAATAGAGATTCGGCTCTCGATCTGCTCGCCCCAGGCGGTTCGATTGCCCGGGGAATTACGTCTACCGGCCTTGGACATTCGACGGCAACGATGTACGGGACCTCGATGGCCGCGCCCCACGCCACCGGCACGGCGGCGTTGCTGCTCGCCCTCGATCCGACGTTGAGTGCCGATGCGCTAGAGGGTTTCTTGAAATCCACCGGCGTGCCGCTGTTCGATAAGGCAAGCGGCTTGGCCTTCCCACGCATCAACGCGCTGGCGGCGATGAATGCGGTGGTGAACATCACCCATCCGCTGACCGGCGGCGGCCCGCGGCGTTCCGATTGCCTGGTGGAATGGAACGTCACCCCGCCGGGGATCGCCACGGCGATACCGTATGCCAACGCCGTGTGTCGGGACAACGATCCCGCATGCGATGGCGACCAGATCGCGGGCCAGTGCACCTTTACGGTGTCCCCGTGCTTCAACGTTCCCGATCGACGCTTGCCGAATTGTGCGACGGATGCGCCGATCGTCGCCTATGAGCTGCGGTCACCACAGCCAACGCCAGCCCCCGATTCCGTCGACGCGGGCAATGCGGCGGCGATCAGCATGGCGCTGCCGTCGCTCCCGCTCACCGCGCAAAATGACTGCACCGCATCGATTTCGATCGTCGTACCGGTCGGACAGAAGCCGGGCGTGAAGTGGATCCGCTTCTCTGCGACAGCCAGCGACGGCCGCACCGATTTCGACCGGCTGCGGCTGACCTGCCTGCCGGCGAATCCATGAGCCGTCGGCGGTCGTGCTTTGCAATCGACGGCAGGCGACGTTAAGAGCTGCCCATAGGCTGCGCATGATTTCCGAGAACGTGGATGGCGCCGGGCGACTGATCCTGGTGCGGCATGGCGAGAGCGAAGGCAACCGCGACCGAACCTTCACGCAAAACTCCGAGGTGCCGCTGACGCCCTTCGGCCGCGAGCAGGCGCGTGCAGCCGCGGTCCGCATCGCCCGCCGTTATGGCCCAACGCGCATCGTGGCCAGCCCTTTCGTGCGGGCTCGCGAGACGGCCGAAATCATCGCCGATGTTCTGCAACTTCACGTCCAGGCGGACGCGGGGTTACGCGAGCAGAGTTTCGGAATCTTCGCCGGCCAGCCATACGAAGCCTTGCTCGGTGACGCGTCTTACCACGAGGGGCCGCGCTGGCACTGGCGGCCGCAGGGCGGGGAGTCGCTGACCGACGTCTACGCGCGGGTCGTACCGGTCTTCGAACGGGTTGCGCGTGAAGGCACCGGACAGGATGTCGTCCTGGTCAGTCACGGTGGTGTCATGTTGGCCCTGTGTGCCTACGTCACCGGCTCGTGGGACAATCTCACAGTCACCCCCAATGCCGGCATCGTCGTCGTCGAGCATCGCGGCGGAATGTACACCCCACCGCTGACGATTGCGGACGGCTAGGACCCCGGCGCTCACAACATCTCGACGTTCATCGGCTCGCGGCGCGTGAAGGCGTAGAGCTGCGCGGGGCGATGGCAGCCGCGCCGCTGGCGGTGCAGCGGCTGCAGCAACCCCGCCGCCAGTATCTTCTTGCGAAAATTGCGGCGGTCGAGCTGGCGGCCGAGAATGACCTCGTAAATCTCCTGCAACTCACCGAGAGTGAACTCGTGTGGCAAGAGGCTGTACACGATGTTGGTGTAGGCCAGTTTCGACTGCAAACGGGTGAGGGCGTACTGCGCGATGGCGTTGTGGTCGTACGCGAGCGACGGCAATGCCCGCACCGGGAACCACGCCATGCGCCGATATTTGGCGGCGCCGGTCCACGCCTTGCCCTTGCCGGCAACCAGGGCAAAGTGGGCAACCGAGACGACGTGGGCGTGGGGATCGCGTTGCGGATCGCCAAACGTACGCAGCTGCTCGAGATAGACATCCGCGATCCCGGTTTGCGCCTGCAACTCGCGCTGGGCCGTCGCCTCCGGCGCCTCCCCGATCGGCACGAGGCCTCCGGGAAAAGCCCAGTGGCCAGCAAAGGGGCCTGACTTCACCTCAACCAGCAACGCCTGCAGCGCACCGCTATCGATGGTGAAGATCACCACATCGACAGCGACCAGCGGGGAAAGGGGCATCACCGAGTGATTCAGCCGGTCACTGGCTCAGCTCGAGCATGCGGCGCAGCGAGCGCTCGGCGCCGGCGCGCACCACTTCATCGAGCACGATCTCATGCTGCATGCGCTCGAGCGCAAGCAGGGTGCCGTCGAGCGTGATCATTTTCATGAACTGGCAGAGCTTACAGGCCTTGTAGAACTTCTTCTCCGGCACCTCGACCAGCAACCGATCGGAAAGACCGCACTCGGTCACCACCAGGAATTCCTGCGCATCGCTGGTCTTGGCGTAGCGGACCATGCCGCTGGTGCTGAGGACCGCGTCCGCCAGAGCGATGACATCCGCCCGGCATTCCGGGTGGACGAGAATCCGAACGTCAGGCAGCGCTTCTTTTACGGCGCGGATGCTCTCTGGCGTGATCTGATGATGCACGTAACAGTTGCCGTTCCATGTAATGACCGTTTTCGACGACTCGCGCTGCACGTATTCGCCGAGATGTTCGTCGGGCACGAAGAGAATGTGCTGGGTCGGCAGCGCATTGACGATGGCGACGGCGTTGGCAGAGGTGCAGCAGACGTCCACGACGGCCTTCACCTCCGCCGTGGTGTTGACGTACGCCACCACCTGCAGATCCGGAAAGCGTTGACGCAGCTCGTCACGGCGCTCCGCCAGGTCGTCGGCCGTCACGCTGTCGGCCAAGGAGCACTGCGCACGCAGATCGGGCAAGAGGACCGTCTTCGTCGGGTTGAGGATCTTGGCCGTCTCGGCCATGAAATGGACGCCGCAAAAAACGATCACATCGGCGTCCACCGTGGTCGCCTGCCGGGCCAGTTCAAGCGAGTCACCGATGAAGTCGGCGACTTCGAAAATCTCCGGCCGCTGATAGTTGTGCGCCAGCACGACCGCGTTGCGCTCGGCTTTGAGCAGCTTGATGCGGTGGATGGTCGCGGCCATCTGGGCGCATGTGGTGTGGTTGTAGATGCGGGGCTCGTTGAGACAGGCAAATTCGCTCTGGAGCTCGGTGGGGCTCTTTTCGGCAGGTGCTTGCATCATGGATCGCTTTGCGTAGTTTATACACTTACTCTGTGCCCGGGGTCAAGCGATTCCGCCGCCCGCATTGTTTCTGATAAATGCGGAAAGCATTCGGAAGACGGGCCACCGAGGTTTCGGCTTCCAGACGAGGGGGCGGACGAAGCGGTACGGATTCTTGCGGTTTCGTTCTCGCATCCTTCCGACATGCGTCATGGCTACAGAATTCGCTTGACTAACGACGGCTGGAATTTTATGACGCATTGCATCAAAGGGGGAGGGCGGATGAGCGAACCTTATCAGACAGCTCCCGTCGGGGGCGCCTTCTTGATCGAACCGGTGACTGCCTGGGACCCATTCATCTACGAAGACTTCACCCCGGACGAGATCGGGCTGGCCGACACCGGCGAAGAGTTCGTTCACAAAGAGGTGCTGCCTCATCTGGAGGACATCGAGCGCAAGAAGGAAGGGCTCATGCCCCGCCTCTTGCGGCGTGCCGGCGAGTTGGGACTGCTGATGGTCGAGGTGCCGGCCGAATATGGCGGCTTGGGACTGAGCAAAGCCGTGGCGCTACTGGTCGCGGCGCGGGCCTGCGAGTGCGCTTCCTTCAGCGTCTCGATGAATGCCCACACCGGCATCGGCACGCTGCCGCTGGTGTTCTATGGGAGCGACGAGCAACGCGCCCGGTACCTCCCCAGGCTTACGACCGGTGAGTGGCTCGGGGCCTACGCTCTGACCGAACCGGCATCCGGCAGCGACGCGATGAGTGCGAAGGCGCGGGCGGTGCTCAATGCCGACGGCCGTTCGTACCGCCTCAACGGCGTTAAGCAGTTCATTACCAATGCCGCCTTCGCCGATCTGTTCACGGTCTTTGCCAAGGTCGACGGCGACAAGTTCACGGCCTTCCTGGTTGAGCGCACATCCCCCGGCCTCAGCATCGGCCCGGAGGAGCACAAGATGGGCATCACCGGCTCATCGACGTGCCAGGTCATACTCGAAGACGTTGATGTGCCGGTGGAGAACGTGCTCGGCGCTGTCGGGCAAGGTCACAAGATCGCCTTCAACATCCTCAACGTCGGCCGCCTCAAACTCGGTGGCATCGCCGCCGGCGGCGCGCGCAAGGCGCTGGAGCTGGCGGTCACCTACGCCGCAGGGCGCCGGCAGTTCGGCAAACCGATCATCACCTTCGGCGCAATCCAGCGAAAGATCGCCGACATGATGGCCCGCATCTACGCCGCCGACAGCGTCAGCTACCGCACCGCTGGACTGATCGACGCGGCGATTCACCAGCTCGATCCGACCGCCGCCACCTACTGGCAACAGGTGCAGCGCGCCGTTGAGGAGTATGCCATCGAGCAATCGATTCTGAAGGTCTACGGCAGCGAAGCGCTAGACTTCGTAGTGGATGAGGCACTGCAGATCTACGGCGGCTATGGCTTCATCGAGGAGTATCCCCTGGCCCGCCACTATCGCGACTCGCGCATCAATCGCATCTTCGAAGGCACCAACGAGATCAACCGCTTGCTGATCCCAGGTACGCTGGTGAAACGGGTCATGACGGGCGCGCTGCCCTTGTTCGACTACATTCAGCAGGTGCGGACCGAGTTGGCCGATGGCGGCCTGCCGCCGGTGGGCGACGGTTCCTTGGCCGCCGAAGTGGAAGCGGTCGAGGCGGCCAAACGGCTGACCGCTCACGTCGCCGGCATTTTGCTCGAAGGCCAGGCTGCCGAGCTGGCGCAGAAGCAGCAGCATCTGGAGCTGCTCAGTAACATGGTTCTGGAGGTCTACGCACTCGACAGCGCAATGGCGCGAACGCTGAAGCTGATCCGGCTGCGGGGCGTGGAAGGGGCCGTCCTGGAGATCGACCTGTCTCGCATCCTCGCCGCGCGCTGCAGCGATGAGGTCCTGACGACGGCGCGGCGGCTGATTGCCAACGACGCCACGGGGGACGACTTGGCCCAGCGACTGCGGGAAATCAACGCGCTGTCGCCGTACATTCCGCGAGGCATTCTGGACGCGAAGGCGCGGGTGGCCGAACGGGTCACGGCGATGTACGCGCCAGCCGAGTGACGGTAAAGCGGCCAGCCGCGGCCCTGCCCGCTGAGATCCAGGCCTCCCTCGCTGGAAAGGGGGCGCAAGCATGGCCTGGCGGAAACCCCCAAGGCGCTTCGGCATAACCGTCGAGAAACAGCGTCCCACCTTGCGCCTTCGGCAACGGTCTCGTATTGGTGAGCGACGATGGGTACGACGCGAACGAATATTGCGGACGCCGAAGGCAAACTCGGCGTTCTTCTCGTGGGGCTGGGTGCGGTCAGTAGCACCTTCGTCGCTGGGATCGAGCTGCTGAAGAAGGGGATCGGCAAGCCGATCGGCTCACTGACGCAACTCGGAACCATACGGCTCGGCAAGCGCACCGAGAAGCGGACGCCGCGCATCCGCGATTTTGTTCCGCTGGCAGCGATTGAAGACCTGGCGTTCGGCGCCTGGGATATTTTCCCCGACAACGCCTACCAGGCAGCCCTGCGTGCGCGGGTCGTCGAGCCCGCCCTACTCGACTTGGTACGCCCGGAACTCGAAGCAGTGGCGCCGTTGCCCGGTGTGTTCGATCGCGACTACGTCAAGCGGCTGGACGGCCCGCATGTCAAAAGCAGGGCCGGCAAGCTGGAGCTGGCCCAGCAACTCATGGAGGACATCCGCGCCTTTCGGACCGCCTCCGGCGCCAGCCGTCTCGTCATGGTATGGTGCGGGAGCACCGAGAGCTTTCTGCGACCGGGCATCGTTCACAGCTCACTGGCTCATTTCGAGAAAGGGCTGCGCGCCAGCGATCCGGCAATCGCACCGAGCATGCTCTACGCCTACGCGGCACTGTCTCTCGGAATCCCGTTCGCGAACGGCGCACCCAATCTCACCGTCGATATTCCGGCGCTGACCGAACTCGCCGAGCGAAACCATGTCCCCGTCTGCGGCAAAGATTTCAAGACCGGCCAAACGCTGATGAAGACCATCATCGCCCCCGGCCTCAAGGCACGGATGCTCGGCCTGACGGGGTGGTTTTCCACCAACATCCTGGGCAACCGCGATGGCGAAGTGTTGGACGAGCCCTCTTCCTTCAAGACCAAGGAGGAGAGCAAGCTGTCCGTCCTCGACGTCATCCTCCAGCAGAATCTCTATCCTGAACTGTACAAGGACTACATCCACCGGGTGAACATCCACTACTATCCGCCGCGCGGTGACAACAAGGAGGGCTGGGACAACATCGACATCTTCGGCTGGCTCGGCTACCCCATGCAGATCAAGATCAATTTTCTCTGCCGCGACTCGATTCTCGCCGCGCCGTTGGTCCTCGACCTGGCGTTGCTTCTAGACTTGGCGCAGCGCGCCGGCATGAAGGGTATCCAGGAGTGGCTCTCGTTCTACTTCAAGAGCCCACAAACCGCACCTGGCCTCTACCCGGAGCACGACCTCTTCATTCAGCTCATGAAGCTCAAGAACACGTTGCGCTTCTTGCGCGGTGAAGAGCTGATCACCCATCTCGGCTTGGAATACTACGACTGAGCCGGCGCCGCCGGGCATCTCGAACCCAGATGCCGAGATGCCTCCGGGGGCGACGAGGCATCGAAAAGGGCAAAAATCGGCAAAAAAGGCTCTTGTTAGTCGGAATTTGCTTGACACCGACGGGGTCCTCGTTGCAGTTATACGCGATAATTGGCTCGGCAGTTGAGCGTCGAGCACGAGGGGAGGAAGGGCGATGACGAAATCCCAACTGGTTCAGAAGTTGGCGGAGGCGGCGGAACTCAACAAGAAGCAAGCCGACACGGTGCTGCAATCACTGGTTGAAATAACCGTGGGTTCAGTGCGCAAGGGAGACCCGGTGAAGATCCCAGGTCTCGGCACATTCCGCAAAGTGCAGACCAAGGCCCGCATGGGACGAAATCCGCAAACTGGCGAGCAGATCAAGATCCCCGCGCGCAAGAAGGTTCGCTTCTCCGTTGCGAAGACCTTCAAAGAAGCCGTTCTCGGGAAGAAGTAGCATCACGTCTGGCGCGAGACGCCGGATCCGAAAGCGCACTCAAGCCGAGTCCACAAATGTGGACGTCGGTTTGGTGCGTTCATGCCGCGGCGAAATGAGAAGTTCTTACGATCCGGCTAGTAGTGCTTTTCATTTGGCTAATGTTCGGGGCATTACTACTATACGTACAATGGCGGTGTGGGGGAGTGTATGACTGATCGATCTTTCGGCCTGTTTGAACCGGATGCATTGTTGCCGGCGCAGTTCTATGCCGCCTTTCGCGGTGGTTCGGCGGTGCGCGGCGAGAAGCGGCTCATGCTGGCCGTGCTGCAAGATGCGCTGGAATGCTACCAGAAGTACGCATTCACAAGAGACATCCACGGGCATCAGCTGTTTGCTGAAGCCGAAGAGTGGATCTCGTGTGAGGATCGTAACTGGTATTTCTCGTTCGAAAACATCTGTGAAACGTTGGAAATCAATCCCGAATACTTGCGCCACGGCGTCAGCCAATGGCGAAAACATGCGTTGGATTTTGCCAGCCACGCCGCCAGCGCTTCAGCCGTACAAACTGGCTCTGACGGCCATTTGGCCGCGGTCGGCTAACTGCAAGTCGGGATGGCATGAGGCAACCGGCCCGTTGCGTTGCATCTCCGTCCGGTCCTGCTGTCCTCGAATAATCACCGGCAGACCCGAAGTTCGCTGCGTACGAAAGGCGGACGCCGCGTGCGCCGTGTCGTCGCCTACAGCTGCGCGTTGATCTGGCATGCCCGCAAAGATCGTAGGATTGACAGGCGGCATTGGCTCCGGAAAGAGCACGGTGGCCGCGATACTTGAGGACCTGGGCGCAAAAGTCATCCATGCCGACATCGTCGGCCATGAAACCTACCAGCCTCATAGCGAGGGATGGCAGCGAATCATCGAGGTTTTCGGCACCCAGATTCTGGGGCCGGATCAGACCATCGACCGGAAAAGGCTTGGGGCGATCGTCTTCGCCAGTTCGCAGGCGCTGGCGCGGCTCAACGCGATCGTCCATCCGCTAATTTTCGCCGAGATCCGAAAGCGGATCGACTCACACCGGGCTTCGGGCGCCTCTCAGCCCATCGTCGTTGAAGCCGCGGTGCTGATCGAGGCAAACTGGCTGCCACTTGTGGACGAGGTCTGGCTGGTACTGGCAAGCCAGGACGCCGTCGTCGACCGCTTGGCAAAGCAGCGCGGCCTGCCACCGCAGGAAGTGACCATGCGGATCGCGGCCCAGTTGAGTGACGCAGAGCGGCAGCGTCATGCTCACGTGATCATTCGGAACACCGGCTCGATCGAAGATCTGCGCAGCCAGATCCGTACCCTTTGGGAGCGGATCGCCGGCGTCAACTGACGCCCCCTTACCTGCCTACCAGCCGCATTCAAAAGGTCTGGCCGAAGGACAAGTACAGCAGTCCCGTCTCCTCATCGCTGAATCCGACATCGATCCGTGCTACCAGCGCGTTCGATAGCGCGATGCGCAACCCGCCACCGTAGCTATACTGGAAGTCGCCGAGAATACGCCCGAGGAGGTTGCGGTCGATCTTGAATTCATCACGCACGTCGGAGTGATTGAGGAACACGCGTCCACCATCGCCGAACACCACGCCGTCCAGCTTCACGTGCCACAGATCAAAGAAGTCGAACTGCGTTAGGAGGAAGCGCAATTCGCCGTTCAGCAGCACTCTTTCCTTGCCCAGGAACCGATGCGGGAAGAAGCCACGCATGCTGTCCTGGCCACCCAGCTCCTCCAATTCCCAAAAGGGGACTTCGTTATTGGGGCCGTCGATATAGGCGCCATTCACGCGCATGCCGGCGATCAGGCGCTTGTCGAAAAAGGAACGCAGGTAGCCGGCATCGGCGACGTAACGGGTGAATTCAAAGTCGCTCAAGACCGCCTTGTTGGTATGCGCAACCTTGAGGATCAATCGCCAACCACGCGTGGGCCGCATGACGTCATCGCGGTTGTTCCACACCAGCGATAAAGCCAGCCGGTTCGCCAGGCCGCCATTGATCCCCGTCAGATCCGCGAACTTTTCCTGCGTCAGCGGCAGACCGTCTTTCCGTTTGCTGCGACCGATATCCACTCGGCGCAGCCCGACGGCGAGGTTGAAGGCCAGCTGATCGAACGGACGCCAGCCAACCACGAGACCACCCGCTAGTTCTTGGAATTCATGGGTCGAGGGCAGATCCGGATCCTGACCCAGATCGTTGTTTCCGAGACCGAAGAACTCACGCTGCGGATCGAAGTAATACCTGCCGCGCAAGAGAATCAGCAACCGATCATCGAGCAGATGCGGGGAGCCCAGAGACAGCGAGACGGACCGCTGCTCATTCATCGCATACGTCGCCTCGAAGTCCAGAGTAGCGCCGCTCTGAAGGAGATCGCGATGCGCGAATTTGGCGCCGGCAAGTGCACCCGTGTCGGGTGCGTACCCCAGCTCCGGAAGAATAGCCTAGCTGCGGGATTGCGCCACCTGCACGGGCACCGGGTACACCGAAGGCAGGAAGTCGGAGATACTCTCTTCTGCTTCCAAGTCCTCAAGCGCATTCGCGCGTTGGGCCACCAGGGTTAGAATCACTGCCAGCGCTACGCGGGCGATGCATGACGTTCGAGCGACGATTGCTTTTCTTACCAAATCGAAGGGTGATTTGGCTAGGCAAAGTTGGTCTCATACGGTTTCCTCGATGTCCGCGCAAAGCTGACCAGGCAGCCGGGGTCGATACCGTGTCTCGACAGTTTCAAGCGACCAGCTGACGCCGTGCCTCGTACACGACAATGGCGACGGCGTTGGAGAGGTTGAGGCTGCGGACGTGTGGGCTCGAGATGGGAATCACGTAGGTGTCGTCGCCATGGGCAGCCAGCATTGCCGGCGGCAAGCCTTTGGTCTCCGAGCCGAAGACGAGGTAATCACCCTTGGCGTACCGTGCCCTGACGTAACTGCGGGTGGCGCGGGCGGAAAAGAAGTGCATGCGCGCCTGGGGGCATCGGGTTCGAAACTGTTGCCAGTCCTCGTAGACGTGAAGGTCGACGTACGGCCAGTAATCGAGGCCCGCGCGCTTGAGGTAGCGGTCGTCGAGCGAGAAGCCGAGCGGGCGGATGAGATGCAGGTGCGTGTAGGTCGCGGCGCACAGGCGGGCGATGGTACCGGTATTGGGCGGGATTTCCGGCGCAACGAGGACGACGTGCAGCGTCGCGTCGGCTTCAGCGCTGGGAGATGGTGTGCGCGGCGCTGCCACAACGAAGCCGGAACTCACCGCCGCCGGCCTCCTCGATGAATTGCGCAAGCTGGTAGTACGCCGGCCGGAGGAATCGGGCGCGCTCCGTGCCGCCCTTCACTTGGCAATAGAGCACGTTGCCGGCACCGACCTGCAGACTGTCAGGATCCAACCGTTCGTTCGTCTCGTCGTTCAAGTTAAGCGTGAAGCCGGTGGGGTCAGACGACGCCAACGCATCACTCTCTGCCCCGGAGGCGATGCTCACGGAGGTCACGACGTACGGCGCATCTTGGACCTCGACGTCGGCGTGGTTGCGTTCGTCAATCCAAATCTCATAGCCGCCGGACGCTTTGCGCCGTAGATACCGGCTAAATAGCCGCGCCAGTCGCTGATGCGTGACGGGCTCATCGTCCGCATACCAGTGCCCGTCGCTGCCGAATTTCAGCGTCGCGGCCTGAACAAGGTAGAACCCTGCACGAGGCATCGCCCGATCAACCTAGGCGACGCTCTTCGGTATCCAGAATGACCGTTACCGGGCCGTCATTCACGAGTTCGACCTGCATGTGCGCCCCGAACTCGCCAGTCGCGACGGTCACCCCTTGACTCCGGGCACGCGCCACGACGTGTTCGTACAGGGGCACGGCGGATTCGGGCCGTGCGGCGGCAGTGAATGATGGGCGTCGCCCCTTACGCGTATTCGCCAGCAAGGTGAATTGAGACACGAGCAGCAGTTCTCCGTGGACCTCTCGCAACGACTGAACGAATTTTCCACGCTCGTCTTCAAAGATACGCAAGTCGAGCAGCTTGTCGAGCAACCAGTTCGCCTGCACCTGCGTGTCATTCGTCGCGATCCCCAGGAAGACGAGCAAGCCCGGCCCGATCGCACCCACCGACCGGTCACCAACCGTGACCCGAGCGCTGGACACGCGCTGAATCACCGCACGCACGCGAGAGGCCTTGCATTCACTCGTTCACATCCCACTCGTCGTCGTCGTCGTCATCATCGTCGTCATCATCGTCGTCATCATCGTCGTCATCGTCGTCGTCGAGATCCTCGTCTTCATCGTCCTCGTCTTCTTCCCAATCCCCCTCCTTGTCTTTTTCTTCTTCCTCCTCTTCCTCCCGCTTCGGTCCCAAGAGTCGCTCGTCCATCTCCCCCTCCTTTCTTCGGCACACGTCTAGAATGCTGGCTAGGTCCGGACTCCGACGTGTCACGGGCCAGCGCAAGGCCTCACGTGCGACCAATGCAGAAGCCGTGTTGCCCTCATCCGCCGCGCCCGTCGCGGCACCAGTTGAACACGGCATGCGGTCAAGTCCAGTCCTGCAAAAGGCAATCGGCCCGGCTTCTAGCGGCGCGACCATGCAAAGTCAAATTGGCGGCTTTTCCTTCACTTTCCCCCATCATGGGCCGGTGATCGGAATGTCTTTCCGTACCGACAACCGCACCGAAACCAGCGTCCGCCTCGACCCTAGTGGTCGTCCACAACGGTGGAGCCCGTGCGGCGCAATCCCGGCAGACCGTCGACACTTTTCCGATTGTTGTCCGCTCGATAGCGGGCAAGTCCTCGTGGCCCCTTCCGCTCGGCCCATTCACGCAGTTGTGGGCGCTCACCCTCGTAGCGAAACATCGGAACGCCGTAACCACACGAATCGGCAATGCGTTCGACCGAAACGCGGATGATCGTGCGTGTACCCTCGTATCGGGGGAAGCCCGCCTCGAGCGATTCGAACTCCGGGTCACCTGGCTCAATGGCTTCTCCGCGCCCGTACAGGCGAAGGATCCTGGGCGCATTCTCAAAAGAACAGAACAGAAAAGTGATGCGGCTGTTCTCGCGGAGGTGCGCGACCGTTTCGATGCCGCTGCCGGTGAGATCGAGATACGCAACCGTCCTGGGGTCCAGAATTCGAAAAGTGTCGAGCCCCTTGGGAGAAACGTTGACGCGGCCGCTAGAGCCCGACGGCGCGGTAGCGACGAAAAAAAGCCGCTGGGCACGAATGAAATCTGCGATCTGGCTGTCGATCTCGGACTGAAGCTTGCCCACGAGAACCTCCTCTTGCCGTATGAGTCCTCTGATCTTTCCACAGCACCGCAGCGGGGAAAAGGGGGGCCGATGGTTACCGCACGTCGACGGGGGCTCAGGCTGCGTTCGACTTCCGATTAGCGCTCCCGGTGATGCGCCGCGGCACGTCGAAGCTCACGCGTGACGGCCACACCGAGATCGCCGAGATTGTCTTTCAAGACGTAATCGCGGGCGCCGGCCTGCAATACCGACGACACCACTTCTTCGAGGATCTCGCCGGATACGACGATGAGCGGCAGGTCGACACCTCGTGCCTGGAGCAGCCGCAGCGCTGCGAGCGCGCTGAATGTCGGCAGGTGGTAGTCGCAAAGGATGATGTCCCAGGTCTGCCGCTTGATCGCGTCATCCACAGCGGTCGCGCTCTCAAGGCGTTCCCAGGTCGGGTCGTAGCCACTACGTCGCAGCTCTCGCAGCACGAGCTGCGCGTCATCCTCGGAATCTTCGATCAATAACACGCGAAGTGGAGTGTTCATGGCCTTCAGCACACTTGATGGGCTACCTGTCACCTTCCCGGCAGCATGCGAGAATTCGATACCGCAATCCGAGTGCGCGTCGTGCTCTGGTGAACGGACGGCATACGCGCTCATTCTCAGCAGCTCGTGTGCCAGCGCGTGCGTGCCTTCTCAGAATCGACATTGGCCTCGACCAACAACGAACCCAGCACGCCAGCTGATAAGTCCTCGTGTTATAAGATTAGCGGTTCGGTCCAGAGTAGAACCGGCAGCGCCGCGAAGGCGATGCAGGCCTGCTGCGCTTCCCTCAGGATTCGCAAGCTGTCTGGCTCTTTTCACGTTCGCAATACCCTGCTAACGAACAACGCATGAGTCTGGTCACCCGATTGGCAGCCCGCCGCTACGGCGGCATGGCAGCGCTCTACGAGAAGTTTACCGCACCGATGGAACGCGCCGGACTTGCCGCGGTTCGTTCGCGGCTGGCCGCAGACATGAAGGGCCGCATCCTGGAAATCGGCTGCGGGACCGGCCTGAACTTCGCCCACTATCCCGCTACGGCCGAAGTCACTGCGATCGAGCCGCTCGATGAATTCCGCGTGTTTGCAACTGAGCGTGCCAAGACTGCAAGGGCCCACGTCACCGTGCAGGACGGAGACGCGCAATCCCTGCCCTTCCCCGATGCGAGCTTCGATGGCGCGCTGGAAACCCTCGTCTTTTGCTCGGTCGCGGATGAATCCCAGGGGTTGCGGGAGCTGCGCCGGGTGCTGCGTCCCGGCGCACCGGTGCGCTTCTTCGAACACGTCCGCAGTCCGCACGCCATGGGCGCGGCCCTACAGGATCTGTTCAACCCGCTCTGGCGATGGGCGATGGATGGCTGCAATATCAACCGCGACACTGTCCGGACCGTCGAGGCAGCCGGCTTCAGAATCGACGAGGTCCGGGTGCACGACATGCCGCGGGCATCGCTCTTCCCCATGCGTGAGATCCAAGCCCACACGTAGTTTGGGCTCCGAGCCTTTCCCTTCGCCCTCCACGAGAGAGACCTGAACCTGTCGGAGGGGTCGGGGTGAGGGCTCGGCTGGGCCGAGTGCTGTCACTATCATGCTGCCCTACGTTCACCCCGTTGCTGCTGGTTTCACGCTAGCCCTGTTCGGCTACGTGGGTTCCTTGGGGTTTCGCGCGCGCAGCGATCCGCGCCGTGCACGCCAGCACTTGGAGCGTCACGCCCGGCTTGCGCCCATCATGTTTGGACTTGTGCTGGCAAGCTGGATCGCAGGCTTCCTGTCCGCCTGGCAGCTGCGCAGCGACTTGGAACTGGCGGCCAGCGTCCACTTCCGGATCGGCGTGCTCATCATCCTGGTGCTTTCCGGGGGCATGTTGACCTCACGCTGGATGCACCGCCCGGAAATGCGCGTAATCCATCCGTGGTTCGGCGCCGTGGCGATGCTGCTGGCGGCCGCGCAGGTCTTCTTCGGGCTACAGATCACACCATAGCCAGCACGCCCTCACGATCGTGGAGCCAGTGCGACTCCGCTCACTCTTGGAATTGCGCGCGCCGGTACGCTAGACAAGTAGACACATGTCACCAGCGGATCGGACACAGGCACTGCACGCGGCACTGGAGGAGCGCATCCTCGTCCTCGACGGGGCGATGGGAACGGCGATCCAGGCCATGAATCTCACCGCCGAGGACTTCGGCGGGCTGAGTCTGGAGGGTTGCAACGAGCATCTCGTGCTGACCCGGCCGGACGCCGTCAGGAAGATCCATCAGGACTACCTCGACGCCGGCGCAGACATCATCGAAACGGACACTTTCGGCGGCACCCGCGTCGTGCTCGCCGAGTACGATCTGCAGGACAAGGTCTACGACATCAACTACGCCGCAGCGCATCTGGCGCGGGCGGCGGCGGACGCCGCCTCGACGACGCAACGGTTGCGCTTCGTCGCCGGCTCCATGGGCCCGGGCACGAAGACGATCTCGGTGACCGGAGGCATCACCTTCGATGAAGTGCGCTCCGCGTACACCGATCAGACCGTGGCATTGGTCGAAGGCGGCGTGGACATGCTGTTTCTCGAGACGCAGCAGGACACCCTCAACGTCAAGGCGGCACTGCTCGGCATGGATGACGCCTTTGGCCGGCTCGGCCGCACTGTACCGGTGGTGCTTTCGGTCTCCATCGAAACCATGGGCACGATGCTGGCCGGCCAGTCGATTGAGGCGCTGTATGTCTCGGTGGCACACCGTGACCTGTTCGCCGTCGGCATGAACTGCGCCACCGGCCCCGACTTCATGACCGACCACCTGCGCACGCTGGCGGAGATATCGCGCTTCCCGATCTCGGTGTTTCCCAATGCCGGCCTGCCGGATGAAGAAGGCCACTACAACGAGTTGCCGGCGATGCTGGCAAAGAAGGTCGAGCGCTTCTGCTCCGAGGGATGGGTCAACATCATCGGCGGCTGCTGCGGCACGACCACGGAGCACATCCGCTTGCTCACCGAAGTGGCCGCTCGTCACCAACCGCGCCAGCCGGCAACCGTTCGCCGCTGCATGGTTTCGGGCATTGAGGTACTCACGATCGACCAGGACACCCGACCGGTGATCGTCGGCGAGCGCACGAACGTGCTCGGCAGTCGCAAATTCAAGGACGTCATCGCCGCCGGCGATTTCGACCAGGCTGCCGAGGTCGGCCGCGCCCAGGTGCGCAAGGGCGCCCACGTCCTCGACGTCTGCTTGCAGGATCCAGACCGCAACGAGGCCGCCGACGTCACTGCCTTCCTCGTAATGCTGGGGAAGAAAGTGAAGGCGCCGATCATGATCGACTCCACCGACGCGGGGGTCATCGAGGAGGCACTCAAGCTCACCCAAGGAAAATCGATCATCAATTCGATCAACCTCGAGGACGGCGAAGAACGCTTTCGGAGGGTCGTGCCGCTAGCACGCCGCTACGGCGCCGCCTTGGTCGTCGGCTGCATCGATGACGACAAGCGGCAGGCGCAGGCCATCACGCGCGAACGCAAGCTGCAGATCGCGCAGCACTCCTACGATCTGCTGACGAAGAAATACGGCGTCCCACCGGAAGATCTCATCTTCGACGCACTCGTGTTTCCGGTCGGCACCGGCGACAAGAACTACATCGGCGCAGGCGTCGAGACGATCGAGGGCATCCGCCTGATCAAAGAGATGCTGCCCGACTGCAAGACGCTCCTCGGCATCTCCAACGTGTCGTTCGGCTTGCCCGCGGCGGGTCGCGAAGTGCTCAACTCGGTGTTTCTCTACCATTGCGTGCAGGCCGGCCTCGACATGGCCATCGTCAACTCGGAAAAGCTGGAGCGTTACCCCGCGATCCCCGACGAAGAGCGGCGGCTGGCGGAAGATCTGATCTGGTGGCGCGGCGACGATCCGATTGGCGCATTCAGCGCGCACTTCCGCACCAAAGCGCCCAAGCAGACGGTCGAGATCCGGCGCGATCTGCCGCTCGACGAGCGCCTGGCATTATACATTATCGAAGGCTCGAAGGACGGGCTCTTTGCCGATCTCGACGAAGCGCTCCGGCACCGCAGGCCGCTGGGGATCGTCAATGGCCCGTTGATGGCCGGCATGGACGAGGTCGGCCGCTTGTTCGGCGCCAACGAAATGATCGTGGCGGAAGTCCTGCAATCGGCCGAAGCGATGAAGGCCGCAGTCGCGCATCTCGAGCCTCACATGGAGAAGGCGGACAGCTCGATCAAGGGCAAGCTCCTGCTCGCCACCGTGAAGGGCGATGTGCACGACATCGGCAAGAACCTGGTCGACATCATCTTGGGAAACAACGGCTTCAAAATCATCAACCTCGGCATCAAGGTGCCGCCGGAGGAACTGATCAAGGCCTACCACCATCATCACCCGGACCTCATCGGCCTGTCCGGGCTGCTGGTGAAGTCGGCGCAGATGATGGTGGTGACGGCGCAGGACTTGAAGGCCGCTGGCGTGTGCTGCCCGATCCTGGTCGGTGGCGCGGCATTGTCGAACCGCTTCACCCGTCTCAAGATTGCACCGGAGTACGACGGCATGGTGGCCTATGCCAAGGACGCCATGACCGGTCTCGATCTGGCGAACCAATTGATGGATGCGAACAAGCGGCAAGCCATGGCCGCGCGGCTGGTCGAAGAAGCCGGGCATCTGCAGGCGATGGGGCCGAAGCGGCCTCAGGCGGAAGGCGCGGCTCCGCCGTCTCGATCATCCGTGCCTCGAGTCGATGAGGTGCCGACGCCGCCCGATCTCCGGCTCCACGTGATCCGTAACTCCGACCTCGATGCGATCTTCCGCTACATCAATCCGGCGATGCTTTATACGCGGCATCTCGGCTTCAAAGGCAAGTTCAACGAAGCCTTGGCGGCAGGAAATCCCAAAGCCAAGGACCTGCGTGGACACGTTGCGGCCGTCGAGGAGATCATGCTGGCGCGGCCGGACATCACCGCCAATGCCGTGTACCGGTTCTTCCCGGCGCAAGCCGAGGGCGACAAACTGCTGATCTTCGCCTCCGATGGCCGGACCATCCTCGAGAAGTTCCACTTTGGCCGCCAATCCGGCGAACCGCGTCTCTGCCTCGCGGATTTCACCTTGCCGGTCGACGCCGGGCGCATCGATTACGTTTGCTTCTTCGCCACCACCGTCGGTCCGGGCGTGCGCCACCTCGCGGACCAATGGAAAGCGCAGGGCGAGTACCTGAAGTCGCATATCCTTCAGCTCTTGGCGCTGGAAGGTGCCGAGGCCTTTGCCGAGCTCTTGCACCAGAAGATCCGCGAAATGTGGGGCTTCCCGGATCCGCCCGGCATCACGATGGGGGATGTGTTCAAGGCGCGCTACCGCGGTGTGCGGGTCTCCTTCGGGTATCCCGCTTGCCCACGACTCGAAGACCAGGAAAAGCTGTTCAGGCTGCTGGACGTGGCGAAGCAAATCGGTGTTCACCTCACCGAAGGGTACATGATGGAGCCCGAAGGTTCGGTCAGTGCATTGGTGTTCCATCATCCCGAGGCGAAGTACTTCAACCTCTCGCCCGAGGACGTGGAACGCTTGGAGCGCGCGATCGACGGCGATGCGGCGGAGAAGCCGCCGGCAATCTAGCCAGCGGTCCGCTCGAACTGAGTGGTGACGGCTCAATCCTTCTCTCGCCCCCAGGTTCCAAATCTTCCTGGACAGGAGCTTGACATGCCGGCGGCATGGTAATACCTACGCCAAGGGGGAAATTGCTCTACGCAGGATGACAGAAACGGGGAGGCGTAGCCCGGAATCGCTTCGGACGGATGCGATGCGGGCGGCAATCCGAGGGGCGGCAATGGAACATTTTCAGGTCACGGTGCGACTGCTTGAGTTGCTCGAGCCCGACGCGGCGACCGCGCGACTCAAAGTGGAAGAGCGGCTGCGAGCCGCCGGCTTCAGTCGTTGGCAGATCATCAGCCTGGGACTCCAAGCAATGGTGACGTCCCCGCAGCCGCCGTACCGACCACCACAAAGGCGCCCGAATACGAGAGAGGCCGGCGTCGGGATGTTGTTGGCAGCGGCTGTCGCATGGCTCCTGTGGCTTGTCTGGTTGTTAGGAGGCTAGTCACAACCGGGCACGCCCTTGTTCGTGACCTGCGCCGTCGGTACGACGCAGGACGAAGGCCGCACCCGGCCGGCCGGAGCCAGCGGCACCGGCCGCACACGCTGCGTCCTTCTCGGCAAGCGGATTGAAGTTTCCTCACCGCTGGTGCATCGTCTACAGCATGACGCCGAAGCGCGCTTGGACTTCGTTGCTCTTGATCTTGGCGCTCGTGATGGGGACGGTGGCGGCGATTGCATTTCCGAATCCCTTTGGCTTCCTCGGTGGAAGCAAGGATCAGCCGCCGCCCGCGGCACCGATGCTGGAGCGGTTTGGGACAGCGACGTCGCCCCTATCATCCTTCGCCGGCATCGTGCGTGCGGTAAAGCCGGCAGTGGTCAACGTCTCGACCACCCAAACGGTCCGTTCGCGCGGCGTGCCGGGGTTCGGGCCGGAGGGACCCCCTGGCCCGCAGGATCCCTTCTTCCAGTTCTTCCGGCATTTCTCCCCGGAAATGCCCCGCAGCTTCACGCAGCGCAGCCTGGGCTCCGGCGTGATCATCGACGAAGACGGCTACATCGTCACCAACGCGCACGTCGTCAAGAATGCCGACAAGATCGTCGTCAAGCTCGATGACAAGCGAGAGTTCGATGCGCGGCGCGTCGGCGTCGACGAGAAAGTCGACGTCGCTCTGCTCAAAATCGCATCGCCTCACGATCTAACCGTCGCCAGCCTCGGAGATTCCGATACGCTCCAGGTGGGCGACTGGGTGCTCGCCATCGGCAACCCCTTCGGCCTGTCGGAAACCGTGACCGCCGGCATCGTCAGCGCCCTGGGGCGCGTCATCGGGCAAGGCCCGTACGACAACTTCATCCAGACCGACGCGTCCATCAATCCCGGCAACTCGGGCGGCCCATTGATCGACGCACAAGCCAAGGTGGTGGGCATCAACGCAGCGATCTTCAGCCAGAGCGGAGGCAGTATCGGCATCGGGTTCGCCATCCCGATCAACGCGGTGAAGGGCATCGTCGAACAGCTCAAAGAACACGGCAAGGTCATCCGCGGCTGGTTGGGCGTCAGCATCCAGAACGTCACGCCAGCGTTGGCGCGCTCCTTCGGATTGAAGAAGGCGCAGGGGGCGCTGGTGGCCGACGTCACCCCTGACGGTCCGGCAGCCCGGGCCGGCCTCCAACGGGGCGACATTATCATCAACTACGACGGTACCGACATCGACGAAGCGCACCAGCTCCCGGCGTTGGTGGCGGAGGCGAAGATCGGCAAGACGGTTTCCATCACGGTCTTGCGCCAGGGTGAGAAGCTAACGCTGCATGCCAGCGTGGCGGAAGTGCCGGCCACCACCACGGCCGCACCAGAGGCGCCGGAAGCGCAGCAGAGTTGGGGATTGACCGTTTCCAACATCACACCGGGTGTGGCGCGGGAACTCGGCCTCCAATCCACCAAGGGTGTAGTCATCACCGACGTGGACCCTGACAGCCCGGCGGGCAACGCCGGCTTGCAGCCCGGTGACGTCATCACCCAGGCGGACCGTCAACCGGTGCGCAACGTCAGAGATTACCGAAAGGCCATCGCAGGGAAGGGGACCGAATTGTTGCTGTTGGTGAATCGCCAGGGACAAAGCTATTTCGTCGCCCTCCGGCGCTCCGAGTAGCGACGCCCTTCGCACAGATGAAGCAGTCGGACGCCAACATTCTGGGAGCCGACATCGGCGGAACGAAGGTCAGTCTGGCGCTGTTCGAGTGGCATGGTGGGCGCCTACACTGTGGCCGCATGCAATCGTACCCCAGTGGCAACCTCGACGGTTTGCCGGCCGCGCTCCGACTCTTTCTGGGAGAAGAGTGGCCGCAACTGCGGGCAGCGGTGTTCGGTGTAGCGGGGCCGGTGCGAGAGGGCCATGCACAGATCACAAACCTGCCGTGGATTGTAGACGCTGAGAATCTCCGAACCGTGCTCGGCACCCAGCGCGTCAAACTGATCAATGATCTGGAAGCCACGGCCTACGGCATATTGACGCTGGCGCCAGCCGATCTCCTGGAGTTGAACCAAGGCGACACGGTACCCGGCAATGCCGCGGTGATTGCCGCGGGCACCGGCCTCGGCGAAGGGCTGTTATTCTGGGACGGGGCGCAGCATCACCCGGTACCCTCCGAAGGCGGGCACGCCGATTTCGCACCGCGCAACGAACTCGAGACGGAACTGTGGGCCTTCCTCCGCGAACGCCATCAACACGTGAGTTACGAGCGGCTGCTCTCCGGACCGGGCTTGGTCAACATCTACGAGTTTCTGCGCAACAGTGGGCGCGGTCATGAACCGTCGTCGCTGGCGGCCCGGATGCGAGAAGAAGATCCGGCGGCGGCCATCACCCAGGCCGCTTTGCAGGGAGGGCCGCCGCTCTGCGTTCAAGCCCTCGACCTGTTCTGCGCCATCTACGGCGCGGAAGCCGGCAACCTGGCGCTGAAGGTGATGGCCACCGGCGGTGTGTACGTCGCCGGTGGCATTGCCCCTAAAATCCGTGCGAAGCTGGTCGATGGGACGTTCATGGCGGCATTCTGCGACAAAGGGCGGATGGCCCCGCTGATGGACGTGATGCCGGTTGGAGTTGTATTAAGAGAAACGACCGCGCTCCAGGGTGCAGGTTTTTGCGCGGCGCGCTTATTGGAGAAGGAGGAGTTTTGATGACCGAGCGGGTGCGTGAGATCTTGAGCTGGTACAGCAGCGACACACCAGGGACGCGGACGAACATCGCCCGCCTGCTGAATCATGGCCGACTCGGCGGCACGGGCCGCTTGGTGATCCTGCCAGTGGATCAGGGCTTCGAGCACGGTCCGGCGCGCAGCTTCGCGCCCAACCCGCCGGGGTACGACCCACGCTATCATTTTGACCTGGCCATCGCCGCCGGCTGCAACGCCTATGCGGCGCCGCTCGGCTTTCTCGAAGCTGGCGCGGCCGAGTACGCCGGCGAGCTTCCACTCATTCTGAAACTGAACAACTCCGACAGTTTGCTCAGCGGCGGGGATCCGTGCCCTGCCGTGACCGGGAGTGTCGACGACGCACTACGTCTGGGCTGCGCGGCCATCGGCTTCACCATCTACCCGGGGTCGGCGGCGCGCAACGAAATGTACGGTCAGATCCGCGCACTGGCCGAGGAAGCGAAACGCAAGGGGCTCGCCGTCGTCGTCTGGTCCTATCCGCGCGGCTCCGGCCTGTCCAAGGAAGGCGAGACCGCGATCGACGTGGCGGCCTACGCCGCACAGATTGCGGCGCAGCTCGGAGCCCATTTCATCAAGGTAAAACCGCCAACGGCCCACATCGAGCAAGCCGCCGCCAAGAAGGTCTACGAGAAGCAGCGCATTCCCATCGGGACCCTCGCCGAACGCGTACGCCACGTGGTGCAGAGCGCGTTCAACGGCCGGCGGGTCGTGATTTTCTCCGGTGGCGAAGCGAAGGAAACCGATGCCATTCTCGACGAAGTCCGCGCGATCCGTGACGGCGGCGGCTTCGGTTCGATCATCGGCCGCAACTCCTTCCAACGGCCGCGCGAGGAAGCACTGAAGTTCCTCGGCACCGTCATGCAGATTTACGCGGGCGGGATCCGCTAAACGGGATACCCATGGCACCGGCCGCGGCGCCGGAAGTGATCGTCTGCGAAAACGCCAGCGACCTGGCCAAACGGGCGGCGCGTGAGTTCAGCCGCGCCGCCCAGGAAAGCGTTGCCAGCCGCGGCCGTTTCCGGGTTGCGCTCGCGGGTGGATCGACCCCGCGGGCAGCCTATGCGCTGCTGGCGAATGCTCCGCTGCGCCAGCAGGTTCCCTGGCAGCAGACCGAAGTGTTCTGGGGCGACGAGCGCGTCGTTCCCCCGAACGATCCCGCCAGCAACTACCGGATGGCCCACGAGATACTCCTGGCGCACGTGCCAATTCCGCCTGACCACATCCACCGGTTCCGCACAGAGCTGTCGCCGCCAGACGCCATCGCCCGCCAATACGAGGACGAGCTACGAGCCAGCTTTCAGTGTACCCGGCCCCGCTTCGACTTGATCCTGTTGGGCATGGGCGAAGACGGCCACACGGCGTCGCTGTTTCCGCATTCCGCGGCGCTGCACGAGGAACGCAAGCTCGCCGTCGCTCTGTACGCCGCGCATCTTCAAGCGTATCGCGTTACGCTGACGCTGCCGGTCCTGAACGAGGCGCGCCTGGTGATCTTCTTGGCCAGTGGCCGCACCAAGGCGGAAATGTTGCGCCACGTGCTCCGGGGCGAGCGACAACCCGAGCGCTGGCCGGCGCAGGCGATTCAGCCACATGAGGGCCGGCTGGTGTGGCTCGTCGATCGCGATGCCGCAGCGACCCTCCATCCCGACGACGCCGGAAGCTGATTGTACCTTTGACATTCATGGCAGGGTCGTGCGCCTCCACCGCCTTGCTGCTATACATGGAGGCGCCATCGACCCAGCGGGAGGTTGATTCTACTTCTCTCTCGCGGCCGAAGACACAGCAAGGGAGGTTCGGCAATGACGGAGACGCAGGTTGGCGGAGTGCGGATTGCACGCATCCTTCTGGTCGAGGACGACCCGGACGACGTCGAAATTACCCGCCGGGCGTTTGAACGCGCCAAGATCGGCAACCAACTGACGGTCGTCGACAATGGCCAAGCGGCGTTGGATTTCCTATATCAGAATTGCTCCGCGCACCATGATGATCCTGGCACCGATATGGTGCTCCTCGATCTCGAAATGCCAAAACTCGACGGTCGAGCTGTCCTGCGCGAGATCTGGGGTGACCGACGCCTACGCCACATTCCGGTGATCGTCCTCACCGCCTCCGAACGCGAAGACGATTTAATCCAAAGCTACAAGGGCGGTGCGGTAGCGTTTCTTCGCAAGCCGGTGAGCGTGGAGCGGTTGCTGACCGCCGTGGGGGACCTGTCCGACTACCGTCTGTACATCGCGCGGTTGTCGGAATGATGCGCAACTCTTCATCATCGCCTCTGGCACCATTTCCTCGGTTCGGTCAGCTTACCCGAACCGCGAGGTAGGGAAGACGCCAGCGCCGATAGATATTTGCGGCGTTGACTCGGTGTCGCAAAAGCACCGGTTGCCGAATCTTCGCCGCTCATCGTCAGCGCTCCCGCGCGACTGACGTCATACGGTCGGTGTCCGTGTAGCGAGTGCGCACTCTAGGGAGAGCCGCTCGGACCAACAGAACGGCGCACTTTCCTGAACTTTGCGAACGTCCGCACGCGGTCCACGCCAGAACTGCGGACACCGATTTGGAACACCTCGGGAGTGGTACGTCTCTTGCCGTCTTCTCAAGACGGAGGCCGCCGCAAAGGCGGCGGTGCGTGAAACAGAAACAGCGGTGGACGGACCAATCTCCAAGAAGCAAAGCAACTGATGCTTTCGAACCCTTCGCAGCAAGCCCGGCTGGGCAACGGCCGCGAGCCAACTGCCACCGTAGAGCTGGTAGGGCTGGGCAACCGGTTTATCGGTCTTCTGAGCCGCAAGTGGTCCCGCCGGAGCTTTGCCGCGGAGATGGCGAAGCTGCTGCTGGATGCCATGAAGGCAAAGGCGGCAGCGGTTCTGGTGTACGAGCGTCAGCGCGACCGTCTCGTCCTGCTGGGAGATCAGGGACTCTCCGGCGAGGCCCGCTTGACGCTTGGCGGAGGAACCGAGAACGCTTGGGACATCCCGCTGCGTGGCCTGCGGAATCGGCGGATCAGCGTCGTAGAAGCAGCGCATCAAAATCCCTTGATCCCGCAAAGCCTGACGAAGCTCTGCCCTAACGGGCTCTGTATCGTGTCCCTACCGATCTACTACGACTACGAACCGGTCGGAGTCCTGGTCCTGTTTGCGGCTCGCAGTCGTGCTTTTCCCGACGTGCAGCTGCAGACCCTGAGTCAGGCGCTGCAGGTGTGCGGCCATGGCCTCCGCCAAAAGGACGGCATGCCGGCACGTATCGCCGGCGTCGGTCGTCAGAATGCGATCGGCGGGACAAGCGCGACCCAGGTCGTTCCAGAAGCGGCGGTTGAGCCCATGCCGCCCCCACCAGAACCGACCCAAACCTCGCCTGCACTGCTGCGTCTGGTGGAGGCAGAGCCTGTCGGCGTGGCGCACATCCCGCCAATGGCTGCCCCGCTCACTGAGGGGAAGCGTATCGAGCAGGAGTTGGCACGGGCGCAGGCCGAAATGCAACGCCGCAGCGAAGCGTTGCGTAGTCTCATGATTGCCAGCCGGACGATCAAGGCCGAGCGGGACCGGCTCACCCAACAAGTTGCGGAGCTGGAAAATCTTCGCACCACCGAAACCGCTGATCTGCGCAACCAACTGGCGAGCGTGGAAGAGCGCCTGCTCGCAGCCGAATCAGAGCGAAGGCGCTATCAGCGCAGCGCCGGGGCAAAGCAGCTGGCGGCTGAGCAAGCGCTTCAGGCACTCCGAACGGAGCACACGGACTTGCTGGCGCGTATGGGCACGATGGAGTCCAACGCCAGGGAAGCGGATAACCTGCTGCTAGCGTTGCGCCGGGAGCGCGACGGCTTGGCTGTGCAGAAACAAGATTTGGCGCAGCGACTAGAAGCCGGACAGGCTGCGCTCGAGCAACTCCTCACAAGTCAGACGCAGGAGCGCGTCATACTCGAGGCTGAGCGGGACCGCTGGAAGGAGCAGGTCTCTGCAGAACAGGTACGGCTGGCGCAACAAGCCCAGAAAACCGTAGAGATCGAGGGCCTTCTGCAAAGCATCACCGCAGCCCGCGACCTCTCGGCCAAGCAGCTCGACAGCGCACGCGCACAGGCAGACCGCTTGGCCGCGCTCGTCGACGAACGCGCCGCCGCCCTGGTTGAGCGCGATCAGGAACTCGCAACGTTGCGCCAGGAGCAGGAAGAGGCGCAGAAGACCTGGCAGCTTACCCGCGCCGCACTCGATGCCCAGGTGGCGAAGCTCTCCTCGGAGCTGGAGCAGCGGAGTCTCGAATGCCAGGAGCTGGTGGCGGTACGAGGGAAGCTCTTGCAACGCGAGCAGGATCTCATGCGGGATCTGGCGGCGGTCGCTGCTGAGCGGCAAGATCGGTCCTCACTCGCCACGGAGCTGCGCGAGCACCTCGCGGAAAGCCAGCGGACGGTCGCCGCGCATGAACAGCTCATTGCCGGCCTCAGGGCGCAGTTGGAGGATCGGGAGAGCGAGCGCGCCGAGTGGCTGTCCAAGGCCGCCGCACAGGAAGAGACACTGGTACAGCTCCAAGCCCTGCTCAGTCAAACACGTGCCGACGGTGAGCGGGTTGCCGAAGGGGCGCGGCAAACCGAGATGCGGTGGGAAGCGACGCAACGGCAGGTTGAGCAACTCGGTGAACAATTGCGCCAGCGAGATGCCGACATTCAGGCGGTCGGCGCTGAGTACGCCCGATTGCAGGAGGCCCTCCGGGCCGCAGAAGAGGCAGTGGCGGTAACCGCTGCGGAGAGCGGCGACCTGCGCCGGGCCGTTCACGACGCCGTCCAGCGGCTCGAACAGGAGCGCTTGCAGCACACCTCAGAAATCGCAGCGTTGATCGAGGAAACCACGGCGCAAGCAGCCATCGCGGAATCAGGGCTCCCCGCGCACCCGCGAGGGGAGGTGAAGCCGTTCCCGGCAATCGCCACAGAGGACGGGGAAAGCGGGCACGAGCAACCGCTCATCATCGAACGGTCGGCGCCGCTCGCCGCAGTTCCTGAAACCACCACCGAAGCGCCAGAAGTGCCCTCATCGCCTGCGCAGCACCAGAAGCAAGCCGCGCCCGCAGGTGAGTTGGTGCTGGTCGACCAAGGTCCTCTTTGCGATCAAGCCTGCGCCGCCCTGCACGACGCCGGCTTCGAGGTAACCGCCTTTGCCCCGGGGGAAGCGGCCGTCGATGAGATCTCACGCCGCAAACTGAAATGCATCATGGTGAACCTGGGAGGCGGCTCGGCGGCATGGCGCACGCTCAAAATGCTGCGCGAGCGTGTCGGCACCCGCAACGTTCCGATCCTCGCCTATGCCATGACCGACGAACCGTCCAGAGGCTTCTGCTTTGGCCGCGTCGATTTCTCCTTGTGGCCCCTTGAACCCGGCCGTATGATCGAACGGCTTGGCCGCCTGCGGCCGAAGCTTCAGCGTCTCCTGATCGTCAGTGCCGATGTCGAGGGCATGGGCCGCCTGCGCGAACCACTGGCTCGCGCCAAGATCTCGACCTCCATCGTGTTCGACGCCAAACAAGCCTTGGATTTTGCCGCCATGGTCGAGCCGGATGCCGCCGTCGTGCATCTTTCCCCGAATTCCCCGTCTGGCGCGCGCGCCATCGCCAGCTTGCGGGCCAACGGACCGACCCGAGATCTGCCGTTGTTGGTACTGCTCGACATGACCGACACGGGGAACGACGAGGCGTTTCTCGTCAACGCCGCCCAGCAGTTGCTGGAAAAACCCGTGTTCAAATTCTCCCGGCTCCCCGAAGAGATCGGCCGGCTCATCGGCTAACGGTACACATGGGACCTGCATGACCGAACACAGTGTTTTTCTTTTTGAATTACCCACCGCGCCGGTGCTTATTTGACCCGACAAGGATTGACTTTTTCACTTGATGATGGCACCGTCTAGCGCTACTGTCGCTGCTTTTCTGAGGAGAGGTCGAACAGATGCGGTGCGAAGCAGGAGTGTGGTCGAGGTAATCGATCCAGTGGACTCGATCCCTTCGGCCCATCATGAAGGGCTCCCGAAAAAGCGACAAGACCATGGCTGGCATAGGCACCTTCGAGACAGGTTCCGTGGATGAAGGGCCATCTGATTGCTTGGCTGAACGAGACGCCGCCCGCGGAAGCGCAGACAGAGGAGAGACGCATGGCAGAAGAATCTACCGACCGGAATGAACCGATCCTTGCTCCCGGTGCACGCTCCAGCCGCCGCCATCGTCCATCCGGAGGGTTGGCACTGCTGATCGTCCTCGGCTTGTATGCCGCCTCTTTTGCGGCGCCTGCGGGAGGTGCCAGCCTCATCAGCGTCGGCATCAAGGGGGTGTCCGGCAACGGCGCCAGCAGTGGCGTGTCCCTGAGCGCGGACGGGAGTGTGGTCGCTTTTTACTCCGACGCAACCGATTTGGTCCCGAGTGACACCAATGAGAGGCGTGACGTCTTCGTGCATGATGCCAATGCCACTCCGTCAACCGAACGTGTCAGCGTCAGTAGTGCCGGCGGGCAAGCCAACGGCAACAGCCAAGGACCAGGGATGGCCCCCGCCCCCGCCATCAGCGACGACGGCCAGATCGTCGCTTTCCATTCGGATGCCACCAATCTCGTAGCGGGCGACAACAACGGCGCCACTGATGTGTTCGTTCGTAACCGCCAAGCGGGAAGCACCGAGTTGGTCAGTGTGAATCTGAGCGGCACGTCCGGGAACGGAGCCAGCCGCTTCCCCAGCATCAGTGCGGACGGCCGGTTTGTGGCCTTCCAGTCCGCAGCTTCGGATTTAGTGTCCGGCGACACCAACGGCGCAATGGATATTTTCGTGCGCGACCGGCTGAGCGGAACCACGGAACGGGTGTGCGGAGTGCAGCCGAACGCGGACAGTTCTTCCCCCAGCATCAGTGCCGATGGCAATTTCGTCGCATTCGTGTCGGCAGCAACCAACCTCGTACCAACCCAAACGAACGGCCAGAAGAATGTGTTCGTATGCGATCGCACAACCGGCACCGCCGAGCTAATCAGCGTCAGCACCGCGGGCGTACCGGGAAACAGCGACAGCATCGTCCCCGCGATCAGCGGCGACGGCAACATTGTCGCTTTCAAATCCGAGGCCGACAACTTGGTGCCTCACGACAACAATGGAGTCGTCGACGTGTTCGCGCGTGACCGCGCAGCCGGCACCACCGAGCGTGTCAGCGTCAGCTTCGCGGGCGGCGACGCCAACGATGGCTCGTTCCTGCCGGTCGTCAGCCGGGACGGGCGCTTCGTGGCCTTCGGGTCTTCCGCAACCAACCTGGTGCTTCACGACTTCAACAACTGGCCCGATGTGTTCATTCGCGACCGACAAATCGGCGTGACCTTGCTGGTCGATCTGACGAGCGACGGTAGCCTGGCCAATGCCGGAACCCCGGACGTCGCCCCGGCCATCAGCGCCGACGGAAACCACATGGGCTTCGTCTCTTTCGCGTCGAACCTCGCTCCGAACGACAATAACGGGCTGGCGGATGTGTTCACCACCGCGAACCCCTTCGTTTGCGCGAATGGTGGAACATGCCCCTCTCCACTGGTCTGCGTAGCCGGGTTCTGCACACCGCCGACACCGACGCCAACAGCGGCAGCGACTGGGACCAACACCTTGCCGCCAACCATCACGCCGACGCCGACCTCGACACCGACACCGACGCCGACGATTGCATGTTTCGTGGATACGGACTGCCCCCGCGGCCAGGTGTGTGACCCCACTCAGAAGGTATGCAAGCCGGCACCGACTCCGACGCCGCGCACGCAGTGCACCACGTCCGGGGACTGTCCCCCCGACCAGAAGTGCGGCCCCGATGGTTTCTGCCAGCTCATAGTCACCCCGACACCGACAATCACCCCGACACCCTTGCCCACGTGCACGACCGATGCGGATTGCCTCGAGCCCGGAACCCAATGCCGCGCCGGGGTGTGTGTGCCGGCGCGCCCCTGCACTGAGGCGGATGTCAGCAAGTGCCGCGGCTCCCGCGAAGCCTGCGTGGCCGGGACGTGCGAGTGCGGTGGCGACTGCGACCTGGACGGTTTAGTCCTGGGAAATGAAATCACCAAGATGGTCTGCGTGCTCAACGGCCAATGCCCGCTGTCCGACTGCGCCGCCGGCGACTTCAACGGCGATGGTCAAATAACCGGCAGCGAGGTGTGTACGGCGATAACGAACCTTGGGCTCGGATGCCCTGCTGAGGGCCAGGCACTCGTAACGGGGCAAGCCGCATCGGAGGCACGGAGCTTGGATATCAGCTCCGCCAGTGGGGCGCCGGGCGAAATCGTGACGATCAGCGTAGACCTCAGCGGCGGCGGCAACGTTGCCACGGCACAGATGGACCTGCTGCTTGACAGCTCGGTTCTGGAGATTCCTGCCGATGCAGCGACAGCCTGCGCCATCGATCCACGGATCAATGCGACAGACGCGGTCTTCATGTTCCTGCCGCAGACACCTAGCACAGTCCCCGGCATGGCACGTATGCGCCTCTTCGTGGCCGATCTCATGCTGTGCCGCAACAACGAACCGTACCCGCTGACGCCGTTCGATCAAGGCGCGCTGGTATCCTGTCAGTTCCGCATCAATCCTTCGGCGGCAATAGGCGCGACGGCCATGTTGACCGCGGAACGGCTCAATATCGGTGACCCGAGGGGAAACGAGTACACCGCAGCCTTCACCTCCGGCACGGTGACCGTAACGCCGCCAAAGTCGTGCACCGCCGACAGCGACTGCCCGGATGGCAACCACTGCCGCGCCGGCATCTGCAAGGCGATCCGACCCTGCTCGGGACCGACTGCCGGGCCGGCTGAGTGCCTCGGTGGCCGCGAAGCGTGTATTGAGGAGAGCGGCGCTGGCGTATGCGAGTGCGGCGGCGACTGCAACCTCGACGGCAGGATTCGGGCGGACGAGATCACTACCTTGGTGAACGTGTTCACCGGCACGTCACCGCTCAGCTTATGCCCTGCAGATGACATAACTGGCGATGGTCGGGTCCGTGCTGACGAAATTACCTCGATAACGATCAACTTCTCTCAGGGATGCCAGTAGGGTGTTTGATTCTTTCACGGACTGGGCCGGAGTTTAGTAGGCTAACTCAGAACACGACGCTTGGAGGAGGACACCACGATGACATGCAGCATTAAGCTACAAACGCGCTTGGCAGGCGCTGTACTGATAACGACAGGGTGCCTCCTGGCTTCACTTGTCCTCGCGTTCGCACCAAAGAGCGTCAAAGCAGACGGCATTACGCTAACTATCGTCGGTGGAACGGGTTCGCCCGGAGGAACAGCACAGGTTACGTTCCGGTTGGACGGCGATACTGGCAACCAAGCCGTAAGTGCCGACGACTTCGTGAGCTTCGACAAAACAATCCTGAATGTGGCCAAGACAGACTGCCAGCTCGATTCTCGGATTAAAGACACGCACATCTTTACGGTGCTGCCAACGTGTGGCCCAAACTGCCTGGATTTTTCCATCGCGGTCGACCCATCTCTTGGGGACCCGAACCAGCCGCTCGAGGATGGGGTCTTGCTGACGTGCTCTTTCCACATCGCAGGCACGGCTCATCCCGGAACTCCCCTACCCCTAACGGGGGACCAACAAAACCTTCTGATCAACGGTCCAGGCGGTGTTTCGGATAAGCTGCCTGCCACGGTTGTCAGCGGCGAAATCACCGTAACCCCGTGCAGCTCGGACACGGATTGCCCGACGAACGAGATCTGCTTGACCCAGGTGTGCGAGACCGTTACGTGCACGAGCAGCGCCGACTGTCCGGGCGGCCGCGAGTGCAACACTAACACCGGCAACTGCATGCAGTTGTCCGCGCCCACCCCGACGCCGACTAACACCTCTACGCCAACCGATACAGCCACAGCGGGGCCGACCAATACGCCAACCAACACGCAGGCGCCGACCCACACACCGACCAATACGCTGGTGCCGACCCACACACCGACCAATACGCAGGGGCCGACCAACACGCCAACCAACACGCAGGCGCCGACCAATACGCTGGTGCCGACCAACACGCCAACCAACACGCAGGTGCCGACCCACACACCGACCAATACGCTGGTGCCGAGCAACACGCCGACGAAGACCGCCCCTCCAGCCCCAACGCCCACCAATACCCAGGGCGGTGGTGGTGGCGGCGGTGGTGGCGGTGGGTGCAGCACGGTCCAGCCAACCACTGCCAACGGCTCGCTGCTGTGGTTCTTGATTCCGGCAGTGCTGGTGGCGTGGCGCCGTCGCGTCGGCGATTAGAGCGCCCGGATTCTGAAACCAACGCAACAGACGAGAGGAGGCCAAACGGCCTCCTCTTTTTTTGTGCTGCGCCAGGGCCTGCTCCCCCGGCCAGGAGTGGCGCTCGGCGCGCGCTAGGGGGCGTTTTCCAGCACGCCCGGGGGCCGTTTGTGGACCCGATGCCAACTTTCGATCGCTTTTCCGTTGGCATGCCCCTTTTTTCCGTTGGCAACTCCACTTTTCCATGACCTTATTCTTGACAATGTGGCGGATTTTTGAGTATGTATGCCCGCACTTACGCTGTGCGTGGGACACAGCCTGCCGCCGCATACCGAACGTGAGCGGCAGGAATAGAGCGAGCAGGGTCGGTCGACTGGAAAGGAGGAGGGCAATGCGAACGGTGAAGTGGAACGCTTTTCTCTCGTGCCTCTGCGGTTTCGCGGTGGCGTTGGGAGGAATGGCGGCTAGCGCTCGTGCTGACGTCACGACGGAAAAGGGGGCATCGATCCTCATCTTTCCAAAAGTCCGCGTCGACGGCACGTTCGACACCATCATCCAGATCTCCAACACTGGTAACTCCATGGCGCACGCGCACTGCTTCTACGTGAACGCGTCCCTCGTGGATATGTTCACTGGCCAGGCGTGCGGCATTCCGAGCGCGACTTGCGTACCGCAGTGGCAGGAAACGGATTTCGACATCTGGCTCACCAAACAGCAGCCGACGCACTGGCTCGTAAGCAGCGGGCGTAACTACCAAGGTATCTCCGACTTGGGAAGTGACAGCGCGGGTTTTGCCCCCGGGCATGTTCCCCCGGTGCAAGACTTCATCGGTGAGTTGAAGTGCATCGAAGTCACGGACTCTGGTGAGCCGCTGACGGGCAATCACCTCAAGGGCGAGGCCACCATCAAGTCTCTCGTCGACACCAAGCCGACTCCGGGCACGTTCAATTCCGGCCAGACCGCTGACGGCGACGTGGCCAAGTACAATGCTATCGGTATTCTCGGCAAGCCGGATGCGACGCCGTCGAATCCGCTCCTGCTGGATGGCACCAATTACGACGCCTGTCCCGAGAAGTTGATTCTCAATCACTTGAGCAGTGGGGCTAAGGATCCGGTGGCCACAGAAGTTCTGCCCGCGACGGGGAGTGACTCCTCCAGCTTTACGGAGTTGACCTTGGTGCCCTGCAGCGAGGATTTCGAGAATCAGAGGGGCACCACCGTCACCGTGCAGTTCCTCGTGTACAACGAGCTCGAGCAGCGGTTTTCCGCCAGCACCACGGTTTCGTGCTACTTCAATCTGGAAATCGCTCGCATCGACACCCAGTTCTCGGCAACCGAAAATGTCGACAACTCGATTTTCGGCCGTGCCGTACTCGGGACCGATTTCGCGCACACCGAGATTACTCCGGTCGTCCAGCTCAACGGCTTTACCGGCGGGCTGGTGGGTGTCGCCGAGCGGATTGCGACCGCAGAGGTGGACGGCACGGCCACAGCCGCACGCGCCATCTATAACCTGCACAGCGAAGGCAGCTTGATTCCGGCTACCGGGCCGGATTCGATCATGATGCCGGCACAATAGTGATCGGTGCCACAGATGCAAAGAGGGGAAAAGGCAGTGGCTGGTTTCTCCCTGACAGCTGAAAGGAGAAGGGCAATGCGTACGGTGAAGTGGAATCCTTTTCTCTCAGGTGCATGCATGCTTCTGGGAGGGGTGCTCCTCTGGGCGGGTGCTGCGCACGCCGATATCTCGTCGACGAATCCTGCGGCGATCGTGGTGTTCCCGAAGCTAGTGGTAGATACGTCTCGCGGCGTAGATACCGTCATCCAACTGACGAATACCTCCGACAATCCGGTCAATGTCCGATGCTTCTACGTGAATGCAAACGGGCACTGCTCGACTTCAGGGGCAATCTGCGACCCAGGGAAGCCTGCCAGCACCTCCTGCACGGCAACGGAAGCGTGCCTTGCCGGCTGGATCGAGACCGATTTCACGATCCGCATGACGGCGAAGCAGCCGATCGGCTGGACCGTGTCGGCTGGCTTGCCGAACCTTCCCCTTTCCGACATCCCAGGGCCTGGGGCGCAGTTCAACGTCGGCAGCATTCCGCCGGTGAGCGAAGACCCGATGATCGGCGAGTTGAAGTGCATCGAGGTCGGGGACGACGAATTGCCGGTCGACAGCAATGACCTGAAGGGCGAGGCGACAGTCGAGTCTTTCACTGCCACACCTGTCACCGCTGATATCGATGGTTACAACGCCATTGGTATCCAAGCGATCCCTGGCGCCAACAATCGAGATAACACCCTGGTGCTCGGACAGGAGTATAACGGCTGTCCGAACTACCTGATTCTCGATCACTTCTTTGATGATGCGACAGAGCCTTCTGACGTGGGAGATACGGTGCGCACCGCTCTGACCCTCGTCCCCTGCTCCGAGGATTTCAATACTCAGCTCCCGCTCAGGACCACGGTGCAGTACTTGGTGTACAACGAATTCGAGCAGCGCTTCTCGACCAGCAGCCCGATCACCTGCTTCAGCGAGCGCTACCTTTCAGACATCGACACGAAGCTCGGCAACTCCAATAACAATGACGCTGCCTCGATCTTCAATGTGGCCGTCGAAGGTACGCTGACCGGACAGACGACCATCCGCGGCGTTGCGGACAGCGACACGACGCACGGACACGGGTTGTTGGCCATCGCCGAGGAGTTTCATCGGCATGGAACTGCACCTAATATAGTGACTCACACCGGCGCCTACGTTGCGGTCCAACGCGGCACACGCAGTCAGAATGACGTCATCTACTTACCACCGGCGAGTCAGTAACAGCGCCTCTTAGAGATTCTAAAAAGGCCGGGCAACTCGCCCGGCCTTTTTTTGCCCTTCACTCGCCTGCAAAGCCAACGTTCATTCCGCAAAAACCGCGGCGGCAACCACCGAGGTCCACAATCCGTCCTTGTCACCAATGGCGGACTGAGTGACATTGCGGGTCATGACGATCTCGTTCGACAGGCGCCACACGTCCTTGCGCTCGTCGTAGCTCTTGTTCGGATCGAACTCGATGCCCAGGATGGTGGCAAGCATCGATGCCGCCAGGTCCTCGGCGTAGTCGCCGGTCTTGTCATCAGTCAGGCCAAAACTGTGATGCTCGGCCAAGTAGCCGTATTGCGTGCGATCCTTTGGAATGGCTACGCCGACCGAGGCGGCCATCAGTCGATGCGGTTCGTTGGTCGCGTTGTCGCTCATGACGACATAAAGAATCTGTCCGGGCTTGAGAAGCTTCAGGCCTTCTTGCGGAGTGATCAGCTTCGCATGAGGCGGAAAGATGCTCGACACGCGGACGACGTTGAACTGCGCAATTTTGGCGCTGCGCAGGGCCATTTCGAAGCTGGTCAGCTTCTCGCGATGCTTCCCCACTCCTCGGGTGAGAAAGATCTTCTTGGCCACCATCGTCATTGATTCTCCTCCTTCCACCGCACCGGCTGAAATTGATGGCGCGTTTAACATGAATACGGCAGGGCCACAACCCGTCCGAGGCTCCGGCAGTAATCGCCGGGGGGGCCGCGACGAACGGCTAGCAACCGGCCGCTACATCGTAACCGAAGGTCGATGCTCACCGAAAACCCGGCGCATGGCGTCGGCAACTTCGCCGAGCGTGGCGTAAACCCGTACGGCATCGATGATAGCAGGCATGAGGTTGGCCTCACCACGGGCGGCTTCCTCGACGCGCTGAATTGCCCGTGCCAGATCAGCCTGACTCCGTTCCGCCCGCAGGCATGCCAGCTTGGCTTTCTGGCGCTCTTCCAGCTGCGGATCGATCCGGAGGATCTCCAGCTTCGGTTCCTCTGCCACAGCGAATTCATTGACTCCGACGATGATCCGCTCCTTGCGCTCGATTTCTTGCTGGTAGCGGAAGGCGGCGTTGTGGATCTCCCGCTGCTGGTAACCGGCCTCCACGGCACGGACGGCTCCGCCCAGCTTGTCGATGGCTGCGATGTACTCTTCGGCCCGGTGTTGCAGCTCATCGGTCAGCGATTCGATGCAGTATGAACCGGCGAACGGATCAATGCTGTCGCTGACGCCGCTTTCATGGGCGATGACCTGCTGCGTACGCAGCGCCACCCGCACCGAATCCTCGGTCGGGAGCCCCAACGCCTCATCCTTGCTGTTGGTGTGCAAGGACTGGGTGCCGCCGAGCACGGCGGCGAGCGCCTGAATGGTGGTGCGCACGACGTTGTTGTCAGGCTGCTGCGCGGTGAGCGACGACCCTGCCGTCTGCGCATGCGTGCGCAGCATCATGGAACGCGGGTCCCGGGCGCCGAAGCGCTCCTTCATGATGCGCGCCCACAGGCGCCGGGCGGCGCGGAACTTGGCGATCTCTTCGAGAAAATTATTGTGCACGTTGAAGAAGAAGGACAAGCGGGCAGCGAACTCGTCGACGCTCAGCCCGGCCTTCAATGCGGCTTCGACGTAAGCGATTCCGTCCGCCAGCGTGAAGGCAATTTCCTGAGCCGCGGTCGATCCGGCCTCGCGGATGTGGTAGCCGGAGATCGAAATGGTATTCCAGTTCGACACCTCTTTGGTGCAAAAGGCAAAAATGTCGGTGATGATGCGCATCGATCCGGCCGGGGGATAGATGTAGGTCCCGCGCGCGATATACTCCTTCAGGATGTCGTTCTGGATGGTGCCGCCAACCTTGTCCCAACTGACGCCTTGCTTCTCCGCCACCACCAGGTAGAGCGCCAGCAGCGTGCTCGCCGTCGCGTTGATGGTCATCGAAGTGGTGACCTTGTCGAGCGGGATACCGGCCAGCAGCGTCTCCATGTCGGCCAGCGAATCGATAGCGACCCCCACCCGGCCCACCTCTCCCTGTGCCCGCGGGTGATCCGAGTCACGCCCCATTTGCGTCGGCAAGTCGAACGCGACGCTCAGGCCCGTCTGCCCTTGTTCCAGGAGATAGCGGTACCGGCGATTGGATTCTTCCGCCGTTCCGAAACCGGCGTACTGGCGCATGGTCCAAAACCGCCCCCGGTACATCGTCGGCTGCACGCCGCGCGTGAACGGGTAGGTGCCGGGGAAGCCTATGCGTTCGACGTAGTCCTCATCCGTGTGATCGTCCGGCGCGTACAGGCGCTTCACCTCGATGCCGGACGTCGTTTCGAATCCGTCGCGGCGTTCGGGTGAGCGTGCGAGCGTGCGCTTCAGGATCTGTTCTTCCCACGCCTGTCGTGCCTTCTTGATGTCGTCAACACTGCCCATCGGCGCCTGCTGCCCCCGGAAGCGTTTGGCCCGCCGTCGTCACTCGATCACGACGAGGACCTGGTTGGCCTCGACCGCCTGGCCCGGCCGCACGAGCACCTCTTTCACCTCACCGGCAGCCGGCGATTTGACTTCGTTCTCCATCTTCATCGCTTCGATGACGAGCACGCCCTGATCACGGACCACCACATCGCCTACCTGTATCAGAATGTCGACGATCTTGCCGGGCATGAGCGCGCGGATCTCACGGCGGCCCCTTTCCTCCTCGGGCTCCCCGAGCGCCACCTGGCGCCGGCGTTCGTCCACCAGCCGCAAGCGGAAAATCTCACCGGCAATGGACACGGTATAGTCATCGCCATCGGCCGAGACGTCCGCCACCACCGACCGGCCGTCGATGAGCAATGAGTACGTGGTTGGGCCGATGCGGCGGCTGTCAACGGCACGCGGGATCCCATCGATCTCGACGGTAAATGCCGAATCGCCGGCGACGTGAATCTCGACGCGGTGCGTCTGCTGCTGGAGTTCCGCCAGGTAGGCCATCAGTTGCGTAGCCCCCCACGACGCGCCGCCTCCTTCCACACAGACCGGCGGCCCGGCACCGTTGTGGCGGCCAAGCGCGTCGCCCGTTCCACTTCGCGGCCGCGTTGCGCCAAGGCCGCTGCTGTCAGCGCAGCGTCACGTCGCCCCGGCTCGCCGGACGCCTTGAAACCGTGGAACTCCTGCGGAATGAAGTTGGTGTCGAAGTCGCCGGCGAGGAAACGCGGATGCTCGAGCACCCACCGATGGAAGGCCAGGTTGGTGATGAGGCCGTGGATGCTGTACTCCTGCAGGGCGCGGCGCATGCGCCGAATGGCCTCGTCCCGTGTGCTTCCCCACACGACCAACTTGGAAATGATGGGATCGTAATACACGGTGACCTCGACGCCCTGGTACACGCCGCTATCGTCGCGCACACCGATGCCACCCGGCACCTGCAAGAATGCGATCCTGCCCGGTGAAGGGAAAAAGTTGTTGTACGGATCCTCGGCGTAGACGCGGCACTCGATCGCGTGCCCGCGGGCAACTAAGTCCTGCTGGCGGAACGGCAGCGGCTTGCCTGCCGCTACCTCGATCTGCGTTTTCACCAGATCGACTCCCGTGATCATCTCGGTCACCGGGTGCTCGACCTGAATGCGAGTGTTCATTTCCAGGAAGTAAAAGTTGCGATCGGCATCGACAAGGAACTCAATGGTTCCCGCACCAACGTAGTTCACGGCCTTGGCCGCCTGGACGGCCACCTGCCCCATCTCGGCCCGGATGCGGTCATTGATCGCGGGACTGGGAGACTCCTCGATGACCTTCTGGTGGCGGCGCTGGATCGAGCATTCCCGCTCGAACAGGTGCACGGTGTTGCCGAACTGGTCGGCCATCACCTGGACCTCAACGTGCCGCGGCTTGGTAACGTACTTCTCGACGTACATGCGGTCGTCACCGAACGAGGATTTGGCTTCTGAACGCACGGCACGCAGAGCCGACTGCAGCTCGTCGGCCTTGTGCACCAGTCGCATCCCCTTGCCACCCCCACCGGCAGCGGCCTTCAACATCACCGGGTATCCGATGCGGTTGCAAACGTCGGTCACTTCTTCCGCCGTATCCAGTGTCCCGCCAGAACCCGGGACCACCGACACGCCGGCCTTCTGCATCAAGGCGCGGGCTGAGACCTTATCGCCCATCTGTTCCATGGCCTCGGCACTCGGCCCGATGAAAGCGATGCCTTCCGCAGCGCAACGCCGGGCGAACCCAGAGTTCTCGGCGAGGAAGCCGTAGCCCGGATGGATGGCGTCCGCACCGCTCCGGCGCGCCGCCCCCAGAATGTTGTCGATTACCAGGTAGCTTTCTCTCGCTGGCGCCGGACCAATCGGGTAGGCGTAATCGGCTTCTTTCACGTGCAATGCCGTACGGTCCGCCTCGGAGAACACCGCCACCGTCTCGATGCCGAGTTCGCGGCAGGCGCGGATAACGCGGACGGCGATCTCGCCGCGGTTAGCAATCAGGATACGCTTGAACATCGGACGTCTTCTCCCTCTCCCACTGGGAGAGGGTTGGAGTGAGGGCCTTGTCCGCGGCGCCGCTCCCCTCACCCTGGCCCTCTCCCCGAGGGAGAGGGAGCCAGTAAGCGCTACAGCGGAATGTTTCCATGCTTCTTGGGCGGGTTCTTGTCCCGCTTGTTTTCGAGGATCTCAAGCGCCCGAATGAGTCGAGGCCGGGTATCTTCGGGCATGATGATCTCATCGATGTAGCCCAGCTCGGCGGCCTTAAACGGGTTGGCAAAGGTGCGGCGGTAATCGGCGACCAGCCGTTCCTTCTCGGCCACCGCATCGCTGGCGCGATCCAACTCGTTGCGGAACACGATGTTCACGGCGCCATCGGGACCCATGACGGCAATCTCGGCCGTCGGGTAGGCGAAGTTGATATCGCCGCGGATGTGTTTCGAGGACATCACGTCGTAGGCGCCGCCGTACGCCTTACGGGTGATCACCGTCACTTTGGGGACGGTCGCTTCGCAATACGCGTATAAGAGCTTTGCCCCGTGGGTAATGATGCCACCGTATTCTTGTGCCGTGCCCGGGAGAAAACCCGGGACATCCACGAAGGTGACGATCGGAATATTGAAGCAATCGCAGAAGCGCACGAAACGGGCCGCCTTTTTCGATGCGTTGATGTCAAGGGAGCCGGCGAGAAAGGCGGGCTGGTTGGCGACGATGCCGACCGAGCGACCGTCCAAACGGGCGAAGCCGATGACGATGTTCTTGGCGTAGTCGCGTTGCACCTCGAAGAAATGGCGGTCGTCAACGACGGCGTTGATGATTTCGTGAATGTCGTACGGCTTGTTGGGATTGTCCGGAACGACGGACCGCAGCTTCTCGTCGCGGCGGGCAGGATCGTCGTCGGTCGGGACAAAAGGGGGATCCTCGAGGTTGTTGCTGGGGATATAAGAAAACAGCTCGCGCACCATGGCGATGCACTCGCGGTCGTTGCGCGCCGAGAAATGCGCCACACCGCTGCGCGTATTGTGCGTGACGGCGCCTCCGAGGTCTTCCTTCGTGACCTCTTCGTGGGTCACCGCCTTGATCACATCGGGGCCGGTGAGGAACATGTAGCCGATTTTCTCGACCATGAAGATGAAGTCGGTCATGGCCGGAGAGTAGACCGCCCCGCCGGCACATGGTCCCATAACGGCGGAAATCTGCGGGACCACCCCGGAAGCCAGCACGTTGCGCAGGAAGATGTCGGCGTAGCCGGCAAGGCTCACCACACCCTCCTGAATGCGCGCGCCGCCCGAATCGTTGAGGCCGATCACCGGCACCCCCGTCTTCACCGCCAGGTCCATGATCTTGCAGACCTTCTCGGCAAACGCCCCGCTGAGGCTGCCGCCGAACACGGTAAAATCCTGGGAAAAGACGTACACTAACCGACCATCGATGGTGCCGTGGCCGGTCACCACACCGTCGCCCGGGATTTTCTTCTTGTCCATGTCGAAATCGATGCAACGGTGGGTCTTGAACTTGTCGGTCTCGACGAACGAGCCGGGATCGAGCAGGACCTCGACCCGCTCGCGGGCGGTCAGTTTACCGGACGCGTGCTGGCGCTCGATACGGTCTTCACCACCGCCGAGCTCAGCTTCCCTGTGCAGCCGTTCGAGTTGCTCGATATTTTCTTTGAGGCTCATAGACGCGTATCCCGACCGTCACAGGTCGGGACACGCGTCTCTTAGTATGCAGGCACAGGGAATTCAAGAATAGGCAATGCAACAGCCTCACTTTCTGCTGCTTTGAGCGACTGGAAGCCCGCCGACTTCCGCTATACTGTCGGTGCCGTGGCTGGATTGCCTCCACACCCCACGCCCTTTGTCGAGGTCGTGTTTCGAGCCCGCGGGCTGACGAAGATCTATCGCTTGGGGGATGTGGAGGTTCATGCGCTTCGCTCGGTAGATGCGCGGCGGCGCGCGCGGCTCTTCCCGCGCTCGGCGGCGACAACGAAGCTCTCGTGAGCGCCTGTGGTCCGAGCGCCGAACCTTGCCTGGAGCTTCGCCATCCGCGGTCGCGTGCTGCGCGTTCCCGAAGAGAGCGAGCAGTGGTCGCAGATCAGGTGAGGGAAGGCGTACGCGTAAAGCCGCTTTGAGCTCGCCGCCACAGCCGGCCGGTCCCCTCTTGTGACGCAGGTCATCTCTGTCATCGGCAATAGTCATGTCCAGCCTGCCGACCATTTGGTAGGCGAAGGGTGGAGTGCTGCAAGAGCCGCGTAAGACCAAGAGTGCGACCTCAAGAGCCCATCAGCCCACCAACAACCCTGGGAGCAGGTGATGATAAAACTGACTCGTCGAAATTTCCTTCGTGGTGCCGGCGCCGCCGCAATTAGCCTTTCGCTTTCGAATCTCCAATTCGCCCTTGCAGCCGAAGGGGGCGGGGCTGCAGGAGACGCGTCCGGGCTCGCCAAACCCCCTATACCCGATTACCGGCATTGGGAGGATGTCTTCCGCGGGAAGTGGACCTGGGACAAAGTGGTCAAGAGCACCCATATCCGCACCAATTGCATCGCGGCCTGCTCGTGGAACATCTACGTGAAGGACGGCATTGCTTGGCGCGAAGAGCAGAACACGATCTACCAACCGAGCCATCCGAGCGTGCCGGACATGAATCCGCGCGGCTGCCAGAAGGGCGGTTGCTACACCCAACTCATGTATGAACCGTCGCGCCTGAAGTACCCGCTGAAGCGCAAGGGCGAGCGTGGCTCGGGCCAGTGGCAGCGCCAGAGCTGGGATGAGGCGCTGACAGAGGTGGCGGACACGCTGCTCGACGTGGCGTTGAAGGACGGGCCTGATTGCGTCGTCTACGACCACGGCACCACCAACATCGACTTCGGTACGGGCACGAGCGCGGAGATGCGATTCTTTGGATTACTCGGCGCCACCGTCATGGACTCCTGGGCGGGCGTGGGTGATCTCCCCATGGGATGTATTCAGACGTGGGGAAACTTCAACGCCGACGGTACCTCCGACGATTGGTTCAACTCCGACTACATACTGATCTGGATCGCCAACCCCGTATACACCCGCATCCCGGACATGCACTTCATGTTGGAGGCGCGTTACAAGGGCGCCAAGGTCGTCTCGATCGCGCCCGATTACAACGCCAGCTCCATCCATACCGACATGTGGCTCAACCTGCGCATGGGCACCGACGCCGCTCTCGGCCTCGCCATGGCGCAGGTCATCATCAGTGAAAACCTGTTCAAACCCGACTACGTCCAGGAACAGACCGACCTGCCCTTTCTCGTGCGCGAAGATACCGGCCGCTACCTCCGGCAGAAAGACGTGCAGGCGAACGGCCACGACGAGATCTTCTACTTCTGGGACGAGGCCGGTAAGCGGCTCGCCGAAACGCCGGGCAGTCAGGGCAACAAGACGCAGGACCTGCACCTCGGCGCCATCAAGCCGGCGCTGCACGGGCGGTTCTCCGCCACGCTGGCCGACGGCAAGAAAGTCTCGGTACGGCCTCTGCTGGACGTGCTCGCGGACCACTTGCAGCAGTACACTCCGGAGAAGGCGGCGCCGATCACGGGAGTTCAGGCGCAGGTGATTCGGCAAGTGGCGCGGGAGATGGCCAAGGCCAAGACGGCGTCGATCTTCGCATCCTGGGGCGCCTGCAAGCACTACCACTCCGATCTGGCGCAGCGGACCATGTGTCTGCTGATGGCGCTCACCGGCAATCAGGGCAAGCGTGGTGGTGGCATCCGGCCGGGTGCTTGGTACAGCGTCGACGCCTTGAACGAAATCTCCAACGAAGTCGAGATTCCATTCTACCAGAAGCTGATCTTCAAACTGATGACCTTCAAGACCCGCGACTTTGAAGGGTTCTTCGAGAAGCACAGCTGGGAGCGGCCGTTCACCCCGACGCTGCCGTTCCTCTACGTCCACGGCGGCATGAACGAATTCTGCGATCGCAAGGACTTCAACGACCCATCGTTACCGCGCGGTGTGGCCGAGTATGTGAAAGAGGCCCTGGAGAAGAAATGGATGCGGGTTTCACCGCCGCCGGAGCGTCCCCCCCGTGTCTACTTCCATACCGGCGCCAACCCGTTGCGGCGATGGCCGGTACCGCAACTCGCCCGCAAACACCTGTGGCCCAAGCTCAAGATGATCGTGAACCTCAACTTCCGCATGTCCTCCACCGGCCTGGAGGGCGACATCTTGCTGCCGGCCGCTGCGTACTACGAGAAGATCGGCCTCAAATACCCGCAGAGTCTGGTGCCGTACGTCATTTTCGCCGACCAGGCGGTGAAGCCGATGGACGAGGCCAAGTCCGAGTTCGTCGTCTTCGCTCTGCTGGCGGAGAAGTTCCAGGAGCGCGCCCGCGCTCGCGGTGTGAAACCCTTCAAGGATCACTACGGCATCGAACGCGACTACGCCAACTTCTTCGAGAAGTACGTCATGGACGGCTTGATGAAAGCCGACAACGAAGAAGCAGTGATGGACCACATGATCCAGAAGTCCTCGGTGACGCAGGGCTACACCTGGAAGGACGCGAAGGAACTCGGCGCTCTGCCCATCCAGTCCATCGGCCGCTACGGTCCGCACAACGCCATCTGCAGCGACTTCGAGCCCGGCAACACGGTGTACCCACAGCAGTGGTTTGTGGAAAAGAAAGAGCCTTGGCCGACGCTCTCCGGGCGGCAACAGTTTCTGCTCGAGCATCCCTGGTACATCGAGACCGGCGAGGCCCTTCCGGTACACAAAGAACCGCCACCCGCCGGAGGCAACTATCCGCTGCGGTTGACCGGCGGTCATACGCGCTGGTCGATCCACGGGATCTGGCGCGACCAACGCCACATGCTCCGCCTCCAACGCGGCGAGCCCGTCATGTACATGAACGTCAACGACGCCAAGGCCCGGGACCTCAATGATCACGATTACGTCCGGGTCTTCAACGACGTGGGCTCCTTCCACATCCACGTCAAACCCAGTCCGCAGTTGCAGCCGGGCCAGGTGGTCATTTACCACGCGTGGGAAAATCATCAGTTCAAGGACTGGATGCAGAGCCAAGAGGCGGTCCCATCGCCGTGGAAGCCACAGCATATCTCCGGGGGCTACGGCCACCTCCACTACCGGCTGTTCAGCTACGCCCCCAGTCACGGACCGCGCGGCACCACCGTGGAGGTACAGCGGGCCTAGCAGCCGGCCAAGGCCAAAAGACCAACGGTGCCCTGCAGACGTCCGGGTGGAATGTCTGTATAATCCCGCCGCCGTTGGCAGCAAGACGACGGAGGCGAGGACTGGTGGAGGCTCGAAAACAGCGATACCGTTTCCCCGCGATCTACTTTGAAGCGACGCGGCTGTGCAACCTCCAATGCTCGGTGTGCATGACCGGCAGCAATGAAGCCGAACGTGTGCGGGCCAGTCGCCAGCAAGAACTCAGCTTCGGGGAGATCCGCGATCTCGTCTTGGTGCCGGCGAAGCGCCTCGGTGTAATCGCTATTGGCTGGAGCGGCGGCGAGTTCCTGCTGCGCAAGGACGCCTTCGATCTCTTTCGGCTTACGGTCGAGTTGGGATACCAGTGCAAACTCTGCAGCAACGGAGAGCTGCTCACTCGCGAGCGCTTACGGCAGATCAAAGAAGCCACCGGGGGGAAGGTCACCATCGCCCTGGGCTTGAACTCCATGGACGAGGCGAACGCCTGGAGTCGGGATGCGGCACCGGATCGCACCCTCGAGGTGCTGGACCTCTGTGACGAATTGAAGATCGACCGCCACGTCATCATCACCATCGGCAAACACAATGCCGATAGCTTCGAACAGACGGTGAAGTACCTGGTGGATCGACGTATCTCGTACAACCGTTCGCCCCTGGTGGCGCGAGGCTCGGGATGCGACTTCTTCAATGAAAATGCTTTCGACCGGCAAGACCTGAAGGAGAAGTTCCATCCGGTCCTGCGCCGCCACGTCAACGGCTATGTGAGCTACACGCCGTTCTTCCTGTCTCCGGAGCTGCACCAGCAAGTATCCGGCGGCGTCCGCAACGGCACCGTTCCACACAATCCGCCAATCGGTTGCTGGGTCGGGACCTGGCTCACGCTGAACGCGGAAGGCAACGTCTCGGTCTGTCCCGTGTTGCTCGACGTGCTCTCAGCCGGAAACGTTCGCGACCAGCCGCTCGACCAGCTGGTGAATGAAAGCGACCTCTTTGCCACCATTTTGGACCGCGGCAAGCTCAAGGGCCGCTGCGGACGTTGTCGTTATCAGTATACCTGCGGTGGGTGCCGCGCCATGGCGTATTTCCACACCGGCGACTACATGCAAGACGACCCGACGTGCTTCTTCGACCCGGTGGATAAGACGACCGTGAGCGACCACGAGCAGGAGACCAATCGCTTCTTCAAGAAGTACCTCATGGTGGCCCGCTACGTCGGACTGTATCAGCGACTGGAGCGCACGCCATTGACCGTGGCCGAGGAGACGGGGCACCGCTCGTTCGACACCTAGCTGTTACGATCGGGTGTCCTGGCAGAGTGCGAAAGGAGAGACGATGGCACAGCGCGCGATTCGAATTACGTGGCTCGGACACTCCACCTTCCGTATCCGCAGCGCCAAAGGCAAAACCCTGCTGATTGACCCGTGGGTCCGGAACAATCCTGCCTGCCCCGATGCGGAGAAAGAGGACCGACCACTCGACGCCATCCTCATCACCCACGGGCATTTCGACCACATCGGCGATGCAGTCGAAATCGCGCGTGCGGTCAAGCCAGCAGCCGTAGTGGCGATTTACGAAACTACCGCGTGGCTCGGGCGCAAAGGCGTCGAGAATTGCGTCGGGATGAACAAGGGCGGCACCGTTGAGATCGCACCCGGCATCTCCGCAACGATGGTGTATGCGGATCACTCCTGCGGCATCCTCGACGACGGCCAAATCATCTACGGCGGCGACCCGTCCGGCTATGTCATCACGTTCGAGAATGGGACGCGGATCTATCACGCCGGTGACACGAATGTGTTCGGCGATATGAAGCTGATCGGCGAACTATATAAGCCCGATATCGCCCTCCTCCCGATCGGAGACCTCTACACGATGGGGCCCCGCGAAGCGGCCCTGGCTATCAAGCTTCTCGGCACCAAGCGCATCGTTCCCATGCACCACGGTACCTTCCCGGCACTCACCGGCACGCCGGCAGCACTGCGGCAGGCGACCGCCGACATCCCAGGGCTGCAGATCATCGATCTAAAGCCCGGGGAGTCGACGGAGGTGTGAAGGCGCCGGGTCTCACCAAGCTGCTCCGCCTCGGATCTCACCTGAGCTCGCGCCGACACGTCGGCGCAATCGTTCTCGCCAGTCAGCTCGAACAATGACATCGGTCATCCCGTCCTACCGGTCGGTAGGATATCGCTTGCTGCCTCGGAATTAGGGGTAGTACTGAGGAACGAACGCAGAGGAGGGGCCCGATGCCATTAGTCGATCTGGAAACAACTCTCACGGATCAGGAGCGTGAGATTCGCGATACGGCCCGCCGTTTCGCACAAGAGGTAATGCGTCCCACCGGAGCGGCGCTCGACCGTTTACCGGACCCTGCTGCCGTTATCGCACCGGACTCCGTCCTGTGGGATGTGTTCAAGAAATACTTCGACCTCCACCTAGGTGTGCTCGAAGGAGGAGGATCTGAGTTGTCACCACTGGAGCAGGCACGCATACGCTTTCTTATCAACGAGGAACTCGGCTGGGGTGATGCCGGGCTCGCGATCAGCCTCGGGGTCTCCGGCTTCCACCACTTGTTCTCGCAAATGTCCGGGCGACCGGCACTCATCGAACGGTTCGGCGGGCCAGACAATCGCGAGATCGGATGTTGGGCGATAACGGAACCCGATCATGGTAGCGATTCCCTCACGGTGACTGAGCGTCATTTCACCGATCCGAAGCTCAAACCCAATTGCATCGGGCGCCGCGATGGGGATCACTACGTCATCTCGGGCCAGAAATCGGCATGGGTCTCGAACGGTACCATCGCCAACGTGGCGACGCTCTTTTGCACGATCGAGCCGAAGCAAGGGTTCCAAGGTGGCGGCGTGTGCCTCGTCCCTCTCGATCTTGCTGGTGTCTCCCGCGGTAAGGCGCTCGACAAATTGGGGCAGCGCGCCCTCAACCAGGGCGAGATTTTCTTCGACGACGTCCGCATCCCAGCCGACTACATGGTGGTGGGGGCGGATGCGTACGCCATGGTCGTGGAAGCCGTGCTTGCCCTCGCCAACGCCTCGATGGGCGCCCTGTTCGTGGGACTCGCACGCTCGGCATTGGAGCATGCCCTGGCCTACGCCAAGGAACGGGTCCAGGGTGGTATCCCGATCATCGAGCACCAGAGCGTCAAGGCACGGCTGTTCAAGATGTTCATGCAGGTGGAAGCGGCACGCTCACTGGCATGGCGGGTCATGCTCTACAACGGCAGCAATCCGCCGCAGGTGCAGTACTCGATTGCGTCCAAAGTGTTCGGCACTACCACCGCGTTCGAGGTGGCCAGCAGCGCTCTACAGATTTTTGGCGGCAACGGGCTCAGCCGCGAGTACCCGATCGAGAAGCTGCTGCGCGATGCCCGCGCCTCGATGATTGAAGACGGGTGCAACGACGTGCTCAGCCTGGTCGGCGCCTCCAAGCTCTGACACTCTGCTCCTTGCAGCGGACACCAGAGGCTATTCGCGTGGCTTTGCGCCCACCTGAAAGGCGTGGCCTCCTCGGCATACTAGCCCAGGGCCAGCCGTGCTTGATAGGGTCCGAAGCCCTGCCTCGCTAGGGGGAGTATCCGGGACTTGACACGGGCTAGAATCTGCGTTATTATTGAGCCGTGCAGAAGTATTAGAAACAAGCAGAGCTGCTCAGGCCCGATAGGAAGGGCTTTCCGGAGGTCGATGTTTTCTTTTACTTCCGCAACGCTCAATAAGTAGGTCATGGCAAACGTAATGACCCTGAGAGAGTTCGCCGCAACGTTCAAGACCGAGGATGACTGTCTCGCTTTCTTGGTGCAGCGCCGTTGGCCGAATGGCGTGCGCTGCCCGCGTTGCAACAGCGAGAAGGTGACGAAGCTGTCGAAGCCGTGGCGCTGGCAGTGCCGCCAGTGCGCGAAAAACGGCTACCGCTTCTCGCCGCTGGTTCGCACCATTTTCGAGAACACGAACTATCCGCTCAAGGTGTGGTTCCAGGTCATGCTGCTCATGTGTCACAGCAAGAAGGGCATGAGCGCGTTGCAGATTCAGCGCACGTTGGGCAGCGCCCTGACCACGGGCAAGGGCTCGTATGAGACCTTCTGGTACATGTGCACGCGCATTCGTGCGGCCATGAAGAACGAAGCGTTCCGAAAGCTGCTCGGCGTGGTCGAAGTGGACGAAACCTTCATCGGCGGTAAGACGAAGAACCGCCACGTCGGCAAACGTGGCCAGGGCACAGGCTGGCAGGGCAAGACGCCGGTCATCGGCGCCATCAGCCGTAAGGGCAACGTTGTCTGCCAGATGATCGAGAACACCGATACCGACACCCTGGAAGGGTTCGTCGGGCGTGTGGTCGATAAGAAGGTGCGGCTCGTTGTCACCGATGATGCTGGCGGATACCGCAAGCTGGACGAGAAGGGTTACCGGCATGAGGCCGTAGCGCACAGTCAGAATGAGTACGTGCGCGGCGAAGCGCACACCGGCCACATTGAATCGTTCTGGTCCTTGCTGAAGCGCGGCATCATGGGAAGTTTCCACCACGTCAGCAAGAAGTATTTGCCGCTGTACCTGAACGAGTTCTCGTTCCGGTATAACAACCGCAACAATGACGATATGTTCGGGCTGCTGGTGGAGTCCGCATGAAACGGAAAGCCGATCATCCCGCCCCCGGCACCGTGCGTGCCAGGGGCTCAATTGAAGCTGCCCTTCAAGATGCGGAGCAGCATGTTCACGGGCACCGGGCCAGGCCGGTGTCACTCTGGCCGCTTGACTTTGCGGCAGCGCTAGATGCACTGCTCGCGGTACCGTGGCCACCGAAGAAGAAAAAGAAGCGTGGGCAGCAACAGGCTGATAATTTCGATGAGCAAGCATAGTCCCTTACCAGCAGGCCCTCCAAAACTGCATGACCAACTCCTCCGCGCAGCCCAGATTGCTCACACACGCAGAAAAGAGTGGGCTGGTCATAACAATTTTTGTCCCAACACAGACAAGAACTGCCGACGCAAGGACCAAGAGTCCGCCAACCCATAAGCGTCCATGCTCAACGATCGCGGCACCTCCAAGAACCACAACAACCCAAGCACAGAAGAAGAGAATGCCATATATCAGATATGGAAATGGCTTCCGAAGAGCGCTTACGCACGATGGTCCCTGATAATTCAGGGCTGCCTTTTGCTTACGACGATCTCCTATACCTGCGCTTCCTGCGATCAGCGAAAGACGATGCAACGGGAACTTGAGCTTTCCACCGCAGGCACTGTCGTGCCCGCGCTGCAAAAACCCCGCGGGTTGGAACCGGGAGTGACTGATACCATTACGCTGGTATTGAAGAATATCGGGAAACTCAACGCGAGGGACGTAACGCCGAGATTTAGTCACGAGTTCGCAAAACAGGGAGAATTTCCGGCGTTCCGCATGCCGCGAATTGAGCGGCGCCCCCTCACTATTTTCCCAAGTCAATCGATCGTATCCAGCTACGATATTCCAGGCGAAGAACTTACGAAGCAGGTTATTGACGAAGTGCATACCAACAAGAGGCTGCTCTATATTTTCGGTGCTGTTCGTTACTACGATGGATTTGGAGATCAGTGTGTTTCGTTTTGCTGGACGTTGATCCCTCCGGTCGATAATATTCAATGGGGAGGGTGCGACGTTCCCTTTGACATATGTAGAGATGAAACCAACATGCCCGCCCTGACGCCACATGGTTAACCGAACACCCAAGAACGTCATCGAGATACCGATTGCCAAGAACAAGCAAAGCCACCAAGAGCAAACGCCGGCCTGTCCCGCCGAAGATAAGGCATAGCTACGCTCCGTGTCAAGTCCCGGATACTCCCCCTCGCTAGCTAGTCTTGCCGCCTCGGGGTGAGCTGCCACAGCGGGCGCAAGGCCGAGTAGGTGAGCACAAACCAGAGTCCCAACGGCGCAACCACGACCGCCATCAAGCCAGTGAAGACACCCAGGGTGTCCTTGACGATGTTGGGCCGGTCCATGATGAAAGGGTATGCGAGGATCACCGCGACGTCGAGGACGAAGTACAGCACCACGCCAAGCACGCAACGAATGGCCGCTTGTCTGACCCGAAAACCGGGCGTCGCCAGGATCAATGAAAGTAGAGGGACAAGCCCCATCGACAGGGCCGGCAACTGCAGCAGCATGGCGAGTTGCTGCTTACCCGATCGGAAGACCACGTCACCGACGGGGTTCGGGCGATCAAAATCCAACCACCAGCCGTTGACAGCGGGGCTCAACAGCTGCACGGTGCTCAACACCGCCATACGGTAGAGGTCGGCGAAGTTCACCCACCACCAGAGCACCAGCAGCACGGCGAAGGCCAGCAAGAATTTGCCCGCGAAACGCCACTTCACCGGCGTACCCACTCGACCCAGCTGACCGCGTACAGGGTCACCAGCATGAGGAAGGCGCCCTGCCACACGTATTCATGAAAATACACGAACAGACTGGGATAAAACTCCACCACGCGCACCAGGGTGGCGATCCGTATCATGTTGATCAGCGACAGGAGCGAGACGCCGATGACAATGCCGCCCACTTTGGCGCTCAGGCGGGCCGGGTAGGCACCGATGAAGCTCGCCAACACGAAGAGCACGAACACACCGGTGCACTCGTGGTTGATGTTCAGACTCAAGCCGTTCACGGTAATGAGATTATCGTCGACCCTCGCAGCACTGCCCGCACGCTGCGCCATCCAGGTAGCCGAGGAGGCGAACGCGGCTTCGGCCAGGTGCAGATGGTTCTGCAACTCCGTAGCCACACTCAGCACGCTGAAGCCCAGGAGCGAACCGAAGAAGATCAAGGTGAAGCGAAGCAGCGGTGACTTCATAGCGCGCACAACCCCTCGCGGGTCACCTCATCAACAAGAATTCCTGCAATCCCATCGCCACGAAGACTCAGCGTTGCGGGACTAACGGCCTTTTGCAAGTGCGGACCATCCCGGATTCGTCCTTATCGCTTCGCCGTTCCCGTGTCCCAGTGCGGCGCCGAGGGCGCTGCGGCCGGGGTGAAACTGTTCCTCGTAGAGCTGGCTATACACGCCCTGCCGCGCCAGCAGCTCCGCATGCCGGCCCACCTCGCAAATCACGCCCCGCTCGATCACCACGATGCGATCCGCATTCATCACCGTCGACAGCCGATGAGCGATGATGAACGTCGTGCGTCCGTGCATCAAGCGGCGCAACGCCTCGTGGATCAAATTCTCCGACTCGGAGTCGAGCGCGGCGGTGGCTTCGTCAAGGATGAGGATCGGAGGGTCCTTCAAGAACGTGCGCGCGATCGCCACCCGTTGCCGCTGCCCACCGGACAGGCGCAGCCCCCGTTCGCCGACAACCGTGAGATAGCCTTCCGGAAGCTGGACGATGAACTCGTCGGCGTTGGCGGCACGTGCCGCTGCCAGCACCTCGGACTCGGTCGCGTCGGGCTTGCCGTACAACAAGTTCTCTTGCAGCGTGCCGCTGAAGAGGATCGAGTCCTGCGGCACAATGCCGATATGATCGCGCAGGCTCGCGAGGGTCACGCCGCGTACGTCGATGTCGTCGATGCACACGGCACCTTCAACAGCATCATAAAACCGTGGAATCAGGGAGACCAAGGTCGACTTGCCGGCACCGCTGCGCCCGACAATCGCCACGGTCTCACCGGGTTCGACATTCAGACTGACGCCGGAGAGCACCGGGTGGCCGTTGCGGCGCAATGGGTAAGAAAAGCTCACGTTGCGAAACGCGACCCGACCCTCCACACGGTCGAGCCGCCGTGCGCCGCGCGTTTCCGCCACTTCCGGCCGGATGTCGAAGAACTCGAAGATACGATCGATCGCCGCCAGCGAGTTGCTCACGACCACGCTGAGTTCGCTGAAACGCTGCAGCGGGAGGTACAAACTGCCGAGGTAGGCGTAGAACGCGATCATCGTCCCCACGCTGAGGGTGCCATGCAGGATCATGGCGCTTGCCGCCCACACGACCGCCAGTGGCGCGACGCTCGTCAGCAGGGTCGTCCCGGCCTGGTTGGCCGAAGACAGCGCCACGTTGCGCAGCGTCAAATCCAGCAGGGTGCGGCTGCTGCGATAAAACCGCCGGGCCTCGTGCTGCTCGCGATTGAAGGCCTTGACCACCGCGACCCCGGCGATCTTCTCTTGTAGCTCACCGGAGAAATCGCCCAGCATTTCCTGCACCGACAAGCTCGCCGCCTTGATGCGGGGACTGAAGTAGCGAATCAGCACCACGTAGAACGGGATAACCGTCAGCGCCACCCACGCCAGCCGGTGCTCGAGGACAAACAGGATCCACACCACGAAGCCGAGCGAGGCGCTGTCCATCCATACGTTGGTCAGCGCCGAGCCGACGAAATTCTGCGCCAGCTGAATGTCGCTGACGAATCGCGCCACGATAGCGCCGGAGCGCCGTTCGTCGAAAAACGAATGCGACATGCTTTGAATGTGCTGATAAAGGGCGTAGCGAAGATCGAAAATCAGGCGGTGTCCTGCCTGGCCGGACCAGTAACTGCGGTAGAAGCTCGCCACGCCCAAGAGCGAGTACAGCGCGAGCAGGGACAGCCCAACAGCCGCGAGCCGGCCACTATTACCCGCACCGAGCCACGGCGCCACGCGCAGCACGCCGGCGCACCACGCCTCCAGCATACGGTTGGTGGATTCGCTGACGGCCTGTGGGTCCCGCCCCAGCACCACGTCGGTGAGATACTTGAGCGCCAGGGGGAAGGCGAGCGGGATACCAAACTTCAACACGCCAGCCGCGGCGGCACCACCGATGTACCACTTATGCGGCGCCACATAACGGAGGAACCGCAGCAGCGAAGAGCGTGTGCGTTCTGACCTGACGCGCCGGCTGGGCGGATCGTTCTCGACCCTGTGCATGTGTACCGTTTTGGATAGCAAGGATCGGCCCGCCTGGCTACGGCATTGATCGCCGCGACTTCCTGTGAGCCCGATTCTCCGACGCGGTCCGATCAACTCGGAACACTGGGAAGCAGGTCCATCAGGCTCCGCTGCACAGCGGCCAGCCTCGGCAACTTTGGGAATAGGGCAGGCGGTAGAGGTACGTATCTGCGCCGTACGATGTTCGATAATGTTGGCACGGTGGTTGCGTGACCTCGAGCCGTGAGCGTGTTCAGTGACCTCATTGAGCCCAACAACCTGCGCTTGCTGTTTGGCCTGGGCAGCTTCTTCGGCGATCTGACCGATGACCTGCGTGAAGATCTTTCCTTTGCGCGGATCGTAGGACAGGCGTTCCTGGGAGGTCAGGGGAGCGCCCAGCTGCCGGCAAACCTTTTTCCACCCTTGCGGCACCGGCCGGTGCCGGCCCTTCAGGGGAAACGCATTGGCCTCGTGGCCTCCGGTGGCAGCGGGGCGCTGGCCTCACTGTGCGGTGTGCGGCGGGCATTCGAGGAGGCCGGAATCGAGGTCGCCGCGATCAGTGCGTGCTCCGGCGCGACCCTGTTCTGCGCGCTGTGGGCCTGCGGCCTCACCGCCGAGGAGATGGCGAGCTTCTGGCTCGCGCTCGGCAGCGACCAATACGTTGATCCCGACTGGCGTGCGTTGGCTCGAGCCGGTGTGCATCGCTTCGCGAACTTCGGCGGTCTCTTGCGCGGTGAGGGGGTCGAGCGCGCATTCCGGCGGCGTCTCGGCCGCATCACCCTGGGGAAGACGAAGGTTCCGCTGTACGCGGTGATGTGGAACGTCGACGAGAACCGTGTTGAGTACTTCGGCACCAAGCCGACGCCGAAGCTCCCGCTTGCCACCGTGGTGCGGACAGCGATTTCGATTCCGCTCTTCGTGGAACCGGTACGCATCGGCCGTCATCTCTACGGCGACGGCGGGGTGGTGAATATCTTCCCCGTCCGGCCGTTGGTCGACTTCGAGGAGCCGCTGGACATCGTCTTTGGAGTCAACTGCTACTACCCGGAGAACTTCGCGGGTGAGGCGATCACGGGCTGGCGCCGGCGCAGCTGGGCCATCCTGCGTGCCAGCGGTCAGTTGCGCTCCTGCGTACATCTGGAGTTGGCGCGTGAGCAGATGCGGCTCCTGGGCAAGCGCCTCTGGATGCTGCACCCCGTACCGTACACGGAGGTACGCGGCGCAAAGTTCTACGAAAGTTTTCTCGACCGCTCCCGCTGGCCGCGGTTCATGCGTCAGGGCTACCGCGCCGCCCGGCTGGCGTTGAGGCAAGCGGGCCGGTCTGCGGTCAAGCCGAAGTGATTGCATCACGGTGCTGCGGCGAGTCACGGTTACGGCGCGGGCAAGCCGGGCGACGTAATTGTCTTCAACATTCTGGAGACAGGAGCCGACGTGGTCGCGAAGCGGGAAGCTTTTCCAGAGATGGCATGCTATGGTCGCCGCACAAATTCCCAGTGAAACTGTCAGAGGTCGAGTATGAAGGCCCTCGAAGTAACCGCGGAGATCGACAGCCAGCACCGTTTGCAGGGAGCCGTGCCGCCCGATCTGCGGCCGGGGCGGGTACGGGTCATCATTCTTGTCCCCGAGGAAGACGAAGCCGGCGAAGCGTGGGAACGCGGCGTTGCGCGACAGTGGGCGGCCGAGCTCGGCGATGTCCGCGAGGACATCTACACGGTCAACGACGGGGAACCGGAGGATGCAGCCGGGTGAGATCCATTTGGCAGCCTTCCCGTTCGGCAACGCCCCTGGAATGAAGCTGCGCCCGGTTCTGCTGCTGACACCACAGATCGCGTCGACCAACGAGATCCTTGTCGCCTACATCTCGTCCGTCATCCCGCCCACAGTCCTCCCAACCGATCTGGTCCTCGATCCGCAACTCGAGGAGCACGGGCAGACCGGACTGAAGGTGACTTCGGTCCTCAGGTTGCACAAGCTTGCGACCATCCACGTCACCACCGTCCGCCGCCGGCTGGGTCGGCTTTCGGCCCGCTCGATGGACCAAACTCGCACCAAGCTGCGATCGCTGCTGGGGCTCTGAGGGAAGGCCGCCAGGCGCTCCAGAAAGCGCTGGCGATCCTGGTCGTCGCGGTAGATTGCGTTCGTTCCCGCGCGCCGCCACGTGGTAGGCGGCACCGGGAAACCGTACCCGGAGTGGCCGCGCCATGCTAACGCGATCGTCTACCTCCGCTCATCCTCCAACTTCAATGGCTGACCCCGTTACTACCTACAAAAGTCATTGGCTGCCCCCCCCCAGCGTGAGCAGGAGCCTCGATCAGGCACTCTGGATCCACGCGACTTCTTGACCAAATCGCTCGGTTTGCCGGCGGCGCGCGGGCATGGCGATGCTTTCAGCTTACGATGTGGGGCGACGCAGCGGCAGATCCCGGCGGCGTGTGAGGTCACGCCGTTTACGGTGAGCCGGGCGATTGCGAGGCATCACGAGTGCACGGCCGCCGGCAAGACCCACCGCGCAGCGTTCGGAGCGGTAACTGCTCAATTGCAGACCCCGGCGGCGATGACCTCGCGGCCCCGGCGGATGAAAGCCCGGCCACATACATAAGTACAGCGATCCAGGGCTGACCCCCACGCCGGTGGCATCATTTCATCTGAATGGTGCGGGAAGCTTGGAACTTCTCCTCTGCCTGAGCAAGGAGTTGAGCAGCTTCCTGCCCGGTCTTTGTCTTTCCCCAGTCCTGGAGGAGATTCCCCCAATTATGGAGGACATCGGGCGCGTCCGGCTTGATGGCGAGCGCGGCCTTGTACTTCTTCTCGGCTTCGACGAAGAGCCAGTCAGCGTCCTGCCCAGTTTTCCTCCGCGCACGGTCAGAGAGCACATTCCCCCAATTATTGAGAATTTCGTACATGTCTGGCTTGATGGCGAGCGCAGCCCCATACTTCTCCTCGGCTTGATCGAAGAGCTGATCAACTTCCTGCCCCGTCTTCGTCTTCGCTTGGTCCAACCGCAGATTGCCCCAGTTATTGAGGGCTTCGTACATGTCTGGCTTGACGGCGAGCGCAGCTCTATACTTTTCCTCGGCTGCTGTGAAGAGTCGGTCGGATTCCTCCCCACTGCTCGTCTTGGCCCGGTCCAAGAGCACATTACCCCATTGATAGAAGGCGTCAGGCATATCGGGCTTGATGGCGAGCGCATCCTTATACTTCTCCTCGGCTGCCGTGAAGAGTTGGTCAGATTCCTCGCCTGTCCTCGTCTTCGCTCGATCCAAGAGCAGATTGCCCCAGTTCAGGAGGATCTCAGGCATGCCTGGCTTGATATCAAGGGCAGCCTTGTACTTCTCCTCGGCTGCAATAAAGAGCTGCTCAGCCTTCCCCCCGGTCTTCCTCTTTGCCCGCTCCAACAGTAAATTCCCCCAGTTAATAAGGACTCCGTGTCGGTCGGGCTTGATCCTGTGAGCCTCCTCATATTTCTTCTCGGCTTCAGCGAAGAGCTTGTCAGCTTCCTGCCCAGTCTTTGGTTTCGCCAAATCCAGCAGTAGGTTTCCCCAATTGTGCAGAGCTTCCTCGCGATCTGGCTTGATCGCAAGGGCAGCCTCGTACATCTCCCTAGCTTCAGTGAAAAGCCGGTCAGCCTCTTCCCCGGTCGTCGCCTTGGCGCGATCCAACAATTGATTTCCCTGCATGACATAGGCGATAGACAGCACGTTCGCAAACTCGGGCGAGGGTGATTCGTCAAAGTCCTTCCGAAACGCCAGCACCTCCTTGTAGTGTCCCTGCATGAGTAAGTACCGCGCAGCCACGGTGAGCACGGCAGGGCGCTTCTGGACCTCCATCTGGGGCCTACCTCCCCGCATGATGGTCTCCAACGCGGGTACGGGTGTCTCGAATTGGTCGATTGCGCTCAGAATCCAACCGCGAGGCGTGCCTATCACATCATCTTCAAACGTCTGGTCCGTGAAGGGCGTAATGTGAGTCAGGGCGCGCTGGAGGTATGAGAACGGTCGTGCCACCAGATCCGGCGGAAAGATCTCGAGCGCTCGTGTGAGACTGACAAAGAAAGAGTCTGCATCGAAACCCTTGGTAAAAAAAGCATCCTTGTCTTGAGTGAGCAACTGCTCACGAACATGGCTGGCTGGCTCTTGATCTCCATAACCAATCCAGAACAGACCGTTATCAAACCTTGGGATGCTCGCCAGATGATTGAAAACTGGGTCATTCTCACCACTATAGCCGACAACGATCCAGACGCGTCCGCTGCCGGCATCCTCGAAGACAGGACCGAGCAATTGGGAATGCTTCTCCATATCTTCCTCAGTATTCATGAGGACGAAGCCTGTCCGCTGACCATGAAGATAGAAGACAGCTTGATCCGGGATATCGGCTTTCTTCAGAAGTTGCGACGTAGCGAAATCATATATAGCAGGAAACACTCCGAGCATGGCGCACGCCCGGGCCACAAGCAAGTCGAAATTTGTCGTCAGTACCCGATCCACGTATCCAGCCTGCATAAGGAGAGCGATGCAAAGGTGAGCCCAATTGATTTGGGCTTTGTCAACGTGCTGAGCTATCAGGTCACGGCGTTCGCTCAAAAGGAGTTCTCCCATACACTTGGGATAAGTCTTCGCCGGTGCTCGTTGGTAGGCGAGCTTATATTTATCTTTGATGATTTCGACAAAGCCCGCAGCCGTGGGTATGCCAGCTTTGACAGAGCACCCTGCACCGACTAAGAGGGCGCAGCCTCTTCCCCTCGACTTGGCATTTTGAAGAGTTTCCTTGATCTCCTCAATGGAGCGATAACGTATCAAAGCCATCGGCATCCTCCTTGAGCGCAGGGAAACTCATCCAAGCGCACGCCCAAGTCAGCTCGACAATTTAATGAAGATGGCGTGCCCACCTGGGATGGAGCAATGAAAACTCAACCCACCCGACTGCACGTCCACGTCAAAGATCTTCGTCTCGCCAGCGTTGGCGGTCATCTCCATGCCGTTGGACAACGTCATATTGCGCATGATCTCTCCATGGTTGATCAGCTTGACCATCTGCGATGGGTGCCGATCTGCTCGTTACCGAAGAGTCATGCACCCGAGCCTACTCCGTTCAGGTGGCCGGTCAAGTGGTACCGCCGGCCTCTCGCCTACCTCGCAGCCCTGCTGTTCAGCCGAGATGGGCTTCTTCTGACCGAGGAGATCCCGCACGGGCGCGACCAGGACGTGGTGGCGGCAGAGATATTTCGACCACGACTCAGACGCTATCGCGCGTGCGACGCGTTTCTGATCGTGCTCGACGACCGCTCGGGTTGACGAGGGGGCCGCTTTCGAGGTGGTGTTCGCGTATGCGTTCGGCAAGCCGTGACTGCAGACCGACCCACGATCTGCTGCCGACAAGCAACAACCCGATGGTCTCCGGGGCGCTCCGAGGAGTTTTTGGCGGGCTCGATGAGGCGGAGCCGTGCGCGCAGAGTGCCAGCAGTCGTAGGCCGGGGAGCGGGGAACTGACGAGACCGTGCCGCCTTACTCGGCCTTCCGAGCCCGGCAACGGTTTTTTACATGTCTTGCAACTGATCCGATTTTGGCGCACAGGAAAGATGCATCACAGCCCTCCGACATGCATGATCAGCGCGGCTATGCAGGGGCATGGGAGGTAGGCAATGGCAAACGGAGACGCGGATCCGGGGTTTAGCCGGCGGGAAAAAATCGCCCTCGGCGTAATCATAATCTCAGGAGTGGGCATTGCGCTCGTCTCGACCGTGGCAATCGGGGCCGGTATCTATTTCAGTGCCGCTGAGGATCCGAGGCGAACATTCGTAATGGGTATTTTCAACACGCTCATTCCTCTGTTCGGCACGTGGGTCGGCACGGTCATCGCGTTCTACTTCTCGCGTGAGAATTTCGCGACCGCGGCGCAAGCAACACGTGAACTCGTGAGCCAACTGGGCGATGACCGGCTCCGTCAAATTTCCGTCAAAGATGCTTGGATAGAAGCAGCGGCAATCGAGGCAGTCCCAATTCCGACGAACAAAACCGAGAACGATATTGTTTTCGATGATGTCCGCAAAAAATTGAGTACCAAGGTCACGCGCGTGCCCGTATGGAATGCAGACAAAGTCATCCGATACATCATCCATGAAAGCATGATTTACAAATACCTGGCCGACCAGAGCGCAGCCAAGGCGAACGCGACCTTACAGGACTTCCTGGACTACAACGATATGAAGTCGATAGTGACCAAGATCGCATACGTATCGCAAGACAGCACACTCGCCGATGCCAAGGCGAAGATGACCAGCGTGCCGGGTTGTCAGGACGTCATCGTGACCGCTACGGGACAAAAGACGGAGCCGGTTCTCGGCTGGATCACCAACGCTGCGATCGCCGCTAAGGCGAAGACCTGAGCGGCACGCAGGCGGCTCAAGCGCGAGGGCGACCGGCGGCGTGAGTGTCAGCCGCCGAGTCTGCGCTACGGAATCAGCACGACGCGCCCGAACGCCTGGCGACTTTCCTCTCGCACGGCCGACCTCCCGGGCTACGCTGCGACGCTCAAGTCGACTTCGATGCCAGCGAACCGAGCGATCGGCACCAACGTCTTGCGCTTGCCTTCCTCCTTCAGCTCGATCAATCCGAGATCCGCCAGAAACCTGACGTCGGCGTAGACGTTCTTGAAGTCGCGCTTGAGGCTGCGCGCCACGTTGTTGGCTTTGGGACGTGGCGACGTCGGTCTCAAGCTGATCCAGCTTTGATCCGGGCCGCTGTCTGGGCTAGGCTGCTGGGCGTGAGGCTGCTGCGATGGCGCGAATCGAGATAAGTAAGCACCTGGTTGCTGACACACGTGTCTGTGCTGGGCGACTGGTCTTTCGTGGCACTCGGATTGCGGTTGGCGATGCACTTGAGTTGCTGGCAGCGGGATACAGTATCGGGACCGTCTCGAAGCAATACCGAGGCATGATCCCGCCGGAAGCTGTCGCGGAAGCGCTGATTCACAGGACAGAGGTGCGTCGCGATGAGTGAACAACCGAGATCGCTTGAGGAGCTGGTGAAGGAACTTCCGCCCGAGTGCCGGGATGAGGTACGGCGCTTGGTGGAGTCTCTGTTGGAAAAGCGACAGCGCACGCCCGCCAGAAAGCTGCGTCAGGATTGGGCCGGAGCTCTGAGAGATTTCCGCGACCAATACACGTCCCTGGCGCTGCAGAAGAAAGCATTGGAGTGGCGCGGCGACTGACCCGGGTACTTGCTCGATACCAACATCTGGCTTGAGCGCCTCTTGGATCAGGACCGCTCTGACGAAGTCGGGCGGTTCCTGGATCACGTCCCACCAGTGCAGGTGTTCATCACGGATTTCGCTTTCCACTCGATCGGCGTCGTCTTGAGCAAGCTCAACCGAATGGAGGTTCTTGTCCGCTTCGTGCAGGACACCTTCGTCGATGGTGGCATTGTCCTGGTTCACCTTGAGCCGGCTGACATGGGAGAGCTGGCTCGTCTGGCCGGGCAATTCAATCTGGACTTCGATGATGCCTACCAGTATTCCGCCGCCGCGAAGCACGACCTGACCCTGGTGAGTTTCGACAGCGATTTCGACCGAACCGCCCGAGGAAGAAGGACACCAGCCGAGATTCTGGAGGCGGTTGCGACGCAACCGTAGCCCGATCCAGGTCGGATGGGCTACTGCAGAAAACCTTCGATGAGCCCGGCGACCTCCTGGACATGCTCTTTATAGAAGAAGAGTTTCGCGTTCGCGATGGAGTAGAAGCCTGCTGCTTGCGGGAATCGAGTGATCATCTCCCGCGCCTTCGGCTCGGGAAAGATCTGGTCGTTCGCTCCCCAAATGAAGAATGTGGGCATGGCCAGTTGCCCATGGAGCTGCCGCGCGCTCGACCGCTACGCGCACGGCTCGTTGCTCGCCGACATTGCGCCCTGACCTTTTGGGGCAAACGCGCCCACTGTGCTATTCGCGTGGCAGCTTGAAGGAAGGGGTTCACGCACCGCGCACCGAAGGAGGAGTCATGCACAAGCAGACGCGGCTCCACGGGGTGATCGACGCGGCAACCGCCGCTCTTGACGGGGGCCTGGCGACGCTGCAAGGCGTCCATACCGCCATCGCCCGCAAGCCCTTTGCACCGCTGCGGCTCGCGCCCGGAGTCGCTGAGGTGTCAGAAGTGGTGCGGGTGATCCACGACGGCATCACCAGCCTCGTCTACCGTGGGCTGCACACCGCCATCGCCGTTGCCGGTGGCGCGGCGCGGCTCGCCGCACGCGTCGCGGCGACGGGCGATGAGGATCTTCGGCCCGGATCGCCGGCTGACCTGGCCATCGCCGCCCTCAACGGGTTCGCGGGCGACCGCCTGGCGCGCACCGGTAACCCGCTGGCAACGACCATGGGGCTGCGTCACCGCGGTCGCAACGTCGCGCTCGAGCGCGGCGCGCTCGCGGCGGCGTTTCGGAAGGCGTCGCCGCGCTTGGCGGTCTTCGTGCACGGGCTCGCCTGCAACGAAAGCTGGTGGCGATTGCACGCCGACCGCCACTACGGCAACCGCCACACGACCTACGGCTCACGCCTGCAGACGGACCTCGGCTATACACCGCTCTACGTGCGCTACAACACCGGCCTGCACGTCTCGGACAACGGCCGGCAACTGGCGCAGCTGCTCGACCGCGTGGTCACCGCGTGGCCGGTGCCCGTCGATGAGCTGATCGTGATCGGCCACAGCATGGGCGGGCTCGTCAGCCGCAGCGGTTGCCACTACGGTCAAGAGGCTGGCCTCGACTGGGTTCGGCGGGTGCGCCACGTCGTCTTTCTCGGCTCGCCCCACCTCGGGGCGCCGCTGGAGAAGGCGGCGAACGTCACCGCTTGGTTGCTTGGACTCAGCGATATCACGCGGCCTTTCGCTGACGCGTTGAACGCGCGCAGCCTCGGAGTCAAGGATCTCCGCTTCGGCTCGCTGCGCGACGAGGACTGGCAGGGTGTGGATCTTGATGCACTGCTCGTGAACCGCACGGGCGAGGCCCCCGCTCCTGGAGGGTGCGGCCCACTACTTCGTGGCAGCCACCGTAACGCGCGACTCGCGCCATCCGTTGGGCGTCGCAGTCGGCGACTTGCTCGTTCGCGAGGCGAGCGCATCCGGTCGCGGGCGTGTGCGGCGCATGCAGTTTCCGCTCGACAACGGCCGGCACTTCGGGCCGATGCACCACTTCGAGCTCTTGAACCACCCGGACGTCTACGACCAGATGCGCCGCTGGCTCGCAGAGCGCGCTGGGTGACGGCGGCTCCGGTCTGGCCGACACGGGGCGTTCATCCGGCTACGTGTCGGTCGATGAACTCTCGCATCACGCGTAGCGGGCGCGCCGCCGAGCTCGGCCATCACCCGGGACAGGTTCGCCTGCGGCGTTTCGACCAGCAGATGCTAGTGGTTGCGCATCAACACGTACGCATGCAGGACCAGCTGCCGGCGGCGCACCACGGCCGCCAGGCGCTCCAGAAAGCGCCGGCGATCCAGGTCGTTGTGGTAGATCGGCTGGCGTTCGTTCCGCGCGCCGTCACGTGGTAGACAGCGCCGGGAAACCGTACCCGGAGTGGCCGCGCCCGAGCGGCGTTCGGGAGCGGTAGGTGCTCAACTACAGAAAGGCATCAAAGCGGTCCGGCATTCGAGTGTAATGCATTGCTTTACAGTTGGCGCGACGGCCGATACAGTGGCGCCGTGATCAAGAGCTTCCGACACAAGGGCCTCGCGGAGCTGTTCGACACCGGCGCGAGTGCGAAGATCCGCCGTGACCTGCAGGGGCGAGCACTGCGGCGGTTAGATGCCTTGGACCACGGGACGACACTGGCGGACTTGCGGGTGCCGGGATTTGAGTTTCACGCCTTGCGTGGCAGCCCGAAGCGCTACAGCCTGCACGTCAACGGGCCATGGTGCATCACGTTCGAGTGGATCGACGGCGACGCGTGGCGGGTCGATTTGGAGCAATATCACTGAGCGGAGGAGAAAGACCCATGAAGGAGCATCGAGTCACGGGCCGGCCGGCGCGGCCCCCCACACATCCCGGGGCGATCTTGCGGGAGGACGTGTTGCCCCGCCTCAATCTCTCGGTGAGCGAAGCCGCCCGTCAGCTGCGCGTCACGCGGCAGACCTTGCACCGCATCTTGGCCGGCCGCGCGGCCATCACGCCGGAGATGGCGATCCGGCTCGGCAAGTTTTGCGGGAACGGGCCGGGGCTGTGGCTGCGCATGCAGCAAGCGTACGACCTGTGGCATGCCCACCGCCGACTGCGCGCGGAGGTCGACCGAATTCCAAC
>JBIOJG010000012.1:0-126776 GCA_044450645.1 Binatia bacterium
CCGTTGTGGAGGTCATTGTGGCCCACCACGCGACCGTGGGCGCACGCATCGATTTACCGTGTCAGTGAAAAGGCTAGAACGCTACGCGAGCCACACCCACCGCGCAGCGGTTTAGTTCAACTATGTACTTAGCTGACCACTCAGAATCGCCAACCCTTGCAACGCGCCGCAGCCTATCACGCCGAGTGACCACCAGGCGAATGCTCGGCAATGCTCCGCCATTTCGAAGGGTTGGGCGCTGTTGCCCGAGGCCAACGGCCTGCGCAACCCTTGCAGGATCTTGCAGCCTATCACGCTGCTCCCTGCCCAGCGGCCGCAGGCTGAGCCCTCACAGTTGCCAACTCTTGCGACCGGCCGCAGCCTATCACGCCGAGTGGCCAGCGCACGCGTTCCCGGCAATGCCGCGCGATTTCGGAGGGTTGGCCGCCGACAAGGGAGGGAAACCGCCTGCGCAACTCTTGCCTGATCTGGCAGCCTATCACGCCGGGCCTCCCGCGGCGCTGGGTTTCCCGTCCAGATCGCACCCCGTTGCCTGCCGGTACTTTTTCCAGCGCTTCTCCAGCGCGGCAACGTCCGCTTCCGACGCAACGCCGAAGCGCGCCAGCGCCAGGATGGCGGCCCGCACCGAGACGTTCGATGAGCCCTGGAGCACGGGCGCCCCACAGTGGGGGCACGCCATGTTGGCGTTGGCCAGCTCGATGTGGCGCGACGTGCGAATGTGCTGCAGCATGCCATCGAGCCGATCGCGCAGCGCAATCAGATCGTTCCACGACATCTCGGCGCGCCACTCTGTCCGGAGCACCTCCACCATCTCGGGAAACCACGTCCGCTGCCAATTACCCGCTGGCATGCCGCTGCCCTCTTCACCGGTGCCGCTGTCCGTCCCCCTTTGCCAGACTCGCAGCGTGCCTTACCGCACCGCGAGGAACACCTGCGGCGTGGCGATGCCGCGGTGCACCTCCCGGATGCCCACAGGGTGAGCCCGTTCCTACTTCACCCCGGCGCATCAACTGCGCGAGGCCGCAGCGGTGAACTGACCGAGGTTGCTGGGAAGCGTGCGAGAGGGCGTCCCGGCGCGACGCTTCACTGACCGCTGCCAACCGTGAGCGGTGGCCTCAGGTAATCGATCCCATCCCAAAAAGCGCAGGCGGCGGCCTTCGGTCCCTGAGCCGTGGCGATCGTTCGGTCGAGCACGAGATACTCCTGTGACGTGCCGAATTGAGGCCATGTGGGAGCCGCGGCGTCGTCGGGTCACCGGTGGCCGCAAAGCGCGTCCAGTACCCCATGATCTGATTGGACATTAGAATCTGCTCAGCCGTCAACGCCTGGCCCGGACCCGGTGGCTGCTGGAATACAAACTGGACTTCGGCCGAGTGGAAGGCCCCTAGGGCGACAGGGGGCGTGACGGCAAATTTCGCGTCGGGATATTCGAACTGGTACAGGTACGTCGGCACGTATGGTGCCGTCAGCCGGCCGGTATTGATTGTCGGGCAGGCGAGAAACCCGTCGCCGAATGCTGCCGCGAGGGCCGCGCCGGGAGTCGGATAATCCGCCAGGGGATACTGCGCCATCACCTGTGCGACCAAGGCATCGCTGCCCAGCAGCAGCTTCAGCCGATCCGGATACTGATTGGCCGTGAGCGGTGTGCCGTGGAAGTCTTGGGCCATCGCGACGAAGAGCGTTCCTTCGTCCTTGTTGGAACCGATAAGGAGGGGCGTGTGGTTGAATGCGCCCGCCCCGAGGCTGTCTCCGATTTGCGCTTCCAGCAGATACTCATCAAGGTTAGGCGCCCACGAGCCCCACGTTCCCGGCGTGAACGCAAAAGCCGGGTCCGGCGGCAGCGCGTTCATGACGTCCGGCTGCGACTTCGAGCGCAGGCACGCGAGCACGTCACCGGCGCTGTCGCACCCCAGCTTCGACGTGAAGAGATCGCCTTGCACCTCTGCGGCAGCCAAGGCGGAAAACGGAACCGTGCAGAGGCCGCTCTCGATGATGGCGCGCTGAAAGAGGCCCGCGCTCAAGCGGGAAGCGAGGTGGGCACCGACGCTCAGACCTCCGGCCGACTCACCAAAGATCGTGACGTTTCCGGGATCGCCCCCAAAGGCGGCGATGTTGTCCCGTACCCATTTGAGCGCGGCAATCTGGCCTTCGATGCCGTAGTTCCCCGACGACGGATGGCTCGGATCTTCCGCGCTGAGCAGCCGATGCGCGAGAAAACCCAGTGGACCCAAACGGTAGTTGAAGCTGACAACGACCATGCCCGTCCGGTTGACCATCACGCTGCCGTTGGTGCTGCCGTTCTGCAGCCCGTCGCCCACGGTGAAGCCTCCACCGTGAATCCACACCATGACCGGCGCTGGTGTGGGTGGTGGCGGATCCGGCGTCTCGACGTTGACAAACAGACAGCTCTCGGTTCCGGCGTTTACGTCGACAATCGGAATAGTCTGCGGACAAACGCTGCCCGGCAGCGTCGCAGTACGGACGTCGCTCCATGGCTGATGCGGCATGGGCGGTCGCCAACGCAGTTCTCCTATTGGTGGAGCGGCGTAGGGTATGCCCAGAAACTGGCGTACTCCACCTTTCTTCACGCCGCGCACCTGGCCCTTATCGGTTATGACCAGTAGCGGATCCAACGAGGCGGAAGGCGTGGGTGACGGCGTGGGTGTGTTAACCGGTGTTTCGATGACGGAGATGGTTGCCTTCGGGGACGGAGTTGTCTCGGGTGTCGCAGGGCTGTCGCCGCTCTCGCACGCCGCTGCTGCGAGCGCGATCGTGACCGCGATGATGGCGAAGCGGCTCCGCATCGGGGCCATTTCTTACTTGTTGTTGCGCAGATCTGTCAAACCACAACCGGGCACGGTACGTCGAGGAATGAGGAGCGGACGCGCGTGTGTTTCCGGGAGGACGAAATGCGCCCCCTGCGAATATGCCGCTCCCTATGGTACACCATTCCAAGAAATGCTATGCACATTCCAGGCAAAGGTAAAATTCGGATCTCACATTCCCTACCAAGCAAAGGAGTCAGCCATTTCGACTAAGGTTTTTGTCGGCAACCTCAATTTCCGCACCACGGAGCAGCAACTCTCTGATGCCCTGTCAGCCGCCGGGCAGGTGAAAAACGTTCACATCGGTACTGACAGAGAAACCGGCCGCTCGCGCGGTTTCGCATTCGTCGAGTTTTCGAACGAGGCGGAAGCCGCGGAGGCGATCAAGCGTTTCGACGGCCAGGAGATCGATGGCCGTAAGCTGCGGGTCAATACGGCAGAAGATCGACCGCGGCGGAACGACGGTCCGCGTTTCGCGCCACCCAGCGGTGGCCGTCCGGAGTATCGAGGCAGCTTCCCATCAGCGCCCCCGGAGCCCTGGTCCGATTTCGGCGGCCAAGGCCTCGGCGGCGGCAAGCCCTTCAAGAACAAGGGCAGTCGCCGCGGTCTGCGGGCTCGCAAGCGCAGCCTGAGCTTCTGAGCCTGGGCGCGCAGCCGACGCGGCTGCCGTTACGACATCGCGACCTGCGCCGCGTACGTTGGCGTCCCATCCGGGCCGTTCGCTCGTTGTTCGGGCCGGTGTGCCAGCGGGATATAATCCCGTCGTGGCGCGCCAACGAAGACCTGACGCGGCCGCGCGATGCGCTGCTCTTTGTCGAGCAACATCTCCTGCCACTGAGCAATCCAGCCTGGCGTGCGTCCGATGGCAAACAGGACCGGGAACATGTCCATCGGGAACCCCATCGCCTGATAGATGATGCCGGAGTAGAAATCGACGTTGGGATAGAGCTTGTGCGAGATGAAGTAATCGTCCGCCAACGCGATGCGCTCCAGCTCTAAGGCGATGTCGATGAGCGGACTCTTCCCGGTGACCGCGAAGACCTCGTCGGCGATCCGTTTGATGATCTTGGCGCGGGGGTCGTAGTTCTTGTAGATGCGATGACCGAAGCCCTGTAGGCGGAACTCCCCAGCCTTGACCCGCTTGACGTAGTCCGGAACGTTCTTGACGCTGCCGATCTGCGTCAACATCCGGATGGCGGCCTCATTGGCGCCGCCGTGCAGCGGGCCGTACAGGGCGGCGGTGGCCGCCGCTACCGCGGAGTAGGGATCGACCTGCGAGCTTCCCACGCTGCGCATGGCATTGGCGCTGCAATTCTGCTCGTGGTCGGCGTGCAAGATGAACAACACGTCGAGGGCGCGCTCGAGAGCCGGGTTGGGGACGTACTTGAGCTCGGTTTTCTTGAACAGCATGTTGAGGAAGTTGCCGGTGTAGCTCAGATCGTTGTCCGGATAGGCGTACGGCATGCCGATCGAATGGCGGTAGGCGAATGCGGCCAGTGTCGGCATCTTGGCGATCAGACGCGACGTCTGTGTTTGGCGTGAATCCGGATCGAAGATCTTCTTGGCGTCGGGATAAAACGTCGACAGTGCGCCGACCGTGCTGACGAGAATACCCATGGGATGCGCGTCGTAGTGGAAGCCATCGACGAACTTCTTGATGTTCTCGTGGGTGATGGTGTGCATGGTGATGTTGCGCACGAAGGCCTCGAGTTGCGACGGCGTCGGTAGCTCCCCATGGAGGATCAGGTACGACACCTCGAGAAACGTGCTCCGTTCGGCCAGCTGATCGATGGGATAACCGCGGTATTCCAAGATGCCCTTGTCCCCGTCGATGAAAGTGATCGCGCTCTTGCACGATGCCGTGTTGGTGAAGGCCGGGTCGTAGGTCATCAATCCGAAATCGTCGCCGGACGTGCGGATCTGGCGCAAGTCCATGGCGTGGATGGTGCCATCACTGATCGGGATTTCGTAGGTCTTGCCCGTCCGGTTGTCCGTGATCGAAAGCGTATCGTTGGCCATGTGACCCTCCTCTTCGGTGCTCAAGGTGCCATGCGCGGATACCCCCCGCAATCGGCTGATGACAAACGTCATGCGGATTGACGACCTATGTCGATGCGCGCTGCGGAGCTTGACTGCGTGTGAGGCTCTGTTATTTTGACACGGACTGGTCAGTTCCATTATTCAGCACACCTATGCGCGGCAGGAAGAAAAGTCAGAAGACCCGGATGGCCATCGTGCAGTGTGCCACCGAGATCTTCTCGCAGCGGGAGTTCCACGAGGTCCTGACGGATGACATCGCGCAGCGTCTCGGGATCGGCAAAGGCACCATCTACCGTTATTTCGATTCCAAGGAGGCGCTGTACCTCGCCGCCATCGGCGAGGGTCTGAACGGGCTCCACGCCGCCGTCACGGCGGTGTTGCAGCAGGACGCGCCGCTGCAGACCACAATCGAAGCCGTCGCGCGGACGATGATCAATTACTTCTGGCGCCAGCGCGACTTCTTCGTGTTGATGCATCGTCTGGAGTCGAAGCTCAAGGCGCAAGAACGTGCCGACTGGAAGAACCGCCGTAATGAGGTGGTCGGCATGGTCAGTCGCGTACTCGATCGCGCCATCGCGCGCGGCGAGATCGCGCCCGTGAATGCGCGCCTGGCAGTGGAGGTGCTGTTCGGCATGATCCGGGCCGCGTGTCTGTACCGTACCGACGGCGATCGGCCGGACGATTTAACCGGCTTGGTGACGACGATCTTTCTGCAAGGCTTGATCGGCGATGCCGGGGCGCCGGCAGAGCGCACTCGATCCCTCAAAGTCGTCAAGGGAGGAACGCAACGTTCATGAACCTGAAGATCCTCAGTGTGTCGCTGGCGGTCGCTGCAGCCCTGTGGTCGGGCTGTGAGCAGCCGGCTCATCAACAGGCGGTTGCGGCCGAGGCGAAAGTCGTCGCCGTGCCGGTGACCGTGGCGTCGGTCGCGGTTCGTCCGAGCGCCCGCGTGGTCAATTTTGTCGGTACCTTATACGGCAACCAGGAAGTCACGCTTTCCAGCCAAGTGGAAGGTCAGATCAAAGCGCTCAACGTCGACCTCGGCGATCAGGTGGGGGCGGGGCAGGTCCTCGCGCAGATCGAGGACGACCAGTGGCGCGCACGCCTGCGAGAGACAGAGGCCATGCTGGACAAGGCGCAAGCCGATGAAGCGCGCGGCCGGCAGCTGGTCGCCAGCAAAGTCATCTCGCCGCAAGAGTACGAGAGCGTGAAGACCCATGCGGCGGTCGCTCGGGCCCAGAGCGACACCCTGCGGGTGACTATCCGCCATGCCCGCGTCGAGTCGCCGATCAGCGGTGCGGTGGCCAAACGGCTCGTGTCTGTTGGCGAGTACGTTCACCCGGGCAGCCCGTTGTTCACCCTGGTGGCCGAGGATCCTTTGAAGCTGCGCGGCGACGTTCCCGAGCGCTTCGCGAACGAGCTGCAGACCGGCCAACCGGTGCAGGTGCGCGTTGACGCGTTGCCAGACCGGCCCTTCACGGGGCGCCTGGCGCGCATCAGCCCGGCGTCCAATCCGGAGAACCGCTCGGTGGCGATCGAGGCGCTGGTCGACAACCAGGACCGCGCTCTCAAAGCGGGCTTTTTCGCCAACGCGGCCGTCGTGACCCGTACCGACGATCGCGCCCTCATGGTGCCGCAAGAGGCGCTGATCACGTTTGCCGGCGTGACCAAGCTCTTCGTCGTCAAAGATGGGACGGCGCGTGAGCGGCAGGTGCGCGTGGGAACGCGCGGCAGCACGGGTATGGTGGAGATCACCGAAGGTCTCCAGCCCGATGAGCTGGTGGCCACCTCCGGCTTGACGAAGCTCGAAAACGGCATCTCCGTCAGCGTGAAAGAGACCGCAAGCGGCGCTCAAGACTCGGCGTCGTGAGCCCTGCTGTCGATCCTCTTTTCGAAACTGATTCGGCACTTTCCGTCAGGCGATTTCCCGAATCGATGCGGCTATGAAACTCGCTGACCTCTGTATCCGCCGGCCGGTGTTCGCCACCATGCTCATCGGGTTCTTGGTGGCGCTCGGCATTTTTTCCTACCGTCAACTTGCGGTCGACCTGTTCCCCAACCTTGACTATCCGATCGTCTCAGTGACCACCACGCTCAAGGGCGCCAGCGTCGAGGAAATGGAAAGTGGCGTCACCAAGCCGGTCGAGGAGGTCATCAACACGATCGAAGGCATCGACGAGCTGCGTTCGGTCACCAAAGAGGGCCTGTCGCAGGTCTTGGTCTTCTTCGTCATGGAGCGCGACCGTGAGGCCGCCGCGCAAGACGTGCGCGACAAGGTCGCCTCGATCATGTCGCAGCTCCCCGAGGGCACCGACACGCCGATTGTCGACAAATTCGACGTCGAGTCGTTGCCCATCGCCGGTATCGCCGTGTCGGGAAACCGCAGCCTGCGCGAGGTGACGGAGATCGCCCGTAAGCAAGTGAAAGAAGATCTGGAAACGCTGCGCGGCGTCGGTTCGGTGACCATGGTCGGTGGGCTCGAACGCACGATCAACATCGACGTCGACGCGCAGAGGCTGGCCGCGTACCACATTTCGATCCAGCAAGTGAAAGCGGCGTTGCGTGCCCAAAACCTGGAGCTGCCCAGCGGCCGCGTCGACCAGGGACCGAAGGAGCTGGTGCTGCGCACGATGGGGCGGATCGCGCGCGTCGAGGACTTCAACCAGCTCATCATCGGCAACGTGCATGGCCGCCCGCTCACCGTCGGGGACGTGGGCACCGTCACCGACAGCTTCGTCGAACCCCGTACACTGGCGCGCCTGGATGGCCATCCGGCCGTCTCGCTGCTGATCCGGAAGCAGTCCGGCACCAACACCGTCGAGGTGATCGATCACATCAAGCGGCGCTTGGAGCAGCTGCACACGGTGTTGCCTCCCGACATCTCGCTGGAGGTGGTTCGCGATCATTCGCGTTTCATCAAGCTGTCGATTGACGAGGTGCAGTTCCACCTGATCCTGGCCGCCGTGCTGGTGAGCCTGACGGTCATGCTCTTCATCGCCAACCTGCGTGCCACCCTGATTGCCGCCATCGCCATCCCCACCTCGATCATCTCCACCTTTTTCCTGATGCGGCTGATGGGCTTCAGCATCAACAACATGACCATGCTGGCGTTGGTGCTGGCCACCGGCATCGTGATCGATGACGCGGTTGTCGTGCTGGAAAATATCTTCCGGCACGCCGAAGAGCACGGCGAGTCGCCGATGCAGGCCGCTTCGGCGGCGACCAAGGAGATCAGCCTGGCCGTCATGGCCACGACGCTGTCGCTCGTCGTCATCTTCCTGCCGGTCGCGTTCATGTCCGGCCGCGTCGGCCGGTTCTTCAACAGCTATGGCATCACCGTGGCGTTCGCGATTCTCATCTCGCTGCTGGTGTCCTTCACGCTGACCCCCATGCTCTGCGCGCGCTTTCTGCGCGTGAAAAAACTTGCCCCGGGAACGAGTGCCTCGCGGGAGAAGCGCGTCTACCTCGCCGTGGACCGCACCTACGGCGCCATCCTGAGCTGGTCGCTGCAGCATCGCTGGGTCGTCGTGTTGCTGTCCGTGCTGACGGTGGCGTCAACGGTGCCGTTGTTTCAAGCGGTGGGCAAGGACTTCATCCCCTCCGACGACCAGAGCGAGTTCGAAGTCATCGTGCAGACCCCGGAAGGCTACAGCCTGGCGCGCAGCGACGCTGCTTTCCGCGAGCTGGAAGGGAAGCTGCGCAACCTGCCGGGCGTGGTGCATCTGCTGACCAGCATCGGTAACACCAGCGGCCGACTCCGGGCCGGCGAGGGACCGGTGACTGAGGGCTCGATCTATGTGCGTCTGACCGATCTCGGGCAGCGCCAGCTCTCGCAGCTCGACATCATGAAGCAAGCCCGCGACATTCTGGGACAGTATCCTGACCTGCGCGGTAGCGTACAGAACGTGAATATCTGGGTGGGCGGTCAGCGCTACACGGAGATCGAGTTCGATCTGACCGGACCCAGCCTCGAGAGGCTGCAAACCTACTCCGAGAAGATCATGGCCGGCATGCGTGCGGCACCCGGCTTCGTCGATGTGGACACCACGCTGTCGGTCCGCCAGCCGGAGCTGCGGGTGCACATCAATCGGCAAAAGGCGTCAGACTTCGGCATCAAGGTGCAGGACATCGCCGCCACATTGCGCACGCTCGTCGGCGGTGAGCCGGTGACCCGGTTCAAGGAGGAGCAGGACCAGTACGACGTGTGGCTGCGGGCGCAGCTGCCCAACCGCAATGATCCGCATGCGCTGAGCGACCTCACCATCGCGACACCGACGGGCGAATTGGTGAAGCTGGCCAATCTCGCCGACCTGTCGGAGGAGCGGGGACCGGCGCAAATCGATCACTACAGCCGGCAGCGAAAGGTCACGCTGGTGGCGAACCTCGACAACGTGCCCCTGTCCAGTGCCATGACCAAGATCCGCGCAATCGTCGCCGGGCTCGATTTGCCACCGACCTACACGGCGGAGTTCTCGGGGCGCGCCAAGGCCCTCGGCGAAACCGGAACGAATTTTCTGCTGGCGTTCGGCCTGAGCTTGCTCTTCATGTACATGATTCTCGCGGCCCAGTTTGAAAGCTTCCTTCACCCGGTCACCATCCTCTTGGCACTGCCGCTGTCGATTCCCTTTGCCTTGATCTCTCTCCTCGTCCTGGGCGAGACGCTGAACATCTACAGTATTCTCGGTCTGTTCATGCTCTTCGGCATCGTGAAGAAGAACGGCATCCTGCAGATCGACTACACCAATACCTTGCGGGCGCAGGGCATGCCGCGGGACGCCGCTATTCTGGAGGCCAACCATGTGCGGCTGCGCCCGATCCTGATGACTACGGTGATGCTGGTCGCGGGCATGATCCCCATTGCCGTCGGCGCGGGCCCGGGATCAGCCTCGCGTGCCTCGATGGCCAAGGTCATCATCGGCGGGCAAACCCTGTGCCTGCTCCTGAGTTTGCTGCTTACGCCCGTGGCCTATTCCCTGTTCGATGATTTAGGACGCATGCGCCTGCTGGCGCGGGCGGCTGAGTGGGCGCGAGGCTTGGTGGCACGGCTCTCAGCCGTGAGCAACGGCCGTTCGCGCGCGTGACCCGTACCGGCGGTTCATGCTAACAGGCATCGCGTGACGATAAAGGAGGACATGATGGGGGTGAGGGCGAACGTGCTGGTGATTGTGGCCTTTTTCCTGGTGGCGCCAGTGCTGGCGCAGGAACCGGCACCTTCGCCGCAAATCGATCTGCTCAACGAGGTGCCCAACCGCGGCGAGGCCTTTGTCCGCCAGTTGAGCGGCGGGGTGGGGGCAGACGTGACCGCGGTGGAGCAATCCACCGAGCACTACGGCCGGCTCATCGATACCGGATCGCCGCAGGCCTTGTCGCTGTCGGATTCCATTACGCTCGCACTGCAAAACAATACCGACCTCAAGATTCAGCGGCTCGGCCCGCTCGCCGCCGCCAATCAGGTGCGGCGCGCACGATCGGTGTTCGATCCGGCGATGTTCGGCGACGTCTTACGCAATCGCGCCGTGGCGCCCGCAACAAGTACTCTTACGGCTGGCTTTGCGTCGAGCTTATTCACTCAGCAAATGAATTGGGACGCTGGCGTGCGCAAGATGCTTTCGTCGGGCGGGCAGCTTGGCCTCAGTTGGCAAAACCAGCGACTGCTGACGAATCCGTCCATCATTGCCACGTTGGTCCCGCAATACACGACGACCCTTGGACTCTCCCTGAACCAGCCGCTGTTGCGTGATTTTGGCTGGCGCTATGCCCTCGTCTTTGTGGAAGTGGCGCAGACCACGGAACAGGCGGCGTATTATCAGTACCAAGCCGCAATCGCCACGATCATTGCGAACGTCGAGCGCGCGTATTGGGGGGTGGTGTTGGCGATCGAGGAGGTGCAGGTACAGGAGCAAGGGCTGACACTGGCCGACGAAGTGTTGCGCCAGAACGAAAGCAAGGTCAGGGTCGGCACACTGCCGCAGACCGCCCTGTTACAGGCCCAGAGTGAAGTGGCCCGCCGCCAAGCCATTCTCATTCGGGCGCGCAATCTGTACGACGTTGCGCGCGACAATTTGCGCGCCGTCATCAATTATCCTCAGCCAGGCGCCGGTCCGCTGGTGATGATTGAACCGAGCGACAAGCCGACCGTGGTTCCGTATGACGTCGACTACGAGCGCAGCCTGAAGACCGCTCTGGATCAGCGCCCCGAGCTGGCCGCGGCACGGCTCGATGTCCACGGGAAAGGCTTGCAGCGCAAGGCGGCGGAGAATCAGTTGCTACCGCGCCTCAACTTCACCGGCAATATTGGTCTCAACGGCCTCAGTGGAACAAACGCCCAGGCGGTCAACCCACTCCCGCCGCCAGCGACCGTTCCCGTCAACCCGGCACTAGAGGGAGGTTACGGGCGCGCGCTCGAGCTCCTGCACGACGGTCGCTACTACAACTATGCCGCCGGTGCGACGGTCGAAATCCCGCTCGACAACGCGCAGGCGAAAGCGGACTACGCCGCGGCGAACATCAACTTCGAACAGGGGCGGCTCTCGCTGCAAAAGATGGAGGAAGGCATTACGCTCGAGATCAAGCAGGCGGTCAGTAATTTGCGCACCGATCTCAAGAGCATCGACGCCACCCGTATTGCTCGCGAGCTGGCGGAAGAGAACGTGCGTAACCAGCAGGCACGTTACGATGTGGGCTTGGTGACGACCAAGGATCTGCTCGATTTCCAGGACCAGCTCACGCAAGCGCGTGGCGCCGAGGTGCTGGCGTTGACGACCTACAACACTGACCTGGCCGAGATGCGGCGCGTCGAAGGCAGCTTGCTCAGTGCCCGCAATGTGATGATCGAACGCGTCTCGCCGGAGGCCGCCCCGTGGTGGGCGCGTTTCTAGGCGTGCCGCGCGTCAAGGGCCTGCCGCCGTGATGGAGCTCGAACTCACCGAGACCGAGCGCATGTTGCGCGATACGTTTCGCGGCTACTTCGCCCGCGAAATCGAGCCGCACGTGCCTAAGATGGAGCGCTTGGAGGTGCTCCCCTACGATCTGATGCGCGACATGCACCGCACGCTCGGTCTCGATGCCGTGCTGCCGCAAGCGCGCGTCCGCGACCAGTCCAGTTGCGAGCCACGCGGCGACGCCGCTGGCACGGGTCTGGGCGGGAACACCGCCCGCTACGCGCGCACCACCTTCACGGTCGAGATGTCGCGCGTCAGTCCCTCCTTCGCCCTGAGTTACGGTGCCAGCGTGGGACTGTTCGGCGGCAACGTCGTCGGCAAGGGCACGCCCGAACAGATCGAGCGGTTCGCTCTCCCAGTGCTCCGCAGCGAGCGTGTCGGGTGCTGGTGCCTCACGGAACCGGGCGCTGGCAGCGACGCGCTACGCGGAATGAAGACCACGGCGCGGCGGGACGGCGACACCTACGTACTGAACGGCAGCAAAACCTTCATCACCAACGCGCCATACGCCGATATCTTTCTCGTCTACGCGCGCGTCATGGGCGGTGATCTCGACGGCTCGATCCAGCCCTTCATCGTCGAGCGCGGTACGGCCGGGCTTTCGACCGGGCCGGCGATGAAGAAGATGGGCATGCGCGGCTCACCCACGGGAGAGGTCTTCCTCGACGACGTACGCGTTCCCGCCGATCAGCTGCTCGGCGGCGGCGTGCGTCAGCGCGACCACGTGAAGTCAAGCCTGGCGGTCGAGCGCGGCGGCCTGTCGGTGCTCTCCTACGCGATTGCCGAGCGCTGCTTCGAGATCGCCCGCGACTATGCCCGGACACGTCAGCAGTTCGGTCAGCCGATTGCGAACTACCAGCTCATCCAGAACCGGCTGGCGCGCATGTATGTCGCCCTATCCAACTGCCGCCGCGTCGTCTACGCCGACCACATCGCCGGGCGCACGCTGAAGGAGTCGGTGGCCGACGTCTGCGCCGGTAAGCTCTATTGCGCCGAGATGGGGACGTTCGTCGCCTTCGAGGCCATTCACATTCTCGCCGGCAACGGCTACATGGAGGAATACGTCGTCGAGCGGCTGGCGCGTGATGCCAAGCTCATCGAGCTCGGTGGCGGCACCACCGAGATGCAGATCCTGACCATCGCGCGCGAGATCCTGCACGAGGGTAGCTGAAGGGAGAATGCCTTTCTGGCCTCCGGCCTCGGAACCGCCGGCCGTTGACGTCGGCTGCCCGCACCCAGGCGCTAGCCGTGCTGCATCTGCACCAGCGGCGGGCTGGCGAACTTGCCGCCGGCTTTGCTCCACGCGGTAATGACTCGGTTGGCATCGCGCAACGGATTGTAGATGTCTTCCTCAGAAGAGAAGAGGCCGTTGCCCGCGTACATTATCCGCGTCCACGTCGGAAACTGAAAGGGCTCGCCGTTGGGGTCGGTTGGATGAGCGAGACGATTCTGGCACTGGAAGATGATCGCCCCGGTGTCTTCGTCGAAAGCCACCCAGTCCTGCGGGAAGGTCATGTAGGGGAAGGGCGCCATGACTTTCGTGATCCACTCGCGAATGGCCGCGCGCCCGCGAAACTCGCCGAAGGCATGCTCGATGTAATGCGCGTCCTCGGTGAAGACACCAGCCCAGATGGACCAGTCGCCCGTTTGCGACGATTCGTCGCGGGCTTTGTTGTAGATTGCCAGCGCCTGCTGCAATTCCTGACGCGTGAACTTTCCCATCTCTCGTGCCTCCTTTGCCTCCAGTTACGTTGCAAGTAGGAGGTTGGCACACCGTAGACGCCGAAGGCAAGATATATCACCGGTAGACCAGGGTTATGGTATGTATGCATTTCCTGGGCAGTTCTCGTAGGCGGCGGATGAGCCGGCGCTGGAGAGGCGTGCAACGATGAGGCGGTCAGTCGTTGTCTTGGGGTTCTTGAGCTTCCTGTCCTGCAGCCGTCGCGATGGATGTGGGGCGGGTGGCCCTCACGGCCCGGGACTCACGGAGATGCTGCGTGAGCCGGTTGCTCTCACGGGCGAGACCGCGCTGCCCTTTCCGGGTGCTACTGCCGTCGACGACAGTTTCCTGTACTGGCTCAACTATGATCAGCGGACGTTCAACCGCGTTCCGAAGACGGGCGGTGCGGCACAGGTGCTCGCCTCGACGCGCAGCGACCCGCGACAGCTCCAGCTTGACGAGGGATACGCCTACTGGGCTGAGGATTTTCCTCAGCTTCGCGCCGGCGACCGCATCGGGGCAATCACGAGAGTAGCGAAGGACGGCGGGCAGCCGGCCGAGCTTGCTCGGGTGGAAGGAGAGATCACGGGCGTCGCGGTGGACCAGGAGGACGTGTACTTTACGACGCGGTCCGCCGTCATGCGTGTCCCGAAAACGGGCGGAACACCGATCAAGCTGGCCTCGAGCCAGTGGGCCTTCGCGATCGTCGCCGACGCGCAAGCGGTGTACGTCGCCGACTACGGGGCGGAGACGATCAGTCGGATCTCGAAGACGGACGGAGCGGTGACGCAACTGGCGGACCGGCAGCGCGGCCCGCGCAGCCTCACTGCCGACGCCACGTCTCTCTACTGGGTCACTTACGACAAGCGCCTGATGCGCGTGCGCAAAGTGGGCGGCGCACCGGCGGTGTTGCTTGAAGACGTGGGAATGTACGACGCCTGCGCGAACGCCATCGCGGTCGATGCATCGGACCTCTACGTGACGGCATGCTGTGATCCCGGATCGTACGCCGGAGAAATCATCCGGGTGCCGCGCGGTGACGGCACGCCAGCAATATTGGCGAAGGAACTCTACAAGCCGTGCAACCCCGTCACGGATGATACCAGCGTATACTGGAGCACAACCACTGCAGCGACCGCTCATGCGCTACTGCCGGGTGGAGCGCTGCTCAGGATCGGCAAGTGATGCCGCCGTCGGCGGGACGCCAACTCCTCCAGGGGTTTGCCTGCTACCGAAACCAGTACGGTGTCTTTGCCGCCCAAGGGCTCTGTGCGTACCGACGGCGCAGGAGCTGAAACGCCGACTTGGACGTGACGCCGTCGTCATTCACGCAGCCGAAGCGGGTGGCCTTGACGACACGATGCAGGGCTTCGGGAAGGCGCGGGTCATGCGGATGCGTCCTGGCCCACTCGAGCACGATTCGGCCGAAATAGATCGGTGCGGCGTCGATCTCTTTCAGCTTCGTCTGCATGGCTTCGGCGGCCGCCCGCTGCTCGGCAGTGAGCAAGCCGGGAGCAGGAATCTGGTTCAAATCACTGGAGGCTGTGAGGCACCACCAGTTGTCACGTAGGCTATCGATCTGGTCGAGCGCGGTCACGCGACCTACCGGCGTTCCAAATGTTGGCTGCAGGCCGGGGAAGCGCAGGAGCATCAATGCCGTTGCGAATTGTCGCGCAGGCCCAGGTGGGGCAGCGCCAACGCGCTGAAGATCCGAGCCCAATTCCGGGGCCAACGTTCTGGCAAGCGGACTGAGATCAGCCGCCACCGCATCGTCCGCCGTCAGCAGGGCGCGCACCAACGCAGTTAGCGCGAGACGCCGTTTCAAGTTGAGCGGGAGATCGTTGCGCCGCAGCACCTGCAGCGCCAGGCCGGGCGTGAAGTACAGATCCACGACACGGGTGGTGGCGTCGCTGAACAGTGGCTTCCCCACAAACTCTTCGTACCCGTGCGTGTACAAATGTGGCCTGTCATCGTCGATGCCCACTTCCACCGGAACCTGCTGCGCAAACGCGAGGAAGTCTTCCAGGTTTGTCGCCAGGCTGGCGCGCAGGCTCAGGATACGGTTGCGGTCGCCGAGCGAGAGTGTCTGTGCCTGCTCTTGGAGCAAGCGTTCGAGCGCACCGCGTGCCTCCGTCACTCGCCCCGAAGCGGCTAACAAACGCGCCCGGTGATAGCTCACCGTGAGATACCCGGGAGAGTCGGTAGCGACTTGTGCCGCAGCCTGGAGGATCTCGTTTCCTGCCTCCGGCGCGTTCATCATTGCAGCGCTGAGCCACAGCAACGAGTGCGTAACCGACCAACGATCGAGTGTCCCGCGGCCGGCTAGCCAGTCGGCCAACTCGTCATTCGATTCGGGCAAACCCTTGTGGCGGTTGAGGAGCCACAAGTAATCGGAGAGCGTCTGATGGACACCAGAGTTCAGTGACGGCGCGCTGAGAAGCGCCGCTAGCTCGTGCTGCCTGGCAGCGGGGTCTAGTTCGACACGAACGTAGTCCAGTAGTCGCTGTGCCGCCGGGTGAACGCTCTCGCGCGAGCTGTCTGCCAGCAACTCGCGCAGGTAGGTGTCGGCGGCGGACAGGCGCTCGCGGTTCACCGGCTCAGCCAGTGTGCCCTGCCGGACGATGGCCCGCGCAACCAGGTACGCCGACAGTGTGCTCCATGGGGACTTGCGGTCCGGCGCGATGTGCCGAAACCATTGCTCCGCTTGTTCGAAGTGTCCAGCGTAAAAGTGCGCGGCGGCGATTTGATACTCCCGATCGGCGCGCGCCGGCAGGGGCCTGTCCTTTGGCAAGGGCTCAGGAATCGACTCGCCGTGCTGGCAGTTCGAAAAGACCTGATCCTGTGCGGCGAGCCACTCTCGTACCTCGGCGGAGTTCGCGCCGAAGAGACCGATCCGTTCGGTCAGTGCGTTCGATGCATTGAGGAAGGAGTCATCGAGGCAGTTCACGTAGGAGCTATAGTGGGTGTACCCGCCGACAACTCGCGTAACGTCACGATAGGGGAAGATCATGGATGGGTAACCGACTCCAGGCACCTGGCGTCGCGCATCTTCCCATTTTGAAATGGCGCCGCGGCTGTACGGCGTGGTCGCTTCCTGTGGCTCCCAGTAGCGCGCGACCGCGGCCTGACTGCTCGCGCCTAAGCCAACTCCACTCAAGTGACGGTAGGCAACGTACTTGTAAGCACGGCCGAGGGCGGGGTCCAGGATACCGAGATGACCGTCCAGATACCGTTCCAGTGGCTCGTTCGGTACCTGGGTGAGCCAGAAGCGGGCCTCAACTGGAAACGGTCCGCATGCAGGTGCCCGCGCCGGGACGCATACACACGTCGCGACCACGAGCAAGGCCATAGCACCTAAACGCCCCCAGCTCATTGCCGGCGTGCTCCCGTTTGCGTGAGCGCTGAGCGATAGCTTTCCGCCGACCACGGCCCGGGCGCGAATATATACATGCGCCGGCCTGCCCGAAGGTTTGGCGTCGGCTCATCGATGGAGACACCCGCACTGAACCGGCAGATGGGTGAACCGAAATCCTCGCCGTCGGCGAGCCGGTGGCGAAGGTTGTCGGTATCTCTTCCCATTCGGAACAGCATGGGTACGACCTCGTCTATCGGCAGGCCGCCGAGCCAGTTATCGCCCAGACACCAAGAGGCAATGGCGGTGATGGACAAGCGGGTACCGTGCGGCAAACGGTTCTTCAGCTCGGTGAGAAGTGCGCGGTAGAAGCCGCGCTGCGATTGGGTTGCGTCGAAGTCGATCTGCACCCACGGTGCCGTTTGCGATTGAATCAGTCCCCCTATGGCGTCGAGTGTCTGGCTCTGCTGCCGCGGTGACAGCGTTGGTGTTGGCGTGCGTCCGGCCTCAATGCGCACGACCGGGAACAACACGGTCTCACGCGGAACGATCACGGGCAAGAGCCGTGGACGGACTGCTACCTCATCTCCGCTGAGCTGCACGGTGCCGGCCAGAAACGCAACGCTGACCTGTGCCGGGTCGATGAAACGGAGATCCTCACGCCGCTCCCACGCCCAGAGGACCAGACCGGGCTGCTGCGCGAAGCTGCTGCCTACGTCAGTACTCTCACTTCCGGCGATCGCTATGACGACGACGATCAGCAGCGTCAGAAACCCACTCCGGGCGCTGCTCCGACGCCGTCCATCTCGCCCATTTGCCGGTTCCATGCGCTGACTGCGTTCGGCCCCTTATCAGATTCCGCCTGATGACGTGAGTCCCGCATGCAAGACGTCGGTCCGGCTGGATCTCTCTTCGCGGTGCTCGGGATGACGCACCCGGCCCCGCAATTCAAAATGCTCCGCTACGGGCAGCTTGATTGACCGTTGCCGGTGAAGTAGACGCAAAGCATGCGCGTACACACATTGTCGGCATGGGTGGCTTTCTCGTTGTTGGCGATCTCGCCCGTGGGGGTCGAAGCGAAGGACCTGACGCTTCGCCAGCGGGTGACGACCGCCGGCGTGGTCGCTGGTACGCATGAGTCGACCCAGTACTGGGTCGGCAACCGGATAGTGACGGACGGGCCTAGCAACCGGGTGATCTTCGATCTGGATGCCGAGACGACAACGATGGTCGACAAGCGACAGCAAACCTACTTCACGCAAACGTTCGCGGAGACGCGGCAGCAGGCCGACGAGATGAAGGCGCAGATGCAGAAACAGCTCGAAAAGATGCCGCCGCAAGCACGTGAGATGATGGGGAAGATGGGTATGCCGGCAACGGCTGAGACGGCGACGTCGGTGAAGCCGACCGGAAAGAGCGAGAAGATCGCTGGCTACGAGGCCAAGGAGTACGTGTTCGAAGCTGGACCCATGACCGGCTCCATCTGGGCAACCGAAGGACTGCAGCCGCCGGGTGGCGCAAAGGCCACCGAGGCGTTCAGTAAGATGATGGGCGTCGCCGCGCCTGGGGCGAATGTTGCGCAGGCCATTGCACAGATCCACGGTGTGCCGCTGCGCACCTCGTTCCGCACTGGGGCGGGAGCGCAGGCATTCAGCACCACCACGGAAGTGGTGGAGGTCAGCGAAAAAGCGGTGCCGGCGGACGTGCTGAAAGTGCCGGACGGTTTCAAGAAGATCGACTCACCGCTTGGTCGGATGCGGGCCTCCAAAGGGATGCCAGCGGGGGCCTCGGGCCACTAGCGTTGGCGTAGAGTACGAAGGCGGCGGCGGTCTCGAGCAACGGAAAGGTCTTTGGCTGCTTGTCTCGTTGCAGCGCTATTGTGCGACTGGCTCGTCGGAAAAGTCGTCAGGATTCATGTCAGGGCCTGGGGGCAGTTTGGAGAGTTCCTGCTTGACCAAGTCCTGATGCGCTACTTCCTCGCTACGCAACTCCTCGAAGAGTGCCTTTACCTTCGGGTCGGCGATGTGCGGCAATGCGGCCACAAAGAAGGCGTGTGCCTTCTCCTCGGAACGCAGCGCGGTCCTCATCGCCTGCCGCGGTGTCATGAAAGCGCGGGCCTCGTCGTACTCAGGCGCTTCGACATCCCACACCATTGCCGCCGCGACCTTGCGTGGCGCGTCGGCAAACATGCGCGTGCGGCGCTCGCTCAGCTGCGCGCCATGCTTGGCTTCGTTCTCCGCCATGTGCCGGAAGAATGTGGCGGCCTCGGGGGTATGATGGAGTTCCATCTGGCGTGAGAACTCCTCGTACCGTTCCTGGGCTTCCTCTTCGATGATGATGGCGAGATCGAGCGCGTCCTGAAGCGACAGCTTGGTGAGGTCGATTCCTTGTGTGGTCATCGGCGGCTCCTTTGCGACAGGTCTCGTGCTGGAAGAAGGCGCCCGGCAACGAGGTCGGTCGTGCGTTCTTCTTTCCTGGTCATCCCTACCTGATCGTGGCACGCAGCCCGCGCCGCCCGCCAGTGACCAGGAAACATCTATCGCGGAGTAGCCGCCCGTTTGCAAGTCGGGTCATCGTGCGAGTGGCGTCGGGCGCGTTGCGGTGGCTCGCGACGTGGCCATCAGGTAGAGTTGCCGGGATGAGGGACGGTCATGAGAACGCGCATTTGTGACGTATTCGGGATCGAGTATCCGATCTTTGCATTTACCCACTGCCGCGACGTGGTGGCGGCCGTCAGCCGTGCCGGCGGCCTCGGCGTGCTCGGCGCGGTCGGCTTCAGCGACGAGCAGCTCGATATCGAGCTCAGTTGGATCGACGCGCACGTGGACGGCAAGCCTTACGGCGTCGACTTCATCATGCCGGCCAGTGCGGAAGACGCCCCCGCGGGCGATCCGCAGCAGATGTACGAGCAGATCCGAGCGATGATCCCGGAGCGGCACCGGCGCTTCGTCGAAGAACTCATCAAGCGGTTTGAACTGCCGGCGCTCCCCGAGGGAGAGGCTGAGTTTGGCGGTGTACTGGGCTGGACAGCCGAGATTGCCCGCAGGCAGGTCGAGGTGGCCTTTGCACACCCGATCAAGCTGATGGCAAATGCACTCGGCTCGCCACCTGCCGATATCATCGAGCGGGCGCACAAACAGGGCATTCGTGTGGCCGCCTTGGCCGGAAAGGTCAAGCACGCGCAGGGGCATGTGGCGAACGGCGTGGATATCGTCGTGGCTCAGGGCACCGAGGCTGGCGGCCACACCGGCGACATTGCCTCCATGGTGCTCGTGCCCGAGGTGGTCGACGCGGTCGGGTCCAAAGTGCATGTGCTGGCGGCCGGTGGGATCGCCAGCGGGCGGCAGATCGCCGCCGCGCTTGCACTGGGAGCCGACGGGGTGTGGACCGGTTCGGTGTGGCTGACGACCGCGGAGAGTGATGCACCGCCCGAGGTGATGAACAGCTATCTGCAGGCTACCTCGAGTGACACCGTGCGGACCCGCTCGTTCAGCGGCAAACCCGCCCGCATGCTGCGCACGCCGTGGACCGATGCCTGGGAAGCGTCGGACTCGCCCGGCACACTGCCGATGCCGTTGCAGAATATCCTCATTGCCCCGGCCATGAGCCGCTTCTTCCACGCCCACAAGGAGCATCTGATGTTCGCCCCGGTGGGGCAAGTCGTCGGCCGGCTCAACCAGGTCCGTCGGGTGCGCGATGTGATTCATGAGATGGTCGACGAGTACATTGCGACGGTCGGGCGGCTCGATGCCGGCCTCGCCGTGGACACTGACAAGGCCGCCTCGCCGTTGGTCGGCTGATCTCTGGACCACCGATGAAGCACGAAAAACCACATTTCTGCGGTCGCACGGCGATTGTTGGGATTGCCGAGACGGATTACGTGCGCGGCTCCGACCGGTTGCCGGTCGAGCTCATGCTTGACGCTGCGCGGGCAGCGGTGGCCGATGCGGGCCTGTCCTTGCGCGACATCGACGGCCTCATTCCGCCCTCGGGCTTCACCACGACGGAGGAACTGGCGGCGAACCTCGGAATCGAGGAGCTGCGCTTCTCGGTGACCGTCCACATGGGAGGTGCCAGCCCGGTAGCGGCGCTGCAGAGCGCCGCAATGGCGGTGGCGAACGGGCTTGCCAAGCACGTGCTACTCGTTGTCGGCTGGAACGGGTATTCAGCGTTTCGGCCCAAGCCCGGTGCGCGCACTCCGAAGCTGAGCTTTGCGCCGACCACCCTCGCCGACACCATCTCCGATTTCTACATGCCGTACGGCGTCATGCTGCCCGTGCAGATGTATGCGTGGATCTGCATGCGCCACAAAAGGACGTTCGGTATCCGTGACGAGGACACCGGCGCCGTGGCGGTTGCCTGCCGCAAGCATGCACAGCTGAACTCCAAGGCGATGATGCGCGGTCGGCCGTTGTCGATGCAGGACTACCTCGCGGCGCGGGTGGTTTCGGAGCCCTTCCGTCTCTTCGACTGCTCGCTTGAAACCGATTGCGCAGCGGCGTTGGTGGTGACCACGGTGGAGCGGGCCCGGGATCTGCGGCACGCGCCGGCGCTGATCCTGGGTGCGGCGGAGGGCCACCCGTATCCGGCCGACGACATCCCCAGCCGGCCGGATATGTTCCGCATCGGATTGAGCTCCGCCGCGCCTCGGGCTTTGGGGATGGCGGGAATCAAACCAACAGATGTCGACTTCCTCGAAGTCTACGATTGCTTCACCTACGTCGTGCTGCTGCAGCTCGAAGCCATGGGCGTGTGTGGCCCCGGTGAGTCGGGCGCTTTTGTCGGTGACGGCCGCATCGAATTGGGCGGACGCTTCCCCTTGAATACCCACGGCGGGTTGCTCTCGCAGGGCCACATGTGGGGCATGAACCACATCGTCGAAGCCACGCGCCAGCTCCGCGGCGAGGCCGGCGCCGCGCAAGTGTCTGGGGCGCGTCTCGGTGTCATCACCGGCTGGGGCGACTTCGGTGACGGCAGTCTCGTCGTCCTGGGACGCTGAGGACATAACCATGAGTGACGAACTGTTCGCCGCGCGTTTCACCCCGAACCCTGAAGGTATGAACGCCGAGTTCTACGGCTTCTGTGCCCGCGGCGAGCTGCGTTTCCAGCGCTGCAACGCGTGTGGCACGTGGCGCCACCCGCCGCGGATCTTGTGCCCGCGCTGTGGAGCTGAAACGTGGCAGTGGACGGTGTCCTCCGGGCGCGGCAAGGTCTACACCTGGACCGTCACGCACCAAGCGTTGCTGCCGATGTTTGCCGAGGATCTGCCCTACGCCGTTGTGGTCGTCGAGTTGGAGGAGGGGGTACGTCTGGTCTCAGCGCTGCGTGGTATCGATCCCGCGGCGATCGAACTGGACGTGCCGGTCGAGGTCCGGTTCCACAGGGTGTCGGACACGCTCGGGCTGCACTGGTTCGTGCCGGCTCACCGGCCCGCTACTCTGGATTTCTGAACTGCGGCGGCCGACGCTGCAGGTTTGCCTGCACGGCTTCGATCTGGTTCGGCTTACCGATCAGTGCGAGCTGGAGCGCTTCCTCCAGGCGCAGACCGTCGGCGAGGCTGACCAGACCGGCATCGTTGAGCAGTCGCTTGCCCGCGCGGATGGCGTCGGGAGACTTGCTGGCGATCTCGCGCGCCAGTGTCAACGCATCCTCGCGCGGGTTGCTGCTGACGTGCGTCACCAGCCCGAGGCCCGCGGCTTCGGAGCCGGAGACGACCCGACCGGTGAAGGTGAGCTCCTTCGCCACGTCGAGGCGGACGAGATGGCGGAGGGTCTGGCTCCCGCTCATATCGGGGATCAGGCCCCACTTGATTTCCATCACCGACAACTGCGCATCGGGCGCCGCGAAGCGGATATCGGCGGCCAGGGCGATCTGCAGTCCACCGCCGTATGTCGCGCCATGCACCGCGGCGATCACTGGCACCGCCAGCTCGGCCCATACGTACGCCGCCCGTTGCGCGTAGTTCGCTACGCTCCCCGCCGGGCGGTCGAGCAGATTGCGCGATGGCCGATCGCTGTCGGCCATTGCCATGAAGCTGGCAAAATCGAGGCCGGCGCAGAACGCCCGGCCCTCACCGGAAAGCACCACCGCACGCAACGACCGGTCGGCGGCGAGCGCGCTGCCGGTCTCCACCAGCCCTTCGAACATTGCCGAGTCGAGTGCGTTGAGCTTTTCGGGCCGGTTCAAACGGACATCCGCGATGCCGTTCTGCATGGAGGCGATGACACGATTGGACATGGATCCTCCTTCCACTGCTACTCTTCCCGGCGAACGTAGCCGAGCTGCTTGTCGACCACGTTGCGCAATCGGCGTCCGCCGAGGAACCGATCGAGGTTGTCCTCGAAAAGGGTCACCACCGTCTGAAAGTATTGTGCCGTATAGCCGGAGATGTGCGGCGTGAGCACGAGATTCGGTAACGACCAGAACGCATGACTCGACGGCAGCGGTTCCTCGCTGAACACGTCGAGCGCCGCGCCAGCGATCCCGCCGGTACGCAGCGCTTCCACCAAGGCATCGTCGTCGATGCTTTCGCCGCGGCCGACATTGATGAGGAAGGCGCTCGAACGCATCGCTCGCAGTGCGGCCGTATCAATGAGGCCACGTGTCTCCGCGGTCATCGGCAGAGCACACACGACCCAGTCGGCCCATGCCAGCAGCTCGTGCAGCGCCGTCGGTGCAACCACCGCCTCGGCGCCCGGCACCGGACGCGTGGGATCCCGACGCATCACCCGCACATGCATCGCGAGCCCGGTGGCCAGGCACGCCAGGCTACGGCCGATCGCCCCGGCTCCGAGAATCGCGAGGCTGCCGCCATGGAGCTCGCGCACACCCCCGCCGAAGCTGATGAGCTGGAAGCGATTCCACTCGGCGCGCTGCTGTAAGCGCGCGGCCTCGTGAAAGTTACGTGCCAGCACGAGCATCTGACCGAGGACGTGCTCCGGAATCGACACCGCGTGGAGCCCGGTGGAATTGGTCAGGATGACATCGCTGGCGATCAGTTCGGGAAAGAGATTGGCCTCGACGCCCGCTGACGCCGAGTGAATCCAACGCAGTCGCTTCGCCGCCTCGAAGTGCTCGCGGGGAAACTGCCAACCGGCGAACACCTCGGCATCGACCAACGCTGCCGGTAGGTCGGCCGGGTCGTCAATCGACGTGATGTGGACCCCCGGAAGACGGCGCTCAAGGCGTACCCGGTCGTCTTCGGGTAACGCCCACCGGACTTCCTTCAGATGAAAGAACGTCACTACCTCCATCGTGAGCCCACTCCTTCGCTTGCAAACATCATGACACCTGGGCGCTCGGAACTCTTCCGGAAAGGGCTATCACAGGGTTTAGGTAAGGTTCCAGGCGCCGTTGCGGCTTTGTCCCGCCCCACAGCTCACGGCCGCACTGCCCTTGAGATGGTGAGGATCGGCGGGATTTACGCCGCCCTCCATGGCCGGAAGGCCGAAGATCGCACCCCAGGTCAGGTCCAGCGCTGACCTGCCACAATGAGAACGAACCCGCGTCCGCTCACTTGATGACGTGTTGCTTGAGAAACCCGATGAGGTCCTCGCGTTCCTTTTCGCCCTTGAGCCCGGTGAAGGCCATCTCCGTTTCCACGGCGACACCGTGCGGCGAGCTCAGCCACTGCTCGAGCTTCTCAGCCGTCCAGACAATGTCTGAGGTACGCAACGCTGCCGAGTACTGATAGCCCTTGAGTGAGCCTGCCTTTCGGCCGACGACGCCGGTCAAGTCCGGCGCAATAGTGGACAGTCCTCCCGTCAAGGTATGGCAATTGGCACACCGACTCTTGAAGACCGCCTCGCCGGCAGTGGTCTCGGCAGGCGCGGTGGCGGAACCGATGAGGCCTGCGGCAAGCAGCACAAGAAGAGACGTGACGAACCGTTTTGCGTTCATCTGAAAACTCCCCTTCTGGATTCACGACGACCCTCCCCTACTTCTCTTGAATCGAGCGGATGTACTCTGCAATGAGCAGAATTCTTCCTCGTGCCTCCGCCTGGCGGCTCGACGGTGCTGCTGACTCGGCGCGAAAGCGCTCGCCCCATACCGGCATGTCCGTTTCGCCGTGGCCCCGGACCAGTACGGAGCCATCAATGGATTGAATGACCATCATCATGGGGAAATCCCCGCCGGCTTTCTTCGCGATCTGTGTCAGGTTCGTCGGCTTGGTCGTTAGGATGTTTGCAACTGGACCGTTCCCTTTGCCATCGTAACCGTGACACGAGCTGCAATAGCGGGTATATGCCACCTTGTCGGGGCTCTCGGGCTCGGTAGCGGCCCCTCTGGTCGGAAGACAGAGGAATAGCGCCACGGCCGCGATCGAACCGAAGGATACTCGGTGGAGCACAGTGTTGTTGAGCGTCATGTTGTTCTCCTTTCCTGTCGGAACAAATTGCATCAAGTGCGACAACAGTGTTGCCTGGCTCTTGGTACCCCCGCTTCTTAAGGATCGCTGCTGCAGGTCTCATGCCGAGACTGGCCACCCAAGCGTGTACGCGGTGCTGGCCACCTGGAGGGTCTGGGTTCCGAAGACTGAAAAGGCGCAGCCGCAGGGGTCAGAATCTTCGAGGGTCCCCGGTGCGCTGTGCCCTTTGGCGCTGAGCCTTGGCCGGTCTGTTCGCCGCGTTTAGATCAACAGCCCGTTGTGGGAAAGAAACGAGGTGACATGGCTGCGCCGGCGGCGGGCTTCGATCCCGTGCAAGCCGGACACGGCCTCGAACTCCTTCAGTTTTTGCAGGACCTCTTCCCTGCGTTGCTTGCTGCCAAAGCGCTCGCCGGTTGCTTTGCGGCGTAGGAAACAGAAGGCGACGAGCTGGTCGGGATCTTTGTCGATGAACTGGCAAAACGCGTCCAGGGACTGCAGCTTCGCCGGATCCTCGACGAAGGGGTCACCGCCCCACTGTCGCCTGAGCCCGCCGGCCCAGGCGACAACGGTCTCGTAGCTCTCTATCGGTCTTGGCGGACGCACCGCGCTACTCCGGCAACCCCAGCTTGCGAGCCAGTTGGCGCAGTTCCTCCTTCCGGCCGGGCAACGGCGCCGGTGCCTGTATCATCTTCGCCTTCTTGAGTTCCTCCACGACCGCCTGGTCTCGCCGAAAGGCATTGCCGACCCGGCCCTCGAAATAGAGTTCATCGAACGGTGGCCGCGGCCGCTGACCGCCGGCCTGGGGCGACTCCAGCGGGTAACCCACGTTCATCAAGTAGTGGGGGACCCAGTCGTCTGGAATGCCGAAGATTTCCTTTGCCGCCTCCGTATTGAAAGCCGTCCAGCAGGCTCCGAGACCCTCGTTAAACGCCATCAAAAGTCCCTGTGTGGCACAGCCGCCGTCGTCGAAGGCCACTGCGACCGGATACGCAGGGCTCTTGCTCAGGGGCTCGAGCAGCTGCGGCCAGACGAACTCGTCGACGAAGCGGTAGGTCCACCCATGGCTGGGGCCCAACGCGCCGATATCGATGAGCTGTTTCGGACGCCCACCCCGGTCCTTCGGGATCACTGAGAGATCCCCGTAGCAATAGATGTGGACCGGCGCCAACTCCATGATGACGCCCGCTACCGGTACCTTGAGCTTCTCGAACGTGTCGGTCGGCAACTCATCCCGGTAGACCACGATCGCCCGCAGCCAGTGGGCGTTCATGGCACAAGATCCGATCCGCATGGCTTCGAGAATCTTCTGGACCTTTCCCCGCTCGACCGGCCGATCCGGATCGAAGAAGCGGATCGACCGCCGGATACCCAGGACCTCAATAAAATCCATGATCTTCCTCCTGTCTCTTGCGCAGAGTTCTTTCAGTTCAATTCTTTCTCCGATTAGAGCAGCGACGCGCCGAGCTGAGCGAGGAATGCGTTCTCGCCGTCGGCGACGGTGAGAGCCGTTGCATCACGCATGAACATCTCGACCGGGTATTCCTTCGTCATTCCGTTCCCTCCGTGGAGCTGTACGGCGAGCGTGGCCACCTCTAGTGCCGCCTGGGTGCAGAACACCTTGGAGGCGATGGAGTGCTCGAGACGTGCGGGCCGACCTTGTCCAAGCTGGGTCAGGTTGTACACCCACACACCTCGAGAGAGTGAGCGCGAGGCCTGGACGAGGGAGAACATGTGGAACAAGCGTGCCCGGACGGATTGGTGCTCGAAGATCGGGCGGCCGCCCTGGATGCGCTCCTTGGTGTACGCCAAGGCGCATTCGTAGGCTGCTCGGGCCAAAGCCGTGCCGAGGCAGCCAACCCCGGCGTTGAACATCGACAAATGGTTTTCCATGTAAGGCGCAAACACGTCGCCGGCAATGACCATGTAGTGTGCCGGAATGCGGACGTCATCGAAGAAGATCTCTCCCTGCGGGAGGGACCGTGCGCCATGTTTGTCGAGCGCGGCACCGCGAGTGATTCCGGGGAGATCCAGCGGCAGCAAGCAGACGCCTCCTTGCTCCAGAGTGCCCTTCGGGTCGATTTGTACGTTCAGCATGGCGTGCGTGGCGATCGGCCCGTTCGAGACCCACGCCGATTTCTGTCCGCGCAGGATCCAGTGGTCGCCGTCGCGGCGCGCGAGCAGCTGGCCGCTGACCTTTGCGGTCAATCCCGGGCGCATGACCCCGAGCGTGTCCGATCCGTGGTCCGGCTCTGTGATCGCCCAGCAACCGAGGATCGATCCGTCCCCACAGGCGAAGTAGGGCGCCGCGAATTCCCTGATCGCGCCCGGGTTCTGGGTCGCCAGGGCGACTTCCGCGTGCGTTGAGGCGAGAAAAAGCACTCCGGCGAGACCGACGCTGCCCCAGGCAAGTTCCTCCAACACCAGATACCGGCTCAATGGCGACAGCCCCATCCCGCCGAGCTCGGGGGTGCCGCCGAGGCGGGTGTAGCCGAGGTCGGCGGCCTGGCGGATTACGGAGAACAGCGGGGAATCACGCGCAATGACCGCCTGGGGTGGCATGCGGTCGAGCTCGATCCCCGCCGGACGGAGCACCTTCTCCGCAAAGTCGCGTGCGGCGTCACGCAGCTCGTGCTGCTCGTCGGTGAGCGTAAGGTCGTACTCGACATAGCCCATTGGCTTCCTCCCAAAGGCAGTGTAGCCGCATGCTCTGTGGCGTGATCGCGCTCTCGCTCCTTCACCTCGATAGGTTGCGTCCGGTGCGGGCGAACAAGACTGCTATTCCCGTACTACGGCAGGCAGAATCAAGTCAACGAAGGTCGGCGGGGGTCTGGAAGAGATCTTCGGTTTCTGCAAAACTCAATAGCGTCCGTATCGCTTTCGGGACGAAGTGAGGCGAAATGCTCTCTCCAGGCGACCAGGCCCCAGATTTCCGTGGAACGCTCGCCGATGGTCGCGAGCTGCGCCTCCGCGATTTTCGCGGACGCCGCCACATCATCTTGTACTTCTTCCCCAAGGACTTCACGCCGGGCTGCACGCGCGAAGCATGCAGCTTCCGCGATCGACGCGCGGAGGTTGCACGTTTGGACGCCGAAGTTGTCGGCGTCAGCCTAGACTCTGCCGAGAAGCATGCGGCCTTTGCCGAGGCGCACAGCCTACCGTATCCGCTCGTCAGCGACCCCGACGCCAGGATCGCGACGGCTTATGGCGTGTCCCGGCTCGGCGGCTGGTTGCCCACCAAGCGCGTCACTTTCGTTATCGACAAGCAGGGGGTTGTGCAGCAGGTGATCAAGAGCGAATTGAACATCGGTCGTCACATCGATGAAGCCGTTGAAACTTTGAAACGGCTGCAGGCAACTGCATCACCGACGTGAAGACCCCCGCGGCGGGAGGAATGCTAGCGAGCCGCCCCGCAGCCGTTCAGGGCGTTGGTCACGGCCGTGAGGATTTCATCAACCGTGATCCGATGATCCCCGTTTGCGTCGCCTGCCATACATTCCGACAAAGACGCGTTGCCCAAGGCGATGTTGACCATGGTCAGAACCTCGTCCACCGTCACTACGTGATCGAGGTTGCAATCGCCGACGCACGGCGCTGGTAACGTGGCCGTCGGGCTGGAAGCCGGAGTGGCCGTCAGGGTAGGCGTGTCTACCGGTGTCGCTGTTGGCGTCTCGGTCTCAGTGGCAGTGGGCATCGGGCTGTTGGTGGCGGTTGAAGCTGCGGTCGCGGTTGGGACAGGGGTGGAAGTTGGGGTGGATATCACGAGGGTCGGTGTGGGCGGGCCGGCAACGATAATGCTTCCGTCAATCGCTGCAACCTGACTGACGGCGCCTGGTGCACCGCATGGTGGCGTTCCGGGAATTGGAACGCAGGTCTGGTCGTTCTCCAGGCGATCCCCGATCGAGAGCAATGCCGTTGACTTAGGATGCTGACTGTCCGTTGAGGCGTTGAGCACGTGCAAAGGTATCGTCCCGCTGACGCTGGGGCCAATCTGCAGGTCTATTGTCAGCAGCTGCCCGTTCGGCAAGGTGGGGATGACGATCGGCCAAGACAGGGTTTGCAGATTCGGTCCGTAGATCGCCAGGTTGACAAATGCGTCAGGCGTGATGCCACTGGCCGGGTCAGGGCACAAGCAGTGCGTGCGACCGTTGCTGCAGAGGGTGTTCTGGACCACCACATTGAAACTTGAGATCGCCACAGCTGGCTTGATTGCTTTGGGTAGGCCGATTGCGCTTAAGGTGCAGTCCGCGAGGGTCAACGCCGGTGTGGCCGCCCCTTCCGCACCCAGGTCGACCGTCAGTGCTATTGCGGCAATCTCGTCAATGCCGCCGGGATGACCATCATCGGGTCCTTGCTTGAAGCTGAGATCCACCGTCACCGTGTCGCCGGACATGCCGGTCCCGCCACCGATGCTCACCTGCGCGCAGGGATTCGGGTTGGAGCATGCTTGAACTGCCTGTGCCGACTCGACTGCGAGCCAAGAGATCAGGCCAACGACACCTGCCATTGCGAGAACGACCCGTCCCATAGCAAGGCCTCGGTAGCACCGCCTTCGTAAATCGGCAATGGGGACGCCTGCGCCATCCTCGACCAGTCGCTTATACCGTCTCTGTCCGCATTCGCCAATGCCCCTCAAGGGCAAATTGTGCAAGCCGATCTTATGCACGATGCCAGTGTCGTTGTTCCCAATGACGCAAGCACGGCCGGGAAGAACCTTGAACCCAGTGCCAAAAGAAACTTGTGACGATGCGTTTTCGGCCGGTGTCGTTACCAGACACGGGAAAGTAGGTTCAAGTTTAGCCCTTCGTCCTTCTCGGTCCTGAGAAGCTAGAACGACCGCGGTAGTGTTCACGAGCGCTCTGCGTTGGCGCGTTTCTTGTGACTGTTGCGGGGCTCGGAAGATCTCCGGGATGACCGTGGGAGCAGGCCGAGAACAAAAAATCTAAGAGGAGGGAGTGCCGATGGCGAGTTGCTCTAGGCTGGGCCGGTTAATGGCTGTGGGATTGTTCACAGTAGCACTGACACTGGTCGGTTGCAGTGGGGATGACGGTAAGAACGGCGCTCCAGGGGTTACGGGCCCCACTGGAGCGACCGGGCCGACGGGACCCACTGGAACAACCGGACCCGGCGGACCGACAGGACCTACTGGCGTGACGGGCCCTACTGGAGCGACCGGACCGACGGGACCTACTGGAACAACCGGACCCGGCGGACCGACAGGACCCACGGGCGCTACGGGACCGACTGGACCAGGGGGCGTCAGTACCGGTACCCTGACGGGCAATGTGACGAACAGCCTAACGAACACTCCCTTACAGGGGGTCACCGTCACCTCTAGCCCGGTTGTTGCTGGCATCAGCAACACAGATCCTTCAGGAAACTACTCAGGCGTGCTCCCAGCCGGGGTTTATACGCTGACCTTCGCCGGCACCAACCTGACTTCCGTCACCGCGACCGTGAGCGTCACGGCTGGGGTGACGGTCACGAAGAATGTCGCCATGACCCCGGTTGTGCCGGTCGTGGGGACCATTACAGGTAGCGCCATTCCGGGGGGCACCGTGACCGTTGCGGCCACGCTCTATGGTCCTCCGGGCACCATTACCTGGACACAGAAGAGCGGCGCACCGGTCATACTTTCCGCTCCGGGTGGCTCGGCCGCCGTTCAGGGTAACTCAGTCCAGGTGCAGCTGCCTGCTGTGGGCGCGTTCAAGGATGAGTTCTTCACGATCTTGGCCAACAAAAGGAATGCCAATGACGACCCGCAAAGTGCGCTTCTGAATCGGACCCTGGTCATGGGCATCAGCCCCTTCGACCTCGACGAGACAGGGACGGTGACCTTGACTGCAACTGTGCAGTCTGGATCGAGCACGTACTCTCAGGACGTGCCCATCGCCGTCACGCTGTGTACCGTTCCTGCGCCAGGCTGTTCACCATTCGTATGGTCGACGGGACTCCAGAACGCCCCCATTGGGCTGCCGGTCTTGCTCCACACCAAGACGGGAACAGGGACGACACCGACGTACAGCTGGGCCATAGCTTACAGCGGCTCCGGCACGTCTCATGCCACGATTTCCGATGCGACTACGCAGAATCCGTATTTCATTCCCGATGTCGCAGGCAAGTACACGTTGACGGAGTCGGTCAGTGGCGCGAGCATCGTGGTGTCCTCCAGCAACTGGATTGGGGAAATCGACACGCCGAGCGGCCAGCCCACTAGTTTGTGTAAGAGCTGCCACAGCGGTCCTGCGTCCGCGTGTCCCTCAACTATCCCCACGTGTGACAAGTTCACGCCTTGGAGCCAATCCGGACACGCACAAATCTTCAGCAAGAACCTCAATTCGGGTGGCCACTACAGCCCGTCCTGCTTCCCCTGCCACACGGTTGGATACGACCTGACGGAGAACCCGACAAACAACGGGTTCGACGATCAAAACGACTACCAGAAGATGTTGAATGTCTTCTTCGGCGGCGGCAGCAAATCGCCGACGGCCAATCCTAACAACTGGACCGACATGCTTGGCCAAGGCGACTCCAGCAGAGCCGCGCCGAACACGGCCAAGCTCGCCAATATCCAGTGCGAGAACTGCCACGGGCCGATCGACATCGGAACCCATTTTGCGGACAGCGCCACCATCAACGCCCGCGTCAGCCTATCCGCTGATGTGTGCGGTCGGTGCCATGGCGAGCCTCCTCGGCACGGCCGGTTCCAGCAGTGGCAGATGAGCGGCCACGCGAATTATGACTTGGCTATTTCCGAGGGGACCAGTAGCAGCTGTGCCCGCTGCCATACGAGCAACGGCTTCCTCGTGTGGATGGAGCAGACTGCGGGCCTGGCATCCATGGACCAGCAGATCCTCAATCCACAGACCGGGAAGAACGCAACGGCGGCCGATCTTGCCAGCTTCTTCGGGATGACCGCGGACACGGTCCACCCGCAGACGTGCGCAGCCTGCCACGACCCCCACGCGCAAGGCAACGGCGGAGCGAACGCTACGGTCCGCATCGATGGAGACACGAAGGTATTGCCGTCCGGCTACGAAGCAGATGGCGTGGGCAAGGGCGCTCTTTGCATCACCTGTCACAACACCCGCAACGGTCTGCATAACTCTAACGGCTACACCCCGGACAAGAACAGCAGTCCGTACAGAGCGCCGCATACGCCGTCCCAGGGCGACGTGCTAATGGGCGAGAACGCATACTTCGTTTCCGTCGGCCAGCGGTCCAAGCACTCCTTCCTCGCCGACACCTGCGTAACTTGCCACGTCGTCTTAAGCCCGCCGCCTCCGCAGTTCAGCTTGCCGGGGAATGGGACGAACCACACGTTCAAGGCGAGTCTCAGTATTTGCACCGATTGCCACGGGGACTTCGACGGTGGCACGCTCCAGGACAGCGTGGTGGCGGAACTCGGGAACCTGGCGACAGCGATGGAAAGCTACCTGATGGCGAAAATCAATGCGGCAGGTGCGACGATCACTGTCATCGATTCCACCACCGACACGAGCGATAAGACCGCGGTACAGACCACCAACATCGCTTCCGTCGGCCCTCCCGCTGAGGTACACGGGCAGCAGGGATTCACCGTGACGTTCAAGACCCCGGTGACGTTCAACTACTCTGCGGCGACACCTCCTTACCAGAAAGCGCAGACAACAATCACCGTCCGACTCGCCGACTTCCTTGGGAGCGACGGGACCACAGCGCTGATTCCGACGACGGACACGCTGATCAAAGCCGGGTGGAACTATGATCTGATCAACGGGGACAAGAGCAAGGGTGTCCACAACCCCTCATTCGTTTTCGAGGTGCTTAACAGTTCACAATTGTGCCTGGCACAGCCGACGCTGCCCGGCTGCTAGCACGGACGTCAGCTAGGTATCACAGGGCGGACCCATCGAGGTCCGCCCTTTTTTTTGATCTTCCATCAACCACGTTGCGCACGCAGGCTTTTTCCTACGTTGGCGCGCGAATGGGCTCCGATTTTCAAAGCCTGAATGGCATGGCGGAAATTAATGCAGCACTTAATCATTTCTGTTTGGTGCGCTTCTCGTAGATGGTGTATTGTCCGAGAAGGGAATGAGCACGAGGGTAGATGAACTGCGCGCTAGACCGGGCGCGTCAGGCCCCTCCAGTGATGTTGCGCCAATATTCGTCGACAAGGGTTTTTCGGCATTGAGCGCACGTCCGGAGAGAGCGAGTCCGTTGCGCTGATGCACAAGCGAATGAAGTTTGCCCTGGGCGGGGCATTTATTGGGCTTGCGGTCGCCTACCTGATCGCCTCGGGCACCAGCGAGACGGCCACCTACTTCCTGACCGTAACCGAAGCCGCGAGTGCCGAACGGATCGGCCAGGTTCGGGTGAAGGGTAAAGTTCGTGAGGGGAGCGTCGTCCGGAGTCCGGAAGAGGTCCGGCTCACCTTTGTCCTCACCGACAACGAGAAGCAGCTGCCGGTATTCTACCACGGCGTCATTCCCGATCTTTTTGCCGAAGGTCGGGAGGTCATCGTCGAGGGACGTCTCACGCCCCAGGGGTTAATCGCCGAGAATCTTCTCGCCAGCTGCCCGTCGAAGTACGAGCCAGAGGAGCACGGCGAAGAGTTTCTGCGCCCCTAGGCGATCAGCGATGCGTTTCCCGACCGCTATACCCGCCACCGTCCGAAGCAGTATCAAGCTCAAACTCGTTCTTGTCGTGGTCGCCATACTCGCCGTGACGGTCGGCATCGCGCCATGGAGCGCGATCCGAGTGCAGGAGCAGCAGCTCTTGCGCGACTCCGAGGAGCATCTGCGGTCGCTACAGGAGCTGCTCCGAGTGCTGGTCGCCGACGCCATGCTCATCGGGGACCGGGACCAAATCCAGCGGCTGATCCAGGAGGCCGGCAGCCACAAAGACGTCAAACTTCTGAGGATCTTCGACACGGACGGCATAGTCCACTTCTCGTCCAACCCTGAAGAGCGAGGCACCCGCTTGAGCCCAGCAGAGATGCACCGTTATGTCGGGATGAAAGATCCAGTGATGCTGAGTCGTGAGGGGGGGAACATTGCTCACACGGTATTGCAGCCGATGCTCAATCGCCCGGCGTGTTTCCGTTGCCATCCACCCGAACGGAAAGTGTTGGGAATTCTCCAACTCAGCCTTTCCCTCGACCAGGTGGGGCAGCAGGTTGCCAGCCTGGAGCGGTCGGCCTTGGTCGCGACGCTCATCACTTTGGGAGTGATCATTATCGGCGTCTGGTTGGCTCTGACGCTGCTCATTGACCAGCCTCTCCAACGCCTGGTGGACGTGATGGTCCGGGTAGAGCACGGCGACCTCAGCGTCCGAGCGACCGTGCCCAACCGTGACGAGCTCGGCCAGTTGGCGGGGCACTTCAACGATATGATCTCCAGACTGCACGCGGCGCATGAGGAACTCGAGCAATATCATCAGGAGCAAATGGCGCGGGCGGATCGGCTCGCAACGCTGGGCCAGATGGCGGCGGCGATTGCTCACGAAATACGGAATCCGTTGACTGGGATCAGTGGCGCGCTCTCGGTCTTGAGCCGGGACTTTCTCGGTGACGATCCGCGGCGAGAAATCGTGCGTCAGACCCGTCTGCTAATCGACCGGTTGAACAAGACTGTCGAGGACATCCTGCACTACTCGCGGCCCTCTTTGCCGCAGTTCCAAACGGTCAAGCTCGATGACATCATCGATCGGAGCGTTTCACTAGTCGGAGGCGAGGCGAAGAAGGTGGGTGTTCAAATCGTCAGGGCATCGAGTTCGGTGACCGGCGTCAATGGTGAGTCCCGCGCCATCGACGCGGACCCACAGCAGATTCAGCAAGTCCTGGTGAATCTGATTTTGAATGCCATCCAGGCAAGTGCGGCCGGAGGGCAGATCTGGATCCGGACACATTCGTCCGAGGATCATGATGAGCCGCCACGTCTGTGCGTCGAGATTGAAGATAACGGGAAGGGCATGACGCAGAAAGAAGCGGCGCAGGCTTTTCAGCCCTTCTTCAGCACAAAGGCTCATGGGACCGGACTTGGGCTCCCGATTGCTAGGCAGATCATTGAACAGCACCACGGCCGCATATCTCTACGCGGCACGGCGGGCCGGGGGTCCTTCGTGTTGGTGGAACTGCCAGAGCATATCGAGCCTTCCCAAGAATCTGGCGGCAGCGTCCTCGAAAACGAGCCGGCCCGCTAAGAAAAACCGGGTAGAGGTGTATGAGCAAGGTGAAGATACTCGTCATCGATGACGAGCAAATGATCCGTTGGTCGGTCGCGCAGACACTGGATGCGGCAGGCTACGAGGTGGTGGAAGCGGCGACGGTGGCGGAGGGGATGGCGCGCTTTCGGGAGATGCTGCCCGAGGTGGTCTTTCTGGACATGCGGTTGCCGGATGGCAATGGCATGGATCTGCTCAAGCAGATGAAAGAGGAAAGTGGAGCAGACAGTGCGGTGGTGGTGATGACGGCCTTCGGGGAGATCCGCACCGCGGTGGAGGCCATGCGCCTGGGGGCCTTCGATTATTTGAGGAAGCCGTTCGACTTCGATGAGCTGGAGGTCATCGTCGGCAAAGCGCTGGAGTCAACGCATCTGCGGCGCGAGGTGGTGGAGTTGCGCCAGGAGCGCAGGAAGACCTACGGGATAGAGAACATCGTCGGACAGTCGGTGAAGATTCAGCAGGTGCTCGCACTGGTGGAGAAGGTGGCAGAGAGCGACGCTACCACGGTGCTGGTGCAGGGCGAGAACGGGACGGGCAAGGATCTGGTGGCGCGGGCCATCCACTCCCGCGGCAAGCGGGCGGACGGGGCCTTTGTGGATATCTCGTGCACGGCGATGCCGGAGACGCTCTTCGAGAGTGAGCTGTTTGGCTACGAGAAGGGAGCGTTTACCGATGCCCGCACCACCAAGCGCGGCTTGTTGGAGTTGGCCGACGGGGGGACACTGTTCCTGGATGAGATCGGTGACATGCCTCTCGTCTCCCAGGTCAAGCTGCTGAAGTTCATTGAGAGCCGACAGTTCAAACGGTTGGGAGGGACCGTCGACCAGCGCGTGGATCTGCGCATCATTGCGGCCACCAACCGCGATTTGGAGGGGGCGGTGCGCGAGGGGCGCTTTCGCGAGGATCTGTATTACCGCCTAAAGGTGATTCCGATCGTGCTACCGCCGCTGCGCGAACGGCGCGACGACATCCCGTTGCTGCTGCGCCACTACATCGACAAGTACAATCTGGAGTTCCGCAAGAGCTTCCGGCACATCGACGAGGACGCGATGCAAGTGCTGATGGCATACTCGTGGCCGGGCAACGTGCGCGAGTTGCGTAACTTGGTCGAGCGCATTTTGATTCTGGAACGCGGCGATACGATTCGCCTCGAGTATCTGCCTCCCGAATTCGTAATGGCGCAGCCGGCATCCACTCCGCCGGCGGCGGAGTCTGCCTCGGTAGCCGGCAGCGGATACCGCTTGCCCCCAGCCGGGATTTGCCTGGAGGATGTGGAGAAGGATTTCGTTCGCCAGGCGATGGAGCTTGCCGGCGGCAACCAAACCCGTGCGGCCCAACTCTTGGGTATCAGCCGCGATTCCTTGCGCTACCGTCTGCAAAAGCTCAACCCACGCGTCTGAGGAGTTGCGCCTCCACATGAAGAAAATACCGAGCAAGAAAGGACTGCCGATGCACACGTGGGTCAAGATACTCTTGGTTATAGTCATCGCGGCGGCTGTTCCGGCCCTGGCCGCGGAGCCGACAGCGGCCGGTACACAGGAGGGCAAAGCGGACAGTTTAGCGGCGGGCCAACCGCAGGCGGTGCCGGAGGTCAAGCTCGACACTGAGGATCAGAAGACCATCTACGCCCTCGGGGTGTCTATGGGGGACAGTCTACAGCAACAGTTCAATCTCTCGTCCCAGGAACTGGAGCTGTTCAAGGCCGGGGTGATCGACGGCGCGCTGAAGCGGACGCCACCGGTCAGGGTCGAGGAGTACCGGCCGAAGTTCCAGCAGTTAGCGCAGACGCGTGCGGGGCAGATTGCCGAAGCCGAGAAGAAGGCTTCGGAGGATTTCCTCGGAAAAATGGCGAAGGAGAAAGGAGCCGTGAAGACGGATTCCGGACTCATCTTCATCAACCAGAAGGACGGCAAAGGGGAGAGTCCGAAAGCCACCGACACCGTCAAGGCGCACTATCAGGGTACGCTGCGCGACGGCAAGGTCTTCGATAGCTCGATTGAGCGGGGAACCCCCGCGACCTTTCCCCTCAACCACGTCATTCCATGCTGGGCCGAAGGCCTCCAGAAGATGAAGGTGGGCGGCAAGGCGAAACTCGTGTGCCCATCCAGCATCGCGTACGGCGATAGCGGCCGTCCGCCCACTATCAAGCCCGGGGCCACGCTGGTCTTCCAGGTCGAGTTGCTCGAGATCGTCAAGGGCACAGGGGCGCCCGGCCTGCCTGAGGGGCATCCGTAACTGGGGCTGGAGTTCAAGGCCCGAAGGCCAACGTTAAAAGGCTGAAGGCCTGAGGGCTTGGGGGCATGGCCGTCGGCCCTCCGAGGACCGAAGGTCCAAGGTCCAAAGTCGAAGATCCAAGGTGGCACCAGGCTCCGTCCGGTGCGGGAACCGCTTCCACCCTCGCCGTCGTCCGTTCCTGGAAGTGCTCACGGAGGAGGGGACCAGAGTGGGCGTCGTTATTCCCTCCTCGATGCCGGTTCGTAAGCGCGCAGGAAGCCCAGCTTCGCCATGTGCTTTAAGTCGGCGTGGCGGAACTCCCCAGACTCCAACCCTCGGACCCATAAGGCTGAGGCATCCTTATATCTTCCCGGCTGATTGAGGTTTTTCCCTCATAGTGCGGATTTTCCCCCAGCCGCCAGAGGGTCTGACTCCTGGTTCTCGGGAACGGTAAAGGCGGGATTGGCGGCACGTAGTTTGCGCCATGCCATCGCGGCAGGGCGGAATTGCGTACTTTTCCACGACTGTCAGCGAAAGGATGGGGCGGCGAAAAGAGAACAGAGAACCGGGAACAGGGGACAGCAAGTAAGGAGGACTCATGACCGGAAGGAGGAATCAACAATCATGAAAGGAAAGAGAAGGACACGATCTTGGGAAGCCCCGCTCGTAGCCGCGCTGTCTTTGGCTGCGTGCGTGGGGCTGAGTGCGAGTACCGCCTCGGCGAAATACCTATGGGACGGTGCCGTGCCGGATGGGATCGGCGGCTGGAAAGTGCCTCACGACGGCATCTGCATAGTCGGCGTGAAGGCCGACGGCACCTTGGTTGTCGATACGACCATAACCACCAAGAGAGACTGCGCCTATTACACGACTGGCCTGACGTCCATATCGATGGCCGATGTGACCAGTTTAAGTGTATGCGGAAGCGGCGGGACGTCAGCGTGTAACAGCTCTACTAACTGCAAGAATACGAACATCAACAGCGGCGGCACCCTGACGTGGAACGCAACCGACAGTAAGTGCTATGATTCTGCCCCCTGCACCATAGCCGGTGCGACCGGAAATGATGGCTCAAAGCACGCTTTGGCCACCAGTATTTGCGTGGACGGTTCCGGCAACGGCAAGGGGTTGGCGGGCCTAGACCGGAGTGCTGCGATCTGCATCGCTAAAGGCTACAACTGGAAGCAGACATCGGCTACACCCCCTGCCGGAGTTTCCGGTACCTTCCCCACCGCTGGCTTCGGCGGCGCTTGCGCAGCTTACGGCTGGAACTACAGAGGCATTGATGGCACCGGCACGCCTTTGGCTTTTGATTCGACGCCAGGGACCGGCAAAGGCACAACCGCTGCTGCCAACACGGGCTTCTGTTACGCCAAGATTGACACGGGTTTGACAGCAGCAACGACCTGTCCGTCCGTGGTCGGAAGTTCAGCGGGAACCAAGACCGCCAGTTCGAGTGCGGCTTTCGGCTACACCGCTGGCACCAGCGCCCCCTACTGCACCTACGACTACGGGATCACGGGAAAAGCTGCCGCGGACATGTACACCGCAAACGGCACCAGGATCGTCAAGGGCACTGTTGTCGATTTCAGCGCTACTACCACCATGGGAGATTGCTTCGCCAATGGTGGATCATGGGCCAACTGGGTCCGCAACAACGGGACAGGACTAGATCCTGTCGGAGGGACAGCTACCATCGCGACGTTCGATTTCACCACACAGGGTGTCGCCACGACGGAGGGCTGCCTCCACTGCCACACCTACACGGACCAGTACAACGGCCCTACCGAGAGATTCAAAGAAAGCTACCTGAAGACCGGCCACAAGAACATGCTGAGGAAGGTCACACCAGGTCAGCCCTGGGCGGGTCCTTGCGTAGCCGGCGACATCCCGAACGCGGATGGTCTGTGTGTCTACACCACCGACGGCACCAACACCATCAACTTCATGACCTCTTTGGATCCGTTCGCAAAGGCGACGGTCGCCGGCGTAGATCAGAACCTTTACTACATTTACGGCGACTGGATGATACGGAATCCAAGTTTAGTATACGGTACTAACGGATACGGTTCTGCCCCAGGGGCCACCAACGGCTACTCCTGCTACGCTTGCCATGCCACCGGCTCGAAGGACAGTTCTCTAACTTGTACCGTCAATCCATCAATTAACACTACCGCGGCGTTGTGTACGGCCGCCGGCGGAACAATGACGGCTCCTGCTGTCCCCGGTGTGCAGTCAATCGGTACTCCCGGATACTCTGGGGTTCAGCCGCAGGCGTCATTCCCGGGCATCAGCATCAATGCAGCTAACCCGAAGTGGGACCTCGAGGGTATTACCTGCGGTCGTTGCCACAATGTCACGGTTCCGTCGGTGACACAGACGCAGATTTCGGGCGGTACTTGTAAGAATGGTGCAACCGATGTGACGTCATTTTACCCCACTCAGGCAGCTTGCACTGCGGCGACTTACACCTGGACCAGCATTGGTACAGCTTCGTCATTCCCAACGACCGCTCCCACGAGCGGCGGCATGGGCGCCCTCGCGTCAGGCACCGGCAGGAACAACCTCTGCTTCGGCTGTCACCAGTCCATCGCGAAGCTCTGGCCGGCTGGAACGAATCAACTTGATCCCACGCTGATCCCGACCGGCGTCAGCCACGGCGCAGCGGCGGGCCGCGACTTCAACGGCCACGTGCTCGGCAACTCATTCCTGAACAGCGTGCATGCGCAGTACGCCGGCGCACAAAGCGGCAACGGATCAATTACCATTAACTCACTTGGGAAGTACGACCTCACCGACCCTAACGGAACCTCGGAGTATGGCAGCATCTTCAAAGGCTACACCTGCTGGCAGGGAACCACCAGCAACAGCCCGGGAAAGACCAAGCCGGATGGGACGGAAATAAAGACGAAGTCGGACTGCGAAAGCCTTTACGGCGCAGGTTCGTGGAGAGCCGATCAAGATGGTTCAACGGCTGCCACCTCAATACAGGGCACCTGCACCACCTGCCACGATGTCCACAACAGCCTGTTTATCGATACCCAGCAAGAAGCGGCGCTGCGGAAGAAATGCGACGATTGCCACGTGAACAACAGCATCACCAGTGCAACCGACGCCGCCGCTCCACAGGTAAATCTGGCGACGATTGGCCATCCGACCGGAGGAGGGACGCCGTTCGATTCCACCAAGTATGAGAGTGCATGCGTAGTCTGCCATATGGCTACGCAGGCGGAGGCGAACGGAAATCAAACCTCCATGCCGGTGCATGTGTGGAGAATCAATACGAACGCGTCTTACAGCACATTCCCGACAACCGGTCAGTTCTATGGAGGCAGTTGCTCTGTTCATACTGGTGCAATCCAAAATGCTCCTGCTCTGCCGGTTGTATACCTGTCTGACACCTCCTCTGCGAATTGCACTGGGGCTTCGCCCGCCGGCATCTGGACAGCCGTGCCAAAAGACAGGAATGCTCAAGTCGCACCTGACGGTACGTATGCCAACGCAGTGTGGGTAGACCTCGATCTCGCATGCGGCCAGTGCCACGGCGGTTCGCTCGGTGCAGCCGCTACGGTGAACAACGCACCGTATCTGACCAAAGCCCAGCTGGCGACCTATGCTGCGGGCATTCACAACAACGGCCCGATATCTGTGAACTTCGGCTACTCGCTCGGTAGCCCCAATACGTTGGCCGTCACCGTGTACGCTGCTGCGGACTGCGGCGGCCCATGCGGCGCCTTCGATTGGGACTGGGGCGATGGCACCGCTCACGGCTCGGGTGCGAGCGCATCTCACATCTACGCAGGCGCTGGCATGTACGCGGTCACACTCACCGTAACAGGCAACGGTCAGAATGCCTCCAAGACCAAGAACGTGAACGTCTATACTCCTGACGATTCCCCGACCGTCAGCGGCACCGCGTGCGGGACCATTCTCAATGCCAACACGTGGAGCGCAAGCCTGACGGATACCTCATCGGACAATGAAGGCGTCAGCCACGTCACCGTGAACTGGGGCGACGGCAGCCTGCTCGCACAGGGCGCGCAGGGCGTGACCCTCACGCACACCTATAGGGGTCCGGGCACGTACACGATCACCCACAAGGCCCTGGACACCATCGGACAGCAGGCGGTCAGGACCTGCACGGTATCGGTGGCGTACTTCACCATCGGCGGGACGGTGCAGGCGCTCGATTCAACCCTGACCCCACCGGCGACAGTCAATGTGCCGTCCGCAACCGTCACCGTGACGAACGCGGGCGGCGTGGTGGTTCGGAAGGTGTACACCGCCATCGACGGGACGTTCTCGGCCGGATCACTCAAGCCGGGCACGTACACACTGAGCGTCGCCAAAGGCGGCTACACGTTCCCTGCTGTGGCACCCATCACGGTCGGACCGAGTAGCACCAGTAACAGCGTGACCGGGACGAAACCGTAGGCAGGCAAGGGGGGCAGGCGGGCCACGCCGCCTGCCTCCTCATGGAAGGGGAGAGATGGAGAAATGCGAACCCACGAAACCATTGGAGGAAGAATGAAACGACACGCCCAAGGGTTGGTGCTTGTTGCACTGGGACTGTCCCTTGCGTCCGCGGCCATGGCCTACACCGGCAGCGCGCCCGCTCCTGGCCAGGGAAATCAACGGAACGGTTCACGATCTTGGCACGGCCCACAACGGAATGAACTACACGGCGAATCCGGCGGATCCGCTGCAGCGGATCTGCATTTTCTGCCATGCGCCGCACAACACCTACAAGCTCAGCCCGGCCAACGGCGGTCCGGGAGCGGGTGTGGGCGGCGGCGTGCAAGCGCCGGATGCGTTTGATTACCTGCCCCTGTGGAACCATGAGCTGACCGGCAACTACGCGTCCTACACCATGTATCAGAACGGTCCGGGCGCACCGACCAAAGGCCCCAAGGCCTCGCAGGCCATCCTCAACGGCGACATGACGCCGGGCAGCACCTCGCTGCTGTGCCTGAGCTGTCATGACGGCAGCGTGGCCGTCAACTCGTACGGCAACAGCTCGCAGCTGTCGAAGAGCGGCGGCGGCGGCACGATCGGGGCACAATATATCATCGGCAAGGACAACTACCTCGGCAACCATCACCCCATCGGATTCGATTATGACCAGGTGCAGGCGGTGGATACCGAGATTCGGTCCGCCGACACCGCCCTGCTCGGCACGGCCGGTACCGTCCGGGATCACCTGTTGGGCGTGGGCAACACGCGGATGGAGTGCGGCACCTGCCACGCGGTCCACAACAAGGGCAATACGGGTGAGACGCTGTTGTGGAGGAGCGACAGCGGCAGTCATCTCTGTCTGACCTGCCATGACAAGGGCATCGATCCCGGCGCGACTCCGTAACGCCAGCCCTGTCTGAAACTCAGCGAGAGGGGAATGCTCATTCCCCTCTCGCTTTCCCCCCTGGTTCACTCTCCCCTTTGCCTCGCCTCCGCAAGATGGTAGGAATTTTCCAGCGCAGCCGGAATGGAACACACGCACTGCTGTCCACTCGGGCTACCGGAGGGCGGGAATGGCTAAAGATGAACAGCTTCTGGGCTTTGTGTGCGCGGCGCTGGTAGTTCTTGCAGCGGCCTGCTCCACACCTGTCCGGAAGAAGGAAGCTCCGGTATTCTTCCCGCCCCCGCCTGCCTCTGCCCGCATCGAGTATCTGACGTCCTTCAGCGGCCTGAAGGACATTGAGGAGCAATCCTCGTTCAACCGGTTCGTCGTGGGTGAGAAACAAGATGTGAAGCTGGACAAGCCGTATGGCGTGACGGTCTATGACGGCAAGATCTACGTTTGCGATACCAACGCCACGGTCGCTGTCTTGGATCTGAAGCGCAAGAGCTTTGGGGCGCTGAAAGGCGCAGTCGGTCCGGGAACGCTCCGTCAACCGATCAATATCAGCACCGAGCCGGATGGCACCAAATACGTGGCGGATCCCGTACGGGGCCAGATCGTCGCTTTCGACCGAAACGACGAGTATCTGAAAGCATACGGCCTGCCCGGAGCATGGAGACCCGTGGACGCTGTGGCGTTCGAAGACCGGCTGTATGTCGCTGACGTTGGAAACGGGCAGGTGAAGGTCTTTGACAAGCAGAGCGGTGAGACGGTCAAGACCATCGGTGACAAAGGGGATCCTTCCGAACGGCTCGACCGTCCGACGAATCTCGCGTTCGACCGCGAGGGATACCTCTACGTCACCGACGTCGGACGGTTTCAGGTGGTCAAGTTCGACCGGGACGGTCATTTCAAAGCGACGTTTGGAAGGCCCGGAGACAACCTTGGACACTTCGCGCGACCCAAAGGAATCGCTCTCGATCGTGAAGGCCGTCTCTATGCGGTCGACGCTTCTTTCAACAACGTGCAGATCTTCAACAAAGACGGACGACTGCTCATGTTCTTCGGGGGAGAGCCTGACAAGCCGGGGGGCTTGCTGTTGCCCGCAAAGGTCGCGATTGACTACGACAACCTGCAGTACTTTCAGCAATACAGCCAGCCAGGTTTTCAAATGGAATACCTGGTTTTCGTCACCAGCCAGTTTGGCGACCGCCGGGTGAACGTGCTGGCGTACGGGCAGGAGAAGGGGAAGGTATATCCCACCGATGCGGAACTCTTGAAACAGATAGAAGAGCGACGGAAGAAGGAGCTGGAAACCGCACCGCCGCAGGAGACAGCACCACCACAGTGAATCGCGGGGCGTCCGAGCAATCGCTTTGCGAATTCCAATGAAGCTATGGGCGGTAGTGGCATGCGTCGGTGTTGCGGCGATGATGTCGATAGGCTGCTCTGCGAGGACACGCTACACAGTCCTCTCGTTCTTCTTCGATGGGGTGCCGCCTCCCAGGGCGGCCGAAGCGCCGGCGGCAGCAGGAGAGCAGGTTGCGACCTCGGCGAATGCCGCGCGGCCGCGGCGGGTCGGATACCGGGAGCATGGTCCCTATGCGGCGAAACTGTGCAATGCCTGTCACGAATCTATAGCCACCAATGCGCTCGTGGCCCCGCGTGAGCAGCTGTGCATCCGATGCCATGAGTTCAAGAGCAACAAGAGATATATCCATGGTCCCCTCGCGTCGGGTGGTTGCACGGCCTGTCATGATCCCCACAGTTCTCAGTACCGCTATCTCCTGGTGTCCGAATCCGACAGCTTCTGTTTCCATTGTCACGACCGTCAAACCGTGGCGAGAGTCGGCGCCCATGGGGGCGTCGAAGAGCAGTGCACCGACTGTCACGATGCGCACATGTCTGACAAGAAATACTTGTTGAGATGAGGGCGGGAGACCGTTTGCGCTCGAGGGTCCTGCTCATGCTGTGTGTGGCTGTTGGCTTCGCTCGTTCATTCGCCTTTGCCGACTGGAGGGCCTTTGTCCCGAGGCAGTTTGAGAACGGGGCCTTCCTCGACACCTTCACCTCCTTCGAGCGGGATGATATCCGCAGCGGTGCGCAACCAGCTCGATGGCATGACATCTTCGTCAGGGAGAGACTCACCCTGTACTCGAACGGTTACTCCTATGATCCCCGGTTTCTCCAGTACCAGTTGTCTGTCGCTGAGGCAGGGAAGCAGGAGGATTACGAGTCCTCTTCTCTCGGATCGCTAGGATGGAGGTATGGGACGGGGCTGGAGTACGACGCCAAGCTGTTTTTCCTGCCCGAGCATCACTACAACCTGCAGTTGTATGATCGTCGGTACGAACCGTTGTTCAAGGAACAAGCCGGCACGCAGCATGACAGCGTGGAAACCAGTCGCGGCGCTTCTTTCCGGTACCGCAAGAAACCGTACTTCCTGCACGCCAGCTACGGCAACGATTCCATCGAGTCGGCGGAGTCTTCCTCTGACGTCACACGGTTCAACGTGGATGGCGAGTACTTCAAGCGATACACGAACGGGAACGAATTGTCTTTTAACGGCGCGTTCAATCCCTCGTGGTTCAGCACCTCCCAGGGACTCACGGGTGATTCGCGGGAATATCTATTCGGCAACTTCGTGAACCTACAGCGAGTGCGACTGAGCTCCAACGTGAACTACAACACGTTTGATCAGGAGAGCAACTCGTCGGGGACGTTCAAGAATGATCAGCTGGTGGCGTACGAGCTGCTGACCGCGTATCTACCGCTGAGATTCAGGACCGATCTCTCTTACCGCTATCAGGACAACCAGAGCACGACTCCCGGTGCAGGTACCGGAACAAACCTCTCGCGGTCCGACAATGGCAGGGATCTTCAGCTCGACGTCGCCCACAGACTCTACGAGAGCCTGGATACGACATACACGTTCTTGGACGGTTCACGGACGTCCTCCGGTGGCGAGACAACGACCCGGTCCCATTCGCTGGCGCTCGATTACACCAAGTCGATTCCGCGCGGCCGGATCCTGGTCGGGACGAACCTGGCTACAGGTGAGACGGACAACAGCGGCCGCGTCGATCTCGTCAACGAGCCGTATTCAGCGACGCTTCCCGTGCCGGGATCCTTTCTCCTGCGCCAGCAGAACGTGGAACAGGGAAGCATCAACGTGTTTCTCAAGTCTCCCCTGCCGCCATTCGAGACAATTTTTCTCGTGCAGGACGAGAACTACAAGGTGACGACAGTTGGAAACAGTACGGAGATTTTTGACATTACTCTGCCCCAGCACTCTCCGCCATTTGATCCGATCGGGACCTACGATTTCCTTGTCTCCTATTCTGCCGCGGGAGACTTCGGGCTCCGATCCGACACGTTCGGCGGCAATGCCAGTGTGGAACTGTTTGACAATCTACTCACTCCGTACTTCAGCTATGTTACGGTTCGATCGAAGGTGTTGTCCGGGGTCTTTCCGGGGATTCCTGTCGATTCCACGACCTATACCACGGGCCTGATTGTCAACTTCGGGGTGGTGCGGATGCGGGGAGAGTACCAGGAGCTACAGTGGGAGGTCAGCCCGTACCGGTCCTGGAGAGCGGAGGTCCAATACGTGCAACCCCTCAATGCGACCACCAGCGCGTACGCTACGGCTTCCTACCTGAACAAGTATTATCCTCGCGGCACATCCCTCGAACCCTCGGCGGCATATACGGAAGAGACGGAGTCGGCTGCCGCCAACATTCAAAAGCAGCTCTTCTCGCGGAGCATGTTTCTGTCCGCAGGCGGCTCTTACTCGCGGATGCAAGGGCTAGTCGATGCCAACGCGTATGCGTTAAATGCGTCCTTGAACTGGACCATAGGAAAGGTGAGCCTTAGCGTCGGAGCGAGCGCCTATGAGTCCGACACGGCAGGAACGACTACTGTCACGACAGGAACGACTACCGTTTCGACCCGACGTGACCATGAATTGGTTTTCGTCAACCTCCGGCGGCGACTCTTTTAGGGTGCGGCTCGTTGCGATGAGGCAGACAACGCCGTGATGACCCCTATCGATCGCAAGTGCAAGAACAGACGGCGGACGGTACTCCTCTTCACGCTCGTTTTCCTCGTCTCCGGTTGCGCCACGAAGTGGATGCTGCGGACGGCGCAGCCCGACATCGCCCTTCAATGGCCGTACCAGCCGAACAAGGCCAAATTGACCTACGTCCGATCCCTGACCGGACTCGCGCACAACACGGACTCCGGTTCGGTACTGAGAGCCATCGTCTTCGGCAATGAGGAGAAAGACCGCAATGCCTTCGTCCTGCCGGTGGCCGTGGCAACCGGAAACGATGGACGCATCGCCGTTGCCGACATGGGGCGCAGGTGCGTCCATCTCTACATTCCTGGCCAGCAGCGCTACATGCTGCTGTCCGGTTCGGAACAGGAACCGGTCAGGTCGCCCGTTGGGCTGATCTTCGATGAGGACTTGAAACTCTATCTTTCCGACTCGTCGGGAACAGTGTTTGCCTTCGGCGCGGACGGCGCGCTGCTCTTCACCCTGCAACAAGCCGGCGCGGATAGGCTCCAGCGGCCGACCGGTGTGGCGTACAGCTCCCGAACGAAGTTGCTCTACGTCGTGGATACGCTTGCCAACAAGGTCCATGCGTTCGGGACGAACGGCGCCTTTGCCTTCTCTTTTGGTGAGAGAGGGGACGCCCAAGGCCGCTTCAATTTTCCCACGCACATCTTCCGGTCCCCTTCCGGAGAACTCTACGTGACGGATGCACTCAACTTCAGGGTCGAGATCTTCGACGAGCAGGGGAAAGTGCTGGGGTCCTTTGGTCATCACGGCGACGGCTCTGGTGATCTGGCGATGCCCAAGGGGGTGGCGGTGGACAAGGACGGCATCGTGTATGTAGTGGACGGCATTTTCGACAATGTCCAGCTCTTCAACCGGCAGGGAGACTTCCTCCTGACGCTCGGCAAGAGAGGCGTTGACTTCGGCGAATTCTGGCTCCCCTCGGCGGCCTTCATTAGTGACAATGATGAACTCTATGTGTGCGACACGTACAATCGACGCATCCAGGTCTTTCGCATCGCGGAGCGGTATGCCGACGGTACATCCTGAGCGCAAAACCCTGGCCCCAGCTCGGAGGTCGACAATGCGGAAAGCAACCGGCCGGACGGGTGTTGGGGCAGGGGTTGTTTTTGTACGGGCGGTGGTGGGCGTCTACCTGCTCGGTTGCGGGCTGGTATTTCCAATCGAGGCGCAGACACCGGCGGACATGGTCAACACCAAGCACAACCTGTCAGTATCGGGCCCGGGACCGATCCGGGCGCTGACGGAAACCCGGATCTGCGTCTTCTGTCACACACCGCACAATGCGACGCCACTCTCGCCCCTGTGGAACAAGGAGATCGAGCCGCAGGTCTATACGGTGTATACAAGCCCTACGTTGAAGGCGGGTCCGCTTCAACAGCCCTCGGGCCCGACGAAGCTCTGCCTCAGCTGTCATGACGGCACCATTGCCATGGGTGCGGTTGTCAATCCGGTCGAGGGAATCGGCATGGCAGGCAGCGACGCGCTGCCTCTAGGAAGCCTCTCGAGTTTTGGTCTGGACCTATCGGGGCATCACCCGGTTTCGTTTTCCTATTCGGATGCTTTGCCCAATGCCGAGTTGGCCGCATCGCCGCCTCCCGATCTCGTTTACGGGGGCATCGATGAGGTTCACTGCATCACCTGTCACGATCCCCACAACGACCGGTACGGCAAGTTTTTGGTGAAGGACAATCGCTACTCCGCACTCTGTATCACGTGCCATCAGATGACCGGATGGAGCAACTCGGCGCATGCGACTTCGACGGCACCGGTGGGCGGGATTTTGCCCCGGCCTCCGAAGACGTGGCCCACGTACACGCAGTTGAATGAGTGGGGATGCGAGGTGTGCCATACACCCCACTTCGCACCGACCGCCGAACAGTTACTGAACTTCACTGCCGCGCCGCCGGCTCCGTTCTCGTGTACCAGCGCAGGTTGTCATACTTCCACGCCGACCCAGCCTCACGCCGGGACCGCTCTCGCCGCGGCGCAAATCGGGGCGGTTACAGGTTCTCCTGCCGGAAGGGTGGACATCGCTCGCCAAACGCAAAAGATCTCCGCGCACCACGAACCCCTCGGCACCATCCCGCTGTCACAACGCATACCAGGAGGAGCGGCCCGTTCCGGAATTCGCAGTGTCACCTGCACGGATTGCCATAATCCTCACCTCACCAGTGACAGGAAAGTCAAGGCACCCTCCGCCTCGGGCCTGCTGCGGGGAGTGAGCGGCGTCGACCGGAATGGCGTGGAGATCCGTTCGATAACATACGAGTATGAGGTTTGTTTCAAGTGCCACGGCGACAACACTCCGGACCTGAACTACGTTCCCCGCGTCCTCAGCGTCACCAATACGCGGCGGGCCTTCGATACCGCCAATCCCTCGTACCACCCAGTCATCGGCATGGGAAAGAACCTCAACATCCCGAGCATTCCGTCGCGTTTCGAGCCCAACATGAGCCCATCCGTGGTGATCTATTGCACGACCTGCCACGCCGATGACGAGGGCGGCTCGAGAGGACCCCATGGTTCGTCGTTTCCTCCGATCCTGAAGGAACGCTACGAAACGGCGGACAACACACCGGAGCGTTATGACAACTACGCGCTCTGCTACCGCTGCCATGACCGGTCCAGCATCAACAACGACAGAAGCTTCAAGACGACGATGGGGAAAGGCGGCCACAGCGGACATCTGAAGGCAAATGCCCCCTGTTCCGCATGTCATGATCCGCACGGAGTGAATGCCGCCGTGGGATCGCCCTCAACCGGGGACCACACGCATCTCATCAACTTCGATACGCGAATCGTCTCGCCCGGGACGAAGAGTTACCCGACGTTCACGGACAAAGGGATAATATTCTCAGGGAGCTGCAATCTGTGTTGTCATAGTGTGCTCCATGACGACGGTGCATGCGGCTCCGCCGGCGCGCTCAAAACAACCCGAGCGCCACAGGTCGGCGGAGCACCACAGACGGCCGGAGCGCCGACCTTGTGTTCAGGCTCGCCGGTGTGCGGTTCGTACCCGTGACGGATTTCTGCAACCACAGACGCGCAGAGAAGGATCGGTACATGAATCAGAAGAACTTCCCAACTTGCCTCGTGTTTGCTCTGCTCCTGGCGAGCGGGCTATTGCTGACCGGCGGTGCCGCGATGGCGGAAGAGGGCTGCGTTTCCGACAAGTGCCACGCGACGCTGTTGAAGGCCAGTACCGTCCATCCCGTTGCTGAAGGCTGCGACAGCTGTCACGAGTCCGTGGCGACGCCGCATCCGCAAAAGGGAAAGAAGACCTTCAAGCTCACGCAGGACCCGCCGGATCTCTGTTTTACCTGCCATGATCACGATGCATTTGCGAAGAGCGATGTTCATCCGCCGGTTCAGTCCGGGATGTGCACGACGTGCCATAACCCGCATGCCTCGAATCAGCCTAAACTGCTGGCGCAGCCGCTGAAGGATCTCTGCCAGACCTGTCATGCCGATCACGTAGACTTTAAAGTCGTCCACGGTCCGGTCTCCGCCGGAGACTGCACGGTGTGCCACAGCCCGCACGCGACCGACACCAAGAAGCTGCTGCTGAAGGAGCCCCCAGACCTCTGTTTCGGCTGTCATCTCGATATGCCGGAAACGTTGCAGAAGAAGCACGTGCATCCGGCGTTGGCCGGCGGCTGCACGTCGTGCCACAACCCGCATGGCTCCGACTACCCGAAGATGCTGGCTCAGGAGGGCCAAGATCTCTGTTTTCTCTGTCATCCGCAGATGGCGGACAAGGTGAAGGATTCGCCGGTGGGCCATCCGGCCCTCCTCATGGAGAAGGGCTGCGCCACGTGCCATTCGCCGCACGCCAGCGACAACGAGAAGATGCTGCTGAACCCGGTAAAGGACACCTGTATCACTTGTCACGACTCCATCATCCCGAAGAATGCGACCGTGTTGCATGGCCCCAACAACGACGGAAAGTGCACGCGTTGTCACGACCCGCACGGCAGCCAGAACGAAACACTCTTGGTCGCGAAGTTCCCTACGGAGGTGTACGTTCCGTACACCGACACGGAGTTCGCACTATGCTTCAGCTGTCACAAGCGCGATCTGCTCCAGTATCCGCAGACCTCTTTCGCAACGAACTTCAGAGATGGGGAGAGAAACCTGCACTTTCTGCACGTCCACAACCAGCAAAAGGCGCGGAGCTGCAAATTATGTCACAGCGTTCACGGCAGCAGCAATCCGAAGCTGATCGCGGAGAGCGTGCCGTTCGGGAAATGGAATCTTCCCTTGAAGTTCGTGAAGACCGAGACGGGCGGAGGGTGCTCGCCGGGATGTCACAAGCCGCAGTACTACGACCGAAAGACTCCAGGCAAGAAACCCGAAGCACCGAAATCTACCGCAAAGAGCGATTGATTGCAGGGAAGGTTTTCTGCGTCTCTTCGCCCCGTGGCGTGTCGCGCTGAGTCTACCCGACCCAATGACGTCGCCGGGGCCGTAGCCGCAACGGAGTCGCATTGGCGCATTTGCCACATGCGAGTTAGCTAGCTAAACGCCTTCCCAGCAGTCGGAGCCGAACCGCCGCCGCGCCTTCGCTCCGCCCGTCTGCCATTCTCATCGGTACAGCCATTCTGCATCGTCTGTACACCTGCGCGGTATCGCCTGAGCACAAGCCCGGTTTTCGCCAAAAACGCGATGTGGCGACAGGTCACCCGTCGGCACCATCGTTCAGGTGCTCGGCGCAGTCACCTTCCTGGCACATCCGTTGCCCTGGTTATGGGCAAGCGGGATCGCATGCGGACGGTTCACTCTGCCGCATCGAAGTCACAGGAGGTGATATTGATGAACGCCGCAACGAGAGTGCAGTTACTGGCTGCGTTCGCATGGTTGACGTTGATGACGTCACCTGCCTGGGCACGTGGCAGGGCAGGCTCGGGCTTGGCCGGCAGCGCGCATGATTTCGCCAACCCGGCACACGGCGTCTACCAAAGCGATGGCAACGCCGATAGATGCATCTTCTGTCACGTCGGAGGCAACGGTTCTACGGCTGGCGGCCGAGCGCAGTGGAACGATGGGTGGACAACACCGGCCGCAGCCTGGAATACGAGGAACCGGACCGGTGGCCCGCAGGCGCCGGAGACCCTCGACTCCCTGCCGCTATGGAACCATGAGCTCACCGCCAGCTACGCGTCCTACGCGATGTACCAGAACGGCCCCGGCGCACCGCAGAAAGGCGCCAAGGCCTCACAGGCCATTCAAAACGGCATGACCCCGGGCAGTACTTCTCTGCTCTGCCTCAGTTGTCACGACGGCAGCGCGGCGATCAACTCCGGCAATGCCTCCCAGCTGACCAGGTTTCAGGACAGCGGCAGTGTGACGTTCGGTGCGTCGTACGTCATCGGCAGGGACAACTACCTCGGAAACCACCACCCCATCGGGTTCGATTATGATGCGGTGCGGGCGGGGGACAAAGAAGTCCGCTCCCCGGATACCGCGCGGATGGGCACGGCCGGTACCGTCAGGGACCACCTCTATGGACCGGGGAGCACCCGGATGGAATGCGGAACCTGTCATTCCGTGCATAACACGGGCAACACGGGCGAAGCCTTGCTCTGGCGCAGTGACGCACGCAGTCGGCTCTGCCTCACCTGCCACGACAAGGGCACCGACCCCGTCGCCATGACGCCGTAACCTCAGACCGACATACGCTCAGCCAGAAGGATGGCGACATTCGAAGTAGAGACACAACTTGTGATGTAAATCGGCGGGCGCGCTGTGTCCATGATCGCGCCCGCCTCATCTACTCTGCGGACCTCCAATGAGCGAGTGATCGCTCACGAGCCGCGCACGGCGCGAACGGAAAACGGCAGCGTCTTATCGAAAAGATTCAAGATGCCGTAGTTCGGGTCTACAGTCCACACGAAGCCTGGGATTGACGTATCCGCCGCCGTTGTCGACGACCAGTAATTGTTTAGGATAGTGGTGCAGCTACAGGTCAGTACCGTGCAGCCCGGTGCGCATGCCGTGTTGAAGAGCGGATCGATCGCAGGGGCAAAGCGCGCGTAGTCGACCAGGCTACGCAACTCGGTCACGCTCGGCATCCGCCAGTCGTTGTGCCCGGCGAAGTTGCTTTGGTTCAGCGTCGCGAGAAACGTCGTGAATGCCGTGCCGTCGGCGGCGGTGCCGGTACTGCTCCAGGTGTACGTACGGTCTTGATCGTGGATGCTCCCGTCGGCGCTCTTCTTCTCCCACACAAGTCTGGTGCTAGCGTCGGTAATCGTGCCGTCGCCGTTGTCTACGAAGCGCGGTCCCGGCGTCGGACAGCCGGTCAGGGCGTTATTGACCGCCGTGAGGATTTCATCGACGGTCACCTTTCCGTCGCCGTTGAAGTCGCCCTCGCATCGGTCGCAGCACTGGGCCCGGACCCCTGCGGGCCAGAGGGCCAGAACTACGGTGGCAAACACCAGGATGATCGCATGCATTGCAAGCCTCCTTGTCTGAGAGGTTGAGGTGGGCTTCCCCTCCTTGCGGTTTCGCGAGAACGGCATTTCACTCGGCCGCGGTGAAGTCAATGCCCACGCACCGGTTGCTACCGAATGCGGGTTCCACAGGCCGATCGATGAGGAAGACTTGATCAACAGCGTCACCTGTGGGGGAAAGTCCGCAGGGCCTGGGGCAAATTCCTCAATCGCGGCCACGGTCAATGACGGCGCTCCAGCGCCTGGCAAACCAGCTTCTCGAGATCGTCGAAGTTGAAGGGCTTGCGGAGATACTTGCACGCCCCAAGGCGCGCCGCCTCCGTTGCCGAGCAATCCTCCTCGAACGCGGTCATCACGATTACGGCGGGGGTAGCTTCGCTCCCCTCGTTGATGTGTTTGAGAACCGTGGCGCCGTCCACATCTGGCAGTCGCATATCCAGAAACACAACAGCGGGATGGAGTTGGCGGCAGAGCGCGATGCCCTCAGTGCCTGTCCCCGCACCCACGACCTCGTAGCCGACCAAGCCGAGGGTCTGCTGGATCGACCACCGAATCATTTCCTCGTCGTCTACCACGAGTACCCTCGTCATTGACGGCGCTGCACGTTCAATCGACATGAATACACGTTCCCGGCTCGCCTACAGTACCAGCGAAAGCCAAGGCGCTGCCCCCTCGGGCAGCCGGATGAGCAAGGAATATGCCTCGGTGCAGACTTCTCATGCATACGAGCTGGCGGCAGTTGCCACGAGGACGTTTGCGCACAAAGACGCAGCACTTTGCTCCGCCCCGGTGGGTATGGTAGGCCGTGCTAGTCCGTTACAGCTTCAATGTCAGCGGCAAGCTAAAGGTCGGCAATCGACCCATCAACCTCGGGGCCAGCCTCGATTTCAATTGGCTGTCGCTGTTTTACAGCGGTCAACGTCTGCGCCAGGACGTGTTTGCCGGCGACGCCAGCGACATCCTCGGGCCCATCAACGCCGACACCATGGGGGTCGAAACGCACTGGCGCTCCGCTTTGGGAGAGGCGCGGCTGTTGAACGAGTACCTGACCTACGATGCCAACGACCTGAACTACCGGGCCTTCAGTTTCACTCAGAGCGCGCTGGGAAACCCGCGCCGCTGGCTCACCGTCGGGATGAGCGGGACCGAGAGTTTCTATGACTTCGGTATGCCGCGACGTAATCGAACGTTTTTCAGCCAACGCGGCACTGCTGGGTGGCGATCACAGTTCGGCCTCAGTATCGATGCCTTCGCGGGGTTCCATTATCAACGCGAGACGGCCGTGCCGCTCAACCAACTAGTGGAATTCGGTACCCATGCGCGCTGGGTCGCTGGCCAGTTCACTCTGAGTCTCAGTTACGATCACGCCATTCAGGACATCGGTACATTCAACCGGACGGGCGACCTGGTCCGCTTCGATACGATTCGGCGGTTCTAAATGACAAATCCCGACCGGAAGCGATTTGACTGCTGGACGCGTGCGATCGGTGGTGCGGTTGGCGTTTGCATCCTGACGCTGTTTGCCGGATGCGACCACCTGCGGCCACAACCGGACGCGGCGGCGTCACGACCGCGCTTGATGTGGCCGGCGCCACCCGAGCGGGAGCGTATCGAGCTGGTGCAAATCTTCCGCGCCCCTTCGGAACTTGGCATCCGGCGCTCGTTCTGGCGCCGGCTGGGCGGCCTGATTACTGGCGGCCGTGAATCGCACCTGGTGCGGCCTGCGGGTGTTGCCGCCGCCGGAAACCTGATTGCCGTGGCGGACACCGGCGGGGGCATTCTCGACCTCTATGATCTTGAGCGCCACCGCTTCCGCGCCGTGTCGGCGTGCGGCAATGCCGAATTGCGCGAGCCGGTGGCGGCGGCGTTTCTCAACGACCGGCTCTACGTCGCTGACGCCGGCACGGCTCGCATCGAGATTTTCGACCGCGAGGGTGAGTGCGCTGGAGGCTGGCAGCTCGATGAAGGATCGCGTCCGGCTGGACTGGTTGCCGATTCAACGCGTGGCCGCCTTTACGTGGCGGACCCCGGCGCCCATCAGGTGCTGGTGTTCGACGCGACCGGTGCCGTCACGGCGCGCATCGGACATCGCGGCACCGGACCGGGTGAGTTCAATTACCCGGGTTGGCTGGCACTGGATGCGCGGGGCCGGCTGTACGTCACCGACGCATTGAACTTCCGCATTCAGATCTTCGAGCCGGACGGTACCCTGATCTCCACCTTTGGCCATCTCGGTGACGGCACGGGAGATTTCGCGCGGCCCAAAGGCGTTGGCATTGACCGGGACGGACACGTCTACGTGGTCGACGCGCTTTTCGATGCAGTACAGATATTCGACGCGCACGGGAGTTACTTGCTGGGGTTCGGTCAGCACGGGACGCGCGAAGGACAGTTCTGGCTCCCCTCGGGTTTGACCATCGATGGCGACCGTATCTATGTGGTCGATTCCTACAACCAACGCGTGCAGGTGTTCCGCTATCTCGGAGGCAGTGAATGAATTCGAGGGTGTGCCTTTTTGGACTCGCGTTCGTGGTGATGCTTGCGTCAGCACTCCCGGCAGGCGCCGGCATCGAGCGCACCCCGCACAATCTAACGGCATCGGGGCCGGGACGGTTTCGTGGCGGCCTGCAGGCGAACCTGTGCACCTTCTGTCATACTCCGCACAACGCCAAGGCGACGCGGGCGCTGTGGAATCACCAGCTGCCGGCCCAGACGTACACGCTCTACGAGAGCAGCACCCTCGAAGCCCAGTTGCAGCAGCCGACGGGCAGCTCGCGTCTGTGTCTGAGCTGCCATGACGGCACGATTGCGCTCGGAGCCCTGGTCGAGCACCCGGAGCCGTCCCTGGGACCCCTTACCGGGCCGGCCGTTCTCGGCACCGATCTGTCCGACGATCATCCGATTTCATTCGTCTACGACCGAGTGCTGGCGTCGCATCGACAGGGCCTCGCCGATCCGACGACCTTGGTGGGGCCTGCGAAGGTCGATGAAAACAGTCAGATGCAGTGCACCTCATGTCACGACCCACACTCGGATCGCTACCCGAATTTTCTGGTTACCGATGTGGAGTATTCACGGCTCTGCGTCACCTGCCATGTCCTACAACTCTGGCAGGATTCGGCGCACGCCACCTCGTCCGCCATGACCAAAGGGGCGGGATCCCTCCCCGGCTGGGGCTTCCCCAAAGTGGCCGAGAACGGTTGCGCCAGCTGCCATCGCACGCATAACGCCGAGCACCCCGTGCGTCTGTTGCGCTCGACGACTGAGGAGGGGGTGTGCCTGTCGTGCCACAGTGCCGGCGGCGCAAGCGGCCTGGTTGCCGAAAAAGACATCGGCACGGAGTTTCTCAAGCCGAGCACGCACCCGATTGCTGCCTACACTGACGTTCACGATCCGGCCGAGAACCCACTCACCATGCCCGTGCATGTCGAGTGCGTCGATTGTCACAACCCGCACCAGACCCGCCAGCAAAGCGTGACGGGCATGCTTGCCGGACCGCTCACCGGGGTTTCTGGGATAGATATCACCGGCGGCGTTCGGCAGCTGGCCAGCTTCGAGTACGAGGTGTGCCTCAAGTGTCATGCTGTCATCCAGTCGCCTTCGCCAGTGGTCTTCCGCGTCGATGACATCACCAATGTGCGACTCAAGATCGATCCGGCAAACCCGTCATTCCACCCGATTGCCGCCGCCGGAAAGAATCCGATGATCCGCGGCCTGCTGCCCGGCCTGACGGCAGCAAGCATCCTCACGTGTACGAGTTGCCACAACAACAACGCCGTCTCCGGCGGCGGGACGCTGGTGCCGCGCGGGCCGCACGGGTCGATTTATACGCCGATCCTCCAGCGCGACTACCGTCTCGAAGGCGCATCGAGTCCCGAGTCGTTTGATCTCTACGCCCTGTGCTACAACTGCCATGATCGCACGGTGCTCTTTCAGTCACCCAGTTATCCGACCCCGCCCTTGGACATCGGCGGGATACACATCAAGCACGTGCAGGAGCAGGGCGCCTCGTGCGCCGTCTGCCATGATGCGCACGGATCACGGAGCAATTTCCACCTGATCAATTTCATGACCTCTGATCGCACTGGGAACCCGGTCGTGACGGCGTCGAGCGCTGGCTACATCAAGTACCAATCACCCGGTGTCGGCAGTGGGAGTGGGAGCTGCACGTTGACCTGCCACGGCCAAGATCACAATCCGGGCGGTCTGCCGCCGACCGGAGTCTACGGCCCGGCAGCGCTGCTGGCTCCCGCGGCACGGAGAGCCGCGCCGGCCGGCCGTGTGCCGCAAGCGCCGGTGCCGCAGCCGGCCGGCTCGATTCCGATACGCCCCAAGACCGGCGTGCCGTGAGGCCGCGCTAGAACAGCGTCGTGATCAGCGTGCCGAGGACGGAGATCGGGCTCTGATCTTCGAGACCGGAGGCGGCGCGATCGACTCCCCGGAGCGCGGACTGCGCGTCCTGATACAGCGAATCGTCCTGGACCATACGTCCGAGGGTGCCCTCGCCCTTACGTACCTGCGCGGAGACTTCCTCCAGGTTGTTGGCGGTGACGTTGAGCTGAGCGACGGCTTCGCGGACGTCGTCGTAGAGCGCGCCGTCGCTGTTCACCAACTTGCCGAGATCGCCTTCGCCCCGCGCCAGTCGGGTGGAGACCTTTTGCAGATCGGCCAGCACGGCGTCGGCGTGGTCGTACAGGCCACCATCGTTGAGCAGCTTAGCCAACGTTCCGGTGCCGCGGTCGAGCTTCGACGTGATCGAGTCGATGTTGCCGAGTGTCTGCTGCAGTGCCGTGCGGTTTTCTTCGATCATGGCGTTGACGTTGTTGAGCAGCCGGTCCTGATTCTGGTTGAGCGAGTCGGCAAGATCCTGAACGCTCTTCGCCACGCCCTTCATGTCGCCGATCATTTGAGTGAGGCTTGGCGGGATCTCGCCTTCCACCGTGTCGCCGCTTTTCAGCACCGGAGAACCGGGGGTGCCGAGGGAGATGGAGACGAAGCGGTTGCCGCTCAAGGCCTGGTAGTCGAGCCGGGCGACAGAATCCCGATGCACGACAGTGTTGTCTTCGATCCGCAGCCTGACGCGCACGCCATCGGGCTGGAGGGTGATGCCGTCAACCTTGCCCAGCTTGAGGCCGGCCACCTGTACAGGATCGCCGGCGCGCAGGCCTTCAACGTTGGGATAGTTCACGTAGAGGTCATACGCCTTGGTGAACAGACCGGTGCCGACCGTTGACTCCACGGCCGCGAACACCAGTAAGATGCCGATGAGAAAAAAGAGCCCAACCTTCTGTTCGTTCGTCATGTCATTCCCTCGCTGCTTCCCTACCAAGGGGGCAATGCTTCAGAGATTCAGATTTGCGGCTCGTATGAACTCCTGCGTGTGTGGGTTGTCGCTGCGGCCGAGGGCGCTGGCCGGTTGATAATCCACGATCAGCCCTTTGTGCAGTACGGCGATGTGCGTCCCGATACGCCCGGCGAGTGCCAGATTATGCGCCACGATGACCTGTGTGGTGCCTCGGGTTTCCTGGATGCGCTTCACCAATTGGCCGATCTGCTCGGTGAGGATCGGATCGAGGTCCGCCGTCGGCTCGTCGTACAAGATGACTTGCGGCTCCACCGCCAGCGCGCGGGCGATGGCGACACGTTTCCGCATACCGCCGCTCAGGTCGCTCGGCATCTTGTCTTCGGTGCCGGCGAGATCGACCTGCTCGAGACAGGTCGCCACGATTTGCTTGATCTCATGCGCGGGATGCGTACGGTGCTCCTTCAGGCGCAAGCTGACATTCTCGGCGACCGTGAGGGAGTTCAGCAACGCGCTGCTTTGGAACACCATCGACAGCCTGAACGGTTTCTCTTCGGGCGGCAGCTGCAAATACTCCTCGAGATCCAGGCCGTTCAAGCGGATCGACCCAGCATCGGGCTTCTCCAGCCCGGCGATATGCCGCAGCAGCACCGACTTCCCTTCACCGCTGCCACCGACGATCACCATGATTTCGCCCGCGTCGATGTGCAGATCGACGCCTGTGAGCACGGCAAACCCATTGAAGGATTTCCGCAGCCCGCGAACGTCGATGCTAACGCCCCTTGTCTCGGCCATGGGTTAGAAGAGAATTGCCAAGCGCACGATGAAGTAGTCGAAGATGATAATCAACACGAAGCTCCATACCACCGCCGCCGTAGTGGATGCGGCGATGCCCGTCGCCCCGCCTCTCGTGCGCAGGCCCAGGGTGCAGCAAATGGTGGAAACGGTCATGCCGAAGACGACACCTTTGATGAGGCCGACCACCACGTCCCGGAACTTGACCCACTCCGTCAGGTTGTCCAGGTACTGGTGAACACTGATCTTGACTGCGGGGTCGATGGCCACGACCACTGCCCCACCGGCGATGCCGACGACATCGGCGTACAGGATCAGCATCGGCAGGGCCAGCGTCATCGCAATGAATCGCGGCACGGACAGGAACTGGATGGGATCGATGTCCATCGTCTTCAGCGCGTTGATCTCGTCGTAAACGGCCATCGAACCCAACTCGGCGGCAATGGCCGACCCGGCGCGGCCGGCGAGCAGAAAGGCCATGATGATGGGGCCCAACTCCTTGGTCATCGCCAAGCCGACGATCGAGCCTAGGATCTCCTGGGTGTACTGCTGCAACTGGTCGGCGGCCTGGACGACGAGGACCATGCCGACAAACAAGGACACCAGGAAGGTCAGCGGCACCGTGTCGGTTCCGATCCGTACCATCTGCACCATGATGCGGGTCCAGGTACGGGGGGTGAGGCGTATGCGCCGCAGCGTGCCGAAGAAGACGAATGCCGCCTCACCCATGATCTGCAGCGTATCCAGGATCGGCCGGCCGATACCACCGAGAATGCCAGGGCGGCGCGGTTTCGGGACAAGAGGTCGTTCAATGGTGCCGCTAACGCTCGCCATGCTGTTTACCGTCCGAGGTCCAAGTACACGGGATACCGGGTCTGCTTACCGTCGGATGATATCAGATCCCAAAGCAGGCTCCAGTGCGGCGGTTGGTCACCGCGTTGCTGGCGGTTATAGACCTGCCAGAGCGGCGCATACAGGCGCTCGATGGTCGGATTGCGCGGGTAGAGAGCGTCGAGCAGAGCCAGTGTGGAGAACTCCTCGTTGGCGTCTTCTTCGCTGTTGCGGAAAAGCGGGAAGACCGTCCGGAGGTGCCGCTGGTGGCCGTATTGCGGCTCGAGCTCGTCGATCTTCCGTCCCAGGGCCAGCAGCACGTCACTGCGGTCGTAACGGTACGAATCCACCTCCTGCGTCTTCCAGCGATAAGCCGGCCACAGGATGAAGCCGCGATGGACATCGCCCTGCTGCGAATCCTCGTAAAACGGCGCCAGCCGCAAGGACGTGCGCTGTCCCGTTTTGAGATCGCGCTGCGAGACCCACAACGGCCATGGAAAGCCCCAGGTGTCGGTCTGAGCATCGCGATCGGTGGTGTGGGTGAAAAACGGTCCAAGGTACGATCGGCTCCGGACACTCGGTGAATCGATGCGTGAGAAGAGCGGGAAAGAGATCAGGCGCCGTTCGCGTTCAGGCCGGGCGAAGTGGCGCTCGTACGAGATGTAGAATGGCCACATGATGTATGTGAAGCGCTTCTGTTCACCTTCCTCGTCCCAACCGTAGAACGGCCAGATCCGGAAGCCGCGGCCGAGGGTGCCGGCGGTCCGTGAGTAGAAAGGGAAGGGCATCCACGTCCGCTCCACCAGCGGCTGCTTCAGGTGCAGATAGAACGGGAATGCGATCATATGGATGCGTTCGTAGCCGAAAAAATCGCGCAGGTCGGCATAGAAAGGCAGCACGGCGAGTTGGGTGCCGAGCACCCGGTTGTAGCGGTAGAACACCAGCGGAAAGATCGTGAAACGTCGGTCCCATTCATCCGGTCGCCGGGCATTCTGCGATTGAAAGCTGATCAATCCGGCGAAGCGGTGCTTGCTCTCCTCGGTGGTCCACCGCGAAATCCACACGGGGTAGAGCACCGCAAGCTCGCTGTGCCCGGCCTCCGGCCCTCGGGTGAAGGAGAAGAGTGGCCGCACTGTCAGCTCGTACGCCTCTGGTCCGCTCTCGTACGTTATCAGCGGGCCGAGGAGACGGAGGCTGTGCTGCCCCGAGGTGTCGCTGTGGTACCGGAACAGAGGCCACAGCTGAACATTGGCGCCCCACACCGGTGCGGCGAGCACACACAGGAGCGCGGCAATGGCCGCGCTCCTCGTGAGGCGCCGGTCCCTAGTTCTCTCCTCTCTCTTTGGGAGAGGACGAAGGTGAGGGAATGTGATGAGGACTTCGACCTTACTTCCCAGCGGGAACGCGCGTCGATCCCGGTCACGAGGTGAAGGTGATGTTCTGCAGATCGCGGGCACGGATCTCATAAATGCCGACGTGGGTTTGCCCGTAGATCATCAACGAATTGCGCACGCGTAGCGTCACCTCTTCCCCGTTCTTGAGGTGTAGGGTAGCGCGGCTGTAGTCATGCGAGTCGGCGGCGAAGTCGATGCTCTTGATATTCTCGAAGGCGACACGCAGATTGCCTCGTCCCATGTCGCCTTCGAGTTGCACGTCGCCGCCGATGTTCAACCGGTTCACATCTACCTTGGTGCCATCTTTGTCGACCAGGGTGGCGCGGAAATCCACTGCCGGGTGAATCACGTCCCTGCCACCCGCACTCCCCATACCCAGGAGCAGCGGCGTCACAGCCACCAGGAGCGGAAACAGTAGAATTATTGCAGGATTGCGCCGACGCATCATCTCTCCTCGAGTCAACGCTGAGTTTCACGCATAGCACATTGCTTTTGAACTGCAAAACCTCTGCCCGCTGCGGCTCGCGCCGCATGCAAACAGACACCGCCAGTGCGACATGACGTGGCGCGCCGGCCCAGCGCCAGCTGCTTGCACGTGCTGCAGGAGTGAGGCATTGAAACAGGAGTGAGGCATTGAAAGATGACCGAACAGCCGCCACTCTCTGCCGGCGGCGGCCCGACGCACGCGATCGATGTTCAAGCCGCAATCGCTCCCACCTTCAGTCGCTGAAACACGGTCGCCGCCGGGCAGGCTCGACGGGTACTTCATGCTTCGGGTTGGCGCCGTGCTTGCCGCCGGCGCTGGTATCATGCTCTGGCCGCGATCGCACCCGGGGTACCGGACGGCGTTCTGGCTGTGGGCGGGCGGCATCGTTGCCTATGTTCTCAGCTTTCGGCGCGCCGAGCGAGCGTTAACACCGCCGCCGGCGAGCGTTCAACTGGGCCTCATCGGTATTCTTGCTCTGGCGGCCGCCCTCAGGCTGGTCGCGATCGAGGATATTCCGGCCAACATCAGCATTGATGAAATCCTGCCCAGCCTTGAGGCCCTGCATATCGCGCAGGGCGGCGCACCGAACGTGTTTTCCAGCGTCGGCTGGTTCGGTATGCCGACCCTGACCTTTTCGTTTGCCGCTGTGGTGATGAGATTCGCGGGTCCCGATGCGTTTTTAGCGGCGCGGCTCTCGTCGGTGTTGATGGGCATCAGTGGCATTGCCTGCCTATTTTTATTGGCGCGCCGGCTTTTTGGGGACCGTGTGGCGCTGGTGGCGAGCTTCTTCATGGCCATCTCGTTCTGGCATATTCACAACAGCCGGACGGGGTTTCCGTTCGTGCAGTCGTCGCTGTGGCCCTCTTTGACGCTCTACCTGCTGGTCCGTGCGCGGCAGGGCCGCAGCCGCGCCGCGTTGGCCCTTGCCGGCGTGACTCTAGGCCTCGCACTGCAATGTTATTTCCCCGTACGCATCCTGCTCCTGCTGTGCCCGCTCTTCTGGCTTGCTGACTGGTTGCGCAATCCTGTTCCGGTACGGACGATGGCGGCTGACACGGCGACGTTTCTAGTGGCGACCTTGGTCGTGGTGGCGCCGCTGTTGTTGTCGGCGCCTTGGGAGTCAATTGCTGGCCACTCGCGCGGCGTACTACTCTGCAATTCGGGAACGTTACAGCATCTTGCTGACTTGTATAAGGTCACCGGTCTGCCGGCGGTATTCGGCCGCAACCTGCAGGAAGCAGCAGCGATGTTCACGGACTGGGCGGACGTCTGTGTGATGAACCGTTCTCCGGCCGGCTTGCTGGATACGGGGACGTTGGTTGCCTTGGTCATCGGCGTCCTGGCTGCCGTGCTACAGGGCGAGACGGCTGCGCTCCTGCTCGTGGTGTGGGCGGCCCTCACCTTTGTGCTGGGCGTGGCGTTCAGCGATGCGCCGCGGGCATCCTACCGGCTGGCACCGGCCATGCCGGCGCTGCTCATCCTCGCGGCGTTCGGCGTCGACCGCGCGCTACTAGCCGTTACGCCCCCGTGGCGATGGTACCGGCTCACCGTGCGGCCGGTAGTGATTGCCGGTATCGGGCTGTGGCTGCTCGCGCAGAATTATCACTTGTTCTTTGTCGACTATGCCAAGGGAGACGGCCGGGAGAATGCCGATTCCGCCGTTCGAAGACTGGCCGTGTCGGAGTGCGACGGACGCACGTTCTACTTCGTCGGCGACTGGCTCGCCATGAACGCGACCGTGTCTCAACAGCCGCATGCCTTGGATCTGTTTTGTCCGGATCATCAATCCGTCGCAGCGGGCGAAATCCCCGGAAGGATAGGGACTACGCGTCCCGCCACCTTCCTGATCCTCTTGACGGATTCCCGGGTGACCGACACCCTGCGCCGCTGCTACCCTTCCGCGCAGATTACCATGCACCGGAGCCGAGATGGTCGCCCGCTCTTTACCAGTGTGGATGTTTCCGTTGCCACCCTGGTCAGCGGCAGATCATGTCCGGCCGAAGCCCAGGTGCCGTGAGGTCAGCTCAAGCAACCGGCTGGGGAGCGGCCAGACGCCGGTATAGATCGGCGTAGGTCTGAGCCGATCGGTCCCAAGAGAAGTCCGCGCGCATCGCATTCTGGATGAGCTTCTGCCAGGTCCCGGGGGTGCGGTACGCGTGCAGCGCGCGCTCGATGCAGGCCATGAGGGCGTCGCCGGTATAGTCCACGAACTTGAATCCCGTTCCTTCGCCGGTCTTCGGATCGAAGTCGGCGATGGTGTCCTCCAGACCTCCGGTGGCGCGGACGATCGGAACGGTGCCGTAGCGCAAGCTGTAGATCTGGTTGAGTCCACATGGTTCGTAGTGCGACGGCATGAGAAACATGTCACTGCCCGCCTCGATTTTGTGCGCCAAGGCGTTATCGAACGCGATGCGAACGGCGAGCCGCATTTTGTGCCGATGTGCCAAGCTGGCGAACAGTTCCTGATAGGAGGAGTCGCCGCTGCCCAAGACCACGATCTGGAGCCTCTTGTGCAGGAGTTGAGGTGCGACCTCACTCAGCAGGTCGAAGCCCTTCTGCGCGGCAAGACGCGACACGATGCCGATCAGCGGCTCCTCGGTGTGAACCGGCAGGCCGACGGCGGCCTGCAAGTCGGCCTTGCACGCGGCCTTGCCCCTAAGGTCCGCCTGGGAATAGTGCGTCACGATGAAGCGGTCGCGCTCCGGGCTCCACTCGCCGTAGTCCACACCGTTGAGGATCCCGCTCAGCACTGTGCGGCGCGCCACCAAAACTCCCTCTAGGCCGCAACCGAACTCGGGTATCTGGATTTCGCGAGCGTAGGTCGGACTGACCGTCGTGATGGCGTCGGCGCACACGATACCGCCCTTCAGGTAGTTGATCTTGCCGTAGAACTCGAGCCAGTCGGGCGCGAAGTACCGCCAGTCGAGGTTCAGCAGGTGCCAGTCGAAGTGCCAGAACAGCCCTTGATAGGCGAGGTTGTGAATGGTCAGCACGGTCCGGATGTTTTCCAGGCCCGGGTAGCGGGCGGAATCCGCGCGCAGAAATACGGGGGCGAGTGCCGTCTGCCAGTCGTGGCAGTGCAGAACGTCCACCGTCCCGAGATGCGGCAGCAGTGCCGGGATGGCGCGGGCGAAGAATGCGAAACGCTCGGCGTTGTCCAGATAGTCGCCATCGGGTGTGCCGTAGAGTCCGGTGCGCGCAAAGTACTGGTCCGCTTCGACCAGATACACCGGCACGCCCTCTTCCATCTCCGACTCCAACACCCTGGCTGTGACGGTCTGGTCCGAGACGGGCACCTCGAGCCGCCATTCCTTCCGCCGAAGATGGAGGCGTTCCCGGGGAATGGAACGGTAGGCTGGAATGATGACGGCAACGTCCACGCCGAGCCGTTTCAGCGCTCCCGGGAGTGCACCGACGACGTCCGCCAAGCCGCCGGTCTTGGCGAAAGGAACAGCTTCGGAAGCGGCCATTACTACCCGCATGCTCAGTCGTCCTTCGATTGCACCTGCGAGGGGCGGGCCTAATCGCCAGCTTCACGCAGGTGGCGCGCTGCATCCTCCGGGGGCACGGGGTTGATGTAAAATCCAGTCCCCCACTCGAAACCCGCGACCTTGGTGAGTTTCGGCATGATCTCGACGTGCCAGTGGTAGAAGCCGTCCTCCGGTTCGCGTGCGGGTGAGGAATGGATGACGTAGTTGTACGGCGGGGCATCGAGCGCCTTGTTCAAGCGCCGGAGCGCATCGCGCAGGGAGCGGGCTAGGTTGCCATACTCGTGCTTGGTGATCCGCTCGAAAGCTTCGCCGTGGACCTTCGGCAGGATCCAGGTCTCGAACGGGAAACGCGGGGCAAAAGGACAAACGGTCACGAACTCGTCGTTCTCGGCTACCAGCCGCACCTGATCCTCCCGCTCCTGGCGGATGAGATCGCAGAACACACACCGTTCTTTGTGTCGGTAATATTCGCGTGCGCCATGCAACTCCTCGGCGACATTCAGTGGGATGATCGGCAATGCGATCAGCTGCGAGTGCGTGTGCTCGAGACTGGCACCGGCTTCAGCGCCGTGGTTTTTGAAGATCAGGATGTAGCGGAAGCGCCGATCCCTCTTCAGGTCGTGGACGCGATCATGATAGGCCCACAGTACGTTCTCGATTTGCTGTTCACTGAGTTCGGCGAGATCCGCCGTGTGATCGGGATCTTCGATGATGACCTCGTGCGCGCCGATGCCGTTCATCATGTCGAAGATACCTTCGCCTCTGCGGCCCAACTCACCCTCGATGCGAAGGGCGGGGAACTTGTTCGGCACCACCCGTACGCTCCAATCACGGGAATTCAGAGCGCTGCCATTGGTGCGATACGCAAGCACTTCCGACGGTGTTTCGTCCTCATGGCCGCCGCAGAACGCGCACTCGGTTCTCTTACGTCCTTCACGGGCGTGGGAGAAATCCGAGGGGCGGCGTGCCCGTTCTGTGGAAATGATCACCCAGCGTCCCATGATCGGGTCTTTCCGGAGTTCTGGCATGGCCGCTAAACCTTCGATCTTTTTATCTCGTATCCGTAGTGGTCAAGCAAGCTGTTTTCCACCGGGATCATCGGTGGCCCTTGAGGCGACTGGTCGGCGTGAACGAGCCCGGCATGCCGATAAATGATGCGGTCGAGATTCGATCGTCCGCGAGTGAAGAGGGGCCGTGTTCAGGACGCCGCCGCGTGTAGCTGTTGCGATTGGTCGCGTGGTTCGAGGGCGTGCTCCAGAACCTCGTCGATAGTGTCGACGAAGATGAAGTGCATTTCGGCGCGCACGGTATCCGGCAGGTCTTCAAGGTCCTTTTCGTTCCGTCTGGGCAAGATGATCGTGTTGATGCCGGCGCGCCGGGCGCCCAGCACTTTCTCCTTGATACCGCCGACGGCGAGCACCTTCCCGCGCAAGGTGATCTCACCCGTCATGGCCACGTCATGGCGGACCACACGGCCGGTCAGCAATGAGGCCAGTGATGTGGCAATGGTGACCCCACCGGACGGGCCATCTTTGGGCACTGCGCCCGCCGGGACATGGATATGTAGGTCCAGATTTTCGAAGAAGTCGGGTGGAATTCCCAAGCGCTCGGCGCGGGCGCGCACGTAGCTCAAGGCCGCCTGCGCAGATTCTTTCATCACCTCGCCGAGGTGGCCGGTGAGCAGCAGTCCTTTCTTGCCGCCCATCTTGGTGGATTCGATGAACATGATGTCCCCACCCATTGGGGTCCATGCCAGTCCGACCGCCACCCCGGGATCCTGCGTGCGCTCCGCGATTTCGGAAAAGAAGCGTTCCGGCCCGAGGAACTCGTGCACCTTGACCGGATCAATGGTCACCGGATCAGTCTTGCCTTCGGTGATACGCCGGGCGACTTTGCGGCACAGGCTGCCGATCTCGCGCTCGAGATTGCGCAGTCCGGCCTCGCGCGTGTAGTGCCGAATCACATGGCTCAAGCCTTCGGTGGTGAAGGCGATCTGGCTTTCCTGCAGCCCATTTTCCCGGTGCTGCTTCGGAATCAGATGCCGGCGTGCGATCTCGAGCTTCTCTTCTTCGGTGTATCCCGCCAACTCGATCACCTCCATGCGGTCGCGCAGGGGTGGCGGAATGGGATCGAGCAAGTTGGCCGTGGTCACAAACATCACCTTCGAGAGATCGAACGGTACATCGAGGTAATGATCGAGGAAGGTGTTGTTCTGCTCTGGATCGAGCACTTCGAGCAACGCCGAGGCGGGATCGCCGCGGAAATCGGCCCCCAACTTGTCGATCTCATCGAGCATGAACAGCGGGTTGTTGGAGCCGGCGTTGCGGATGTTCTGGACGATCCGCCCTGGCAAAGAGCCGATGTAGGTACGCCGGTGACCGCGGATCTCGGCCTCGTCGCGGATGCCGCCGAGTGACAGGCGCACGAATTTCCGCCCCATCGCCCGTGCGATGGAGCGGCCGAGCGAAGTTTTTCCGGTGCCCGGCGGTCCGACGAAGCAGAGGATGGGACTCTTCGGATCCTTCTTGAGCTGGCGCACCGCGAGGTACTCGAGAATGCGCTCCTTGATCTTGTCGAGATCGTAGTGGTCTTCGTCAAGAACCTGACGCGCGTGCACGGTATCGAGGTTGTCGTCGGTCGAGACGGCCCAGGGCAAACTGACCAGCCACTCGAGATAGGTACGCACCACGGTGTGTTCCGCCGACTCCGGCGGGATCATGCGCAGCCGGTCCAACTCGGCCTCTGCTGCCTTGCGTGCCTCTGCCGGGAGCTGCGCCGCTTCCATCTTCTTGCGCAGCTCCTCGACGTCGCCCGAGCGGCCGTCGGCCTCGCCCAGTTCCTTCTGGATGGCCCGCATCTGCTGCCGCAGGTAGAACTCCTTCTGGTTCTTGGTGAGCTCGGACTGGACCTGCGATTGGATCTTGTGCCCCAGTTCGACCAACTCGATTTCGCGGTTGAGGATGGCAGAAAGCTTCTCGATCCGCGTGCGCACCTCGAGGGTGCTGAGCAGGTCCTGTTTCTCCTCCAGCGAAATGTTCAAATTCGATGCGATCAGATCCGTGACCTTGCCCGGATCCTTGATGTTCATGACTACGACTTGGAGCTCGTCGGGCAGGTACGGGATCATGGAGACGAACTTGGCAAACTGGTTGACCATGTGCGCCTGCATCGCGTCGAGGTCCTTAGACGGCTCGTAGGTATCGGAGAGCAGACGAACGCGCGCCCGGAAGAACGGGGCGCGCTGGACATAGTCAGCCATTTCGATGCGGCGCAAGCCTTGGATCAGAATGCGCACGCTGTTGTCCGGGTACTTCAGCATTTTGAGGATGCGCCCGGCCGTTCCCCGGGTGTAGAGGGTGCTCACGTCGGGCTCTTCCTCTTCCGGGTTCTTCTGCGCCACCACGCCGAGCATGCGGTCCCCGGCGAGTGCCTCTTCGACCACCTTGAGCGACGCCCCCCGGGAAATGAGCAACGGAACGATCGCCGATGGGAAGATCACCACCCCGCGCAAGGGGAGAATCGCCAGCTCACTTGGCACATCGATGTCGCTCAAATCTTCTTCGAAGGCGAGGAAGCGTTGTTCCTTGCCCTCGTGCTCCTTCTCCGACGTGCTCATGATTTCACTCCCCGAGGACGGGCAGTACAAACCCCCGCTTCCAAGTGGGTGGGGAGCCGGCTCGTTTGGATCCGCCCCATTTTCTTATCTTGGAGAGACAACATGGTCGTCAATCTAATACACGACCCCACCCGCCTCAAGGGGGAGCGGTGCAACGAGCGTGTGGACCGCGGATCCGGGTTCCTTCTTTTGACGCCGATGTTCTGTTATCAGTGTTTTCGGCTGCAAGAAGGAACCGAGCGCTCCGAATGTTGCACGTGATCAAGTGGCTGTACCTCATCGCCCTCATCGTCTGGGTGGGCGAAGTCGTGTTTTTTTCGTTCGTCAGTGCACCCAGCCTCTTTCGAGTTTTCCCGCCCGCCGAAGCGGGCCGAGCCGTCGGAGCCGTCTTCCCAACCTACTATGGGATTGGATATGCGTGCGGCGGCATTCTTCTGGTAGGTTCGCTGGTGTTCATGCGTCGTGGTGTGTCGGGGGCGTGGTGGGCCGTGAACAGTCTTCTGTCGGCCGTCATGCTTGCGGCAACGTTGTATGCCGGCGCGGTGATTCTGCCGCGGGCTACGGCGCTGCGGCCGCAAATTTTCAGGACGGAGGCGCCGCAGGAGATCAAGGACGAGTTTAGACGCCTGCACGGATTGGCCGTGACCCTCAACAGTGCGGTGTTGGTGTGCGGCCTCGCTGTCAGCGCCATCACGGCCGCTAGCCTGCGGCCGTAAATGCCCGCACGCCTGATCTCCGAGAACCTGCCGGCATGACCTGTGTTCCGACCCGCTCCTGGCATGGGCGTGCCCTCTTGTTTGATCTGTTTGGGACGCTGGTGCACTTCCGTCCCCGTGTGCCTACAGTCGAAGCGGCGGGAGTCCCGTGGCGCTCGGCGATGCATTGGTTGCAGGAAGCGGCGGTGCGCGAACTGCCGGACGTTCGCTTCGATGACCTGCTGACCGCCTTGATGCGCGTCACCGAGGAGGTGATCCGGCAGCGCCCACCCGAGTATCGTGAAGTCCCCTCGCGCGAACGCTTCCGCCGGGCATTGCTGCAGCTCGACATCGACGCGCAACAGGCCCCGGCGCTTGCCGAGCGCCTGTCGCTCGTACACATGTCTCACCTGGCTTCGATGACCGTCTTGCCGCCGGCGCATCCGCGCGTGCTGCAGCAGCTCGCCGCGCGCTATCGCTTGGGACTGGTCTCGAACTTCGACCATGCCCCTACGGCGCGGCGCATTCTTGACGATCACGGTCTGACCGGCTTCTTCGAAGCCATCATCATTTCGGAGGACTTCGGCCAACGCAAACCACACCCCGCAATTTTCGAGGCGGCGCTGCGGACGCTCGAGGCGGCAGCCGAACACGCGCTGTTCATCGGCGACAGCCTCAGTGATGACGTGACCGGAGCTCAGAATGCGGGTCTGGCGGTGGCGTGGATCAACGCCAAGCATGATCCGTTGCCTCCCGGCGCGCGCGCGCCGGACTATGTCGTCGCTGAACTCAGCGATTTGCTGACGCTCCTGGAGTAACGCTCACGACGAGTGTTTCTCACTGTGCTTCTTCGCCGTTGGTGCTGGGGTCTGGGTTGCGGACCCCAGCGTCGCTGAGCCCCCTGTGGCCACGGTTGCCGTGCTTTGCGGCTGCGGCGTGCGCGCTGGAGCTGTTGCGGTTGCCGGCGCAGGTGTACGCCGTGCAGTTGGGGTAAGCGGCACGGCAGCAGTTGCGGCCGCTTGAGTTGCCGACTCAGCCGGTGCGCCTTCCTCGCCTGGCGGCGGTGCTTGCCCCGTAACTGCCTCTCGAGCCCCTGCTGCTGGCGGCAGCGCTGCGGGCGGAGCTGGCGCACCGGGGATTCCCGGTGCCGCGCCGGGTGCTGAAACAATCGGTGCGGGTGCGACCGGGACGGCTGCCGGCGGTAGGGGAGGACGCACCGGGTTGTCTGGCGATCCACTAGGTGCGGAGGCGACACATGGCGTGTTTCCGACCAACGCTTGTATGGAGATGTTTTGGTCGTAAATCCGACCGCCAGTCGGGGCAGCAAAGATCAGGTTTCCAATGCTGAGGGAGCAACAGGGGGAGGAGGGGGCGCTCGCGCGGTTGAACCTGCAAGAGAACAACTCGTCGTCAGCAATGGGGCTGGTGTCGGATACGGACAGGAAGAGCACCCGCATCGTCGCGTTGTCGGAGAAGATTTTCGTCTGCACGTTCTTACGCGTCGAGGGGTTCGAGGCGCAGCTGGCGGCGTCGCCTTCCTGGCGTTCGACTGTCATGCAACTCGGATCCCAACTCAGATCCATCTGCAAGCCTCCCACTTGGCCGTTACTGCCGGACATCAGGAAGATTACATCCGTCGACACCGGCGCCGGGTTGGACGCTGCAAGCCCGCGCTCTCCACAGAGACACAGGACGGCAACAGCCAGAGCGCCGAAGGTTCGCTGCCTTGCCGAATGTGCCATCATATCTAACTCCTCTCCGTGAGAATCATCCGCAACGGCCCCGGAGCATAGCACGTCACGACACACGCTGTGAATCGCAGTAGTCAAAGAAGCGGCATCCTGGCATGGTGGGCCTGAAGGAGGAACCCCATGCACTTTGGCCTGACGATGTTTGCAACCGACTTCGCCATCGCGGTTGACGAGTTGGCGCGCGAAGCCGAAGCGCGCGGCTTTGAATCGCTGTGGTTGCCGGAGCACACCCACATTCCCGCCAGCCGGCGTTCTCCCTGGCCGGGAGGGCCCGAGCTTCCGAAGGAGTACTGGCACACGCACGACCTGTTTGTCGCGCTGGCTGCCGCGGCAGCGGTGACCCGGAGGCTGAAGGTCTGCACGGGTATCTGCTTGGTGGTCGAACGCGATCCGATTACCACGGCAAAGGAGATTGCCAGCCTCGATGTGTTGTCGAATGGGCGTGTACTGTTCGGCATCGGCGGCGGGTGGAATGCCGAGGAAATGGAAAACCACGGGACCACCTTCAAGACCCGCTGGTCGCTGTTGCGCGAGCGCGTCGAGGCAATGAAGAAGATCTGGACCGAGGATGCCCCCGAGTATCACGGCAAATTCGTCAACTTCGACCCCATCTGGTCGTGGCCCAAACCCGTGCAGAAGCCTCACCCGCCTATCTTTCTGGGAGGTCACACTCCCGCAGCCCTGCGGCGCGTGGTCGAGTACTGTGACGGGTGGATGCCGATCCCCGCACGTGCCGGCGACCTCGTCGCCGCCATCAGGGATCTGCGCCAGCGGGCGGAGAAAGCCGGACGTGACCCTAAATCCATCTCCATCGCCACCTACGGCAGCCCCGCGGATGCCGCGGTGGCGCAACAGTACCGCAAGGCCGGAGTGGACCACTTCATTTTCGGTCTGCCGCCGGCCCCGCGCGATACCGTGCTGCCGCTTCTGGACCGTTACGCGGATGTTGTTCGGCAGGCGGGGAAATAGAGCGGTCTACTTTTCCGTGCGCTGGATCGATTCAATGTAATCGGTGAGCAACTCCAGATTGCGCCGTGCGTAGACCGAGGCGACGCCGGGAGCGCCGGAACCACCCGTGCCGAAATGTTGGCTCCACACCGGCATTTCGCGGGTGCCGTGGGCAGCAAAGTTGCGTTCGCCCGCAATCGTCTCGACCACAAAATCGCGCGGAAAGCGTCCGCCGTGTTCGCGAGCCAGACAGGTGAGATCGGGCGTGTGCGTTTTGAGCTCGGCGGCGACAGGACCGTCGCCGGTGCCGGTGACGCCGTGACAGGAAGCACACGCACTCACGTACAGGTGCCGTCCGTCCTCTTCAACCGCTGGCGGGCACACCCGCAGCGCGCAAGCGCTTGAGAACACGAGCAGCCAAACGATCAGCGTGACCGTCGGCAGCGCGTCCTTGGAGACGTACCGGTGCGTGCGGCAGAGTGCGGACACAACCCGCGCTGGTAGCGGAAAAAGATGTGCGGTGCAAACGTCGGTCCTGAAGAATCGCTACCCAAAGAGCCGCCGGGTAGCGATGTCGGCGCCGGCGCGCAGAGCTCTGAGCTTCTCCCACACGACTTCTTCGGCGACCGTCCCGAGGCCCGCGGCGGTGTCGAAGCCGCAGTCCGTGCCTGCCAGGACACGGCGTGGGTCCCCGACCGCTCGTGCGGCCAGCTCGATGCGGTCCGCAACCACCTCCGGATGCTCGACGTAGTTCGTCGTTGGATCGATGACGCCGGCGACCAAGATCATCTCGGCAGGCAGGGGATAGCGCGAGAAACACCGATGCTCGTGCGCATGGCGCGGGTTTGCCATGGAGAGCACCAGCGCCCCGACGTTCGCCCGATAGAGACGAGGAAGGATTTCGTTCAACGGTATATCGAGGTGGTGCGGGCCCTCGTAGTTTCCCCAGCACACGTGCATACGCACGCGATCGCGAGGAACGGGCGCGATGGCGCGGTTGAGCGCCGCGATGTTGACATCGATGAACTGCAGGAAGACATCGATGTCACGGTCCGCAAATGACGTGTGCCGCTCCATGGCCAGGTCCGGACAATCAATCTGCAGCACCAGACCTTGCATCGCGATGTACTCGTACTCGGTCTTCAGGGCGTCGGCGGCGGCCGCCACATAATCCTCGTAGCGTTCGTAGTAATCGTTCAGCATCGCAGAGGCGACGATGCCTGGTGAGGCCGCCGTCATGAACGATTCGGCGAACTGCGACGGTTGCTGGCCGGCGATTCTTCGGAAGTCGGCACATTCTTTCTCGAGCGCGGATCGATCGAGGTAGCGCACCTCGCCTATGGCCTTGGGCGCGTTGATGAGACTCACCATGGTGCGTGAGAAGTCGGGGAGTTTCAGTTCAAGGAAGCTGGGATACTGGATGATGTCTTTCATGATGGGACGCGCACTCTGCCCGCCGAAGCCGCTCATACGGTGCTGGACGTAGGTGAAGAAGCTCTCGCGGGCCTGCTCGCCGTCGTTGCCGATATCGATGCCGGCCTCGATCTGCTTGGCGATGACGTGCCGGGTCGACCGCTCGATCGCTGCTTCCAGGGCGGGACGGTCCACAGGCTCTCGTCGGCTGAGTCGGACCTGCATTTCCACGAGGTCCTTGGGGCGCGGGAGGCTCCCACTGTGGGTGGTCATGATGCGCTGCTCACTGCGGTGCATGTTTCCTCCTGTGCCGACCTACGCCGTGGCCTCCGACGTGCCGTGCGGCGCGTCTGCAACGGCCCACGCTTTCACCCAGGGCAGCAGCGCGAACGCTGGCAGCGCCAGAAAGAACGTGAGAAAGAAATACGTGGCGTAGCCAAGGTGGGCGGTTCCCCAACCGCTGAAAGCACCGGCCAGCGAGCGAGTAAGCCCGAAGATGGCCGATAGCAGCGCGTACTCGGTGGCGGCCCGCCGCTTGTCGCAAATGTGCATGAGGAAGGCAAGAAAGGCGGCGGTGCCCAGGCCAGCTGCAAAGCTCTCACCCAGTGACGCTGCGTAGATGCCAGCCCGGCCGAAATTGAAGTACGCGACGGTGGCGTACCCGAGATTGGAGAAGGCTTGGACGAGGCCCAGGCTCCAGAGCGCGTGGAAGATTCCCCACCGTGTCGTTAACAGCCCACCCGCCAAGGCACCCACAATGCTCGCACCCACACCCAATGTGGTGGAGATCAAGCCGATCTCTTTGACGCTCAGGCCACGGTCGACCCAGAACGGTTTGATCATGGGCCCCATACTGCTGTCGCCGAGCTTGTAGGTCAGCACGAACAGAAAGACCATCGGTGCACCCGGTCGTTCCAACCACTTCAGCAGCGGCGTAAACCAGCTCTGCTGCGGATCGGTCGGCGGCGTTTGTATGGTGGGACTCCACCCAGCCAACAGTGCCAGGACTGCCAAGATCGCTGCTGCCAAATAGAACACTGCGGTCCAGCCCAGGGGCTCCGCGAGAATCACCAGGCCACCGCCCCCGACAATGAGTGCGACACGGTAGGCAGAAACGCGCACGCCGTTGGCGATGCCTTCTTCGCCCGGTGCCAGCAGGCCAATGGTGTAGGCATCGATGGAAATATCCTGCGTGGCCGAAGCCGTCGTCAGGAGCATCAACGTGCCCCACAACCAGATCGTTGGTGCTGACGGGTTGAAGAACGGCAATGCTGCCATCAGCAATGCCATGGTTGCCAGGCACGAGACGAACCAGTACTGGCGCGTACCGAAGCGATCCACGAACGGTGACCACAGGACCTTCAATGTCCACGGCGCACCGAGCAGGCTCATCAATCCGATTTCGGTCAGCGAGACGCCGTGGACCCGGAAGTAGACCGGCAGATTGTCGATGGCAATGCCGAAAGGAAATCCCTCGGCGAAGTACAACACGCTGATCCAAGCCAGCTTACGCCGCAGATCCATCCACCCCACCGGTCACGCGGCCCGTTGTACACGGGCCGCATGGCCGTGGGAAGCGGAGCCGCGTGATCCGCCTGTCGTTTCTCTTTGCGGGCGCCTCAGTAGAAGGTGAAGCGGAAGATCGATAAGTTGCCGTAACTGGAGGGCGTAGCCGTGATCATGAAGTAATAGGTTCTTCCGGCCACCGCAGTGAATGTGACTCGAGACTGCCTTGTGAGCCAAGATGCATTGTCGTTGCAGCCTCCAGGAACCGGAACAAAACCAGTGCATGAGCCCGTGTAGGTCGATAGAACCGTGTCGTAGTTGCTGCCGGAGGTATTCGCGGTGATCGTACCGTTTCGCGGCGCTGTGAACCGGTACCAGATGCTCTTTCCGCGTGCTGCGCTGTTGCACTGGGGGATCGGGTCTGTGAGCGCGGCTGTCGCGGTGCTGACATCTATCGCGTTAACATAGGCATTTGTGGCAATGACCGCGGCGCCGCCACATGCATCATTGACCAGACCTCTCCCACTCGTAGCGGTCGGTGCGGGTGGCTGCGTCGAAGTGGGTGTGGCCCTAACGCCGGTGCTAGTGGGCGGCGGAGTCAGAGTCGAGGTCCGTGTTGCCACGCTGGTTGGTGTCAAGGTCGGAATTGGGCTGCTGGTAGGCACCAGTGTCGGAGTCCATGTCGGTGTCGAAGTCCACGTCCGCGTCGGAGTCCTAGTGAGGGTCTGGGTGGCTGTACGTGTCGGGCCTGGCGTGCCGATTTGCGGGTAGATAGCGCTCACCCCGGCCATGTCATCGGCGGCCAAGCTGGCGCAGCGCCCGTCAAAATGGGCATAGGCGTACATCGTTGCATTCGAGACGCTCGTATGGCCAAGGCCGATGGTGTGACCGAGTTCGTGCGTCATGACCTCTGCTACGTTGCACTGATTCCAGAACGCACACCCGCCCCAGCCGTTGTTGAAGGTCACTTTGCCGACCACGATCTGCGAGAACGTGGTTCCGTTGACGACCGTACTCCCCCCGCCGCTGCAGTACCCGCCGATAGCGAGGATGCCGCTGCAGTTGCTGGGATCCGTGATCTCGCCGTATGGATCGTTGAAGGTGAGACGGTTGATGTCGCACGGAGAGAATGGCCCCGGGCTCGTCGTTCCGCCGTCCTGGAGGATGAGACTGGAGGTGGGGACCGTGCTCCAAGCGGCCAAGGCCCCGTCCACCGCTGCCCGTGTGCTGGCAAACCCCAGGGTCTGATCCCCGGTGGAATCGATCAGATAGGTGACCGGCTGGCCGCTGTCCGGCTGGAACCAGCGGGCAGGCGGGTTGCTCAAGTAGGTGAAGGCCTCCTGGAACCGCGTTGGGGTGCTGGCCAACTCTTCCGGAACGAGGGTCAGCCGTTCCACGGGGCTACCCGTGTGGCGTTCCGCCTGGGCGATCTGCCGCAGTCGTTTGAGTAAGGGAAGAAAGCGTTGCGTCTGCCGCGACGCTTCGACCAATTTCCCCGTGCTGGGGACGAACATGGAGGCACCCGAGCCGAAGTCGCGAACCGCCGCCGTATGCCCGGCGGCGTCGACGCGCAGGGCATATTTCCCCATTGCCAGGCTGTTGGTTTGCAGTGTGCCGTCAGGGTTGCGCGACAAGAACAGCAGGGTGCGCTCGCCCATCCGGAACTCGGGAGAGCCGAAGATCACCTGGCTCCGCTCGCCTATGAGCCCGCCGGGCTCGCGCAGTACGAGAGGCTGCAGGCCCGTCGGACCTTTGATGACACGTTCGGGCTGAACATGGACGTAGGTGTAGATGGCGCCGTCGGGACCGGCCGTACCCGACTCGATGCCGGTTACCGTGCCAACGACAACCGCTGCTGATGAACGGAGCAGATCGTGTTCGTCCATGAGGACGAAGGTGGTGCTCCGTGCGACGGCAGGCAGCAGGCCGATTAGTCCGGAGACGAAAAGGGTAATCCTTGCGAAATGACTTGCGCGTATGCTCACAGTGAACCTTCCTATTCCGTGACTGGTACGAGCAGATCACGTACCATTGGGCGGAGTCCTACCGCTACAGCATAAGACGTCCAGCCGATCATCGAGCCGCCGACGATTTGCCGCGTTCTGGGTGACAAACTGCCGTTTATGGCCTAACGCGCACCTTCGGGGACTCGCACGAAATCAACCGGGTTGCCGGTGCTGATGCCATGACGGGCGCAAAAGCCAGCGTGCACCTCGAGCACGTATTGTGAGCGATCGGGAACGCCAAGCGGATTGGTTGTGAACGGCTGAGTGTCAGCGACGATTCCGACAATACGGTACTCCCTTCCGATGAATACCATATCGAGTGGTAAGGGGGTATTCTTCATCCAGAACTGTTGCTCGGTTTCGTTGGGGAAGATAAACAACATTCCTGCGTTTGGTGCCATGTCGTTGCGATACATGAGGCCGCGGGCTCGGGACTCGGGGGTGTCGGCGACCTCAACTTCGACGGCTACCGGCCCGCGAGAGGAATGGATGACGACCTCGGGACGGTGAGAGCAGGCGGTCAGCGCCATGCAAACCATCAACAGCGCCACTTCTGATTGATATAAGTGGCGTCGCATCAGGTTTCCGCCACCTTGCAATGGCTCCACTTTTCTCTTAGGAGTCCGGCGGAATGCGAAGCGTTCAGGCCCGCTGGAGGTAGAGTAATGAGCACGCTGATTTTCAGCGTTTTTGTTATTGCCGCATTGGGGTATTTCGGACGCACGATCTACCGGCGCTTCGGCGTGCTCCTCAAGGTCACGCCGGTCAACCGCTTCGATGATATTCCTGCGCGCATCAAGGCGGTGCTCGTGTATGCCTTCGGGCAAAAGAAGTTCGTGCAGCGTGAGCCCCGGCCGGAGACCCGCATCAGCGAACAGTCTGCCGGATGGATGCATTTTTTCATCTTCTGGGGATTCTCCATCCTGGCCATTCAGGTCATCACCATGTTCGCGCGCGGTTTCGTCGATGACTTCTACCTGCCGCTGTTGAGTCCGCGCTGGTTCGGCGGCCCGTACCTGCTGCTCAAGGACATTATGGAGGTGGCGGTGCTGGGCGCGATCAGCGTGGCACTGTATCGCTGGGGCGTATCGCATCCGAAACGTCTCTACGGGTTCGAGCCCGCGGAAGATCGCCTGGCCGGCCGGTCGCATTGGGAGGCCTACCTGATTCTGTGCTTTATCGGCTGCATCATGATCGGTGGCCTTCTCTACGACGGCGGGCGCATGGTGTACGAGCGGAACAACGAGTTGGTGCAAAGCGAACGGAGCTGGCAGCCCTTCAGCGCCTTGGTTGGCCTGGCTCTGAGCCGCATCGGAGATGGAAGCGCCAAGTGGTTCAGTGATTTCGGGTGGTGGCTGCATAACTGCGTCATCCTGGTGTTCGTGAACCTGCTGCCGCTGTCGAAGCACTTTCACATTATTACCTCGCTGCCCAACGTCTTCTTCCTCAAGACCGAACCGCGCGGTGCCCTCAACAAGATGGATCTGGAGAACGCCACCAGGTTCGGCACATCCTACATCAATCAGTTCACCTGGAAACAGGTTCTCGACATGTATTCGTGCACCGAGTGCGGGCGTTGCTCGTCGCACTGCCCAGCCACCATGAGCGGCAAAGAACTGGCCCCGCGGCAACTGCTCTTGGACCTACGTGAGTACCTGTACGAGCACGAAGGCGACATCCTTACCTTGAAGCCGGCCGGTGGTGACGGTGCCGAGGCGGCGACGGTGGGCGAGAACATCGCCGGCGAAAAGGTGATCCACGATGAGGTCCTGTGGGCGTGCACGACCTGCCGCGCTTGTGAAGAGGCGTGTCCGGTGATGATCGAGTACGTCGACAAGATTGTCGACATGCGGCGCCACCTCGTGCAGGAAGAGTCGCGCTTCCCGGTGGAGCTGACGCGAACGTTCAAGGGCCTGGAGACGCAGAGTAATCCGTGGGGCATCGACGCCGCCCAACGCGGTGCTTGGGCGGAGGGGCTCGACGTGCCTACGATGGCCAATCATCCTGACGCCGAATATCTGTATTATGTCGGCTGCGCCGGGTCTTTCGACGACCGCAACAAACGGACGACGATCGCGTTCGCCAAGATTCTGAAAAAGGCCGAGGTCGATTTCGCCATCCTCGGCGACGAGGAGATGTGCAATGGGGAAACGGCCAGGCGCATCGGCAACGAGTATCTCTTTCAGAGCATGGCACAGGCGTGCATCGAGGTCCTCAACGGTTACAAGGTGAAGAAGATCCTCACCAACTGCCCGCATTGTCTCAACACGTTGAAGAACGAGTTCCCGCAATTCGGGGGCAACTACCAAGTCACCCATGCCACCGAGTTCGTCAAAGAGCTTATTGCCGCCGGCAAGATACGGTTCAAGGCGGACGGTGCGCAGGCGATTACCTACCATGACTCGTGTTACCTCGGCCGGTACAACGACATCTTCGATGCGCCACGCGACATCCTGCAAAGCATGCCCGGCGTCAAGCTGCAGGAGATGGAGCGCAACCGGAAATTCGGCATGTGCTGCGGAGCCGGCGGTGGCCGCATGTGGATGGAAGAGGAGCCGACGAAGCGCGTCAACATTCGCCGCGTCGAGCAAGCGCTGGAGACCAATCCGGATGCGGTGGCGGTGGCCTGCCCCTATTGCATGACGATGGTGGACGACGGCATCAAATCTAAGAACATGGAAGAGAAGGTCAAGGCACTCGACATCATGGAGCTGGTTGCCGATGCGATGGTCTAGGGTGGCGCCATCTGCGGGCTGCCAGAAGGTATGGGCAGGAAGGCCCGCTTCGACGGTGCGAACGGCGCGAGCCCGCTACACCAGGTTGCGCATCGCACTGCCGGTCTTCATGCCCGGCATGGCGTTGGGCACGCCGCCTGCGGCTGGCAGGTAGCAGTCGCGGACATAATCGCGCACCATCCGGTCGGCATTGAAGTAGGCCGCGAGCGTCACCACTGCGCGCTTCATCCGCGTCACCCAGGCATGCGGCACATTGACCGCATCACGGTGGTAATAGAGCGGGATCACTTGGTTCTCGAGCGCGTCGTAGAGCGAGGCCGCATCCCTTGCATCCTGAACTGCGGGATCACTGTGCACGTGCTCCTCACCGATGGCAAAGCCGTTCTCGCGGTCGTATGCCTCTGCCCACCAGCCGTCCACTACTGACAGGTTCAACCCGCCGTTCAGCAGGACCTTCTGCCCGCTAGTACCGCAGGCTTCGAACGGACGGCGCGGCGTGTTGAGCCAGACATCGCAGCCTTGCACCAAATGACGGCCAACGCCGAAGTCGTAGTCCTCGATGAAGGTGATCCGGTCCCTGAATCGAGGATCTTGGGTCAGATCCAGAACCTGCTGCAGCACGCGCTTGGCGTAATCATCGCGCGGGTGGGCTTTGCCCGCCATGATGATCTGAAGGCCTCGGCCGGGCTCGCTGACCAGCGTCGCAAGACGGTCCGGGTCGCTGAACAGCAGGGCGGGACGCTTGTACTCGGTGAAGCGGCGCGCGAAACACAGTGTGAGGACGTTCACGTCCAACGCGGGGACACACGGGGCGGGCTCGCTGGGGCTACGCAACAGGCACCGGCGCAGGACGTAGTTCAGCATGCGGCGTTTGACGGCTTGGTGCACCTCCCAGAATTCGGCGTCGACGAGCGCTTCGATCTTCTGCCACGCCTCCGGGTTGCACATCTGGCGTTGCCAATCGGGGCCGATGCGGCGGGCATAGAGTGTAAACATGGACGGCGCCAGCCAAGAGTTCGTATGGACGCCGTTGGTGATATGCCCGATGGGCACCTCGGCCTCCGGACGGCCGGGCCAGAGGTTCTGCCACATTTGACGGGTGACGTGTCCGTGGAGTGCCGAGACGGCGTTGGCGTAGCGCGCGGATTTCAGCCCCAGCACGGTCATACAGAAGCGCTCAGATGAATCGCGAGGGTTCACACGGCCGAGGGCGAAGAAATCCTCCGGTGAAATACCGACTTCCCGTTGGAGCCATCCGAGATGCTGGAGCACGAGTTCAGGCGCAAACCGATCATGGCCGGCGGGCACGGGGGTGTGGGTGGTAAACACGGTGCGTAGCGACACATCCCGGTGGGCCACCGCGAAGGCCACCCCATCGGCCACCTTCCTTTGGCGAGCCAATTCAAGCGCGGCCAAGACGCTGTGGCCCTCGTTCAGGTGGAGCACGCCCGGCTGCATTCCCAGCGCGCCCAGCATGCGAATGCCACCGATACCGAGAACGATTTCCTGCAGCAGGCGTTCACGCTCATCGCCGCCGTACAGGTGCGCGGTGAGGGCACGGTTCGCGGGCGAGTTGCCTTCGACATCGGAATCGAGCAGCACCAGCGTCGCCCGGCCAACCTCGGCACGCCACGCCCCAATCAGCAGGCGTTCGGAATCGAGTGGAATCTCGATCACAACCGGCCGGCCATAGCGGCCCATGGCCCGGCGGAGCGGCAAGGTGTGCAGGTCTACGAGCCCGTAACTTTCTTCTTGCCAGCCGGTCGTATCTATTCGTTGGCGGAAATAACCTTGCGCGTAAAAGACACCGACGCCGACGAGCGGCACTCCGAGGTCGGAGGCCGCCTTCAAATGATCGCCGGCCAACACCCCGAGGCCGCCGGAATACATGGGCATCGACTCGTGCAGTGCGAACTCGGCGGCAAAGTACGCCACCGGGGAGCGCTGCAGGATGCCGCAGGCCGTGCTCCCCAGCGTGTGCCGCTCACGCAGATACTCGTCGAGTTGCCGGAAGGCGTTGTTGATACGGCTTTCGAGCGCGATCTCGGCGGCCCGTTGCTCGATCTGGTCGGCGGGTAGGGCAGCAAGAAAGGCGATCGGGTTGTGGTTCTGCTCCCGCCACAAAACTGGATCGAGGTCCCGGAAGATGGCCACTACTTCCGGCTGCCAGGTCCACCAGAGGTTCCATGCCAGCTGATGCAGCTGAGCGGCCAGCGACTGAGGGTCGTCCACGTTGGCTTTGCTCCATGTCAGCGCGGGCTGCGAGCCTAGGAATTGAGCCCGCTTCCACTGATTTGCGGCGGTGGATTTTCCCGGTATCGCAACCAGCAACACTTGACTAGCGCGAGTGGTCCGTGGTGTCAAAAGGGCGGCTGCGCATGCGTGGCTGTCTCGCCGAATCGCGTTACCAGCACCTGCCCTGCGATGCGTGCTTCGATAGGGCGTGCGTGCTAACAAAGTGTAGGTCAGTTCGGCGGTTTCGAGCCGGTACGCACCGGCATGCCAGGAGTCCGCAAAAGGTACGTGATGAAGCAAACGACCTTGCTGCGGCAGCTTGATGCTGCCCAGCGCCGGGTGGCGGCGCTACGACGGTCCGCCGGCGGGCCGGGGGGAGCTCCCGCGTTGCTGCGGGACGTGCTGGTTGAGGTCTCCAAAGTCTTGGAAGATTTCCAGCAGCTGGCCGATGCCTCACCTTTGTGGTCCGACCATTCGGCCGCAGCAGACGACCCTGAAATAGAGCGCCGATGCGAGCAGGAAACGCTCGAGGCGTTGCGGTGTAGTGAAGCGCGAACGCAGGCCATCGTGAATGCCGCGGTTGACGGCATCATCACGATTGACGAGCAGGGGATCGTCCAATCGCTGAACCCTGCCGCCGAGCGGCTGTTCGGGTACAGTGCGCAAGAAGTGATTGGACAAGACATCAAGATACTGGTGCCGCCTCCGTGGCGGGACGAGCACGACGACTTCCTGGCGAAATACTTGAGCACGGGTGAGCGCAAGACCGCCGGTATGCGCCGCGCGGTGGTCGGGGCACGCAAGGATAGTAGCACGTTTCCTGCGGACCTCACCGTGAGTGAAATGCTGGTCGATGACCATCGCCTCTTCATCGGAATCGTACGTGACGTTACCGAGCACAGGCAAGCAGAACGGCGTCTGGCGGCGCAGTACGCGGTGACTCGAGTCCTGGCGGAGTCCACGACCCTACGCGAGGCGATTCCGAAAATGCTGGGCTGCATTTGCGAAGGTGTCGGCTGGGAGTTGGGAGAGCTGTGGCGCTTGGATGCGGAGGCCAATGTCCTGCGCTGGGATGGCATGTGGCACCGGCGATCAGCCGAGGCCTCCGAATTCGAGGCGGTCAGTCACCGTATGACGTTTGCGCCGGGTGAGGGACTGTCAGGTCGCGCGTGGGAGAGCAACCAGCCTGCATGGATCAGCAACGTTCTCGAAGACTCCGGTTTTCTCCGTCCCTCCTTGGCCACCAACATGGGTCTGTACTGTGCCTCCGCGTTCCCGATCCGGACCGGTAACGTGGTGAGCGGAGTCATGGTGTTTTTCAGCCGCGAAGTTCGCCCGCCAGACCATGACCTGCTGCAGATGTTGGACGCGCTCGGCAATCAGATCGGTGACTTCATTGCCCGCAAACGAGCCGAAGAGGCGCTGCGAGAGAGCGATCGGAGGTTCGCCTTGTTCATGCAGAACCTTCCCGGTGTGGCCTTCATGAAGGACGTCCAGGGCCGCTATGTTTATGTCAACGAACACTTCGCGAACACCTTCCACGCCCAAGGCTGGCTCGGCAAGGTCGACGACGAGTGCTGGTCTCCCGGAGTTGCCAGCCAATTCAAACAGAATGACCGCGTCGTGCTTGACAGCGGAAAGGCCCTGCAAGCGATCGAAACCGTTCCGCACGATGACGGGCTCCACTCCTGGCTGGTGAGCAAATTCCCGATTTTGAATGAAAGTGGCGAGCCGGTAATGGTTGGGGGGGTCGCCGTCGACATCACCGAGCGCGAACAGGCGGAGGCCAAGCTGCGCGAGTTGCAAAGATTGGCGCGCCAGAGGGAGCGGCTGGCCGATATCGGCGCCATCACGGCGGAGATCGTCCATGATATGGGGAACCCGCTAGCGGGTGTCTCGATGCAAGCCCAGCTCATTTTGCGGCGGGTGCAGCGTGATGAAACCCAGCCCGTCAGTACCATCATGAGACCGATGCAGCGTATCGTTTCAGAGGTGCATCGGCTCGACGCACTCATCAAGGAGTTCATGGACTTTTCGCGCGAGCAGCGGCTGCACCTGACTACGGTTCACGTGCCGCGCTTTTTGGCGTCGGTGGCGGAACTTTGGGAGCCGCTGGCCTCCACCCGCGGGATCAGGTTGCTGCTTGAGGTTCCAGAGGAACTGCCACCGATCACGGCCGACGAAGAAAAGCTCCACCGTGTCTTCGAAAACCTGGTGAAGAACGCCGTCGAGGCGATCGACAGGGGACCCGGCCAGATCAGAATCTACGCGGCCACTCCAAGATCCGAGAAAATTCGCATCTCCATCGAGGATTCCGGCCCCGGGATTCCGCAGGATCTGGAAGTGTTTCGCTTGTTTGAGACGACAAAACCCTATGGCTCGGGGCTGGGACTTCCCATTGTTCGTCAAATCGTACTGGCACACGGTGGCGGCATCGCTTTTGCTCGGCTGGAGCCGCATGGCACTGTCTTCGACATCGAGCTTCCCTGCCGCGGACCGCTCCCGCAAGGACGCGAGGGTCCTGCTGCTCGATGACGATGAGGGCTTTCGCAGCGCCTTGGCGGAGAATCTTCGTGATGACGGATTCGCCGTCATCGAATACTCCACGGCTCGGGAACTGCCTCCGCTTACCGCTCTGGGGGAGATCCGGGTGGTCGTCACTGACTACGACATGCCCGGAACCGATGGCCTCGCGTTTGCCGAGAGCTTCCGTGCCGCGTATCCAAGCGTACCGATCATCATGGTGACCGGCTGCTGCACGGTGAACCTCGAAGACCTCGCTGCTGCACGCGGCGTGTGCCTCCTCCGAAAACCGCTCGAATACGAACAATTGCACAGCTTGCTGCATCGCCTTCCGGCGTGAACCCGGCGCCAGGTTAGTGGCACGGACCCGAATAGGCGTCGCCGCTGATTTCATGAGTTCTTGCGCGAAACGGCCGGTTGTCATGTGGACTCGCTCCAGTAGCCCTTGACGGTTCGCCTGTGGTAACGTCCGGCCATGCAGACGATCGGCGTGGTGGTGAAACGCGACCGTGCACAAGCGGCCGAGCTTGCTCGGGAACTGATCGCCTGGCTCTCGCAGCATAACGTCACCACTCTGGTTGAAGCAGAGATCGCCGCTCAGCTCGGCTGCAGCCGCGGAGTCACCAAAGAGGACATCATTGCGACCGCTGAGATGGTTGTCGTACTCGGTGGCGACGGAACATTGCTCAGCGTGGCACGGCTCATGCGCGCCCGGGCGATCCCAATTCTCGGCGTGAACCTGGGGAATTTCGGCTTTCTCACCGCGCTGACTAGTGATGAACTCATGCCAATGATGGGGCGCATCCTGGAAGGCCATTTCGAAGTCGAACAGCGTATGACGCTCGAAGTGACCCTCCGGCGCACCGATTGCCCCCCGATCGACCGTCAGGTGCTCAACGAAGCGGTCATTACAAAAGGCGCATTGGCACGGATCATCGATCTCGAAACGGCGGTCAATGGCCAGCATTTGTGCGTTTACAAGGCCGACGGGTTGATCGTCACAACTCCGACTGGATCAACCGCCTATTCACTGTCCGCCGGCGGCCCGATTGTGCACCCATCAGTGGGGGTGACGGTGCTTTCACCCATTTGTCCGCACACGTTGACGCATCGGCCGATGGTGCTCCCCGACTCCGCCACGGTCGTCATTACTGTGCGCTCGCCGGATGAAGATGTGGTCCTCACATTGGACGGGCAGGAAGGCATAGCCCTGCGTAACGACGACGTGGTGGAGATCCGCAAGGCAAAGACCAGCGTACCCCTGGTACAATCGGCTACACGCAATTACTTCGATGTTTTGCGCAGCAAATTGCGTTGGGGCGAACGGTGAGAGGCGTCGTCGTATGGCAAATCGCTTCTCGTTCCGGGCGGATGGTGTGCTTGACCCGATGATCCGATAAGCCAGACCTATGCTGCGGGCGCTGCGCATCACGAATTTTGCCATCATTGACGAGCTGTCGCTCTCTTTTGCGCCGGGAATGAATGTGCTCACCGGCGAGACCGGTGCCGGCAAGAGTATCATCATGCGAGCCATCGGCTTGCTGTGCGGCGCACGTGCTGCCACGGATCTGATCCGCACCAACGCTGACGAGGCGGAAATCGAAGGCGTCTTTGACCTGGAAGAGGCCGGCCGGGCCGTCCTGCAAGAGACCGGCCTCGCGCCTGCGGAAGAAGTCCTGGTACGCCGTACCATTACGCGCTCCGGGAAGGGGCGGGTGTACATCAACGGCGGTCTGGCGACCGCTGGTTTGCTGAACCAGCTCACCACCCGGCTGATCCACGTGTATGGCCAGCACGAACACGCGCTGCTCCTCAAGCCGGAAAACCATCTGGACTTCCTCGATGAGTTCAGCCAGCTGGGTCAACTGCGCCAGAGCATGGCGAGCGCTTACGACGCTTTTCGTGGAGCGGCGGACCGCCTGGCGGCGTTGACCGCGCACGGTGAAGCCGTGCGGCAACGGCTGGACCTGCTGCGCTTCCAGGTCAGCGAACTGCGCGAGGCCGGACCGGCGCGTGGCGAGGAAGAAGAGCTACAGCAAGAACGTGAGGTCCAGCGGCACGCGGAGAAGCTTGCTCAGATCTGTCAAGCGAGCGAGGAATCGCTGTACTCCGGAGACGGCGCGATCGCCGCCGGTCTGGCGCGCGTCGCGACACAACTACAGGAGGCCGGACGGATCGCCCCCGCGTTCGGCGCTGCCGCCGAGCTGTTGCGGCAGGCGACAGCAGAAGTGGAAGAGGTGGCTGCGGACCTCCGGCGTGCTGCGTCACGCCTCCGCCACGATCCCGAGCGCTTGGAAGAAATCGAAGAACGGCTCGCTCTCTTGCTGCGTCTCAAACGCAAACACGGCTGTACAGCGGATGAACTGACGGAACGGCTGGCCGAGATGGAACGCGAGCTTGCCGGTCTTGAGGAGTCTACCGGAGACGCCGGCACCTGCCGAAAAGAGCTCGTGACGCGCGCAGCGCACGCGTGGAGCGTGGCACACGAACTGTCCCGCATGCGCCAGACCGCAGCGGCGACATTGGAGCAGCGCATGGCCGAGGAACTGCGCGTGCTCGGCATGCGCGGCGGCGTCTTTCGTGTCGTCTTCACCGTCGCCGGATCCGCCGCTCCGCAGGCCGGGTGGGCGGATATCACGACACCAAGCGGTGCACATTTGGGTCCGGTCGGGGCGGACGTGGTCGAATTTTATCTCTCCGCGAATCCCGGCGAGGATCCCAAAGCCCTGGCACGGATCGCGTCCGGCGGAGAACTCTCCCGCATCATGCTGGCACTCAAGGCGCTCACCGCCGGCGCCGGTGAGGTGCCCACGGTGATCTTCGACGAAGTGGACGCGGGCATCGGAGGTGCGGTAGCGGAAGCGGTCGGTAAGCGCCTGCGCGACCTCGGCCGGTCACACCAGATATTCTGCATTACTCACCTGCCGCAGATTGCGGTGCTGGCCGACCACCATTTTGCCGTGGAAAAGCACGTGATTGATGGCAAGACCACCGCGACGGCAACGGAGCTGGATGCCGATGAGCGGGTGCGGGAGATCACCCGCATGCTCGGCGGCGCGGACACCGCTGAGTCGCGGCGCTACGCCCGCCGCTTGATCGACGGCATTGGCAATACCAGGCGAGCCTGAGTGTTGGCTGCGGTCCGGTCCCTCCAGCGGCTCATGGTCCGTGGCTGTCTTGGTACGGACTCACGGACGTGCTACACGTATTTCAACACGTACGGAGAAAGCATGCAGAAGAAGCTGACGATTACGGTGGACGAGCGCGTCTACGAGGGTCTGCACGCGGTGGTTGGTCGGCGACGAATTAGTCGCTTCATCGAGCGCCTGGTCCGGCCCCATGTGGAGCGCGACCATTTGGATGGAGCATACCGGCAGATGGCCGCTGACGAACAACGCGAGGCCGCGGCACTGGAGTGGGCGGAGGGGACGGTCGGCGATGTCCGTGGTGAAACGCGGTGACGTGTGGTGGGTCAACTTTGAGCCGGCTGTGGGTGGAGAGATCAGAAAGAAGCGTCCGGCTGTCGTCGTAAGCAACGACGCGGCCAACCGGCACTTGAACCGCGTGCAGGTAGTGCCGCTGACGACCCAGGTCGGGCAAATCTACCCGAGCGAAGCCGAGATTCTGGTGAACCGCCGTCCGAACAAGGCAATGGCAGACCAGCTGACCACGGTAAGCAAACTTAGATTGATCAATCGCACCGGACGAGTCTCTGCATCGGACATGCAGAAGGTGGAGCGGGCGATCCGAGTGCAGCTCGCCCTCGGAGCCGATGCGGGCGCCTGAGATTGCAGGCGGGCGGGAACTCAATTGTAGCCGAACAGAGTCTTGCAGCGGTCGTGCATGAACAAGTTACCTCCAAGGGACCTCGTTTGGGGTAAAACGGCCATCCCCTCGACGGCGTCCGGCAATCTGGTTGGGCACCATTTCCCGGCCGCCTGTGGCAACGCAATCATTATGTAGGGGCGGCCCCCTGTGGCCGCCCTCTTCCCGAGGTACTCGTCGGTAGAGGATGACACAGCGAGCTACAGTGCTCATTATGTTTCTGTCAGGCGACAGGTCTGGCTCCCCATCATGGCCAGTGGACGTGAGCTCTCGCTGCTTGCCGGCTGCGTCAACTAGGACAATGTTGCCATCGTGAACTGAAACGGCCCGTGAGTGAGCAGGAGTCGGCCAGACGGCCGCGCCGAATAGAGGGCTCTGAGGATGGAGGCGCGTTCCGTGCTGAGCTCTTGTTCTTTCTAGACGAGAACGGTTCCATGATGGAGCGTGCCGAACAGGACGATGGAGCCGACGCGAAAAGAACGCGCGGTTCATCGCCAACGCGTTCGGTGGCAGGGCACTTCCAACGCCCATGGATGTATGGTGCGCAAGGCCGCACAGCCTGATGAACGATTGCCGCCTGGAGCGTGCCTGCGCCGACGGCGCGACCCACAAAAGCTTGCTAACGACCCCGGCGCGGGGATAGTAAGTGTGAGCCGCCTCTTTGATTCGGGATGGTGAATTCATGCGCGTGCTTGTGATCGGTGCCCAAGGCGTGCTGGGCAGCTTCATCGCGCGTCAGTTCCGCGAAGCGGCCTGGGTTGTGACCCGAGGAGGCCGGCGGCCCGAGACTGCAGAGGATTTCCGCCTCGTCGACCTCGACCGACCCGAAACCGTTGCCGAGGCTTGCCAGGAGGCGGATCTCGTGGTGAGTACGGTCCGGCACCCAGCGTTGCTTGCGGAGCGAGCGGTGCTTGCAGCGGGAGGAGTCCTCCTCAACCTCGACGACCTGCCAGCGACGGAACGAGATCGGCTCGATCGCGATGTGACCCACCCCCGGGGTTTGGTCGTCGATCGCGCTGGCCTCTACGGGGTCGGTGGCCTTGCCGCGGCGGAACTTCTCGCGGACCACCCGGAAGCTGATACGCTTGAGTACGGATTCATGGTGTCGGCCAAGGAGATCACCGGGCACGCGGGAGGTATTTTCGCGCACCGTTCGCTGAGTGGAGGGGGGCACCTCGAGACGATGACCGTCGACCTTCCGGAACCCTTCGGACGGCGGCGGTGCCTCAGCAGCGAGCGCGGCGCGGCGGAGCTGGTCGCTCCGCTCGCCCGCGGGCGGAGAGCGCGATTGTACCTTTGTTTTCTTCCCGCTGCGGTCAACGGTCTGCTCCTCATCCTGAACGCGTTTCGGCTTGCCGCGCGGTTGCCGCTCGCGGTGTTCACCGCTGGACGAGGCGCCGTGCCTGCCGAGCTCAGCCGGCAACCGACGTGTCACTGGACCGCGGTGGTACGGGCGGGGGAACGGTTAGCCGGGCGAGTTATTATGGGCGATGGAGACTACCGGTCGAGCGTCGAGGCGACCCTCGTTTTCGCTGAGGCGCTCGTTGTAACCCGAGGGGAGCCGCGCCGCAGCGGTGTGTTCGGCGTCGATGAGTTACTGACGCTCCGCGAGATACACCCAGCCCTTGAGAGACACGGCGTCCGTGCCTGCGCCCTCTGAGTTACGTCTGGAAGGCCCGCTCACTGCGCCCGCGCGCCTCGGGTGAGCAGGCCAGGATCTGCCGGATGCCCAGCACCTTCCAGGCGCGGCTGACCTGCCCGTCGGGCTCGGTGGTCGGGGCCTGCCCCGCCGTGCGCGTATGGCAGAAATGGCTGCCCCGATCGGTGTAGAGCTCCACAAAGCGCCCGCAGGTGCGCAGAATATGTTGGAGGGCGGCGAAGGTCGACAGCGTGCCCTCTTGCGGGGCAAACTGCGCATACAACATCCGCCCGTCGGCATCGTCGAGCGCCACCACCAGGTCCTGCATCGGCTCCCCCGCGATCCCCTCGTGTGTGGAGGCGTCCAAGTGCACCAGCATCCCCCGCAGCGGCCGTCGCTCGCGCCGGCGCCGATAGCGGCCCCGGCCCGGACTCTTCTCGGCGAGCCCCGCCGCCGGTAAGACCAATTTCAGCCACGGGTAGCCAATCGCGAGGCCGTGCTCCTCGCGCACCTTCTCCCAGAAGTGCTGTACCGAGAAGTCCGCGTACCGCTCGCGCTTGAGCGTACAGATCCGCTCGATCGTCTCCACGGGAATCCGCTTGCGCCGCGGCTTGCCGCCGCGCTGATCGACCAACCCGTCGTAGCCGTGTGCCCGATACCGCTCCTTGAGCCGGCGCATGTGCCGGTCCGTAATCCCACAGATCCATGCGGCCTGAATCCACGTGATCTGTTTCGCTATCGCTTGCACGATCACTTCCCTGCCCGTCATCGCCTTCACCTCTTGCCGCAGCCCTCGCTCCATCGGCGACGCTGTAGCCGGTTAAGGCGGACTTCTTTACCTGCTTATACCCCCGGACATCTCCGGTGCTTCTAACAAGCGTGCTGTGCGTGCTTGACAATTTTGTAGTTCGCATCGTAGCATCCGCCGCCAATTGTGGTTTCCGTTAGAGCGCGATCACGCCAGGAGTTCTGGCGGACGAAGGAGGGGCGATGAAGGGTGCAGTGCAGAGATGGCTCGTAGCCAATGTTGCTGGCGCAGTCTTGGTCGTTGCAACAGGTGGCGCATGGGCGGTTGACGTCACGGATGCCGATCGTGTCTTTGTCAATTACACACGCGAGACCGCTACCGTCGGCCAGAACCAGTTCCGGCTCGAGGTCCGGGGCCTCGTGCAGGAGGACGAAAGAACGAATCCAGACCTCAATGTCGTCGGGCTGCGGTTACGTTCGATCTATCCCGATCAGCAGGCGACAAAGGCGAACGGAGGACACGTCGATCTCGTGGCTTCTTATGGTTTCGGGAAGAACGCCGAGCTTGGGTTTGTAATCCCTGGTGTGATTCAATCCGTGCATTTCAAAGATGCCGCGACGCGCAATGACGCCGATATCGGCGATGTGGTGCTCTACACGAAGTTCAAACGGTCAGTAGCCGAGCATTGCGCGGTGGGTGCCGGTGTCGAGTTGATTACGCCATCCGCCCCCACCAGCAAAGGCTTCGGTACCGGCGAGTTGGGAGTGAACCCTATCCTTTCTACGCGCTACCAGCAGGGTAGGGTCGCAGTCGGGGCCAACGTCGGGTACCAGTTCTCCACCGGGGCCGTGAAAGACGTGTTGAACTATGGCGGTGAAGTGATCTTGCGCGGCAGCGAAACGTACGCCCTTCGCACCGAGATTGCGGGACGCTCGTTCGACGACGGCGGCAAGAGCTTTGTCGACATGACGATTCTTCCCGGCGTGGAGATCAACGTCGCCAACAACGTGGCTATCCGCCCCACGGGCCTGGTGGGGGTCACCAGCTCAGCGCCCCAATGGGGGCTCGGCGTTGGCGTTGCCGTCACGCTGTAGCGGCGACACCCTCGCTAGTAGTTCACCTCGGTAAGACACAGGCCGCAGGCGGGTGCGGTGGGACCGGCCTGCCTGCGGTCGCGCGCTGCAAGCAACTGCGGCAAATTCTCTGCGCTGCGATTCCCTGCTCCAACCTCGACCAGTGTCCCGATGACGTTACGCACCATGTGGCGCAGGAAGCCGCTTGCCGCAATGGTGTACGTGAGCAGATCGCCGGTGCGAGTGAGCTCGCTGCGCAGTACCCGCCGTACCGGATGCTTGGCTTCGCAGCCGGCGGCCTGAAACGAGCTGAAATCGTGCTCGCCGATCAAGTGAGCCACCGCGGCTTGCATGAGGCCGTCACCGAGCTGGCGGGGTACGTGCCAGGCGTAGCGGCGCCAGAACGGGGAGGGCCAGCGTGCGTTCCAGATGCGGTAGACATAGACACGGCTTCGGGCGGCACGGCGCGGGTCGAAATCATCGCCGACTACCGCGACAGTTCGGAGGCATATGTCCTGCGGGGTCAGGGCGTTGAGCCCGCGCAGCAACGTCTCCGCCGGCACCGTGCGCTGGAGGGAGAAGCTGATCACTTGCCCGGCGGCATGTACGCCCGCATCGGTGCGGCCGGCAGCCACGACCGCAGTGGATTCGCCGGTCATCTGTACGATCGCTTCTTGTAGGGCCGCCTGAATGGTTCGGCCGTTCGGCTGCACCTGCCAACCGTGGTAGTCGGTGCCGTCGTATTCCAGGACAAATTTGAAACGCATACGTTGTTGAGCCCCTCGCGCTGACTTCTCTAGCTAGGTCACCACCGACTCTGGATGTGCCTTGCCAATTGGAGAGAAGGGACCCGAAGGAGTCGGCTACAGAAAATCGCGGATGAGCAGTTCCGCGATCTGCACGGCATTGACCGCGGCGCCTTTCCGCAGGTTATCGATTGCCATCCAGATGTCGAGGACATTGAGCGACTCGTCCTCACGAATACGCCCTACCAGGGTGGCGTCGTGCCCCACCGCTTCAGTCGGCGTCGGATACTCCAGAGTTCCGGCGTCATCGCGCAGCAGGACACCAGGGGCCGCCCGCAAGATGTCACGTGCATCGGTGGCGGTAAGTTTGCTGGACGTTTCCACGTTGACAGAGAGCGCCCCTCCGTAAAAGATGGGTACACAGGCGCGGGTGACGCTTACCGGCAGCGACGGTTCAGCGAGCAACCGCCGCAACGCCCCGGCAACCTGCAGCTCACCACGCGAGGCACCGCCGGCCAGGAACTCTCCCACTTGCGGCAGCACGTTGAACGCGATGCGGTGCGCGAATACCTCGTTGTCGACGCTTCGCCCGTTCATCAGTTCGACTGTCTGCCGTTGCAGCTCCTCAACGCCGGCCCGGCCGGCGCTGCAAACGGATTCGAACGTCGAACACACCACGCGAACGATTCCCGCCGCATCGTGCAGTGGCTTCAAACCAACCGCCAAGGCTACCGCCGGCGAGTCGGGGCTCACCACGATACCACGGTTCACATACGCGCTCAGGTCGGCGGCATTGACCTCCGGCACGACGAGGGGCACGTCTGGATCATCGGCCAGCAGCGAGCTCGTGTCGATGACGATGGCGCCCGACTCGGTGGCTCGTTCCATCCATTCGGCGCTTACTTGCTCACCGGCGGCGAAAAACACCAGATCGTCCCCATCGAAGCGTGCGCGCTCGAGCATCTCGACCCGCGCCGTGACCCCGCCGCAGGAGACCTCGTCGCCTGCCGAGTGGATGGAGGCATAGAGTTGCAGATCGCCGATCGGGAAGTGACGTTGCTGGAGCGCGGTCACGATTTCATTGCCCACCAGGCCGGTGGCGCCGACGACAGCGATGGAATAGGTGGACTTCTTCATGGGCGGCGGCGCGGCCTTACTGCTCCACGTGCCGGGTGACGAGGGCTCCCATTTCGCGGCACCCAATGGCGCGCGTGCCGGGCGACGCAATGTCCGCTGTCCGGTGACCTTCCGCCAACACGGCGGCGACAGCACCCTCGATCGCGCCAGCCGCCTCGGGCTGTCCAAGCGAGTAGCGGAGCAGCATGGCCGACGACAAGATCGTGGCCAGCGGATTGGCGGCATCGTGGCCGGCGATGTCGGGCGCACTGCCGTGAACGGGTTCGTACAGGCCCCGCGGGTGCCCGAGGCTGTTGAGTGATTGTCCGAGCGACGCCGACGGCAGCAATCCCATGGAGCCCGCCAGCATCGATGCCTCGTCGGTGAGGATGTCGCCGAACATGTTTTCTGTCGCGATCACGTCGAAATCCCTTGGCCGGCGCAGCAGGTGCATCGCCATGGCATCCACCAGCATGTCTTCATACGCCACGTCAGGGTACTCGCGCTGCACCTCGTGCCCGATCTCACGCCAGAGCCGTGAGGAAGAAAGGATGTTCGCTTTGTCGACCGAGGTGAGCTTCTTCCGTCGCGTGCGCGCCAACTCGAACGCCGTGCGCAGGAGCCGCGTGATCTCCACTTCGTTGTAAATCAACGTATCGACCGCCTCGCGGCCATCTGCACCCTGGCGCTGCTCGCTTGGTTTGCCGAAGTAGATCCCGCCGGTCAGCTCGCGGACGACGACGAGGTCGACGCCGCGGAGCACTTCCGGCTTTAGGGAAGCCGTGTCAAGTAATTCGGGAAAGACCCGCACCGGGCGCAGATTCGCAAACAGGCCGAGCCCTCGGCGCAGCCCGAGCAATGCTTGCTCGGGACGGACCGTGGCGCGAGGGTTGTCCCATTTCGGCCCGCCGACGGCGCCGAGAAGCACGGCATCGCTGGACTGTGCCAGGTGCAGCGCGCCGTCGGGCAGAGGGGTGTGGAACGCATCGATGGCCGCGCCGCCGACAATAGCCTCCGTGAAGGCCAACGAGAAGTGAAAGCGGCGGGCGCACGCTTCCAGCACCTTTTTTGCTTGCTCCACGACCTCGGGACCGATGCCGTCCCCCGGTAACACCAGAATCTTCACGATACCCTCCAGATCACTCGTTCAAGTCACTGCGGCATCCTTCCGACCCAGATACCGCGTCAGCTTACTGTACCTTATGGCCCCTCCTCACGCACCTGCTGATAGTGCGTGCGCCGATACTGCAGCTTATTGAGGGCGTTCAGATAGGCAAGGGCGCTAGCTTGGATGATGTCGGTGTGCGCGCCCTGACCGGTGGCGGTGATGCCCTGGTGGTTGATCAAGCACGACACCTCACCCAGCGCGTCGGTACCGCCGGTGATCGCCTTCACCGCATAGCGCTCGAGTTTAGGGCTGAGGCCTGTGATCTTCGAAATCACTTTGTAACAGGCGTCCACCATGCCGTCGCCGTCCGCTTCGTCCTGACGTTCCACCCCGCCGACGCGCAGGCGCACCGCCGCATGCGGCAGCGCGCGGTTGGATGACGTCACGTTGAGCTCGAGCAGTTCGAACTGATCGGGGACCCGTACCGCTTCTTCGGTGACGATGGCGATGAGGTCTTCGTCGTACACACTCTTCTTCAGATCGGCCAGTGCCTTGAAGCGCTCGAAGGCCTTGTTCATGTCGACCTCGTACAGTTCGACGCCGAGCTGCTTGAGCCGCTCGGCGAAGGCGTGACGGCCGGAGTGCTTGCCGAGCACCAGCTTGTTGCTACTGATACCTACCGATGCCGGCTGCATGATCTCATAGTTCAACGTATCTTTGATCACGCCGTCCTGGTGGATGCCGGCCTCGTGGGCGAAGGCGTTGTCGCCGACGATGGGCTTGTTGGCCGGAACCGTCAGGCCGGTGACCTGCGCGAGCAGACGGCTGGCGGGGTAGATCTGTTCGGTCACGATGTTGGTGCGCAGGTTGAAGAAGTCCGTGCGCGTATGAATCGCCATGACGATCTCTTCCATCGAGGCGTTGCCGGCGCGCTCCCCGATGCCGTTGATGGTGCACTCGATCTGTCGGGCGCCGTTGCGGACGGCGGCCAGAGAGTTGGCGACAGCCATGCCGAGATCATTGTGGCAGTGGGCGCTCCAGGTAACCAGTTCGCCGCCCGGCGTGTTGGCGACGAGGTAGCGGATGAGGCCGCCGAATTCCTCGGGCACCGCATACCCGGTTGTGTCCGGAACGTTGAGGACGACTGCACCGCTCTTGATCACCTCACCGAAGATTTGCACCAGGTAGTCCCGATCGCTGCGAGAAGCGTCCTCAGCCGAGAACTCGATGTAGTCGAGATACTTCTTCGCATACTGCACCGCCCAGCATGCAGCATCGACGACTTCCTGGCGGCTCATCATCAGTTTGCGCTTGAGGTGAATGTCGGAGGTGGCGATGAAGATGTGGATACCGGGCTGTTTGGCCTTTTCCACACTCTTGAGGGCGCGTTGGATGTCGGCTTCGCGAGTGCGCGCCAGACTGAGGACGATCGGTGCGCTCACCGCCTGCGCCACCCGGGCGACGGACTCGAAATCCCCCTGCGAGGAAGCTGCGAATCCCGCCTCGATCACGTCAACGTGCAGCTTCTCGAGCTGGCGTGCGATCAGCAGCTTCTCCTCGACGTTCATGGTTGCGCCCGGCGACTGCTCCCCATCGCGCAGGGTCGTATCGAAAATGTGTACCGTGTCCTGATTTCGCGCCATCTTACACCTCCATCTTGCACGCTCCGAAATAGAAAGGGCCACGAGGGAGCTACCCGTGGCCCTTCTGAAGACACAAACGCCACGGACAGCGTGCCCGCCCGTGGCGTCCTTCGGTCGCGTATTTTTGCTTACGCTCCCGTAGACGCACCGGGCGGGCCCAGAAGCAGGAGGCCCAGCAACAGCGACAACCCACGTACGTCCTGAGAAGCGTTCATGGCGAAATGTTTAAAGTAGGGCACCCAACTTGTCAAGGGGCGGCCTTGCGCCAGCGCCCGCCGACGAGACCAACCAATCCCGTTGCCTTCGGTGCGCCCACTGGCAACTCGTCGGGGCGTAGGCTGCTGGCAGACGCGCCCGGCCCCGCGTCTCCCGGACGGCCTCGACGGCGCATCTGCATCCGCAGACGCTTGCCGCGCACGAACACCCAGCGGAACGGACCCGATGACGCGTATAATAAGAAGCTGGCGAACAGCATGATCTGAGGTTCGGCGATGAACAGCTTCAGCAGCACGATGATGGCGATCAGCATCCAAAACGGTTGTCGCCGGTAGAGATCGGTTTCCTTGAAACTGAAGTACTTCAGGTTGCTGACCATCAAACCCGCCAGCGCGTATGTCACCAGCAGCAGAACCAGATGCCCCCGCGTTGGTCCTTCTCCACCGAGATAGTAGTAGAGCAGGACGATTGAAGAGATGAGCTCCGCGGCTGCGGGGATCGGCAAGCCGATGAAGTGTCGTTTCTCGGCGTTCTCGTACTGTACGTTGAAACGAGCTAGACGCAAGGCTCCGCAGGCGACGTACAACGACGCTGCCAGCCAGCCCCAGTTTCCCCACGGCTCGAGCGCCCAACGGTACACGAGGATGCCGGGAGCGACCCCGAAGGCGATGAGATCCGAGAGGGAGTCGTACTCGATGCCGAATCGTGTGGTCGAGTGGGTCAGCCGCGCGATACGACCGTCGAGGATGTCGAAAATGTTGGCCACCAAGATGGCGATGGCGGCGCGCTCGAAGTCGGGACGAAAACTGGCGATGATTGAGTAGAAGCCGGCGAACAACCCAGCGGTGGTAATCAGATTGGGCAGGATATAGACGCCTTTACGAATCGGCGTCGCACTGCTGTGGGCTGGGAGCGTCAGCTCCCCTTCATCGGTCATGTCCACCGGGCAATCACCGTGCTACCGCCCCGGGCACGGGTACCGAGCTCGACGCACACCTGTGCTTCCCGCGGCAGGTAGAGATCGGCGCGGGATCCGAACATGATCATTCCGAAACGCTGGCCGCGGTCTGCCTGCATACCAACGCGAAGATAGCAGACAATGCGACGGGCGAGAAACCCGGCGATCTGCACGAAGCAGAGCCGCCGGCCATGCTCGTCTTCCATCACGACGGCATTTTGCTCGTTGTCGAGGGACGCCTTGTCGGCGAAGGCGCGGAAGTACTTGCCGTGGTTGTAGCGCAGATCGATCACCCGCCCCGTCATCGGTACGCGGTTCACATGCACATCCAGCGGCGACATGAAGATGCTCACCAGTGTCGCTTCGCCATGCAGGAAGCGGTCGTCTTGAATCCGCGCCACCTTGATGACGCGCCCGTCTGCCGGTGAGACGATGAGGTCCTGGCCGTCAGGAATAACCCGTTCCGGATCGCGAAAGAAGCCGAGGAGGAAGACGGTCAAAACCAGCGCACACGCACCCGCGATGCTCCAACCGAGGAGGCACAACAGCACGCTGAGCACGGCCGCGCTCCCGATCAGCGGATAGCCTTCACGTGTTATTCGCACCGGGCACTCCACGGTCAGCAAAGACGCTCAACGAGAGTATCTGCCGCGTACGTCTCCGTCCATTATCGAGCATCGTCGTCCTTGCCACCGGCAGGGCCAAGCGCATTCGATTCAGCAGACGGTCGGAAACCGGCCATCCCCGCAGGACGGGCGGACTATAGCGGAATGCCGCCCGTGACCCAAGCGGGTCGCGTGACCGGTCACGAACGCTCTGTCGGCGGGCGGATTGAATGTTTTCGACGCTCGTTGTGCTACCGCCGATTGAGTTTCGGACCGAAGTGTGGACAATGCTTCGATAATCCGGCATCGAGATGACGTGTTTGGGATGGGGCGTTGGCGCGTCCATTCCGATCCCGCAGCGAAACGGGGTTTCTCACGAAGCGAAGGAAGGAGGACAGGTAGCGTGGCAGTTATCGATTTTGGAGGGGTGAAAGAAGAAGTTGTCATGCGGAAAGAGTTTTCCATGGCGAGAGCGCGTAAGGTTCTCAAGAATGAGACGATCGCAGTGATCGGATACGGCGTGCAGGGACCCGCACAAGCCCTGAACATGAAAGACAACGGCTTCAACGTGATCATCGGCCAGTCGAAGCAATTCCAGCGGGACTGGGATCGCGCACGGCGGGACGGCTGGAAGCCGGGCAAAGATCTGTTCGACATGGAAGAGGCCGCACGGCGTGGAACGATCGTCGAGATGCTGGTCTCCGATGCGGCACAGAAGGCAATCTGGCCCACCATCAAGCGATGCCTCAACCCTGGTGACGCGCTGTATTTCTCGCACGGCTTCTCCATCGTGTACAAGGATCAAACGAAAGTGATTCCGTCCGAAGATGTGGATGTGATCATGGTGGCCCCGAAAGGGTCGGGGACGTCGGTTCGCCGCAACTTCCTCTCCGGTGCGGGGATCAACGCGAGCTTCGCCGTGTATCACGACGCGACCGGCCGGGCGCGGGAACGTTGTATGGCGCTGGGGATCGCCATTGGATCAGGGTACCTCTTCCCTACGACCTTTCAGCACGAGGTGTACAGCGATTTGACCGGCGAGCGCGGCGTCTTGATGGGGGCGCTGGCGGGCGTCATGGAGGCGCAGTACGAGGTCCTGCGGAAGAGGGGACACAGCCCCAGCGAGGCGTTCAACGAGACAGTCGAGGAGTTGACGGAGAGCCTGATCCGTCTCGTGGGTGAAAACGGCATGGACTGGATGTACGCCAATTGCTCCGCCACGGCGCAGCGCGGCGCGCTGGACTGGAAACCAAAATTCAAGAGAGCGGTGCTTCCGCTCTTCAACGAACTCTACAAGCGGGTGGCGACCGGAGTCGAAACCCGGCGCGTGCTCACTGCCTGCGGTGCCCCCGACTATCAGCGACAGCTCACCAAGGAGCTGGAGGCCATGGGGAACTCCGAGATGTGGCGGGCGGGCAAAGCCACCCGGGATCTCCGTCCGAAGGAGTCAGCGAGAACGATCTCAAAGGCAACGAAGGGGGTTGGCGGCAGAGGGGCGAACTGAAATCGGATTCCTGATGGGTGATGCGCGATGCGTGAATTACGCGGAGGATTCCGCGCTTTTTCACGCATCACGGATCACGCGTCACGGTCCTTCGCCAGTGCCGCCGGGCCGGAGGCGAGCCACGGAAGCAGCGCGCGGATTCTGGTCCCGACCTTTTCGATGGGATGATGCTCGGCCTGTTTGCGTAGCTCATTGAAGTGAGGCATGCCGCACCGGTATTCGGTGATCCATTCACCGGCGAAGCGGCCGCTTTGAATGTCGGCCAAGACGGTTTTCATGGCTTGGCGGGCCTCCGGGCCGATCACCTTGGGACCGCGGGTCATGTCGCCGTACTCGGCGGTGTTGCTGATCGAACGGTGCATGTGGGCGATGCCGCCTTCGTAGATGAGGTCGACGATCAACTTCACTTCGTACAGGCACTCGAAATACGCCATCTCAGGAGCGTAGCCGGCTTCGACCAGGGTGTCGTACCCGGCGCGGATCAGCTCGGTCAGCCCGCCGCAGAGTACCGCCTGCTCGCCGAACAAGTCTGTTTCGGTTTCGTCTTTGAATGTGGTGTCCAGCACCGCGGCGCGCGTGCCCCCGATGCCTTTGGCATACGCGAGACCAACTTGTCTGGTGTCACCGGTGGCGTCCTGTTGAACGGCGAGCAGGCAGGGAACACCGCGTCCCCTTTGAAACTCGCTGCGCACCTGATGTCCGGGGCCCTTGGGCGCGACCATGAACACGCTGACGTCGGGTGGTGGGACAATGTGCTTGAAATGGATGTTGAAGCCGTGCGCAAAAGCGAGATACTTGCCGCCACGTAAACTCGAGGCGACGGCGCGTTCGTACAACTCGCCACCGAGCTCGTCCGGCACCAGCATCATGATGACGTCGCCCAGCCGGGCCGCTTCGGCTGTCTCCTTGACCGGCAGTCCCGCGGCTAACGCCTTCGCCCACGAACGGCTGTCTCGCCGCAGGCCGATGACGACATCCGCGCCGCTGTCGCGCAGGTTGTTGGCGTGCGCATGCCCTTGGCTGCCGTACCCAAGGATGGTGATCGTCTTGCCCCGCAAGTATTTCAGGTCGGCATCTTTATCGCCGCACACGTTCATGCGGCCTGATCTTTGCCTTGCGCGGTGAGCAGATTCATGCCGCGGTGCATGGCGACTTTGCCGGTGCGCACGATCTCCCTGATGCCCAACGGTGCGAGGAGTTCGAGGACAGCCTGGATCTTGTCTTCATCGCCGGTGAGTTCGACGATGTAAGAGCGCGGGCCAACATCGATGACCTTGCCGCGGAAGATGTCGATGATGTTCATGACTTCGGCCCGAGTTTTCTCATCCGCAGTCACTTTGACCAGGGCCATTTCGCGCTCGACGTGCGGGCTGTCAGCGAAATCGATCACCTTGATTACGGACAGGAGTTTGTTGAGCTGCTTCTCGATCTGTTCGAGGACCTGATCGTCGCCACGAGTGACCAGCGTGATGCGCGAGACGGTCGGGTCGAGGGTTTCCGCTACCGCGAGGCTTTCGATGTTGAAACCGCGGCCGCTAAACAGCCCGGCAACACGAGCGAGAACACCGAACTCGTTTTCCACCAACACCGAAATCGTGTGCCGCATGCGTTGCTTTCAGGCGCGCTCGAAGCCACTGCGGCCGGTTCACCCCGCGCTCGCACCGCCCGCCGTGCCGCGGTGTTTTTCCAGGATCTCCATGATGCGGTCTTTGCCGCTGAGTTTGAGTTTCTGGATATGCTTCTTTTCGACTTCTTGTTCCGAGGTGAGGTACAGTCGTCGGTTCAAGTCCGCAAGGCGCTGCTCCAGCACCAGATGCTCTTCGTAATACCGCTTGAGCTCCTCATCACTGGGGAGCAGCGAGTGAATCAACTCTTCGTCCCGTTTTTCCATAGCTGATCTCCACCGGCAGGTGGCACACGATTAGCGCAGCGTCGTGCACGTGTCAAATTCGTCCACCTGTGGAAAATATTGAATTTTAGGCGTTTATGGCGACTTTAGCTCTGCTTCGCAGGCACGGATGTACGCCGGCTCGAGGTGCGTAGCATTATCTCGTTGCCCTGCCTCCAACCGTTCCTCGCCCATCGCCGCAACGACACCGCCGCGCGGCCCGTGCGAGTCGGAGGGAAGCAATGTGGCACGGGTACCCAGCCGGCCCTGCAGAAAGGAGCCGTAGACCGCGACCGCGTCACCCAAGATCACACATGGCCGGGGCAATTTCTCTAGCAGTGCTTCGGGCGACAGCAGCAGGTCATCGGTGAGACGCTTCAAGTTTCCGTAAGACGATTCGAAACATGCAGCGTACAACTCACCCTTGCGCGCGTCCAACAGGGGACAGATGACACCGTCACGATCGGCAACGGTGCGTGCCAGGGCCTCGAGCGTCGGCACCGCAATCAGGCGCGCCCCGGTGGCGTAGGTGAGCCCCTTGGCGACGCACAGGCCGATGCGGAGGCCGGTAAACAACCCCGGCCCGGCCGAAACCGCCACAGCGTCGAGGTCACGGGCAGTGCAGCCCCCCGTTTGCAGCACTTCGTCTATGAGTGCCAACAACGAAACAGCGTGACTGCCTTCGGCGAGCTGAGATTTCTCGAAAACGACTTCGCCGTCGATGCGTAATCCGACGCTCGCCCTCCAGGTCGCCGTATCCAGACCGAGGATACGCACACTATCCCCAGCCTTGCAGCACCCGCGCAATGTCGTTGTAGAACGCAAAGGCCATCAGACTGATGAGCAGAACGAGTCCTACCTGTTGGGCGATCTCGCGGTGCCGGATGTCGAGTGGCCGGCGCAGGAGAGCTTCCGCCGCGAAGAACAAGAAATGGCCGCCGTCGAGAATGGGAATGGGCAACAGATTGAGCACACCGAGATTGATGCTGATCACCGCCATGAAATGCAGCAGGTACTCTAAGCCCATCCGGGCTTGCTGGCCGGCCGCCTGCACGATCAGAATCGGGCCGCCGATGTCCCTCGCCGGGATCTTCCCTTGGAAGATCTTGGCGACACTGATTAGCAGCGTCTCGACCCACCACCCCGTTTGCTTGGCGCCCATGCCGATAGCGGTCAACACGCCAACTTTCTCTTCGTCGAAGCCACGCTCGATGCCGATGACGTAGGCGGTACCGAGCGTCTCCCCGAAGATGCTCTTGTCCGGCTTGGGTTCGGGTGTGACTTGTAGCTGTTGGGTGGTGCCCTCACGCTGGAGTGTCAGAGTAATCGTACTGCCGCCGCCCGCCCGAATGGTTTCTGACAGTTTGTCCCATTTGTCGATGGGGATGCTGTTGACGGCCGTGACGATGTCGCCGTTACGCAGCCCCGCCTTGGCCGCTGGCATGTTCTCGATGACGCCGCCGACCTTCGCCGCCTCACTCGGCACGCGAGCCCCATAGACCGCAAACACCAGGCTGAACGCCAGGAAGGAGAACAGGATGTTGGCGCCCGGGCCGGCTGCCACAATGGCCATGCGCTTCCACAGTTTCTGGTGTTGAAAGGCGATCTTCTGATCTTCGGCAGCCACCTCTTCTTCGGGGTCCTCGCCGACCATTTTGACGAAACCGCCCAGAGGAATGGCGCTGACGACATATTCCGTCCGCCCGATGCGGCGGCCGATGAGCTTGGGCCCGAAACCGAGCGAGAACTTCAAGACCCCGACGCCCGTGCGCTTGGCGACGAGGAAGTGTCCCAGTTCGTGAAACAAGATCAAAAATCCGAGGACAACGACTGCTGCCACGATGCTGGTGACCATTTACGCTCCTGATTCCGTCGGTGATTACTGGCTGTAAATCACATAGTAGTATAGAAAGGTGACCGGGAAAAGGAGGCTGTCGATGCGGTCCAGCACCCCCCCGTGGCCCGGGAACAGCCAGCCCGACTCCTTGACCGCGAAGGTCCGCTTCATGATCGATTCGCTCAAGTCGCCGAGCTGACCGATCACCGCCATGACTGCGGAGAGCCAGAGCGTCTCGTTCCAGGTGAGTTCCGGTAGAAAAATGAACTTGGATGCGGCGCCGCCGAGCAAACTGGCGGCCACGATGCCCAGTGAACCCTCGACGGTTTTGCCGGGGCTGACACGGGGCATGAGCTTGTGGCGCCCAAACGTGTGGCCGACGAAGTATCCCCCCGTGTCACCGGCCATCCCAATGACCAAGACGAAGATCACCCATCGCGGGCCGAAGCCGCCGACCCCGTGGAGCCAGATGAAGTGGGGCAGGAGGAAACCGACGTAAAACACGCCGATCATGGAAAGCCCCAGGTCCCGCAATCCTTGTTCGAAATCCGGCCGGATGAGCAGGACCCACACCAGACCTGCGACGACCACGAGCGCCAGCGCGGCATGGAGCACCTGGGATGCGTGCGGTTCAGCGCCGACCCAGGCCGCGCCGAGCAACAACACGGCGCCGAAGAGCATGGTCATCCCTCGTTCTCCCGCTTGCGTGGAAAACGCCATGGCGGCGTACTCGGCAATGCCGATCAGCCCAACGGCCACGACGAGTACGGTAGCCGGCCACGGGGACGGGTAAAGAATCACTGCCAGCAGAAGGGGGATGGCAACCGCGGCTGTCGCCAGCCTAGCGCGCAGCACGCAGCCGCTCCCTCTCCGCCTGCTCTGCCACGCGGCCGAACCGTCGGTCGCGTTGCTGGTAGTGCGCCAGGGCTTCGAGGAACTCCGGCTCTCGAAAATCCGGCCACAGCGTGTCGGTCACGTAAATCTCGGTGTAGGCGCTCTGCCACAGGAAGAAGTTCGACAGGCGCATTTCGCCACTGGTACGGATCAGCAGATCCGGATCCGGTATGCCGGCGGTGTCGAGGAACCCACCGAACATGCGCTCGTCGATCGCCTCAGGCTGCACGCGGCCCTCGCGCACGGCCTGGGCCAGTGTGCGCGCCGCTTGCACGATCTCTTCACGTCCGCCGTAGCTGACGGCCAACACCACGGTCATCCGGCGGTTGTTCTGAGTGGCGTCGGCGGTTTCCTTCAGCTCACGCTGCAACGCCGCGGTCAGCCGCGTGACGTCGCCGATGGCGACCAAACGGATCTCGTTTTTCATCATCTTGCGCAACTCGGTGCGCAAGTAGCGCCGCAGCAAGGCCATCAAAGCGTCGACTTCGCGGCGTGGGCGACTCCAGTTCTCTGTGGAGAAGGCGAACAGACTGAGATACTCGATGCCCAAGCGGCGGCTGGCCTCCACCACTGCACGCACCGAGTCCTTCCCGCGTCTGTGACCCTCAATGCGGCTCAAGCTGCGGCGCTGCGCCCACCGGCCGTTGCCATCCATGATGATGGCCACGTGGCGGGGGAGCCGGCTGGAATCGAGCGCTGTCACCGCGCTCAGACCTCCATGATCTCGTCTTCTTTGGCTTTGAGGACCTGATCGACCCGCTCGATGTACATCTTCGTGATCTCCTGCGCCTTCTCCTGCGCGCGCCGTAGATCGTCCTCCGTGATTTCCTTGTCCTTCTCCAGCGCTTTGAGCAGATCGAGCGCGTCGCGACGGTGATTACGCATGGACACCCGATGGTCTTCGGCGACTTTGCGGACGTGCTTGACCAGATCGCGGCGGCGCTCCTCGGTCAACTCGGGGATCGGTACCCGCAGGATCTTGCCATCGTTCACCGGCACGAGGCCCAAATCCGACTGCAGGATGGCCCGCTCGATCTGCGCCAACGCGGTCTTGTCATACGCTTGGATCACCAGCAACCGCGGCTCCGGCGCAGACAACCCTGCCAGCTGATTGAGCGGGGTGCGGGTGCCGTAGTACTCGACTACGATACCTTCCAGGAGCGATGTCGAGGCCCTGCCGGTGCGGGTGCGGGCAAGCTCGCGCCGCAACGCGTTGACGGTGCGTTCCATTTCTTGCCGGAGCTCTTCAACGACTTGGTCAGTCATGGTCAGTGCACGATGGTGCCGATAGGCTCGCCGCAGACCACACGCTTGATGTTGCCGTGCGTGCTGAGATCGAAGACGATGATGGGCAAGGCGTTGTCCATGCAGAGCGAGATGGCGGTGGAATCCATGACTTTCAGGTGACGGCTGAGAAAATCGATGTAACTCAGCTCCTGGAATCTCTTAGCCGACGTGAACAGCTTGGGGTCCGCATCATAGATACCATCCACATTTGTGGCCTTCAAAATCACCTGGGCGCCGACTTCGACCGCGCGCAAACTGGCGGCGGTGTCCGTGGTGAAGAACGGATTACCCGTGCCGGCGGCGAAAATCACCACCCGTCCCTTTTCCAGATGGCGGTTGGCACGGCGACGGATGTAGGGCTCGGCGATCTGTTGCATGGTGATGGCCGAAAGCACCCGGGTCATGACCCCGATGCGCTCCAAAGCGTCTTGCAGCGCCACCGCGTTGATGACGGTAGCGAGCATGCCCATGTAGTCGGCACTGGCGCGATCCATGCCCCGCGCGCTGCCCGCTATACCCCGGAAAATATTGCCGCCGCCGATGACGATGGCAAGCTGGCAGCCCAGTCCGTGGACGTCTTTGATTTCCGCCGCAATCGCCTGCAACACCTCCGGATCGATCCCGTAGCCGTTTGCTGCGGTCAGCGCCTCGCCGCTGAGCTTGAGGAGCACCCTGCTGTAGCACAGAGTGCCCGGCTGACGTTCCGCTGCCGGCATGACCGTCGAAGGCGCTTGGCTCACCGTCGTCTCAGACTGATTTGTCGGTCAACTCTCCGAGCTGGAAGCGGGCGAAGCGTCGCACGACGACATTCTCGCCGAGGTGGCCGATCGCGTCGGTCACCACTTGGCCGATGGTCCGCTGCGGATCTCTTATGAACGCTTGTTCAAGCAGGCAGGCGTCGCTGAAAAATTTCTCCAGCTTGCCATCGACGATTTTTTCCACCACCGCCGCCGGCTTTCCCGAATCGCTCGCCTGAGCGCGATAGATGCCGCGCTCGGCCTCGATCGTCTCGGGCGCGATTTCCTCGCGGCGGACGCAGCGGGGGCTTGCGGCGGCTACTTGCATCGCAAGATCCTTCACCAAGGCCTGGAATTCCGGGGTGCGGGCCACGAAGTCGGTCTCGCAGTTGACCTCGATGAGCACACCGATCTTGCCGCCGGCATGAATGTAAGAGCCGACCATACCTTCGCTGGCTGCGCGTGCCGACCGCTTTGCGGCGGCGGCCAAACCCTTCTCGCGGAGATGGACCACCGCCTTTTCCAGGTCGCCATCGCTGGCGGCCAGCGCCCGCTTGCAGTCCATCATCCCGGCGCCGGTCTTGTCGCGCAGATCCCGCACCAGTGCTGCGCTCACCTCACTCATGCCATCTCTCCTTGGGGCTGAGCCTCGACAGCTTCCCCCGCGGGTTTCTCCTCCGGCGTCTCACCACCGGAGGCCTTGGCGCGCTCTTCGAGCAGGGCCTTGCCCTCCAGGATCGCGTCGGCCATGGCCGCGCAAAAGAGCCGGATGGCGCGAATGGCGTCGTCGTTACCGGGGATCCGGTAATCGACCACGTCCGGGTCGCAGTTGGTATCGACCACCGCCACGACCGGGATGTGCAGTTTGTTGGCTTCCTTGACGGCGATTTCCTCTTTCTTGGGGTCGATCACGAAGAGGGTGTCGGGCAGCTTGCGCATCGCCTTGATGCCGCCGAGCGAGTTCAGCAGCTTGTCGCGTTCCCGCTGGACACCGAGCATCTCCTTCTTCGTCAGCGCTTCAGCCATCGCCGGGTCCTCGAGCGTCTCCTCGCATTTTTTCAGCCGGTCGATACTCTGTTTAATCGTCTGGAAGTTGGTCAGCGTGCCGCCCAGCCAGCGGTTGTTCACGTAGAACATCCCGCTGCGCTCCGCCTCTTCGCGGATTGCGTCCTGGGCCTGCTTCTTCGTGCCGACGAACAACACCATGCCGCCGCCAGCGACCAGGTTGCGGACGAAGGCATAGGCTTGCTCGAAGAGCTTCACGGTGCGCTGCAGGTCGATGATGTAGATGCCGTTACGGGCGCCGAAAATGTACGGCTTCATCTTCGGATTCCAACGGCTGGTTTGATGCCCGAAATGCACCCCGGCTTCGAGCAGCTGCTTCATACTGACTTCTGGCATAACTAAGTCTCTCCGTCTCGCCTATTACCTGAACATCTCCCGATATCAGAAAGCTTCAGCTCACCGCAACCGCCCGCTCACTGATTCATCGAATCCAGGAACTCAGAATTGTTCTTGGTGTCGGCGATCTTGTCCATGACGAATTCCATGGTTTCCACCGGATTCAACTGCGCCAAGAGCTTCCGGAGGATCCACACGCGGGCCAAGACGTCCCTCCCCAAGAGGAGCTCCTCTTTGCGGGTTCCCGACCGGTTGATGTCGATTGCCGGGAAGATGCGCTTGTCGACGAGGCGCCGATCGAGGTGGATTTCCATGTTGCCGGTCGCTTTGAACTCTTCGAAGATCACCTCGTCCATGCGGCTACCGGTGTCGATCAGGGCGGTACCCATGATGGTCAAGCTACCCCCATCTTCAATGTTCCGGGCCGCACCGAGGAACTTCTTGGGCTTGTGCAGCGCGTTCGAGTCGACGCCACCGGACAGGATCTTGCCGCTTGGCGGCACCACCGTGTTGTAGGCACGTGCGAGCCGCGTGATGCTGTCCAAGAGGATGACGACGTCGCGACCGTGCTCGACCAGACGTTTGGCCTTTTCGATGACCATCTCGGCAACCTGAACGTGGCGCGTCGCCGGTTCGTCGAAGGTCGAACTGATCACTTCGCCGTCCACCGAGCGCTGCATGTCGGTCACTTCTTCCGGGCGCTCGTCGATCAGCAGCACGATCAGCACGACTTCCTTATGATTGCGAGTGATGCCGTGGGCAATGTTCTGCAACATCATCGTCTTGCCGGTTCGTGGCGGGGCAACGATGAGTCCCCGCGTGCCCTTGCCGATCGGCGTGAACAAGTCGATGAGACGGGTGGTGTATTCTTCCGGGTCGTGTTCAAGCCGCAACTGTTCATTGGGGTAGAGCGGGGTGAGGTTGTCGAACAGGATTTTCTCCCGCGCCTTCTCCGGCTCCTCGAAATTGATCGACTCGACCTTCAGCAGGGCGAAGTAGCGTTCTCCCTCCTTCGGCGGCCGGATCTGTCCTGAAACGACGTCACCGGTACGGAGGTTGAAGCGGCGGATCTGGCTGGGCGAGATGTAGATGTCATCAGGCCCGGGGAGGTAGTTGTAGTCCGGGGCGCGCAGAAACCCAAAGCCGTCGGGGAGAATTTCCAAGACGCCTTCGCCGTAGACAAAGCCGTTCTGTTCCGTCTGGGCGCCGAGGATGGCGAAGATCAACTCTTGCTTGCGCATGTTCGCCGCACCCTCGATGCTGAAGGCCTTGGCGACCTGTGCCAGTTCATTGATCTTCTTTTCTTTCAGGCTCTTGAGATTGAGCGCCCCCTCCTTCTGGGCCGTCAGCTCTTCGACGGCAATCGCCGGGGCTGGGGCCATTTGCGGTGGCGGAGGTGGCGGCGGCGACGGCGGCGACGGGGATGGTGCTGCCGCCTCCGTCTTTACCCGGGCTCGAGCGTGCGAACCTTCTTCGGTTTCGTCGCTTCGGCGGCGGCGCTCGGACCGCACGGCAGCGGCTGTCGCCCCTTGCTTATTTCTCCCGACGGCTTCGTCGGCCATACATTCGTCCCCTCTCTAGCTGCATTGTTCAGGATGTAGCGGCTTGGTGAGCGGGCAGTCCGAGGTAGTTGATTTACCCGGAATGTCGATGTTACCCGCAAAAACGCTACTGAAACGGTCACACATTGTCAAGCGGCGCGGGCGCATCGATGCCGCAACGTGACGAAATCGGACGGCAAGGGCGCAGTGAAACGCACGCGCTCCCCGGTGCCGGGGTGGCAAAACGCAATCTGTTCAGCGTGCAGCGCCTGCCGCTCTATCAGGATCTTGCCCGCACGGCTGCGAGTGCGACCGTACGCGGCATCGCCGACGATCGGATGACCAATCGAGGACAAGTGCACGCGAATCTGATGCGTGCGTCCGGTGCGTGGAAACAAGCGCAGCAACGTGACGTCGTCGCAACGCTCGACGACTTCAAAGGCGGTGACGGCTTCTCGGCCACCGCGCCGCACCGCCATGCGGGTACGATGGGTCGGGTTGCGGCCAATGGGCGCAGTGATGGTTCCGCTGTGGCTGCGGACCCGACCCCACACCCAGGCCAAGTAGCGTTTCTCAACCTCTCGCCGGCGGAACTGGTTGCCCAACGCTGTCAGCGTTGCGGGATCCTTGGCAATGATCAACACGCCGGAGGTATCCTTGTCGAGACGATGCACGATGCCGGGGCGGAAGGGATCGAGGCCAGGCCTCGGCCCGTGCCAGTGATGCAGGAGGGCGCTCACCAGCGTGCCGTGCCAGTTTCCCGGAGCCGGGTGGACTACCATCCCTGGGGGTTTGTTGATCACCAATAACTGCTCATCCTCGTACAGCACATCCAGCGCGATGGCCTCAGGCTCGACGCCGGCGGGCACGGAGGGCGGTACGGTACGTACCCCGATCGTCTGCCCGCCGCGCAGGATCACCCCGGCCTTCGGAACCTGCCCATCGAGCTCGACGGCTCCGGAGGTGATCAGCTTTTGCACGTGGGAACGCGATCCCCATGTGCCGAGCGCGGCGAGGTAATGGTCCAAACGCCGTCCCGCGCCCTGGGCGTCTACCGTGATGCGATCGCGTTCAGTCACAGCTATTCCACACGCGCCAACGCCTGCCGGGCTGCCTCGACATCGCGCGCAATCTGCCGGGCCAGCGCCTGCGGGCTCTCGTACTTCATCTCGCCGCGCAGTCGCTCGACGAAGCGAATTTCCAGCCGCTGCCCATAGAGGTCTTCGTTGAAATCGAAGAGGTGCGCTTCCAAACTGTGCTCGTGTTGCCCGAAGGTCGGATTGAATCCGAGGTTGGCGACGCCCGGCCACAGTGTGCCACGGACGCGCACTCTGACCGCGTACACCCCATCCGGGGGGAGCACCAAGCCGCCGATGCGCAAGTTGGCGGTGGGGAAGCCCAGAGCCTTGCCGCGGTGGTGCCCGTGGACCACGCGTCCAGCGACACTCGGCGGCTCGCCCAGCAATAGGCGGGCACGATCGAGGTCCCCGCTGCTGATGGCGCGCCGGACGGCGCTGCTGCTGACCAGTAGGCCGTTCACATCCACGGGGCCGACCACCTCGACTCCGAAACCGTATGTCTTTCCGAACTGCCGCAAGGTGTCTGCGTGACCGGTGCGATTGTGGCCGAAGCTGACGCGATGGCCGACAACCACGGCGCGTACGCCCAGCCCATCCACGAGAAAGCGACGCACGAAATCTTCCGCAGCAATCTCGGAGAACGCTGGCGTGAAGTGCTGGACGATGATGGCGTCAACGTCGAATGCCGCGATGCGTTCGATGCGGCCCCGCCAGTCGGTGATGAGGCGCGGTGCGTACTCCGGCGCCAGTACGGAAACCGGGTGCGGATGAAAGGTCAGCACCACCGCTTGGCCGCCTGCCGTCCGTGCCGCTTTCACCAGCCGGCGCAGAATTTCTTGGTGCCCGCGGTGGACACCGTCGAAATTTCCTAGGGTCAACACCGGCGCGCTGAATCGGCGGCCAATCCGCGCCAAATGACGGAGGAGCAGCATGATCTTCAATCAGGGGACCGTGGTGCCGACATCATCGCGCGCGGCCGGCGCGGCGTTCACGACACTCCGCGCTATTCGCCGAGAGACGGCAGCTTCTGTCGGGCCTGTCCCGCCTCTTCTGCCTGCGGGTATTGGCTGATCAATTTCTGAAGCACAAGCCGCGCATCGATTTTGTCGCCCGAATCGGCGAATGCATCGGCCATCATCAGCAGCGCCGCCGGCACCTTGTCGCCCTTCGGGTATTTCAAAACTAAGTCGTTGAATTCAACGATAGCGCGACTGTAGTCGCGCTGTCCATAGTAACAGGCGCCCACCCAATAGAGAGCGTTGTCGGCGAAATCAGACTTCGGATTCTTGCGGACGAAGTCGCGCAGCTTCGGTACGGCTTGCGTGCACTGACCTTGTCTGACTAACCCCAGTGCCTCTCGGTAGTCGCCGTCGACGCGAGCGCTCTGGGCCGCCGCATCTTCTTTGGCCAAAGCCACTTCCTGCGGGCTCAGAACCTTTGGTGCGGCGGGCGTCGGTGGTGCCGCCGGCTGCGGGATCTCGGCCGGAGGCCGTTCCACCTGGACGGACGCTGTTGCGGCGCTGGGTGGTACCGATGGTCGTGCCAACTCCAGCGCGGCTACCCGCGCTTCAAGGTCGTTCAACTGTCGGGACGTGTCAGCGATGGCGGGGGCACCGCGCCGCTTTCCCGGCTCGCTCTGTTCGCTGCGAAGAATCTCCAGGCGGCGCCGCAACCCCTCGATCGCGACTTGCTGATCGGCGAGAAGCGCCCGCACCGCCCGCTGGTCGTGCTGGACCTCGATCAGGTCCGCCCGCGTAGCACAACCTGCCACAGCCGCCAACGCTCCACAGGCTACGGCAGCTGCGAGGCGGTGGACTCCGCTGCGAAAACTACTCGCTGAGGACAACGAAGTGAACGCGCCGGTTCTTCTGCCAACAGCTTTCGTCATGCTCGTGGCAGAGCGGCAGCTCCTCGCCGTAACTGATGGTCGTAAGACGGTCGGCCGAGACGCCGAGCGCTGCCAAGTATTCCTTAGCCGCACCAGCGCGCTTGGTACCCAAAGCCAGATTGTATTCGACTGTTCCACGCTCGTCGCAATGTCCCTCGATCTCGGCCTTCGATCGGGGGTGCTCTTTCAGCCAGTTGGCATCGTCACGTAAGAGGCCGCGCGCCTGCTCGTCGAGCTCGAAGGAGTCGAAGGCGAAATGGACATCTTTGAGCGGCCCCTCTTCACCCGGCCCCAAGGGGCCTTGCTTGTAACGCTCCAGGCTGCCGCCAGCGGCCAACCCTTCCTCGCCGAGGCCTCCCCCTGCGCCTGCTCCGGCGGCCTTTTTCTTTGCTGAGCAGCCCACACTCATGAAGACGAGCAGCAGCCCAAAGGCCGCCACTGCACGCATCCGCCGCACAGCCATCATACCCCACCTCCATTCGCATGCATCATGCGTCGTTCTGCCCTACTCAAGCCAGCGCGACCAAGTTGGACTGGTATCATCTCCCCCACCACGAGTCAATTGAACTTGGCTCGATCCCGTGTCGTCCGTGATGAACAGCTTCTTGCGCCCGGTGCGGGAAGAGCTGAACACCAGGTACCGCCCATCGGGCGCCCAATTCGGATCTTCGTTGTTGCCCGTGCCCTGGGTCAACTGGCGCGTATCACTCCCGTCCACTTTTACCGTGAAGAGGTTGAATTCACCGTCGGAACGGCTGACGTAGGCGATCCGGTCACCTTTCGGCGACCACGCCGGGGAGGTGTTGTAGTTGCCGCTGAACGTCACGCGCCGGGCTTCGCCGCCGTCCGTATCGACGACGTAGATCTGTGGTCCGCCCGCGCGATTCGAGCAAAACGTCAGCTGCCGTCCATCCGGAGACCAGCTCGGCGACACGTCGATGGCCCAGCTGTCGGTCACGCGCCGCAGCAGCCTGCCGGCGCGATCGACGAGCGCGATATCGGCATTCCCCTGGTCTTCGATGGTGAGCGCGATCTTGGACGCGTCGGGCGAGAACTTGCCCGCCAGATTCAGGCCCGCCCGTTGCGACAGCCCCACCTCCCGGCCGCTGAGCAGATCGATGGCGTAGAGATCGGGGTTGCCGCGCTTGTAGGAGGTGTAGAGCAGCGTGTGATTGTCCGGGCTCCACGAGGGCGACAGGTTCAGCGTCTGCGTTTTTGTCACTTGCTGCAAATCCCCACCATCCGGGCTCATCACGTAGATCTCCTTCAGGCGGCCATCGCGCGTCGAGACGAAGGCGAAGCGCGAGTCGAATGGGCCACGTTCCCCGGTGAACTGGGCCATGATCTCGTCGGCGAATTTGTTGGCCATGCGCCGGATCTCAGCGGCGGAACCATGGTATCGCCGCCCGGTGAGCTGCCGGCGCTGGTAGACGTCGAAGAGCCGGATCTCGAGGGTCAGGTTGTCGCCGTCGATCGTGTACGCGCCTTTGACCAACGCCAGCGCCCCGATGACGGACCAGTTGTCGAAGTTGATGCTGTCGACTGTGTAGCCGGAAGCCTCCGGCTTTTCGATGTACGCAGCCCGGTCGAGGACCTTGAAGTAGCCCGACAGCGTCAGATCGGTGCTGACGATCTCGGCAAACTGATTGGCGAGGGCGCTTCCCGAGCTCCTCGCGGAGAGGTTCTTGAGCGGTGACACCGCTATGGGGTAGCTGCGCGCCCCCGGGCCGAAGATGGTCCCACGCACTTGCGCTTCGCAGGTTGCCAGCCACCCAAGCACGGCCATCGTCACCACCACTGTCGCCAGCCACAGTCGATTCATCGTCTCTCCATTCACATTTTGAGGTCATCAGGTCTGAAAATCAGTTCGACGTCGCTAAACTCTTTGCGGTACGCCTCGGGCGGCGCGGGCAGGGGGTTGGCCGCGCGCACCGCCCGTTCCACCGAAGCATCGTAACTCGGGTCACCGCTGGCCCGCGTGATGCGCGCGTTGACCACTTCGCCGGCTTCGGTGATGTTGAAGCGGACGGATGCTTCCAAGGTGCGGTTGGCGCCGGCCCAAGCCCAGATCTGCTTGATGCGATTGATCATCTGGTTATAGTACAGCAGGTATTCGACGCCTTTGACCGTGCCGCCCGCGCCTTCCCCGGGTCCCACGGAGATGGGCCCGCCGGGCTGCTCGGCGGGCTTGGTGCCGCTGCCGGCCCCGCGTTTGCCTATCTGCTGCTCAACGCGTTTGATTGCCGCCTCGATCTTCTCGTCGCGCGCGTGCGCCGCCGAGGCTTCCTTGGAGGCACCTTTGGCGGCTTCGGCCGCCTTCTTGGATTCCGCCGGTGCCTGCGGTTTTGCCGGCTCGGCCTTCGCCACGGCCTTCGGCTGTGCCGCCGGCTTGGCTCGTGGAGTGGGCGCGGGCTTGGCGACCGTCGGTGCGGGTGGCGGTTCCACCTTTTTCACTTTTTCCGCCAGCACGGCTTCATTCTCTTTCGGCTTCGTCTCGGTCTTGGGCGGCTCCGGCTTAGGTTGTGGCTTTGCTGCCTCCTTTACCGGCTCTGGTGGTGGTTCGACTTTCTGGGGCTCCGGCTTGGGTTGTGGTGGCTTGGGCTCTTCGACCTTTGGGGGTGGCTTCGGCGGTTCGACCTTGGGTGCGGCCGCCAGAGGCGCTCCTTCGACACGGCCTTTGCCACCGGCAATCATGTTGGTGCCCCCGATGCGGTCGGGTGCAATCAGGTCCACCGTGTACGACCTCAGTGCCGGGGGCCGGTGTAAGAACGTTTGGGGGATCACCAGCAGCAGGGTGATGAACAGGAGGTGAACAGCACCGGAGGCCAGTACCATCCACCACAGTCCGCGGTCCCACTCCGGTTGACCGAGCGGGACAGGAGAGTCTTCGGTCATGGTCGGTTCACCGGCCCAGTGGCGGGCTTTCGGAAGGGAAGGGGAGAGTCATCCGGGCGCTTAGCGGCGGTCTTCTGCCGGTGGCTCGGTGACCATCCCGAGTCGCTCCACGCCGGCTCCTTTGACGGTGGCGATGACTCGCATCACTTCGCCGTAGCGGACGCTTTGGTCGGCGCGCAGGAAGACCTGACCGTCGGGCCGAGTTTTGAGGATCGCCTGCAGTTTCGGTCCCAGTTCGGAGATGGTCATCGGCGTGTCGTTCAAATACACCTGCCCGCTGCGATTCACGGCTACCACGAGTTGTTGCTCTTCCCCTGTGAGCGCTGCCGCTTTGACCTTGGGCAAGTTGATGGTCACGCCCTGTTGCAGGATCGGAGCCGTGACCATGAAGATTACCAGCAGGACCAGCATGACGTCCACCAGTGGCGTTACGTTGATATTCGAGATCGCCCCTCCGCCCTGTTCCTCGAAGGCCATCGGCCCGCTCCTACTTCAAAAAATGACGCTCGGCGATGTTGAGAAATTCAGACGAGAAATTTTCCATTTCCGCCGACAGCACGCGAATCTGACGCGCGAAATGGTTGTACGCTATCACCGCGGGGATGGCAGCCACCAGGCCGGTGGCAGTGGCGATGAGCGCCTCGGCGATGCCGGGGGCGACCGCCTGAATGCTGGACGATTGCGTGACGCTGAGGCCGCGAAACGCCGTCATGATCCCCCAGACGGTTCCAAACAGACCAATGAACGGCGTAGCGCTGGCGGTGGTTGCCAGAAACGTCAGTGCCCGTTCCAGCCGCGTGATTTCCTGATTGATGGCGCGCTTCATCGCGCGCTCGACGTTCTCGATGCCGCCCAGTTCGGTGGTGAGTGCGGCTTCACCAGGGTTGCTCTGGCGCTTCGCCCGCGTCAGGCGGACCAGCTCCTGGTAACCGGAGCGGAACACCTGCGCCACCGGGCTCTGCTTCAGCTCCTGACTGGCGGTGTGAATGGTGGTGAGATTCTTCGTGTCCCAGAAGATCTCAATGAAGCGTGCCGACTGTCGCCGCGCCACGCGTACCTGGCGGAGCTTGTAGAAAATGATCCCCCAGCTGCAGACGGAGAAGAGAATCAAAACGTAGAGCACGAACTGGACTACAAATCCCGCGCCGGTCACCATCGTGACCAGCCCTTCCTGCCGCAATGCACCCTCGGTCTGAGCGAAAGCGGCAGGAGCGAATGCCAGGAACATACACCGCCCTCTCGCCACCCAAATGAGGAGACGCTAGTATATGGGTCCCGGCGAGTCAACGCGCCGCCGCCTGCCTTGACTGCTCGGAACGAAGGTGGTTTACGAAAACGCTCGTGTGGTTTACGAAAACGCTGGTTAGGAGACGCGGATGAGCATTAGGGTTGGCATCAACGGCTTTGGGCGCATCGGGCGGAACGTGTTGCGCGCCTGCTGGGAGGATCGCGACTTCGAATTCGTGGCGGTCAACGACATCACCAACGCCGAAACGCTGGCGCATTTGTTGAGGTACGACTCGGTCCACGGACGCTTTGCGCAGCCGGTGACGGCGGAGAAGGATGGCCTGGCCATCGGCGGACGTCGGGTGCGCGTGCTGAGCGAACGTGACCCCGCCAAGCTGCCATGGGGTGAGCTGGGTGTGCAGATCGTGCTCGAATGCAGCGGCTTGTTCGCGTCCAAGGAGAAGGCCGCGGTGCACTTGGCGGGTGGCGCGAAGAAAGTGCTCATATCGGCGCCGGCCAAGGGCGTCGATCTCACCATCTGTTACGGTGTCAATCACACGACCTACCGCAACAACGACCACCACGTTCTGTCGAATGCCTCCTGCACCACCAACTGTCTGGCGCCGGTGGCCAAGGTGCTGCACGAGAACTTCGGCATTCGACGCGCGCTGATGACGACGGTGCATTCCTACACGAATGACCAGCGCATCCTCGACCTCCCGCATTCCGACCTGCGTCGCGCCCGTGCGGCGGCCTTGTCGATGATTCCGACGACCACCGGAGCGGCGCGTGCCGTTGGTGAGGTCTTACCCGAACTGAAAGGGCGCCTTGACGGCATGGCCGTCCGCGTGCCGACGGCGAACGTGTCATTGGTCGATTTGGTGGCGGAGCTGGAGAAGAAGGCGACCGAGGCCGAGGTCAACGCGGCGATGCAGAAAGCGGCAGCCGGGCCGCTCAAGGGCGTCCTTGCCTACTGCGATGAGCCGCTCGTCTCGGTCGACTTCAACGGGAACCCGCACTCGTCCATTTTCGACTCCCAGCTCACCAAGGTGATGGACGGCAACTTCGTCAAGATTCTCTCCTGGTACGACAACGAGTGGGGTTTCTCCAAGCGCATGGGGGACGTGACGAAGTTGATCGGCGGCAGTCTCTGAGGCCGGGGGCGTGCGCAGCATCAACCAAATCGGGCTCGCCAACAAGCGGACCTTCGTGCGCGTGGACTTCAACGTGCCGCTGAAGAACGGTGTGGTCACCGATGCCACCCGCATCGAGGCGGCGCTGCCGACATTGCGCTATGCCCGCGACCACGGGGCGCGGCTGATCCTCGCGTCGCATCTCGGCCGGCCGAAGGGGAAACCGCAGCCGGAGTTCAGCCTGGCGCCGGTCGCCACCAGCCTCTCCCGGCTGTTCGGGCAGGAGGTGCGGTTGGCACCGGATTGCGCCGGCGATGAAGTCGAGCGGTTGGTGAACGCCCTGGCGCCAGGCGCGGGCCTGCTCCTCGAAAACCTGCGCTTCCACCCGGAGGAAGAGGCCAACGACGACGGATTCTCCCGGCAGTTGGCGCGCCTGGCCGATGTCTACATCAATGATGCGTTCGGGACGGCGCACCGCGCGCATGCCTCAACCGTCGGCATGGTGCGCTATGTGAAGGAACGTGGCGCCGGCTTCCTGATGCAAAAGGAATGTGAGTACCTGGGCAAAGTGCTGCACGATCCGCAGCGCCCGGTGATCGCGATCCTCGGCGGGGCCAAGGTCTCCGATAAGATCAAGGTGGTCGAGAACCTGATCGACAAGGTCGACGGCCTGCTGATCGGTGGCGCCATGGCGTACACCTTCCTGCTGGCGCAGGGCAAGCCGGTCGGCACGTCGCGGGTCGAAAGCGATATGCTCGAGGTGTCGCGGGCGGCGCTCGCCAAAGCCGCGCGGCGCGGGATACCCCTGCTCCTGCCGGTGGATCACGTCGTTGCCGATGCGCCCGAGGCGGAGGGCGCTGCCAGCGTCGTGGCGGGGGATATACCGTCGGGCAAGATGGGTCTGGACATCGGCCCGGAAACCCTGCGCCGGTTCCGCGAAGAGATCGGCCGCGCACGCACGATTTTCTGGAACGGTCCCCTCGGCCTGTTCGAGAAGAAGGCGTTCGCTGCCGGCACCATGGCCATCGCCGAAGCCCTCGCGACCAGCGACGCTGTCACCGTGGTCGGGGGCGGAGATTCGATTGCGGCGCTGTCCGCATCGGGGTGCGCGGACAAGATCAGCCACATCTCTACCGGCGGCGGCGCATCGCTGGAGTTCCTGGAAGGCCGCACGCTGCCTGGCGTTGCTGCGCTGGAAGTACGATGAGTCGCGCGCGCGTGCCGCTGATTGCTGGCAACTGGAAGATGCACGGCACACGGCGGGAGGCCGTAGCCTTGGCCGAGGGTATCAAAGCCGGCATGATCGATGTGTCGCAGCGTGAGGTGCTGGTGGCGCCGCCGTTCACGGCGTTGGAACCGGTCGCGGCGGTGCTGCGTGACAGCCGCGTGCTGCTGGCAGGGCAGAACCTGCATTGGGAGCCCAAAGGGGCGTTCACCGGCGAGGTGTCGGGGCCGATGTTGCGCGAGGCCGGCTGTACGCACGTCCTCATTGGGCACTCGGAGCGGCGCCAGTATTTCGGCGAAACCGACGAAACCGTGGCGAACAAGGTGGCAAGCGCGCAGGCGCATGGCTTGGTGCCGATCGTGTGCGTTGGGGAGACACTGCAGGAACGCGAGGCGGGACGCACCCTGGCGGTGATCGAACGGCAACTGCGTCACGGATTGCTGAAGCGGGATGCGGCTGCTATACGGACGGTGGTCATAGCGTACGAACCGGTATGGGCGATCGGTACGGGGAAGGTCGCGACCCCGGAGCAGGCGCAAGAGGTTCACGCGTTCATTCGTCGGATGCTGGCTGAGTTGGGCGGTGCGGAAGCGGGGCTGGCCTGCCGGGTCTTGTACGGCGGCAGCGTCAAACCCGATAATATTGACGTCTTGATGCGGGAGCCGGACATCGACGGTGCGTTGGTGGGCGGCGCTAGCTTGCAGGCTGAGTCGTTCGTGCGCATAGTCAAGTTTGCGGTTTGAGGGGAAGCATGTTCACGTTGATTGTGATTATTCACGTTATCTGCTGTTTGTTCCTGATCGGAGTCGTGCTCTTGCAGCAAGGGAAGGGTGCCGACATGGGGGCGGTCTTTGGCGGCAGCAGCTCGACCATCTTCGGCAGCGGTGGAGCGGGGAACTTCCTGACGCGCCTGACCACCGGCGCGGCGGTGGTATTCATGCTGACCTCGCTGACCTTGACCTACGCCTCGGCCCGCCGGCTCAGTTCGACGGTATTCGATACCGGCTCACTGCCCGAGCCACCACCGCTGAGCGCGCCGGCCAATCCGGAAGGGCCGCCGCCGGCAGGAGCGCCGCAAGCGGCTGCGCCACAGGCTGAAGCCCCGGCGGCAGCGCCGCAAGCGGCCGCCCCGGCTGAGCAGCCGCCGGCGAACTAGGCCCGAGCACGACTCACGAACACGAATCACGCTCCCATGCGAGGATGGCGGAACAGGCAGACGCGCTAGTTTGAGGGGCTAGTGGGGTAAAACCCGTGGGGGTTCAAGTCCCCCTCCTCGCATCTCTAACTTATTGAAATATCAAACGTTTTATGACTTGATCGTGCCGCATGGGTCCATGCGTGGCAGCGGTGGGTTCTGCGGCGTTGGTGGCGATCGGGCAGCTGTATAAGGCTCGATACCCAACGGAATCCGTGGTCAGCGTCTGCTGCCTCTCATCCGAGTACAGAAGCGTCCGACGTTTGGGCAACCGCTCCCGCGTTCAGAGCGGAGTGAATGTCGACGGATCCGCACAAGACTCGCTTGGTGCGAGCTTCGAAAGGTGCTACCCAAGTGAACATGCAACGGGTAATCCGGGCCATATACGAGAACGGAGTACTGAAGCCGCTTGAGCGAGTGCGGATGAGCGAACGGAAAGTCTGTCTCCTTTCGATCTATCCCGAAGAAGAGTGGCGCAAGGATTTCGAGGCTCTGCTCCATCGCGTCCATCGGCGGACCCAACGCCACGCTTCGGCGGACATTGAAGCAGACATCACCGCGGCGCGTGCGGAAGTGAAAGCCAGGCGCCGTGAAGCCCGTCGTTCTGCTTGACACGAACGTTTGGGTGTCCGCCTTCCTCAACAAGCAGGGGCCTCCCGCCCGCCTCGTAGAGGCCTGGCTCAATAGGGAGATCGACGTCGTGATCGCGTTGTCCATTCTCGAAGAGATCGGCGATGTGCTTCGGCGTCCCCGCATCAAGAGGAAGTACCAGGTCCTTGAGGAAGATGTCGTCCAGTACCTTCGGCTCATCGCAGCAGGTGTGGCGGTCGTGCCGGTCGCTGGCACGATGAGACTGTGCCGAGATCCCGATGATGACGTCGTGCTTGAGACAGCGATCGCCGGCGGGGCAAAATATCTTGTCACGCGCGATGACGACCTGAAACGTGACCTGGATCTCATCCGGCAAATGAAGGAGCATGGCGTCCAGGTTATGAGTGTCTCACGGTTCCTCGCGACCGTTTGAGTCCAATGGCTTCACCCGATCGCGAAGAGTCATCCACTCGTCGGAATTCGCTCGCCAAGGCGATAACCAGAGAAGAAGCACGGCTGGTTGCACTTGAGCGCGAGCGGGAAGAAGTTCGATTACGGCTCGACCATTTCCGGAAGGAGCTATCTACGTTCGAGCCCCGACCGGCGGTGCCAAAAGAAGTCGTCCGCTCCGAGGGTTCGCCACCGCCAATAACGTCCGCCGAGAAGCTTGCGCTCTTCCGTTCTCTCTTCCGCGGCCGCCAGGACGTTTATCCGCAGTTTTGGGTGAACGCCCGCACCAGCAGGAAGGGATACGCGCCCGCATGTGCGAACGAGTGGGTGCACGGCGTGTGCGAGAAGCCTCGCGTAAAGTGCGGCGACTGTCCCAATCAGGCATTTCTCCCGGTTACGGACCAGATCATCCTCCGTCACCTGCGGGAGCCCCGTGTGATCGGCGTGTACCCACTGCTCGAAGATGAGACGTGCTGGTTTCTCGCGGTCGACTTCGACAAGCACGCCTGGGTTGAGGACGTGGTGGCCTTTGTGGAGACGTGCCGCAGCGTTGGTGTTCCTGCCGCAGTGGAGCGATCGCGTTCCGGCAACGGCGCCCACGTGTGGTTCTTCTTCGCTGTGCCCGTTGCCGCAAGCATCGCCCGCAAGATGGGCTGCTCCCTCATCACTGAGACAATGTCCCGCCGCCATCAGCTCAGCATGGAGTCGTACGACAGGCTCTTCCCCAACCAGGACACGATGCCTCGCGGCGGATTCGGCAACCTGATCGCCCTGCCGCTCCAGTACGAAGCTCGACAGCGGGGCAACACGGTCTTCCTTGATGAGCAGTTCCACCCGCATCCAGATCAGTGGGCGTACCTCGCAGGGCTCAGGCGCATCTCGCCCTCCACGGCAGAGCGCATCGCCGCAGAGGCGACGAGGAGCGGACGGGTGATCGGGGTTCGCGCCGCCGATCTGGACGACAATGAGGACAACCGTACTCCGTGGACCCGGTCACCCAGCGGGAAATTGCGACGGAAGGAAATCCCGGGTCCGCTGCCGACAACGGTTCGGGTCGTAGTCTCGTCGAGGATCTTCGTCGAGAAGGCCGGGGTGCCTTCGGTGCTGCTCAATCAGATCAAGCGGCTGGCCGCGTTTCAGAATCCGGAGTTTTACAAGAAGCAGAGCATGCGCCTGTCGACGGCGCTCACGCCGCGCGTGATTGCATGCGCAGAAGAGTTTCCCGAGCACATCGTCCTACCGCGCGGCTATCTCGCGGACCTCGACGATCTCCTGTGCGAGTGCGGCATCGTCCTGGTCGTCGATGACCAGCGAATTGCGGGCGATTCCTTGAAGGTTCACTTCAGCGGGCAGCTGACTGCCGTGCAGCAGGGCGCCGCGGCCGCGCTCCTCGCTCGCGACATGGGTGTATTCGTTGCCCCGCCCGGAGTCGGGAAGACGGTTGTGGGAACGTATCTGGTGGCTCAGCGCGCCCGCAGCACGCTCGTCCTCGTGCATCGCCAGCCGTTGCTCGACCAGTGGGTGGCGCAACTCTCAATGTTCCTTGGGATCGACGCCAAGGCGGTTGGTCAAATCGGAGGCGGGAAGCGCAAGCCCAACGGGCGTCTCGATGTAGCCATGCTGCAGAGCCTCGTGCGTGGTGACACGGTGGATGATATCGTCGCGACGTATGGGCACGTGATCGTGGACGAGTGTCACCATGTTCCGGCGGTGTCCTTCGAACGCATTCTCTCAAACGTCAAAGCCAAGTACGTCACCGGTCTGACCGCCACACCGCGGCGGCGCGATGGCCATCACCCAATCATCGAGATGCAGATGGGTCCCGTGCGCTTTGCGATCGATCCGAAGAAGCAAGCGATGCGGCGGCCATTTGAGCATCGCTTGATCGTGCGCGAGACTCAGTTCCGATTCGCCAGCGAAAGGCAGGCCTGCATCCAGGACCTCTATCGAGCGATGGTTGCCGACGAGCCGCGGAATCGTCTCATCGTCGATGATGTGCTCAACGCGCTCGGGGAGGGCCGATCCCCCATCCTGCTGACTGAACGGAGGGACCACCTCGAATACTTCGCAGCGCAGCTACGCCCAGCAACGCGGAACCTCGTGGTGTTGCAGGGTGGCATGGGGGCGAAGAAGAGACGCGAAGTGGCAGCTCAGTTCGCGGCGATTCCACCCGATCAGGAACGGTTGGTACTGGCCACGGGACGATACATCGGCGAGGGCTTCGATGATGCCCGGTTGGACACTCTGTTTCTTGCATCGCCCGTGTCGTGGAAAGGCACGCTGGTTCAGTACGCCGGACGGCTGCACCGGCTCCATCCTGGCAAGCAGGAGGTGCGGATCTTCGACTACGTCGATCGCGAGGTCCCGATGCTGGCCCGGATGTTCGCGAGGCGCCTACGAGGGTACCGAGCAATCGGGTACGAACACGGCGAGCTGCCATGTCGATACGAGCAACCAGGCAACGAACCGGTCATCGAGTGGGACGCAGAGGCGTTGCGAACAGTCAATGATCTTGCTTGAGAAGCCCGCTCTTGGTTAGCGCGGTGAGAAGGTCGTCCATCCAACTGCGTCTGGAGAATACCTGAACTCGTCGCGCAGGGTCTTATCGTGGTTACGTCTGGCCATTTGGTTCCTCCTGTTGGCTGGAAATCATAGCGCCGAAGTCGCTCTGGCCAAGTGGACCCATGGGTCCATTCGATGACGAACGGTGCCATACCTAGCCACGCGGCTTGCGAATTTTGCTCGCTTTTTCGGGGCCCGTGTCGTCTTCAAGTCCCCCTCCTCGCATTTTTTCTTTAGCTATTTCAATAAATTTGCGGCTCATCAAAAATCATTCGGGTGCCAATTGTAGTATTTTCTTGACGGGAGGCACCGATCACCCTATCCAACTCCCTCACTCGCGAACACGCACCAGTCGGCCCTCATCGAGCCTGCCGGAGACGTCTGAGCCCTGACAGCCCAACCGCAGTGAGTATACCCATCAGCGCGGCAAGCATCCCCGGTGACAGGAGCGGCGTGATCGGCGCCACTTGCACCATGGCATCCGGGCCCACCAGAACGGGGTCAAAGCAGCCGTCCGTGACGTAGACCACTTGGCCGGCGCGCAGCGGAGGCGACACCGGGATAATGAAGTTCCCCAGCGGGTCCTTGGTGCCCGCGCCGATCACCGGATTGGGGCAGCCAACTGGGGTCGTGCAGTGCGCGCAGTTTGGCGGCGCGCCGCAGTCGAAGATCAGGATCTGGTTCAAGCCCAGCGGCTCACAACCGGGATCCGAGTGCCCGGTTACCGCCGTCGACCCGGCCGTCGTCCCACCGGTGAGGATCGGCCCCCGTGGCGTCGGGGTCGCCGTCGGCGTGCTGGTCGCGGTGCGAGTGGGAGTTTCCGTGGGCGTTGCGGTCGAAGTCGAGCTGGGCGTACTAGTGGGGGTTGGCGTCGGGGTCGCTGTCGGCGTGCCAGTTGCTGTCGCGGTCGGTGTCTGAGTTGGAGTATCCGTTGGTGTTGCGGTCGGAGTTGGCGTGCTTGTCGGTGTTGACGTTGGAGTCTTTGTTGCTGTCGCCGTGGGTGTATCGGTTGGTGTCGCAGTTGGCGTTGCCGTCGGCGTGTCAGTGGCCGTCGCTGTCGCGGTTGGTGTATCGGTCGGGGTCGCTGTTGGTGTCGACGTGGGTGTATCGGTGGGTGTGGCAGTTGGTGTCTCAGTTGGCGTCGGCGCTCCGCACTCCAGATCGGCGACCGATTGTGCAATGACGATGTCTCCACTCAATGTGCCAATGCCGCTCAGGGTAGCGTTGTTGACGCTGATGTGAATAGCGTTCACGGTCAGGCCGCGACCCGTGGTTCCGTCTCCGGTCACAATCTGCTCGTTCAAGATCACCACGACTCCGGAAGTGTTGAGGAGCGTGGTATTGGGCGCTGGGTTGGTTGCGATGGTCAACCCGGTACCCAGCGTGCCCCCAACTGTCGCATTGGTGATCGTAGTGGTGCCGGTCGCGCTGAGAGTACCGCCACAAGGTCCAGTGATCGCGGCGGTCGACTGAACGCTGTCCGCATCGATCGTGAGCAAGGCGGCGAGGGTTACCAGATCCAGATTCAGACTGTTGACCGTGGCATCCGCCGACACGTTGTCGCTGCCAGGGACCGTCGAAGCCGCATGGACGGTCAGCGCTCCGGTCTGCAGAATCTGTCCGGTTGATATATCCGAAACCGCTACCGACAGCAGGCTGTTACTATTGCTGTACGAAGACGGTGCCGTCCCGGATGTCGTCGGCCGCGGGCCGTCTGTGATCACGATGCTGCCACCCGCGAGCGGGGTCAGGGTCAGGCTAACGGACTCGCCGAAGGCGGAGCTGCTGGCCGTTGTCTGCGCCCAAGTCTGTTCCGCGCCCCAGAGCAAGAGGCTGGCAGCACACAAGAACCCGAGATGCAGATTCTTCATTGAGGTCCTCCCGTTTGTCAGACGGGCCTTCGTTCGCCCGCCTTCCCCCCAGGTCCCCCAGAACTCGTGTTGAGTTACTTACCACATTCACGCTGTCGCCGTAATAGGACAACGGTAGCGGCTGAGATAATCGGTGATATGATACGCGCGAGGATCTGGGAATGGCGAACGCCAGCGTCGCGTCTTCATCACTCTGGCAGTGGATTCCGTTGGCAGAGTATCGGCGGCCAGCACCACCGGTTCACCATCACGTTCGGCGTCTCTGGTGGCGGAGAGGCGTGCCGGCGGAGCAGGCGCCCAGCGCCCCGCCACTAGCCGCACCACAGCAAGGCGCCACCCTCCGGCATACGGTTGAGGAAGAGATTGCCGACTCGCTGGCGCGACACCTCGCCACGTGGCTCGCTGACCCGCAGGGCACCCCGCGGCTGATCGTGCTGCCGCCGCATTTGGGAGTCGAGAACGCACTGCGGCGCGTCGCGCGGTCGATTCGCTCGCTAGTGTAGTGCGTCCAACGCTTCTTTACATTTGGCGATCTTGGCCATGATGCGTTCGACCGGAGCGCTCCAGACGAAGACCTTGGGGTTTTGGTTGTGATTGTCGAGGTAGTCGGTGATGGCTTTGATCAAGGCAGGCAC
>JBIOJG010000013.1:0-118608 GCA_044450645.1 Binatia bacterium
CCCCGTCGTGGTGCAGCGGTCCGCCTCGCGCACGATCCGCCGCTTGTACTCGGCCGTGAACCGCCGCCGCTGCGCCTTCGCCACCACCTCGGTCTCCGACCCCATCGTCGGGGGCGGCGGCCCGGCCGCCGGCGCGACGTTCGGGGAAACTCCAGTCGCCCTACGGGCTCCTTCCGTTTCCCCGAACGTCTCATCCACCTGTTTCTTCTCCACCACCTTCATCCATCATTTCCTCCCCGCCCTCTACAGTAAACTGTTGCTACCCAACTGTCTCACCCACATTGGCAGAGAGGGAACGCGACGGAGGCATGGGAACGTCTGGCACCGCTCCTCGGCAAAGCGCTCGCGCTTATGCGCAAGCTAGACGATGAGGGCGATGCGGGGCGTGTCGACCACGACCATTTGGAGCGGCGTGAGTCAGTCCGGGCCATCTTGCCCGTCTTCGACAGGCTTCTGCCCGTGGCCGGCGCATCAATCGCCCAAGCGGACTGGCAGAATGCGATCAACTTGATCGAGGCGCTCGGAGTCCATGACGGCGATGCGACGCGTCGAGTGATCGCTCGAACCCTGCTGGGAGGTCCTCCCGAGTCGGCCGATTATGCAATCAATTGGTTGTGCAGCGCTCCGGAGCGCTTCGAGCTCCGGGAATCCAGGCAGCGCCCCGCTGACGATCCCGCGCGCGCCCTCGTGCAGAAGTTCTCGCCTCACTGTTCAGAAGCTTGCTTTGCACAGCTGGAGGAAGCGGTCATCGGCTACCACACGCCTTGGGAGATGGAGAGCGTTCGTCACCAACTTGAGCTATTGCGGGAACGGAATTACCTGATATTCCCAAACAGATACGGTAAGCCGCAGAGCATTCTTCTGTCAGCGATGCCTACGGAGCGGCTAAGCAAGGACGCCCGCCAGAGGCGGGAGATATGGCAGCGGAAGTTCGGTCCTGTGGAGGAATACCGGGCCGACATCAGTTCGTCGGGAGGCTGGGTGGGGTCTCCGGTGCACGGGAAGACGAAGCTTGTCTCCGATACCGTATGGCTGCGCATCATCAACAAGGATTGGTCAGACCGTTCCAGGAACCGGCGCCAGGCTGGTCCTGATCGTCTCGTTGAGTCTTCAGCAAGCACATTCGCGCGTGCCCTCCAAGAGGCTGCTCACAAAGAACCCTCGCGGTTTACGAATCTCGCACTTCACATTCCACGGACCGCTGATCCCAATTACTTCGCGGCTCTCATAAGAGGACTCGCGGAGACGAACGCGCCGTCCGATGCAGTCGCCGGCGAGTGGGAGCCAGCGGACGTAGGCGAAATCGAAAAGGTGTTCGAGCATGTTGCGCTGCTTGCCGATGCAGACATCGCCAGGGAGATCTGTTGGCTCGTTCGGGGTCGACCGCAGGAGGGCTGGTCGGCGCGAACTCGCGAGCTGATACGCGAGGTGGCCCAATCGATAGCTGAGCCGATGCCGGTGATGTCGGCGGCAGGAACCGATGCCGCCCACGAGGACCTTGAGCTAACGTCGCTGAATTGCGTGTACGGCGCTGTTGCGCAGGCTATTTCGGCCTTGACGTACGCAGATACCGGGCTTGTCGAGGAGTTTATTCCCACTATCCGTGCAATGACCAAAGACGATCGGGCCGCAGTGCGTGTAGCTGCGATGGGCGCCATCGCCCCCGTATATAACTACAACCGAGATCTATCGGCCGATCTCTTCGTGGAGGCATGCAGACACCACGACGACCGGATCTTGGGTAGTTGGGCAACCGGCTACCTCCTGAGATATCTCCGCGATCCGTACGCTGATCAGATCAGGCCGATTCTAGAGCGGATGACAAAAAGCAGTGTCGCCGCGGCGGCCGAGTCGGGGGCGTTCTGGGTGACCGTGCAGAGATATGCCCTAGGAAGAGAAGCGGACTTGGCTGGACCATGCATCACCGGCACCGTTCACCAGCGAAAGGGTAGCGTCGACGCTCTGGTGGCACTCTGCGAGACCGAAGAGTGGCGAACCGCGGTCCAGGAGAACCTTAGTCGTTTCTTCGACGACACGGACGATGAGGTGCTTTCTAGTGCGACGGAGGTGTTCCGGAGCGAAAAAGTTCTCGCGGATCCATCGGTGGGCCCAGTACTCGCCCGGGCGTTTGTGTCAAGTTCTGGTTTCGAGCGGCGCCCCCGATTGCTGGACTGGCTTGAGCACTGGGAAGGCTCGCTCTTGCCATATGCCGAATCCATTCTGCTATCTGTGGAGAGACTCTCAGGCGACCTCGCAGGCAACATACGGAATGCCTCGCGCCCATATGGAATGATCGATCGAGACACGGTGACGGTGTTGCTCAGGCTCTACGGCGAAGTGGAGGATCTTGGATCGAGAGAGCTTCGCTCCAAATGCCTCGATGCTTGGGACGGCCTGCTAAAGAGCCGTGTTGGGTTTGCCAAGGACCAATTGGACAAGCTCGATATGCAGTGACGACGTGCGGCCCAAGGCCCCTGGAATTGGAAGCTAGCGTGAACAGCCCGGTTCGTCGCCCATAAACGGGCTCCAGCGCTTTATGCTGTAGCCGATCTTTGTGACTTCGCGCTCTTCGTGGTTCTTGTCTGCCTCGGGCTGCCAATCAGAATCCCCGAGCTCAGGAGGCCTGTCAGAGAAGAACCGCCAGTTCAGGGTCAGCGACTGAAAGTAGGATTTAGTAATGCGCCTCCCGTCCGCTTCACGCTGGGCCGCTTGGCCCGCGCAGCTCCGCGCGGCGGCGCGGCAGGAAGCGGCGGACGGCGGGATCGGCTTCCAAGCCGATCGCCCGCTCGGTGGAGGAGGATTTCTCTCTGCTCGAATCACCCGATCGCCCGCTTCGCAGCGCCGACGAGTTGGTCGGCGAGGCGGGTCGGTTCGGAAAGCCGATACCGGATGGCGCAGGCAAGGACGATCTGCTGCGCGGCGCGCAGGTCGATGACCGAGGTGTTTCCGCCTGGTTCTCCGATCTCGTAAACGCGCGCGTCCGCAGGTATATCCGAGGCACCGGGCAGCCACGACCGGGATGAACAGAGAGGCCCTCGTCGGAGTCAAAAGGGGCCACCAGGTGCGCATTGGCGGCGAGGTGATTGAGCTGTGAAGAGCGTTGAAATGAAACAGGCGACGGCTGCGTTGGCCGACTACGCGCGGCACGTGGAGAAGGAACCCGTCATCGTCACGGAGCACGGTCGCCCGGTTGCAGCGCTCATGCCCATCAGGAACGCGGACCGTGAAACGGTGACCCTGAGTACGAATCCGCAATTCCTCGCCCTCATTGAACGATCCCGGCGCCGGCATCAGGCCGAAGGCGGAATCTCGAGCGACGAGATGCGACGACGGCTCGGGGCAGAGCGAGTCGCTCGCTCTGGTGCACGCCGAAAGACCACGCGGAGCCGGTCCCGTTGATTACTGGGCCGAAGCGTCTTCAGTCGAAACACGAGAGGATGCTCCTCGATCGTCCCCTTTCACGCTGAGCCGGTTGGACCAGAGGCCCGCTCGCGTCACAAGGCTCTGGGTCTATTGTCGGATTCCGATGGAACAGGTGGCCCCTCGGATCGAGTGCGCGGCGCTGCGGGCGAGAGCGGCACGCGGAGCGCGCGCCGCAATGCAGATGTGCCAGCGCTGCGGAACGAGCGGCATCAGTCGAGCCGGCGCAAGCGACTGTGCGCGCGGAAGTCGTGCAGCGCCGCGCGGCTCTCGGGAGCGACCAGGCCCACGACTCTGCGCCACTTCGCCACGCGCTCGGCGCGCTTCGCATCGCGTTCGAGCAGATCGCGCGGCGCCGCGGGTCGCTTCCGGGAGTCGGTACCGGATGGCGCGGGCACGGACGGTCTGCTGCGCGCCGCGGTGGGACGGGAACGGTTGCCGTAGGTGTCGTAGTGGACGTACTCCGAAACCGGCGGCCGCGTCGTTGGGCCGTAACGCCCGCGTGGCCAGCCCACCGGAATCACGGCGACGGGCGATGACCAGAGTGGCATGCCGAGCACCCGCCGGGCGAGGAAGGTGCTCCATAACGGCATGACCGTGAGCGAGGCGCCGAGCCCCGCAGCGCGCGCCGCGAGCAGGAAGTTCTGGACCGCTGGAAAGATTGATCCGTAGTAGATGCTCGCCATGAACGGCGGAAACGGAAGGCGGACACCGCTGACGATCGGTCCGTATGTATTCCACCGGACGCACGCGACAATGATCGCTGGGACCTCCTCGTAATGGTCGACGAGATAATCGACCGCCTTCATGTTCCGCAGCGTCTGTTCGTCGTTACGCGCAAACCAGCGCCAGATGCTGCCATAGCTCGACCATGCGACGCGGTTCAGTCGCGCCAGCTGCGCCTTGACGTTCCGGTCCCGCACGATGATGAACTCGGCGTACTGACGTCCACCACCGGCTGGGGCCTTGGTCGCGAGTTCGATCAAGTGGAGCAGCAGATCATCATCCACTGGATCGGGCTTGAAACGCCGGATCGAGCGCTGCGTCCGCATCGCCTCTTCGATCGGCATCGCCAACGGGACACTCCAAGAGCCCTTTTTCTCGTCCATCATTAGACCCCTCACGGACCAACTTAACACACCTGGGACCAGGGTCGGGGATTCAGCTCTGAAATTGCAAATTCGTAGCCCCACCCACGTCCGCTTGACGCGGAGCCTCGCCCGCGCAACTTCGCGCGGTGGCGCTGCAACAAGCGGCGGACGGTGGAATCGGCTTCCAGGCCGATCGCCCGCTCGTAGGCGTGGTTCCTCAATGGACATGATCCCATCCCTTCGATATTGTGAAATGTACCCTCGTATGGAGAGTATATGGAACGTACGATGATCGCCAAGGTGACCACAAGCGGGCAGGTGTCGTTGCCGGCGCGGGTTCGGAAGCGGTGGGGTGCGGCGCAGGTCGTCATCGAAGACGAAGGGGATCGCGTCGTCGTCCGCCCGCTGCCGGATGATCCGATCGCGGCGGCCTGCGGCTCTCTGAAGCGGCGCGGTTCTCCGTCAGAGGCGATTCGCGCCCGCGAGCGTGCCGCCGACACCGCTCGGCAGCGTCGGCGCACATCGCGATGAAAGTCGTTCTCGACGCCTATGCCGTGATCGCGGCCTTGGTCGGGGAACGGGCGCGTGCCGAGGTCGAGCCGCTGCTCAGGAAAGGAGTCGTCTGCGCGCCCAACCTCGCCGAAGTGCTGGACGTGTGCGTGCGCGTGCATGCCAACGACGAGCGCACCGTGCGCGAGCGAGTGGGCTGGCTTCTCAGTGGCGGGCTCGAGATCGGCGCGCTGGAATCGGGGGTGGCGCTGGACGCAGGAGCGTTGCGCGCAAAGCACTACAGGAGACGCCACTGCGAGATCAGCCAAGGCGACTGTTTCGCTCTCGCCCTGGCCAAGCATCGCGGCCTCCCTTTGGCGACCGCCGACCCTGACCTCGCGGCGGTCGCACGCGCTGAGGAAGTGGAGCTCATCAGCTTGCCCGATTCGAATGGGAGGCGGCCGTGAAGCGTGGGGCGCGTAGCTCCACGCGGGGATCGCTTTGAGCGCCGGCCACATTTCCTTTCCGCTGGCAACCTTGTGCGGTACGAATCATCTCGCCGTCTCGTTGCACAAGTATTGACGCCGCCGCGATTGCCAGGTGTGCTGGGGACAGCGGCGGGACGCACGAGCGCGAAATGCACGACGAACCTGATCCGGGCACCTCTCATGCACCATCTCAGCCTGTGAGCCGTGTGCGCGGCGAGCCACTTCGGGCTCGATCGAGACGGTTCCAGGTTGTCCGCGCGCTCAGACACAGAAATTTCCAGCTGTTCTTTGGTGGACAGCTCATCTCCCTGATCGGTACCTGGATGCAGTCAGTGGCGCAAGCCTGGCTGGTCTATCGGCTCACCGGCTCCACCGTCGCGCTGGGAATGGTTGGCTTCTCAGGGCAGATTCCAGTCTTTCTGCTGGCGCCGATCGGCGGTACAGTCGCCGACCGATACGGCCGCCGCCGCATCCTGGTCGGCACGCAGTCGACGGCAATGCTGCTGGCGCTCGTGCTGGCAGCTCTCACCCTCATGGACGCGGTGCGGGTTTGGCACGTCTTCGTGCTCGCCGCGTTGCTGGGTCTCGTGAATGCGTTCGATATTCCGACACGACAGGCCTTCGTGGTCGACATGGTCGGCAAAGAGGATCTGATGAACGCCATCGCCCTGAACTCTTCGATGTTCAATGGCGCGCGCATCGTCGGCCCGGCCGTCGCCGGGGTGCTGGTGGCGAGCATCGGTGAAGGGTGGTGTTTCCTTGCCAATGGTGTGAGCTACATCGCGGTCATTGTGGGATTGCTCCTGATGGACGTCACGTTGCACGTCCGGGTGCCGTTGGCCGGATCGGTGCGCGCCGCAATCGGCGAAGGGTTCCGCTTCGTCAGGCGCACGAGTCCGGTACGCGCGCTCTTGCTGCTGCTTGGCGTCGTCAGCCTCATGGGCATGCCGTACGCCGTACTGATGCCGATTTTCGCCGATCGGATCTTGCACGGTGGCGCGAGCGGGCTCGGGCTGCTGATGGGAGCCTCGGGGGTTGGGGCGCTCGCCGGCGCCGTGACCCTGGCCGCGCGGCAGGGCGTGCGCGGGCTGGGGCGCTGGGTGGCGCTCTCGTGCGCCGGTTTCGGCGCGAGCCTGGCGCTGTTCTCCCTCTCCCGTTCGTTCTGGCTTTCGGCGGCGCTGCTGGTGCCGACCGGTTTCTCGATGATGGTGCAAATGGCTGCCTCGAATACGCTGGTGCAAACGATGGTGCCGGACGCATTACGCGGGCGAGTGATGGCCGTCTACTCCATGATGTTCATGGGGATGGCGCCGTTTGGTGCGCTGCTCGCCGGTGTGCTTGCCGGTCACATCGGTGCACCGAACACGGTGGCGCTTGGCGGCGCCGTCTGCATTATCGGCGCGATCGTCTTTGGGTTACGCTTGCCGGCCTTTCGACATGAAGCGCGCCAGATCATCGTTGCGCTCCAGATGGCGGGCGGTGATCCCGCCGAAGAGGTGACGGGTGAAGGCGGCGTCGTTGCGCCGCGGAACGCATGACCGGCAGGCGCGCGGATCCGCACGACCTCTCGTTTACCGCGTGGCCCCGATCGATGAGTATCGAGGTGTTCCGCGACAAGCTGCGTGCGCGCCCGGAGAATTACATCGCACAGCCCACGCTCGCGCTCTCCACCTGCCCCACACTAGTCGATGCGGGCATCGCGCCGCGGCACGTGGACCTGCGGCCGTATGTACTGTGCGGCGATCAGGTTCGCCTCACGCCAGGAGGACTCACGCGCGTCGCGCACGAAAGGCGCAATGGCGCGCCTCGTGCTCGAGCAGCCAGCGCTTACGTGCCAGACCACCACCGTAGCCGGTCAAGGAACCATCGCTGCCGATGACGCGATGGCACGGTACCACGACCCCGATGGGATTGCTGCCGTTGGCGAGGCCGACGGCGCGCACGGCAGTGGGCGCGCCGATGCGTTTGGCGAGCCCACCGTAGCTCAGAGTGGTGCCGCCAGCGATGGTGCGCAGCGCAGTCCACACCTTCTGTTGGAAGGGCGTGCCGGCGAAGGCGACCGGGATCGTGTCGAGCGCCGTAATCTCACCGCTGTAATAGCGCTCGAGCGCCGTGACATGCCCGAACGGATCGCGCTGACTGACCAGCTCGGCGTCGTGATGGCGGCGATGAAACTCCTTGCGCCAGCGTTCCGCAGGATCCTCCCAGGCGTGCATGCGCAGTGCGCCGGCCGCATCCGCAATCAGGATCGCGGTGCCCAGCGGTGTGGTCATCGTGTCGATCAAGAATTTCTCACGTTCAATCATTGGTGCTCCTTGTGTCAATATCCGCGGTCCAGAGATGCTGCGCGGCATAGGCACGCCACGGCCGCCACGCCTCCGCGCGCGCCAGCAACGTCTTCGGTGAAAGCGGCGTCCCGTTGGCGAGGGCCGAGCTGCGCAACAGCGCCGCATCACCGGCCGGAAAGGCATCGCTGTCTCTGAGCGCCCGCAGCGCCCAATATTGCGCACTCCACGGTCCGAAGCCCGGCAAGGCGCGGAGCCGCTCGATCGCGTCGGCATAGGTGCCTGCTGGCTCGAGCAGCTTGGGGTTCGCCGCGGCGGCGTGCGCCAGCGCTTGCACGGCTTGCACGCGTGTCCGCGGCATCCCCAATTGCGAAAGATCGGCGGCAACGAGCTGGGCCGGTGTCGGGAAGATGTGCGTCAGGTGCTCGTGTCCGGTGATGTCGGGCGTGGCCCGCGCGCCGGCAAGCGCCGCAAGCGTTTCGGCGAGACGGCGCGCCGCCGTGACGCTGACCTGTTGCCCGAGAATGGTGCGCGCGGCTAGCTCGAACCCGTCCCACGCGCCGGGGGTGCGTAATCCCGGACGGCGCGCGACCAGAGGCGCGAGTGCCGCATCGCTCTTCAAATGTGTGCCGATCGCTTCGACGTCCGCATCGAGATCGAACAGGCGGCGTAGCCGCGCGACGATCGAAAGCAACGCGCGCACGTGGGGCAGCCGGATGGTGGCGACCAGGCAATTGCGGCCCGGCGCCACTTCGACGCTACCAGCTGCATCGTCAATGGCGATCGTACGGCAGTAGCGGTTATGCTCGATCAGCTCCACGCCCGCAATGGCGCGCGCGGCGAAAAACGAAAGCATCGCATCCCAATCGTAGGGCGGGCGATAGCCGAGGCGCAGCGTGACCGCCGACGGCGCGACGCGCTGCTTGAGGCGTAGCTGGCGCGGACTGCGGTGATAGAGTCGCTTGAACACATCATTGAAACGCCGCACGCTGCCGAAGCCCGACGTTTCGGCAATGGCCGTCATCGACAGCGACGTTTCCTGAATCAACTGTTTGGCGAACAGAACGCGACGGGTCTGCGCCACGGCGATCGGCGGCACGCCGAGATGCTGATCGAACAAGCGCCGCAGCTGGCGCTCCCCTATGCCCAGGCGCTCGGCGAGTGCTTCGACCCGGACGTCGTCGCCGTCGAGCGCCCCTTCCGCGATCAGCGCGAGCGCGCGCGAGACCGTGGTCGATGTTCCGCGCCACGCCGCGGCGTCGGGCGAAATCTCCGGCCGGCAGCGCAAGCAGGGGCGGAACCCCGCCGCTTGTGCTGCGGCCGCACTCGGAAAGAAACGGCAATTCTCAGGTTTGGCGGTGCGCGCCGGGCAAATCGGCCGGCAATAGACGCCCGTGCTGGTGACGCCGACGAACAAACGCCCATCGAAACGGACGTCGCGGGTCGACAGCGCCCGGTAGCAGACCGTATGAGCCGGAAGAGTCATGCAACGAGTATGACGCAGAGGCGGACAAATGTCTGGCCATTTTCGGACATGAATGAGACTAGATCTCCTCCACCGACACCGCCCGTCCCGATTGCGCTGCGTGATAGCAGGCCTCGGCGATGGCGACGGCGCGCAGGCCTTCTTCGAGTGGAATCGGCACCGGAGCGCCTCGCTCGATGGTGCTGGCGAAGTCGCGGAGCACCTCGCAGACCGTCGATACGGGCGGCGGGACCGGGAGCGGCGAGACGGTGGTGCCGTGCAGCACGGCGGCGGTGTTGAGGAGGTGATCGGCAATGATCTGGCCGTGCTCGCCGGCCAGCTCGATGGCACCGGACCGGCTTGCGGTGGCGCGGGAGCCGGCTACCGACGCCAACGTGGTGCCGTCGGTCAACCGCATGAGGGCGGTGAAGTTGTCCTCCAGTTGCGACGTGAACACGGAGGCCATCTCACAACTGACCCGTGAGGCTTCGAGACCGCTCAGCAGGCGTATCAGATCGAAGCTGTGCACACCGGTATGCAGCGTGATACCTCCGCCGGCGACGGCTGGGTCGTCGATCCAACCGGGGCGCGAGGGTTCGAAGCGCTGACTGATGCGGAGTGAATGCAGGCGTCCAATGCGCTCACGCGCTGCCAGCACGGCGCGGACGACGCCGTTGTACCGCAGGGTTTGCGCTACCATCAGTGGGATGCCGGCCGCCTGTACGGCACGCAACATGCGGCGGCCGTCGGCGAGATTGACCGCCGCGGGCTTCTCCAGCAACACCGGGCGGCGCTGCGCCGCCGCGGCTTCGATGATGCCGACATGCAGCGTGGGGGGCACCACCACCACCACGGCTTCAACATCCGGGGCGGCGATCAGATCGCGATAGTCACGGTAAAAGCGGCACCTCAACTCAGCGGCTTGTTGCTGACCTAATTGGGGATCGCGGCGCGCCAACGCCACCAGGCGCAGGTTCGGCACATCTTCGGTGATGTGGCGAACGTAGCGCGTTCCATGCTTGCCGACGCCGATCAGGCCGATCCCAAGCCGAGCCATCGTGCCTCTTCCCGTGCTGCTGAGCTCCCGCCCTCATCCTCTCACAGTGGGGACTGTCGATTTTCTCTGAAAGTACCCTTCGACAAGCTCAGGGTGAGCGGAAAATCCCTCATTTGATGGACTCTGAGACCGCTCGTGCTGAGGCTCTCGAAACACGTCTTCGCATTTATCGACAGTCCCCGTGTGAGAGGAACCTGTGAGGCCAACAGGATAACAGTCGGAGAACAGGTGTGGAAGTATCACACGCCAGGGAAGAACGACGACAGGCGGCTGCGGGTGCGCCGATCGAGTCCTGCAGCCGCCAGGCGCTCGAAGTATTCGTCCACGATGTGTTCGAGCACAACCTTCAGCCGGCGCGTGCCTTGCGCTAGCGCCGCCTTCGAAGTGCCACGACCGGTCAGAACGATCAGCGGCCCCAGCAACTCGGGGCTGCCGGCAACGCCCAGCAGCGTGTGCTCGGTCCGGTCGAGGAAATCGTGGAGGAAGTCGACGTGCTGCGGCTGCTGTTTGAGGTGGTAGCGCATGTGGCCCATGCCGTACGCGAGCGAGCGCGCAGTGTCTTGCATGCACAGTCGAAAGATCTTGGCGTCTGCCGCCGCGGATATCGACGCACAGTGCCGGAAGATTCCCAGGACCAGGCTGGCGAGCATGACATTACAGGCCAAGGACGCCTGGGGGTAGGTCTCGGCGAACAAGATCTCCTTCAGCGCCTGTTCCGCCGTGACGCTGGCGCGCTTCAGACCGCTGCCGCCGGCCAAGGCGCGCTTGCGGAAGACCTCGACGTGACGGGCCTCGTCGATCATCTGCGCGCACAAGTAACTCTTGAGCTCCAGGAATTCCTGGTTGATCACCGACACCCAGCGCGACGGGAACTCCATCAAGACCAGCGCGATCTCTTCCAGCGACGTACAGAGCTGGCTCATCGCCGCTTCGAGATCCGCGGGAAGAGGCGCCGCTTTCACAGCCGACCAGTCGATGTCCACTGCCGGCGCCCAGCGGCGTGCCTTGGCTTCCTCGTAGAGGATGCCGACGTTGTCCGACCAGACATCGCTCTTGCGATTGATGGTGTACCCGAGGTCAGGCAGCCCCGGGACCATCTCCGAACCGCGCGCCGCCATCGAGTAGTTGTTGCGGATGAACTCCGGGAGTTGGCTGTAGCCGTAGCTGCCGACGTTGCAGTCTTCGTAGGTGAAGCCGCGCTCGGCATCGTGTGGTGTGCACGTGACCTTCTCGGTGTTGGCGTTGTACCAGGTCAGCGTCAAGTCGCCCGCAAACACCCGTTGTGTGAGTTCAAGGAGTTCCGCATCCTCGAAGAAGTTCTTTTCCGCAAAGTAGGCCATGGCGCTGAAACCTTTGGTCTGAGGGGTCGGTTGCGGTTACGGCTGAGCGGCAAAGGCCGCACGCGCCATCTCCATGGCGCGGGCCAGCTTGCTGCGCTCGCGGCGCTCCGGCAGGCCGCACTTGTCCAGACGCTCGAAGTACTCTTCGGTCTGTTTCAGGTTGAACTGTGCGGTGATCTTGATGCCACGGGCGATGTTCTCCTTCTTCAACCCTTTGCCGGCCAGGATGATGAACGGCTCCAGGACCTCCATGGCGTAACCGCCGCCGAAGACGAAGTTCTCGGCCTCGTCGAGATGGCGGTGGATGATCTCGCGCTTCTCGGGAAAATGGTCGAGGACCCATCGTAGATGTTGCATGCCGTAGCCCACGTGGCGGGCCTCGTCTTGCATCACCAGCCGAAACATCTTCTTGTCCGGTTCGGTCGGGCTGATCAGCTCGCTGAAGCGGAACAACGTGAGGACCATGCCTTCGGCCTGCAAGTGCAGGGTGAGAGAGGCCTCGGCGAAGCTGTCGGCATCGCGGAGGAACTTGAGATTGCACTCGTTCGACTTGCTGGCACGCATCAATCCCCAGCCGGTCGTGAGTGCCCGCTTGCGGAAGACCTCGGCGTGGCGGGCCTCATCCATCGCCTGCGTGGCGATGAAATTCTTCACTTCGAAAAAATCGGCGTTCAGCCGCCCCAGCCATTTGGCCGGCACGTCGGTGGCGATCATTTCCACCTCGGTGAGGAAGGTGAGGAGTTGAGAGTAGGCCTTGCCGATTTCCTCCGGCAATTCGTATTGCTGCAACTCGTCCCAGGGCACGTCGGTGGTGGCGTTCCACTGCCGACTCATGGCTTCTTCGTAATAGCCCTCGATGTTGTAGGCCCAGACTTCGCTCTTGCGGTTCACCTCGGCCTGCAAATCCGGCACCCCCGCCGGAATTTCCGCGCCCCGGGGAGCGAAGCTGCGGTTGTGGCGGATCAGCTCGGGCATGTTCGTGAAGCCGTAGGTGCCGACATCCAGGTCGCGGAAGGTCAGGCCGCGGCGGGTGTTTTGGGGCTCGCAGTGCACCTTCTCGGTGGCCGCGTTCATCCACGACAGGTCCAACTCCCCCGTGCGCATGGTGTACTGGTAGCGATCGACGAAGTCCTTGTCCTCGAAGAAATCGATGGTGCTGAGATAGCTCATGCTTCCTCCCGGGCTCGCTGACCTAGGCGCTGGCGGTTGCTTCGGGGTGCTGGCGTGGAAACTCGATCTCCAGAGTGGCGGCGAGATCCATGAACTCCTGGATGCTCTCCGCGAAACGGTACAACTTGTCGTGGCCGTCCGGGTCGTCGTACAGCACCCGCATGCGCTCGCCGAGATGGGTGAGCGTATTGATGCTGTGCGTTACATCGGCCCTGCCGTGCTGCCGGATGTTGCGCAGCATCTCGACCCAGGTTGCGATGTCGCCTTCAAGAATGAAGTCCAGGGCCTCTGTCTCCAGGTTGTTTGCGGTGCGCACCTGAGTGCAATCGAAGACCTCGAAGCCGAGCACGTACTCTCGGGGTGGATGGGTGCCGTTCAGCACGCGCACGCCAAATGTGGTGTCGAAATACCCGAGCCGCTTAAAGCGCTCACGCTCTTGCTCCATGACGGCTTGCAGCGCGCGGAAAAAGTCCACCGACGGAAACGGCACCTTCATGCCCGACTCCTTGCGACCAAAAAATACGAAATCTGAATGCATCATACATACGGAAGGGCTTTCCTCCGGTCAAGCAACGTATGCGGGGATGGCTCGAGTTGCCGCGACGTTGCAACTGGCGGAGGTGTCCTCTACAAGGCGGATGATACGGTGATTCTTCTGGAGCACACGGCGAGACAAAAGCGGACCGGAGTAGCCGCGCACCCCACGAAGCGCCTCGGACGAGTGCCGCGCCCGCTGTTCAGCATCCATCCGGTCATTGCGCGCCTGCGCGCCGCTGCGCCCACGTGGAATGCCCCCGTGGTGACCTTGATTGCCAGCCAGAGCCGCGACCCGTTTCAGGTGCTGATCTCGTGCATCCTGAGCCTGCGTACCCGAGACGAGACGACGGGTGCGGCATCGCGTCGCTTATTCCAGCTGGCACGATCGCCGGACGCGATGCTGCAACTCAACGCCAAGCAGATCGAGCAAGCCATCTATCCCGTCGGCTTCTATCGAACCAAAGCGCGAACGATCCTCGACATCTGCCGTACGTTGGTTGCGCACCTCAACGCGAAGGTGCCGGATGATCTGGATGAGTTGCTCAGTTTGAAGGGCGTCGGTCGGAAGACGGCCAACCTCGTCGTTACGAAAGGCTTTGGAAAGCCCGGGATCTGTGTCGACACGCACGTGCACCGTATTTCGAATCGCTGGGGCTACGTGCGCACAAAAGATCCCGCGGCAACGGAAATGGCGCTGCGGCGCAAGCTGCCACGACAGTACTGGCTGGACTACAACGATTTGCTCGTGGCCTTCGGACAGACGATCTGCATGCCGATCTCGCCTTGGTGCAGCCGCTGTCCGGTGACCGATTACTGTCCACGAGTCGGTGTCAGACGTCATCGCTAGACAGCCGCGGGACGCGTGTCGGTTGTCAACTTGACAGCGCTGAGCTGCCCGATCGGGGTTGACTCGTTTTCGAGCGCCCGTTACAACGCGCGCAAAAGGAGCGGAGATGCGGAATCGGTGTCGTCTTGTATCAATCGGTGGACTCAGTGTGGCGCTGGTTCTGGCGCTGTCTGCCTGCGCGGCAAAGTCTCGTGTGGCGGGACCGAAATCGGCAGCGCAAGCCTACCAGGACACGCCGGTGCCAACCGTGCCGCCGTCCGCGCCGACGCCCCAGCCCGGAGAAACCAGCGCGAGCCCGATCCCCACACACCCAGTTGGGAAGCCGGTCAAAGCGCGCAAGGGGGAGGCGATCGGCCCGGTCATTACGTTCTTTGGGGCGGCGCGAGCTGATGGCACGGCGGTCGAGCCACAGTCGGTCGACAAGAAGGGCATTCCCACCTATGTTAGCGGTGTGGGATCGGGCTTTATGCTCGTAGTGGAAGGCAAGCCGGGCCTGAGCGGATACGAGCCGGCACGCCGAATATTCGCCTATGTTCCAGGCGATCCGACCGTACGCCCGGATCTGGAAATTGAGACCACCCGGAATATGGGTGACGGCAGTCCGGCCGTCTGTGATCGTACCAGGCCGAACATCGGTGGCATTCCTGGGATTAATCCACCCAGCTTCCGTGAGACGCAGCGTATCAGCGATGCGATCAACGATCTGGCTTGCCGTTTCGAGACCTTCATTCAATCTGATTCCTCATGTACGCAGGACAAGAACGGGGACTACTCCTTCGTGGAGAAGGAATCGACGACGCAGTTCTGCATGATCGTCGCGCGCGCCTGGGCTTTCCCGGCGGGAGAGACCCTGCTGAGTGTGCGGCTGCGCGACAGCGAGGGTAATCCGGGACCGGTCAAGCAGATGCGGATACTGCGGCCGGTCCCGCAACAGCTGAAGAAGTGAACGGTCGAGATACGCTATCGCACGTCACTTTGTTCCGGACGATAGTCGGCACGCGTGGCGGGACGTGAGGGAAATGGCCTGCCACGCCTGACCAGGGCGGGGGTAACGACGATGAAGGCAACCCGAACGCTCGTGGCGATGTTTCTCCTCCTCAGCGGCTGCGGAAGCTGCCAGCGCAGCGCCGAAGCACCCGGCACAGGCGAGAGCGCTGCGGCGCCCACAGCGGCGGCTCCCCTGCAAGCCAGCGACAAGATTCAGGTGGCCCCGCTCCAGCCTGCCGCTGGGGATCGTCCCGGTGGCGCGTCCAAGCGGCAAGTTGAAGGCAGCATGGTCCCGACACCGATGGAGCCCCCGCTCGGCGACAGCGAGGGCTCGACTACCGAGCCCGAGGAAAACGAAGGAGATTGCATCGTCGTCGCGGATGCAGACCCGGATTATGGCCCACCCCCGCTTGCCGTGACCTTCAGCGCCGAAGCCGAGTGTAATGCGGGGCAGCCGAGCTACAAATGGAACTTTGGTGACGGCTCACCGGCCAGTAGTGAAACCAACCCGACCCATACGTATGCCAAAGCCGGCGATTACACGGCGTCGGTGGCGATTACCGGTCCCGGTGGTGCCACGGCATCCGACGAGGTCGACATCACCGTCGAGGAAGGCGAGGGCGAGCCGCAGGAGTAATGCGCCGTATGAAATCCGGCCGCGCGCCGAAACGATCTGGCTGGCTGCTGGCGGGCATACTGATTCTCTTTATGGCGTTCGTCATCTACGGCAGCCTGCACATTACCGGCTATCGGTGTTCGGTCTGCATCAGCTTCCGAGGCCAGGATGTGTGTCGGACGGTAGACGGCCCGACGGAACGTGAAGCACGCTCGGGTGCGACGACCAACGCGTGCGCCTTTCTGGCTTCCGGAGTGACCGACAGCTTGGCGTGCGAACGCACGCTGCCTACCAAGGTGGACTGTTCCGCCGCCGATTGAAAGGCGGTTGCCCGGGGGACTTCGTCACCGTGGGGCACACTACCACCCCGATTCCGACCACTGATCAGCGGCCGGGAACCTACACGTCGCTCGTAATTCCGAGCTGAGCAAAGGGGAGGCGAGGGCTGAAAAGCTCCTCGCCTCCGACCGATACAGGTGGGTTGCTACGGGCGCTTGAAGAGGCTCTGCATCTTCATCGCCAAGCCCATGTCGCCGGCGATTTTCAGCTTGCCGCTCATGAACGCCATCTGGCCGTTCAGCTTGCCCGAGATCATGTCGACATAGTCCGACGCCGCCATGGTCATGGTCATGTTCGGTGATGCATGCGCGCCTTCGGCGGTCGTGCATGCGCCGTCCTTGATCACGACGTGGTACGTGCCGCCACCGTCGCCACCCAGGTTGAATTGAATAACGGAGTTCATCCCCTTGGCCGCGTCGGCGTTGAAATTCGCCGGCATGTGGCTGAAGATCTCCTTCACTGCTGCTGCTGTGTCTGCCATCACTGTCCTCCTTTCAGGGATTGAGGGGCTTGGCATGGCACCCTCTTGATATCTTTACCTAAACTCGCTCCATTCCTTGTCCTTCGCCAGCTCCTCACCCCACCTCAGACGCGACGCTTTGTATGCGAGGGCCGCTCCCTTGTCAATGACTAGATGTCACTTTGTTTTCGCCTCCGGCGGCGGAGGCCACGGCTCCGTCGGCGCTAGCGAGCACGGTGGACATTGGCGGCCATATTGGACGGCAAATTGAGCGTGCCGCCGATGTTTGAATATGCAAAATGGCGGGCGTTCACGTGCACGTGCAGCGGCACGCCCGGGCCGTCATGGATTTCATAGTCGAGCGGGACCGGTCCAAGGAGTCTGAGCACATTGTGCAGCAAACCCGCGAAGGTTTTCCAGCGCTCCGGCAGCAGGTCAACCGAGCGTACCCAATCGTGCAGGCATACCACCTCATAGCTGTGCGGGAACACGCCAAACGGACAGAAATAGGCGTAGCAGCCGTCGCGCTCCTCCAGCAGAAACCCGTGCGCGCGCGCGAAAGCAACCAGTGCCTCCCAGATGCGTGGCTCCCGGGCGGTGACTTCCCCTTCGCGGACCACCGGGGGAAACGGGAGATCCGATCCAATGACTTGATTGTGGAGGTGCGGCTGCGAGGCGCCGGATTCACGCCCCTGGTTCTTGCGTATCAGCACCGCGCGCACCGCTGGGTTGCCGTACGCCAGGCGAGCGACTTCCACGTCGGCAGCCAACAGCGCTTCAAATTGCGGCAAGGGGAGTAGCGCCGAGTGGAGAAGATCATCATGTCGCTGTGCGTCGTCGGCGAAGTGTCGCGGGTCTTCGATGACCACGTATGACTCGTTCCGGCCCCCCGTGCAGCACTCGGGGATGCGGGGAATGAGATTCGGCACGGCGCGAATCAACCAGCCGCTGCTGGTGTGGTCGGAAGACACCGCGCGCGCCGTGACGCGCAGCACCTCCTCCGGGGTTTGATCTTCGTTCCCCGGGCAGAAGGGGCAGGTGCGCTGCGCCGCCTCCAATTCCTGACGCAGCTGTGCCGCCACGGCAGCGTGATCGACCTCCGTGCCGCGTAGCAGCTCGTCCTGAGCCCGCCGCGTGAAGCCGCTGCGCTTCTTGTGGACGTGGGTGAAGTAGGTGATCGTGTCGGTGAACGGATTGCGCACCCACACTAGCTCGCCGTTGTCCTTGCGGTACTCTATCGGCATTGGGGCAGTGACGATCTAGAAACGATCTAACCGGAAACAGCGAGTGTGTACAGACCGCATGGGCAGGCGGCACGTCGCGCGTGCGTGAGTTGCGGCGGCTCGATCACGGCTCGCGCCCGTTACGGCTGAACTCGCTGCTCAGCCCCAAACCGGTGCGATATCGAGGTTCGGCTGACCGAACAGACACGGGCTATCGAGAACGACATCGAAATTACCGGTTTCACCGGGATGCAGCGTTGATGGCGTCACCGCAGCCTCCTCATTCAAGCACGGCGTTCCCTGCGTGCTGTCGAGCGCGGTGATCGTCACTGCAACGTGCGCGGCGTCCGCGCCGCCAACGTTTTTCACCTGGCCGATGACGTGCAGAGCGGACGGCCCGGTGCGCGGGGTATTTCGAGAAGTCAGAATAACCTGGGCTGGGTCCTGTGCCGACCGATCCTGCTGTGCTTGCGCATCCCCTTTGCCAGTGTCCGCGGATCCTTCATCGGCGGGCCTCACCTCGGCCGGCGGGGAAAGATGCCGCTCCTCGACGTGACGGGCTTCCGGCGGGGGTGCGTCGGCGAAATGAACAACGCCTTGATCGTCGGTCCACTTGTAGAACGTTTGCGCCGCTGCAACGGCGCACCACGCTACTAGTCCGCATCCTCCCACCCACATCCACAATCGTTTCGCAACCATCGCTATCCCTGCGTGTTCCACTCTAGGAGGGAGCAGGGGGTCCAGTCAATGGGAATTAGAAGGGGAATTAGAAGGCGATTCGGGCGTTCACGTTGGCGGCCAATTCTTGTGTGGGAGGCTTGATTGCCGGGTGCGGCGTGGTTACGTTGGCCGCGTGTGTGAGGATCTTTAATGACGGGAAAAGAAGCAGTACTGGGGGCATTTGATCGACTGTTCGACAAAGCTGCGGCCAAGCTGCATCTCGAGTGCGATGATGGTGAGAAGGAGGAAGCCAAGCGGCACTTCTCCGAGCGCTTCTCGGCTACTCTCGATGTCGCCGGGCAAATCACCGTACCGACGATTCCCGAAGAGGTGATGCGGTCGATGGAAGAGGCCATCGATCATCTCTCGCCAGCACAAGTCGTCGGACACCTGGCTGCCATCCCGCTGGTCCATCAGACCCAGGAGATGCTGCGCACGATTGCCTACCGCGCCGCCGAGCAACACCTGATCGAGCATCTCATCAATCAGGCAGACGACAGATACGGCGGAAACTGATACCGGTCCTGGGTCCCGAGTCCTGAGTTCCCGGCTGGGTGCTCACGACTGCCTTCCGTACAGTTCTTGCCGTGGATCGACAGTCAAGTTGCTGCCGTCGAGGCGCAGATGGCGCGGGTTGTAGTCGGCATGGTGCACAGAGAGGGCGATGTCGGCTGGGGTGACGTCGGCAGGTGTGGCGAACCCCGCGATTCCGGCCGCATTGGTCGCGAGTTTTGCGATCAGCTTGTCGGGATGCGAGTGAACCAGCACTTCCGCGCCCGCGACGGGCGGCTGCTCGCCAGACTGCTCCGCGTCGTTGTCCAGCACGGTCACGCGGGCGGTGCGGCCGTCCGGGGCCGGTTCCACAATCACGGCGAGGTCACGCAGCCAGATCATCGGTTCGCCGGTGATGGTCTTCATCCCGATGCGCTCGAGATGGCGGGTGGGATTGGCTTTCAAGCGCACGTCTTGCGCGGCCATGCCGTGGTCGCTGGTGAACACAAAGAGCGTGGAATCAAGAAGCCCCTTGGCTTCCAGCATGTCGAGCACCTGACCGAGGCGGCGGTCGGTTTCTGCCACCGCCTCGCGTAAGCCGGCCCCGTGTGGGCCGTACTCGTGGCCGGCCCCGTCGGTGAGCGAAAACTCATGCGCCACCAGCACCGGCGGGGCGTGCGTGGGATCGTCAAACAGCAGCATGAGCTGCGCCATGCCGCGCGCGTCCAACACGGCCTCGCGGTGTATGCCCTCTTTGCCGTCGGCCAGGTAACGCGGGCTGATGGCCGTGACCAGGTCGGGCGTCAGTGCCTTGAGCCGGTCGCGTGGGCAAAGGACCCGCTGCTCCAACGCGGCATGGTCCGCGCCACGCCCCTGCGGGTCATGAATGCTGGCGGTGAACGCTGCGCGTCCGAGAACGCGATGGAAGGCTTCGTACAAGGTTTCGACGTCACTGCTCAAATAGCCCTCGGTCATCAGGCCTTGGCCCTGCGGCGCCAAGGCCTGGCGCGACTCACGTGCATAGTACGTTGGGTTCACAATGTCATGGTGTCCGCACCAGGCGCCGGTGAGAAGGGCGCTGTGGCTGGGCCAGGTAATGCTCGGAAAGTTGACCGTTGAACCGAAGCGGAAGAACGCGCTGCGATCGAGGATACGGCGGAGATTGGCAATGGCGGGGTCCTGCGTATCGAGCAGGTGGCGCAACTCGCTGTTGCTCAGGCCGTCGAAGACCACGAGGTAGACCCGTTGCGGCCGGTGCGCTCTGCCCAGGATCTCGGTGAGCACGCGCCCGTCTTGGCGTTTCAGGTACATGTCCGCCGCAACCCCCCGCTGCCTGGCCGTGCGACCGCTGAAATCCGCGCCGTCAATCTTCGGAAAGCCCATGAGCTGGCAGAGGGTCGGGGCGACGTCGACCTGTCGCGCCGCGGAATCGCAGGCCCCTGGTTTGATCCCCGGACCGGCGAATGCCAGCGGGGCGCGGGACTGTACCACGTCGAGCGCGCCGTGCTGGCCGAGCTGGAGGCCGAAGGTGTAACACTTCGGGCTGATGACCAGATCCGGGGCGTAGGGGCTGTCGAAGAGCTGGGCAATCCGCTCATAGGCATACGGGTAGCTGACCTGCTTGGGTTCGATGAAGGCATGGTTGACATCCCCGGTCGGGTGGCCCGATGCGGCTGCGGCCTGCAGTTCCTCCTCGCAAGTGGCGATCGCGGTATGAGACTGATTCGCGACTGGGTTGATGCCGATCTGCTCAACGATGGAGAAGTCCAGCTGATTGTTCCGCAAGACGCGCTGAAAGCGGACCATGCCGCGCGACGCCCACACCTCATACGTGCTCGCGCGGCATGTTATGACCAGATCCACCTCGTCGCGGACCCGAGGGTCCCCTAGGAGCGTGACGAGGGCTCGGTTGGCTGATTCTTCCTGGTTGTGATCTAGACCCTGTCCGGCAGGACGTTCCGGTCCGAGGATGCGTTTCATCATGTCTCCTTTGCCGAACGGTGTATCTATCCCGCCGGTCGCGGCAGTGAAAGACATGGGCGCAGCCGATTGCGTTCGGCACCGCGGAAGACGGGCCAACCGGACCTGCCGACGACCGGAAAAAATGCCCGGACGGGGCTTCATTGATAGAACACTCTCGGACGACTATGCTACGACTCACTGATTATGCAATTGCGTCTACCGCGTAGATGGAAGGTGGTGCTCATCGCCGTGGGCTGTGTGCTTCTCGGTGGGTGCGCCGCCATTCGAAGGACCGCCTTGCCGGCTAAAGCGTTTCCGTGGGCGCTGGAGCTGGGTTCCTCCCAAACCACGGAAGGGACGTTGCCACCAGAGGCGACGGCCGAAGGCCATTTCCTGAAAGCCGAGGTGGCGATGAACCACGGCGATCAGGCGGTTGCTCTGAAGGAATACGAGCTGGCGGTGGAGGCTGACCCGACCTCGCCACTGCTCAGGCAGCGCTTGGCGCTGCTCTATGTACGTGCCAATCGGTTGCGGGAAGCGCTCACGGAAGTCGAGAAGGGTGTCGAGCTCGATCCCCAGAACGTGCAGGCGCGCATCTTGCTCGCGGGGATCCTTTCGGCGCTCGGTCGGGAGGCCGAGGCTGCGAGCGAGTACGAAGCGGTTCTCGCGATCGATCCCAACAATCAAGAGGCCCGCCTTTTCCTCGGCGCGCTCTACGGCAAGCGCGGCGAGTACGACCGCGCCGTCACCACCCTGCAACAGCTGACGCAGATCAATCCGCAATCCTTTTTGGGCTTTTATTACCTTGGGCGTGTTCAGGCCGCGGCGCACAATTTCGAGAAGGCGGAGGGCGCGTACAAGGAAGCCCTGAAGCTGAATCCCCAGTCGGAGATGATCCTGCTCGACATGGCGCTGCTGTACGAGGCTGAGGAGAAGTCGGACAAGGCCATCGAGCTGTACCAGCGCGTCCTGAAGGCCGATCCGCACAGCGCGGTTGCGCGCAAACGCCTCGGCGGACTGTATGTGGGGCAGCGGAAGCTCGACGAGGCGCTGTCACAGTTCCAGGAGCTGGAGAAGACGGAAACCGACCCCCAGGACACCCGCGTCAAGATCGGGCTCATCTACTTCGAGAAGGGCGACTACGAGAAGGCGGCCACGGAGTTCACGCTGGTCCTGGCGGTTGAACCGGACAACCATCGCGTGCGCTATTACCTGGCGTCAGTGTACGCCGAAATGAAGGATGTGCAGCGCGCCGCCGCCGAATTCGAGCACATTTCCCCCGACTCAGAGTACTACACCGATGCTGCCGTCCGCATCGCTTATATCCGGCAGAAGGAGGGACGGATTGACGACGCCATCGCTCACGTGAAGAAGGCGCTCGACGCCAAAGCCGACAACGCCGATCTGGTCGGGTTGCTGGCTTCGCTGTACCGCGAGAAGGGTGATCTGCCGGCGGCCATCCGGTTGATTCAAACGATGCTGGAGCGCGAGCCGAACAACGACAAGTATCACTTCACCCTCGGCGCGCTGTACGACGAAGCCAAGAGCAAGGAAGCTGGAATCACCGAGATGCGGAAGGCGATCGAGCTGAATCCGAACAACGCGCCAGCTTTGAATTACCTGGGCTACACGTTTGCCGAGATGGGTGTACAGCTCGACGAGGCGGAAAACCTCATTCGCCGCGCCCTTGCCCTCGACCCCACTGATGGATTTTACGTCGATAGCCTGGGGTGGGTGTACTATCAGCGCGGCGAGTACGAGAAGGCCGTGGAACAACTCGAACACGCGCTCGAATTGACCGGCGAAGATCCTACCATCGCCGAACACCTGGCCGACGCCTATCGCCAGACCGGAAAGCCGGAAGCGGCCTTGCGCTTGTACCAGGATGCGTTGAGCCGTTCCAAGGAACGCGAGCAGGTCGAGCGCCTCAAAGGAAAAATTCAGGTGCTCGAGGGCGGTCACTCGGAAGTCGGGAAGGAATCCTGACGCTCCGATGAAGCGCCGCAGCGAGGCCGGGAATCGGGTCGTCGCCCTCACGCCCTGCCGCCGGAACCCTTCGGATGCGTTTCGCGCCAAAGCCGCGGTGCTGGTGTCGACGGTGACGCTGGCTATTGTGTGCGCCGGCTGCGCGGCGGTACGCCGTGGGGGTGCGCCTCTACCGCCCAGTGCCTTGCCTGCTGCTGCCCAATTGGAAGCGGTACTGACCACGCGTCGCGAGGCCGTACGCAGCTTGCGGGCGCTGGCGCAGGTCCACTATCGTGACCCAGAGGAGTCGAATAGCTCTCGTGAAGCCATCGTGGTCGCCCGTCCGGATCGCTTGCGGGTGGAGGTGATGTCGCTGTTCGGTGCGGTGTTCGTTCTGACCGCCGATGACGGCGCGCTCACCGCGTACGCCCGACAAGAGAATACCGTCTACCGGGGACAGGCGTCACCGGAGAACTTGTGGCGCTACGTACGTCTGTCCTTGCCGGTGAACGAGTTGGTCGATATCGTCCTGGGCACACCGCCAGTACGGCAGCGGCAGCGGGCGCAGGTGTCGTTCGATGCGCAGGCGGGGGCCGTCCGCCTGTGGCAGGATCTGGCGCACGGCGCACTGATTGTGTGGTTCTCAGAGTCGGAATTGCCCATGGCAGCGGAAGAACGCGGTGCGGACGGGCAACCGGAATGGCACGCCACTTTCGGCGAGTACGAGGAGCAGAATGGCTTCCCGGTTGCCACCCGGATTGGACTCGAACTGCCGATGTGGCATCGTTGGCTGGAGATGAAGCTGGAAGACGTTGACCTCAATCCCGCCCTGGACGGATCCGTATTTGCTCTGCAGACGCCACCGGGAAGCAAGGTCGTGACTCTCGATCCCGTAGCCGACTGATGCGCCGCCTTGTTCTTGCCGCGGTGCTGGCATCGCTCATGGTTGCGTGCCGGCAAAGCTCGGAGCCCAGCGGAGGGACACCGGCCGCGTCGAGCGGCGCACAGCGCTTGGTGAGCGCCACCATCAGTGATCCGAAGACGTTCAATCCGCTTCTCGTGGTTGACGGCGCGTCGGCAGCGGCGGTGGGCGATCTGTTTGAAGGCTTGGTGCGCCTCAACCCCGTGACGATCGAGATGGAGCCGCGGCTAGCAGAGAAATGGGAGATCAGTGCCGACGGAACGGTCTACACGTTTCACCTGCGTCACGATGTCCGCTGGCACGACGGTGTTGCCCTCACCGCTGCCGACGTCGCCTTCACCTTCGACGCGATCTTCGACGACCGCGTGCCGAACAGCTCGAAACACACGCTCCTAGTCGACGGGCAACGCGTCAAAACGGAGATCGTAGACGATTTCACCATCCGCTTGATTCTCCCGCGACCGTTTGCCCCACTGATCAACGCCCTGGGGTTCGACATTCTTCCCAAGCACATACTCGGGCCGGCGTTGGGAAATGGTACGTTTGCACAGTCGTGGGGTATCGACACGGCACCCGACCAGATCATCGGCACGGGTCCTTACCAGATGGCGCGCTACGTGCCGGCACAGTTCATCGAATTTCAACGGAACCCCGACTATTGGATGAAGGACGATGCCGGTAAGCCATTGCCGTATCTCGACGTGCAAACGGTCCTCATCGTGCCGAACCAGGACACGATGTATTTGAAGTTTCTCTCGCGACAAACCGACGTGCACTCTCCGCGTCCGGAAGAAGTGGGCGACCTGCGCGCCAAGACCGACGAACTCAAGATTGTGCTGCAGGACGTTGGCCTCGATACCGGTTCACAATTCGTCGCCTTCAACCGTAACCCGCAGCATTTCATCCACGACGGCAAGCGCGATCCGCGCCTCGCTTGGTTCACCGATCTCAACTTTCTGAAGGCCCTGGCGCACGCCGTCGACAAGCAGTCGATGATCGTCAACTGTCTGAATGGGTACGGCAAGCCGGCGGTGGCGGAGATCTCGCCGGAAAATACACTGTACCACAATCCCCAGCTGCAGGATTACGCGTATGATCTGAACGAGGCCCGACGCTTGCTGAAGGAAGGCGGTTATATCGACCGTAACGGCGACGGTGTCATCGAAGATGGCGCCGGCAACCCGATCGAGTTCACGCTCAATACCAACGCTGGCAACCAGGTGCGTGAGCGGATGTGCTCGATGCTCAAAGAAGACTGGACCAAGCTTGGCATGAAGGTCAACTACCGTCCGCTCGACTTCACCACGTTGGTCGAGAAGCTGGACCACACCTTTGATTGGGACGCCGTTCTCATCGGCTTCAGCGGCACGACGGAGCCCAACAACGGAGCGAACATGCTGCGGTCCAGCGGCAACCTGCACCTGTGGAACCCGAACCAGCCGGCCCCGGCGACGCCGTGGGAAGCAGAAATCGACAAGCTGCTCGATCGAGGCTCACGCGAGGTCGATGTCCAGAAACGACCGCAGTACTACTGGCGCATCCAAGAAATCTTGCACGAGCAGCTGCCGCTGATCGAAACCGTTCGCGCGACGCAGTTCTCGGCCTATAAGAGGTCGATACAGAACTTCCGCCCCACGGCGTGGGGCCTGTACCGCTCGGAGCTGATTCGTATCGCGGAGTGAGTTGCCGCGGTCAAGGCTTCAAGGGATTGAACCCCTTATGCTTCGGTACCTCGGTCGCCGCGTGCTCCACATGATCCCGCTTTTGCTCGGGATTACTTTCCTGTCCTTTCTCGTCATCGATCTGGCGCCGGGGGACTACTTCAGCACGCTCAAGATGAACCCATCGATCTCGCCGGATGTGATTCACCAAATGGAGGTGCAGTTCGGCTACGGTGATCCGCTGTTGCTGCGCTATCTGAAGTGGCTCTGGCGATTGCTGCACCTCGATTTGGGTGTGTCCGTGGCGTATCGGGTGAAGATCATCGACCTCATCGGCGCCCGCGCCGGCAATACGGTGATCCTGGCGTTGGCGAGTATGCTGGTGACGTGGAGTCTGGCGATCCCGATCGGCATCGTCGTGGCGCTGCGCCCGAACACGATCACGGACAGGACCTTGTCGTTTCTCGCGTTCTTCGGCATGTCGCTGCCGAATTTCTTCCTGGCGTTTCTGCTGATGTTCGCGGCGTTGCGGACCGGCTGGTTTCCGATCGGCGGCTCCTTCTCGGTCTACTACGACAGTCTGCCGTTGTGGGGCAAGATCATGGACCGCCTGCAGCACCTGTGGCTACCGATGATTGTGCTGGGCATCGGCGGCATGGCGAGCCTGATGCGCTTGATGCGCGCCAACATTCTCGACATCAAACAAGCCGACTTCGTACGCACGGCGCGCGCCAAGGGATTGCCCGAGCGCGTCGTAGTGGGCAAGCACATTCTGCGCAACGCGCTGAACCCGTTCATCACCCTGGCCGGGTACGAGTTGGGGAATCTGCTCGGCGGCGCCGCACTGGTGGAAGCGGTCATGAACCTCCAGGGGCTCGGAACGCTCATGCTCGACGCCGTGCGCTCGCTCGACGTCTACCTGGTCATGGGCTCGGTTCTGATGGGATCGGTACTGCTGCTGCTGGGCAATTTGCTCGCCGACCTGGCCCTCACGCTGGTGGACCCGCGCATTGATTTCACACGCCTGGAGAGCGCCCGGTGAAGAGCAGCGCAATGAACGGACCACTCCGATGACCCCGCGGCGCCATCCCGGCGCTGTCGTCTGGGCCAGCGCCGTTCTCCTGGGACTGCTCTACCTCACGGCAATCGCCGCGCCCTTGGTGGCGCCATACGATTTTGCCGCGCAGAACCGGGCGTTTCCCCACTGCCCGCCGTCCAGCTTACACGTCAACCCACCGGGGCGCTGGAGCGAGGGGCTCTTCTATACGCATCCCTACCTTCTGACCGATCCGATGACGCGGCATTACGAGGAGCAAACGGCTGTGCGCGTTCCGATCCGTCTCCTCTTCGGTGGGCACGTGTTCACGACACCGCCGGATGCCGGCAGGTTCTTTCTGTTGGGGACCGACGGGCTCGGACGCGATCTGTTCTCACGCATTGTTTACGGCAGCCGCGTGAGCCTGTCGATCGGCCTCGTCGGGGTGTCGATCAGCTTCACCATCGGCACTTTGGTGGGCAGCATCGCCGGGTACACCGGTGGCTGGGTCGACAATCTCATCATGCGGCTGGTGGAGGTGGAGATGTCGCTGCCGTCGTTCTACTTCCTGCTGGCGTTGGCGGCGGTGATCCCCGCGAACCTGTCGTCGGCGACAACCTTCTTCCTCATCGTCGTCCTGTTGAGCTTCATCAGTTGGGCCGGCTTTGCCCGTATCATCCGCGGCATGGTTTCTTCGTTGCGGGAGTACGAGTACGTTGTGGCGGCTCGCGCCCTGGGCGCCACGCGCTGGCGCATCCTGACGCGCCACGTCATTCCTGGCACGTTCAGCTACACCATCATTGCCGCGACCGTCAGTATCCCGGGTTTCATTCTGGGGGAGAGCGCCCTGTCGCTGCTCGGCTTGGGCATCCAGGAACCCAGCGCCAGCTGGGGCAATCTGCTCGCCGACGCACAGAACGTCCAGAACCTGGTCAAGTACCCATGGATCCTGACGCCCGGTGTCTTCATCTTCCTCACCATCATGGCGTTCAACTTCCTCGGCGATTATCTGCGCGACCGCCTCGACCCCCGCGCGGCTGCGGGGTGAGAGTTCTTTCCGGCTCAGGTGCGTTTCACGGCGGCTTCGAGCCGGGGCATCCACTCGCTCAGCACCGGCGCGAGCGCGGCAGGCATCGCGGCATCGGCGAAGCGTAACATGCAACACTGACCGTACAACGCCGCGTCGGCAAGCGTGGGGCGGTCGCCGAAGATGAAGGGCCTCTGGCTGAGCGTCTGTACGGAGGGTTCCAGCAATGCCTGTGCACGGGCCACCAACCCGGCGGCATCCCGTTCCCACTCCTCGACGCAGCCGCGGCCGAACTTGCGCTCCTTGATGAAGGTGAACAGGGCGCGATCGGCCGGCCGGCTGAAACGACGCCGAACACCCGGTGAGGCGATGCGAAACAGCACGTCTTCGAGCGGGCCGTCGCACCAGTCGGCGTAGGCCCAGATCAGCCCCTGCCACGGAGACGGTATCAGCCGCTCTGCGTCCTTACTCCGAAGCAGCGTTTCGCAGATGGCGCGCGAATCGACTGTCACCTTGCCTGCGTCGTCCACCAGCACCGGTACCTGGATGTAGCCGCCGGTGAGCGTTGCCAGCTCGGTACGGTCGCCGTAAGGGACTTCCACGGCTTCGTGGCGTACTCCCAAGAGGTCGAGCACCATCTGCGCCTTGCGCGCGTAGCAACTGTACTCGAAGCGGTAGAGCTTCATCGTCGCCGTGCTCCTCCAATGATGCGTATCAAGACCGCGCGCGGCTTCAATGTCAAGGTGGTTCTGTCTGACGATCGTGGGATAGCGCAACCGTGGCCTGCGCCACCGCGATAGGCTGCTTGCGCCGCCTAGGGGGATATGATGCTGTGGATCTCAGGGCACCGGCCGTTGCGGCGTCGAGAGTACGATCGGCACGGAACAGAGAGGAATTGGCGATGAACAAGGGAAAAGGTCTGATTCGGAGCCTCAACCGCAAGGGAACACGGAGCGAGAAGAAGCCTGCTGGCGGGGACCCCGCAAGACGACCGCAGGAGCCGACGATTTGCGAGCGCTGCGGGGCGATCTTTGCTCGGCAAACGTGGCGGCGGGATCATAAGGTCAACCACGCGCTCCTGTCGCGTGCCGCCTGGGCAGTGTGCCCGGCCTGTAAACAAACGCGAGCGGCGGAGTATTTCGGGCGGGTCTTGCTTCGGGGCGCATATGCGGCGGCGAACGAAACCGAGATCCGCCGACGGATCGACAACGTCGTTGAACGTGCCGATTTCACCCAGCCGCAACGCAAGCTGGTCTCCGTGGAGCGCAGCGGTGACGAGATCGAGGTCCTGACCACCTCGCAAAAGCTTGCGCACCGCATCGTGCACGAGCTGAAGAAGACGTTTCGTGGTCGCGCCTCGTACCAGTGGTCCGATGAGGGCAGTTTGTTCGCCGTGTGGCAGCGCGACGACCTGCCCCGCGTATCGCCCTGACTGCCGGTCCGCGCTGCGTCACTTCGGGGGCGGTGGTTGCGGTGGTGGAGGAGTCGACGGCGGCGTGCTCGGTGTCGCGTTCTGCGCTGGGGGACTTGCCGCAAAGTGCCGCAAGCCTTCTGCCAGCCGCCGCAAACGTTGCGCCGCCGAATAGTGGATCGTGCCTTCCTCACTGATGTTGCCGGCCTTGATGCCGGTCAAGACTTCCAGCCCTTCATCGATGGTGCGGATCGGGTAGATGTGAAACTGATCGTTGCGAATGGCGTCGATGACCTGGGGACGCAGGACAAGGTTTGGCAGGTTCTGCACCGGCATGACGATGCCTTGGCGGCCCGTGAGGCCCACTTCGCGGCAGGTCGCGAAGAAACCCTCGATTTTCTCGTTGATGCCGCCGATCGGTTGAATCTCGCCCCACTGGTTGACGCTGCCGGTCACGCCAAGGTCCTGGCGCAAGGGTATGCCACTCAGACTGGAAATCAGGGCAAAGAGCTCCGTCGATGACGCGCTATCGCCATCGATTCCCGAGTAGGACTGCTCGAAGCATAAGCTGGCGGACAGGCTGAGGGGAAAATCCTGCGCGTAGGCGTGGCGCAGGTAGCCGGAGATGATCAGCACCCCTTTGTCGTGCGTCCGACCGCTCAGTTGTGCCTCGCGTTCCACGTTGATGATGCCCTGGTGGCCCATGGAAACGGCTGCCGTGACGCGCGACGGGCGCCCGAATTCATAGCCGCCGATGTTGGCGACGGCGAGGCCGTTCAGCTGGCCCACCTTGCTGCCGTCGACATCGACCAGCAGGGTGCCGTCACGGATGAGCTCGCGCAGCTTTTCCTCATAGCGGTTGAGCCGGAAGGTGCGCTGCTCCAGCGCCTGGTGGACGTGGGGCGCGTCGACCTGTTGCTGTTCCCCTTTGCCACACCAGAAGGCAGCCTCCCGCATGACGTCGGCCACGGGATGCCATTGGCTCGGCAGCTTGCGCCGGTCATTGATCAGGCGGGCGCCATACTCCATCAGGCCTGCAACGGCTGCGGCGGTGAACGGCGGGAGATGCTCCTCGCGGACGATGCGCGCCACCTGGGCACAGAAGCTGCGCCGGGACTCCTGGTCGCCGACCTCGTAGCCGAAGTCAGCGCGGATCTTGAAAATCTCGCCGAACTCCTCGTCGTAGAAATACAGGAGCTGAAACAGCTCGGTGGGTCCAGTCAAAATCACCCGGGTGGAGATGTGGATCGGCTCCGGTTTGAGCGTGGTGGCGGCAAACAGGGCGAATGGGTCGTACGCTTCGATCTCCAGTTCGCCGCTCTTCAGGCACCGTTTGAGCGAGCGCCACACCAGTGGCTCGGACAGCGCATCGAGTGCGTTGATGATGATGCAGCCCCCGTGTGCGCGCAACAACGACCCCGCTTTGATGCGGGTGAAATTGGTCACCAGTTTCCCGGAGGGATCGACCATGCGCTCGACCGCGCCGAAGAGGTTCTTGTACGCCGGCGACGGTTCGATAATCACCGGTGCCGCCGAGATCGCACTGTTGTCCACGAGCACGTTGACCTCGTAATCAATCAGCGCGCCCTCCTGCGCGGGCGCGGGAAACATGCCGGGGAACGGGAACGGCGCTTGCGGCTGCGGCTGCTCGCGGAAGCTATCGAGATTATCCAGCATGTGCTCCCGCAACTCAGCCAGGTACTGCTGCACGTCGCTGCCGTAGCGCTGGCCGATCTCTTCGACCAGTGGGTTGATCACGTTGGCGGCGACCCGTCGCTCTGCTGCTTTCACCTCGCGCGCCAACCGGCGCCCGAGGGCTTGCTGCCGGCGGAGCATGGTCTTGACCTCGCGTGACACCTCGCGCTCACGCTGGTGCAGATCCTCCTGTTCCGCCTCGCTCAGCTTTTGCAGCTCTTCCGGCTCCATCGGCCGGCCATCCTTGAGGGGGATGAAAATGATACCGCCCTGCGGGTGCGGTTGCAGCGCGAAGCCTTTCTCGGCCGCACGTTGTTGGAGCGCCTTGGCGATCTCCTCGCCCTCGTGCCCGTAGCGTTCCGCGAGCTGTTCCTTTTCTTCTTCGAAGGTCTCCTTGCGAAATGTTTCCGGAAGCGCCCGCTTCAGGTCCTCCACCAGTTCCTGCAGGTCGCGACGCAGCTCTTTCCCCTGGCCGGCGGGAAGATAGAAGGCGCGTGGCCGGTCGCGGTTCTGGAAATTCTGCACCAGGACGCGGTCTCCGGGGCGCGGGACGTTGCGCGTCAGCTCGGTCAGCAATCCCGCCAACGTCTGCTCGCGTTGGGTGCCGCCGAGGCCGCACACGTAGATATTGTAGCCAACGTGGTTCACGCCGAGACCCAATTCGAGCGCGGCCAACGCCCGTTCCTGCCCAACCCAATCCGGTGCGGCGCCGATGTCAGCGGTCGTGGCGAAGCCCAGTTCCGCTGGCGGCACCGCAAACGCGGCCTCGTCAGCCGAGAGCTGGCGCGGCGCGGCGGCGGGTTTCAGGTCCTGTCCCTCACGATCGGTGGAAGTCACGGCTGTCGTCGGCGGATGTGAATGGAGAGGGTGGAGTCTTCAATCTTTGCGTCGATATGGTCCGGGTCTGCGCCCGCGGGCAGGGCGATCGTTCGGTGCAGCGAGACTTCCTGCTGCCGCTGGCTCCAACCGGTCTTACCGTGCCGGTGCTCGCGTGACTGCCGGTGATACCCGGTCACCATGAGCCAGTTTCCCTGGACTTGTATCCGCAGGTCTGCAGCGGACATGCCCGGTGCCGGCAATTTCACGATCCATCCATCCTCGACCTCGCGCATCTCAGCCGGTACCAGTTGACGTGAGGTGGTCCCCCAGGGCCGACGGATCAGCTCATCGAACAAACGGTCGATCTCATCGAGGACGGAAGGCAGTGGCATTGCTTAACGGTTATCACCGAGCGCGAGCGGTGGCAACGGCGTGGCTGGCCTATGGCGTATGGCAGATGGCTTATGGTTCGGACAATATGCGATCTGCACGTCCATGGGTGTTCATCCGCCGCTGCCGTGATAAGAAGTTACGTGTCGCAGATCGCTCCTGGTTTTCGCGCCCTAAGCCATAGGCCATAAGCCATCCCATGCGCATCCTCATTCTCAACGGTGGTACCGGAAGCGTGAAGGCTGGGCTCGCAGAAGCGACGGGCGACGGCGTGACGGTGCGGGCTCGGTATATGGTCGAAGCCAGCAGTGGTCGCGAGGTTGCTGACTTGTTCACGCAGCTGATCAAGCAGGTGGGAGCAGACGGCGCCACGGTTGATGCGATCGGCCACCGTGTCGTCCATGGGGGACGGCAATTTACTTCTCCGGTGTTGATCGACGCTGAGGTCGAGGCCGGGATCGAAGCCCTGGTTCCCCTGGCGCCGCTGCACAATCCCGTCGCCCTCGCCGGCATCCGTGTGGCGCGCTCGGAACTGCCCGGCAAGCCCATGGCGGCCGTTTTTGACACCGCCTTCCACGCCAACCGCCCGCGTGCCTCGTTGCACTACGCGCTGCCGACCGACCTGACCGAATCGCTAGGCCTCTATCGCTACGGCTTTCACGGCATCGCCCACGCCTCGCTTGCCGAGGGTGTGGCCGAGGGCGAGCGTATCCGGCTGAGTGAGGTGACCGCGGTGACGCTGCAACTCGGCCACGGGTGCTCAGCCTGTGCGATCAAACAGGGGGCATCGATCGAAACCTCGATGGGCTTCACTCCGCTGGAGGGCCTGATGATGTCTACCCGTTCGGGTGATATCGACCCCGCCCTCGTGCTCTACCTGCTGCGCCAAGGACGTGCCGTTGACGAAGTCGAGGACCTGCTGACACGGCGTTCCGGTTTACTGGGCGTCGGTGGAATGGAGGATATGCGTCTGCTGTTGCGTGCGGAGGCGGATGGGGACGCACGCGCGGCCTTCGCCATCGAGCTGTTCGTCCGGCGAATTGTCGCGACCGCCGGAGCGTACTTCACCCTGCTCGGCGGCCCGGCGGCGCTGGTCTTTGGCGGGGGCATCGGCGAGAACTCCGCTGAAATCCGCCACCGGGTGGCCGACGGATTGTCGGCGTGGGGATACGCCCTCGATCCCGAGCGCAACGCCGGCGGCAAACCGGGGCGAATTTCCGCTGAAGCCGGCCTTCCAGTCTACGTCGTCCAAACCGATGAAGAGACGCAGATTGCGCGCGCTGTCGCCAGGTTGATTCAGTAACCGTGAAGCGATCCGAACGCAGCCGTCGAACCCGGTCACCGGGTGAACCGCTGACGCACCTCCTCTACCACCACTCTCGCACTGAGCGCCGCGCCGCTCGCCCCGACCCACCCGGATGGCTTGACTGCATCGCCCACATTGTACAGCAAGTCGATCGGCGTGTGCTGGTCGAGATCGTGCCCTTGATGGCAGCGGTTGACTGGCCACTCGCCGCGGAATTGCCGGGCGAGCAGCACACGACCGCCGCATTCCTCTAGCTGGGGGAACTCTTGCCGTAGATCGCGGAGGAACACGGCGTATTCCTCTTTCGGATCGTAGTCCGCGCTGGATAGCGGGGCGGCATACCCCTCCATCATGAACGTTCCGGCCGGCGCATCCTCCGGCCAGAACAGCGACGTCGGCGACCAGGCCTCTGTCCGCCGTGCATCCGTGGTGAACAGCAGCGAGTCGAGCAGGGGCGTGTCACTGGCGATGATGTAATCCATCGCCACACTCGGCCTGACCTTCGCGACCCGCTCGAGGTACGATGAGTCGAAGCTCGCTTCTCCGGCCAGCTCCACCGTCCTTCTGGGACCAACGTTGCTGATCACAACGCGCGTGTCGAAATGCCGTCTGCTCCCCTTGCGGTCAGCGACGACACCCTTCACGGTTTGGTCCTCGATCAGAATCTTCACCGCTCTTGCCGAAGTCAGCACCAGCCCGTTCCGGTCTTCGATCACGCGCTGCAACGCCGCGATGATGGACCCACCGGTGCCTTTGGGCACGAGGGGACGGCGCAGGCGGCCGTAGGTGCGTAAGAACCGGAGGAACTCGCCGGCAGGAAAATCGTGTGGGTTCACTCCGGTGAAGGCGGTGGCCTGGGCGCGAAACACTCTGTGAATCCTTTCGTTGTCGGTGTGACGCAGCAACCAGTCACGCAGTGACAGCCCGGCGGGTGGTTGGTCTCCGCGGATCGCCTCATAGAGCGCGTTCATCACCCGGCGCGCCTCGCCCTCGTCGCTGCTGGCGGCGGAAATGATTTTACCCAGCCCCCCTTTGTTCCCGAGCGTGTAATCGATGCCGGCGACGCGGTACTTGACCGGCACGTCGAAATCGTGGAACTCGACGCCCTTGGCCCCGACGTCCTGTAGGGTCTGGTAGATCGGATCATCCGACCCGTGATTCACGATGTGACCGCCGGTAGGGATCTTGTAGCCCTGCCAATCGATGCAGGTGTACCGACCCCCGAGCAGAGCCAAACGCTCCAGCACCACCGTGCGGTAACCCGCGTGAGCGAGCAGGGCCGCGGCGCACATCCCGCCGATGCCCGAACCAATCACCACGACGTCTGTCGCGCTGCGGTCCATCGCTATTCCGCAATCAACGAGTCGCTCGGGCAGTAATCAAGGCACAGCAGGCAGTCTGTACACAGACTCGCGTCGATCCGGGCGGTAAACTCCGGGCGGGTATCGATAGCGCCATCCAAGCAGGTCAACACGCACGAGCCACAGCCCGTGCACGTCGTTGCGTCGACTCTGATGCTCATTGGTGCTGTCACCGGCGTCAGGCTAGATCCTCGTAGGCGCCCATTTCTCGTCTTCCCACTATGACGTGGCCGAACCAGCAGCCACGCTACTCCCGGACCATCACCAGGACCATCTTGAAGCGCCGCACGACACCCTCAGGGCGTCGGGCTAAAGACGCGCAACCATTTCCACTTCTTCTACCACGGCTCGGCAGAGCCAACAAAACGCCTTACCGGCGTGATCAGTTCGCGTAACTGGTCGCGGCAGGGTGGTTGCGATGCCAGCAGGTGATGGTAGGCTCGTGAGCATGCATGCTGCGCCGCTCGGCACCGTCACCGGTTGACGCCGATGTCGTACCGCTTTCTGGAAGAGGCGTTTACCGCGGATGTCGGATTCATCGCCTGCGGGGCGACGCGGGAAGAATGCTTCATGGCAGCCGCCGAGGCGACGCTGGAGGTGATGCTGGCCAACGTGGCGGCGTTGCAGCTGCGAGAACGGCGCGGGCTCCATGTCGAACACGAAGCGTTGGATCTGGCGCTGCTCAAGTTCCTGGAGGAGCTCATCTACCACAAAGATGCTGAGGGGCTCCTGCTGCGACCCACCAGCGTCCGCATCACGCAGCAGGCCGGCCACTGGGTAGTGGACGCGACGCTGGAGGGCGAAAGCATTGATCCGACGCGCCATGAGCTATCGGCCGACGTGAAGGCGGTGACATTACATCGGCTGAAGGTGCAGCAGACGAACGGCGGATGGGAAGCGACCGTGGTTCTGGACGTATAGCGGGCGGTGCCTCAGGGCTGCTGCGTCTTCATCCCCGCCTGCCGCACTCGCTTACGGATCAACGCGAGATCGGCGAAGGCGCGAAGGGCGGCCCGCATGCGAACGCGCGACGTGGGAGAGTTGACCCAGACGACGGGCACTTCGGCCACCGTCAAGCCGAGCCCCTGCGCCAGCGCGATCATCTCGACGTCGAAGGCGAACCCGTCGATCTGCTGCCGGTTCAGGACCGGCAACAGCGGTTCGCGCCGGAACAGCTTGAAGCCGCACTGGGTATCATGGACGTTCGGGACCACCATCAGACGGACCAGCAGATTGAACACCTTGCCGCCGCTCTCGCGGTAGAACGGCTGCCGCCGGCGGATCTCGGACTGCGCCAGCGCCCGGCTGCCGACCACCAGATCGTAGCCTTGCGTCAGCAAGGGCAGCATCTTTTCCAGTTCTTCGATCGGCGTTGACAGATCGGCATCCGTCATCAGGACGATATCACCGGCGGCGCGTACGGCTCCGAAACGCACGGCGTAGCCCTTGCCTCGGTTGCCGGCGTAGGACAGGATGCGCAGCTGTGACCGGTGCGCGAACTGCTCCTGCACGAGAGTGGCGGTGCCGTCCGTGCTGCCATCATCGACCACCAGCACCTCGTAGTCGGGGTGGTGCTGATCCATGTAGGCGAAGATGCACTCGAGCGACGGGAGAATGCGCGCGGCTTCGTTGAAAACCGGGATGACGATGGACAGTTTCATTGCGCCGCCACAGCGTTTGTTGACAAGGCGACCGGCCGCATATACACACGGGCATCTTTCCGCGCAGGCTGAGATCGGCGTGACATTTTGGTCCTATGGCAGAGAGTGCCCTTGATCGCAACATGACGAACCCGGCGGCGCGCCCACGGGGTGGACAGCTATCGCCGAGCGTTCTTGATCGGACCGTCTTCGGCACCCTGAATGTGGAGCGGTGTGTCTATATCGCGGTGATCGCCATCGCGGTGTTCACGCGTCTGTATCTCCTCGGGGTGCGTCCCTATCACCACGACGAATCCATCCATGCCTTCTTTTCGTGGAAAGTGACGCAAGACGGCGTCGGTGCTTATGAATACGACCCGGTGTACCACGGGCCGTTCTTGTACTACGCCACCGCGTTGGTCCTCCGCCTCTTTGGTGATTCCGACTTCACCGCCCGCCTTAGCGCGGTCGTATTCGGGTGGGGGCTGCTTGCCTTTGCTTGGCCACTGCGGCGCTATCTCGGACGCTGGGGGGCGCTCTCGTTCCTGGCGCTGGTGACCTTCTCGCCCGCCCTGACGTATTTCAGCCGTTTCTTGCGCCACGACATTTACATGGCGTTCGGCAACCTGGCGGCCATCTACTTTATCTTTCGTTACGGTGAGACGCGCCAGGCGCGCAATCTCTATCTTGCCGGCGCAGGGCTGGCGATCGCGTTCTGTACCAAAGAGGACATGTACGCGCTGTTCCCGGTCTTCCTCATCAGTTTGCTCAGCATCGCGGTGTGGGAAGTCGTTCACGCGACCGACAGGCGGGCGGCCCTGCGTAGCGTGACCGGCGAAACCGTGGAGCTGCTGCGGCGCGCACTCGTACCGCTGTTCACGACGGCCATCATCTTCGCGATGATCTGGCTCCTGCTGTACACGTCGCTGCTCACCCATCCGAAGAATTGGAATTCCGTTACTCGGGCTCTGACTTACTGGTGGGGACAACACGAGATCAAACGCATCGGCGGTCCCTGGTGGTACTACTTCCCCCATCTCGTGGTATACGAGCCGTTGATCTTCTTCCCAGCGCTCCTGCTTCTGCTGGGCCCATTGCTGCGCGCCGACGCACGGGAACCTTCGTCCACACGTTTCCTGGCCTATGCCACGCTGGCGGCGACCGTTGCATTCGTCGTCTGCCTCTTTGCCGCGCCCACACGCGCCCCCCTGGTGCTACTGCTGGCGCTCGTGTTGGCCGCACCGACGCTCATGCGGCGATGGCTCCCTGACCGCTTCACTCGCTTCCTGACGATCTGGACCTTGGGCAACTTCGGGTTCTACAGCTGGGCACAGGAGAAAGTGCCGTGGCTCTTGGTGCCGATGCTGGTCCCTGCCGCGATGCTGGCGGCAATGTGGTTCGGCCAGCTCATCCAGCGGCGCACCCTCTTGCGGCCGGCGCCGGCGCTGGTGTTGGCGTTGTGTGGAACGCTCACGGTGTGGACCCTGATCTCCAGCAACTATCTCTACGATGCGCCGCGTCCGGAGGAAGCCCCCGGCAAGCGCCACGCGGAGCTCCTGGCCTACGTGCAATCGACATACGACATCCATACGAAGGTGATGGATCGGATCGAAACGATCGCCCGGACGCTCGGCACGGGAACGCAGACCCGCCTGGCGGTGTCCGGTAACGCAACCTGGCCCCTGAGTTGGTACCTGCGTCACTATCCGGTGAACTGGGCGGCCGATGTGCGCACCGTTGATACGCCTGTCGTGATCATCGATCCGGAAGCCGCCAAAGCCGTCGATCAAGCGTTGGGTGACCGCTATGAGAGAATTCCCTTCCAAATCCGCGGCTGGTGGGAGCCGGACTGGAGCAAGCTCGATCTGACCACTTTCGTACGTTTCCTCGTCACCCGCGAGACCTTCAGCCCGGTGGGTTCCAGCGATGCCGTGATGTTTGCGCTGAAAGACGTGAAACCGGGGATGGCCGTGGCCCCGGTGGCGGTGAACCCGCCTCCGGCGGCGCGAAATTACCCCGGCGGGCCGTCGGTGCTGCAGCCGGCGGCCGTGTGGGGAGAGCGGGGAACTGCTCCTGGCCAGTTCAATGAGCCGCGGGGGCTTGCCACCGACGCAAACGGCAACCTCTACGTAGTCGACAGCAAGAACAACCGCATCGAGAAGCTCAGCCCGGACGGCAAACCGCTGTTGACCTGGGGACACGAAGGGCAGGGGGCCGGGGAGTTCAAGGACCCGTGCGGTGTTGCCGTCGGGCCCGACGGCTCGGTGTATGTGGCGGATACGTGGAACCACCGGGTTCAGAAATTCGATGCCAACGGCAAATTCCTCTTAGAGTGGCGTGCGCAAACCAGCCTCTGGGGGCCGCGTGGCATCGCCGTGGCGCCCGATAACAGTACAGTGTACATCACGGACACCGGCAACAAGCGCGTGGTGAGCTTCGACACCAACGGCCGAGAGCTTTCAACCTGGGGACACGAGGGCTCTAAACCGGGAGAGTTCATCGAACCGGTCGGTATTGCGGTGGATGAGAACGGGCAGGTTACCGTCGCCGATACCGGCAATCACCGTGTGCAGTACTTCGACCGGCAAGGGAAGTTCGTGAGAGAGCACTTCGTTTCGGGCTGGGAGGAGTTTTATACCGAACCCTACGTGGCCATGCTGGGCGCGGATCTCGTGGTGACGGACTCCTTCAACCATCGCTGCGCACGGTACTCGGGCGGTAGCCTGTTGTCTTCGTGGGGCAGGAGTGGCACCGGCCGTGGAGAGTTCAACCGGCCGATCGGCATTGCCACCGACAAGCAAGGCGCCGTCTATGTTTCCGACACCATGAACCACCGGATCGAGAAGTTCATTCTGCCACCGGTGGCGAAATAGAAGCGCCCCAGCTATCGGCTCCAGCCCTCAGCCTCGATGCTGATTGCTGATCACCGATCGCCGGCGAGAATCTTCCGGCGCAGGCGAAAGAGATCATAAAAGGCCCGGATGATCACCGAGAGATGGGCGCCCGTCTGGACGCCGGCGGAACGAGGGTAATGGTGTACACCGACTTCTTTGATGCCGAATCCTCGCCGCACGGCCCGCCCGTAGAGCTCCGCATTGATGAGGGCCCCCGGTGACTCCAGCGTGATGCGATCCAATACCTTCTTCGGGATGAGCTTGAAGGCGCAGTTGAGGTCGCGCACCCGGACGCCCAGCATGATCCGCACCAGCCAGCCACCGAACAGCTTGGCGTTCAGGCGGCGAATGAAAGGGTCACGCCGCTCGATGCGAAAACCGGTGACGATATGGTCTTCGTCAGTGGCCAGAGGCAGCAAGTGATCGAGATCGCCAATATCAAACTGCCCGTCGCCATCCATGTAGAAGACGAAACGTTTGGTGGCGGCTCCGAACCCGGTACGCAACGCGGCGCCGTACCCCTGGTTCTGCGCATGGTGCAATGGGCGCAGCCGGACAAGCTCCTTCTGCAGCCGATTCAGGATTTCGCCGGTGCGGTCGCGACTGCCGTCGTTGACCACCAAGAGCTCGTAGTCGGCCATGTGCTCGTCGAGGTAGGCGGCACAGCTCCGCACCACCCGCTCGACGTTGGCTTCTTCGTTAAAGGCGGGCAAAACCACGGACAGCTCGTGGACGGTACCGCCTGATGCCTTGCTTTTTGATTCATTCGCCATACAATTTTCCCCCAGCCCTGGTTGGGACATGATCGTTCAGTGCCCATACTGCGCCACGAGCTACGAGCTCGATGCGGCCCGTCTTACGGGCAAGAACCCGATGCTCAAGTGTTCTCGGTGCCAACGCATTTTCCCGGCGCCAACGCCCAAAAAGCGCCCGGCGCCGACTCCGCCCGTTGCTGCGGAGACCACGCCAGCCGCGGACAAGAACCTGACGCTACCTTTTGACGAACCCACATGGAAAGAGCAAACGCCACCGACCCACTCCGATGAACTCACTGTTTCCGAACCCGAGGAGACGTTCACGCTGGGGGTGGAAGAGAAGTCCGAGGAGTTCTCTCTGCCCGATGATGCTGCCGAAGAGCCGGACACGCCGGTGATGACACATACGGCTCCCATTCGTATGGAAGAGGAAGAAGAGGACGAGGAAGAGGATGAGGTCGAGGTGGTCCCACGTCGGCGTGCTGCCGTTCGGGAACCCCGTCGCCGCGAACCAAGCGCGATCGGACCCATTTTCATCTTCCTCGCCATCGTCGTTGCCGCCTATGGCCTGTTGGCACGCGCACTCTTCGCCAGCCCGGTGCTGTGCGACCGGCTCATAGGACGCTTGCCGATAATTGGCCGTCTGGGGGACGACCGCCTGCTGACTCGCAAAGTGGCGCTCTCCGACGTGGTGGGCAACTACCAGCGCATCAAGGACGGCAAGGAGGTGTTCGTCATCACCGGCAAGGCTCTCAACACGGCGCCGGTGGCACTGCATAGTGTGCAAATTGGCGGGAAGTTATACGGCCGAGACGGCCGCGCGCTGGAAGAGAAAATCATCTACTGCGGCAACGTGATTTCGGCGAAAGTGCTCAAGGACCTCACGCCGCGTGAACTGTCGATCCTGCAAAAGCTCAACCCCCCGAAACGCTTCATGATCGAACCGGGCGAGTCGTCAACGTTCGTGATCGTGTTCATGGACCCGCCGCGTGAGCCTGCGGAGTTCAGTGCGCAGGTCGTTGCCGCGCAACATCAGGTCTGATTCTTTGTGTCGTCGTCTTTCTTCGGCGTGATATCGATCTCATCTGGCGCTTTGATGGCTTTGCGGAAGTTCCGAATCCCGCGTCCCACGCCCTCGCCGATCTCGGGCAGCTTTCCGGCGCCAAAGATGATCAGGATGATCACCAGAATGACCAGTAACTCGCCGATACCCATTCCAAACATTCACGGGTCTCCGTCCGTCAACTATATGTGAATGGATGCAGGCGGCGCAAGGCGCGGGCCTGCGTCGCCAATTTGACCGCTGATGCGGTTCGTCTTAGGTATGCGCCCCTACGGGAGGAGACAATGAAAGTTCGCGTGCCACGAAAGCCTGTACGCCTGCCGGGCTTTCGATTCGCCGGCGTCCACGGTGGACTGAAGGAAAGCGGTGCCCGTGACGTGGCCCTGATCTGCTCTGATGTGCCGGCGGCGGCCGCCGCCGCGTTCACCACCAACCGGGTGCAGGCCGCACCGGTGCAGATCGGCCTCAAACGCGCGGCCGCCGGGCGCCTGCAGGCGATTGTGGTGAACAGTGGCAATGCCAACGCCTATACCGGCCGTGACGGAGTGGCCGTGGCGCGCGAGATGTGCGCCATCGTCAGCCGCGAACTCCGCATCGGGGAAGAGTTGGTGATCCCATCTTCGACCGGCCGCATCGGCGTCCCCCTACCGCGCAGCCGTGTCCAACGCGCCGTGCGCGCGGCGTGCAGACGTCTGACGGTGGATGGTTTCCACGACGCCCTCGAAGGCATGATGACCACGGACGCGTTTCCGAAGTTCAGCGCGGAAACGATCGACATCGGCGGCAAGGCAGTGCACATCGCCGGCATGGCCAAAGGGGCGGGCATGATCGCTCCCCGCATGGCCGTCGCCGGCGGCCGCGGCCCAGCGCCGGGCGGGCACGCCACCTTGCTTGCATACGTCCTAACCGACGCCGCGGTGTCGGCGGTGGGTTTGCGGCGAACCCTCCAGATGGCGCTGCCGGACTCGTTCAACGCGATTGTTGTCGACGGGGACATGAGTACCAACGATACCGTTGTGCTGATGGCAAACGGCCTGGCGAAGAATGCTGTCCTGACGCCGGCCTCGCGTGCCTTCCCGGCATTTTCTCAAGCGGTGACGCGGGCCATGACGCGACTGGCACGGCTGATCGTCAAAGACGGCGAGGGTGCAACCAAGGTGATCGACATCACCGTGCGCGGCGCCCACAACCCCCGTGATGCGGCCCGGGTGGCGGATACCATTGCGCGTTCGCCGCTGTGCAAGACCGCGTTCTTCGGCGGTGACCCGTACACCGGCCGTATCGTGTGCGCCGCGGGCTACAGTGGGGCTGTCTTCGAGCCGCAGAAGCTTGACGTGTATCTCGATGACGTACAGGTGGTCCGCCGCGGACGGGAGATCGTCGGAGAAGTCGAGCGACGTGCCGCAGCCGTGACCCGGCGCGCGGAGTTCGCCCTGACCTTGGACCTCCACGCCGGTAAGGCTCAGGCGTATCGCATGGCCTCAGACCTCAGCCTGGATTACGTCCGCTTCAACTCAGCGTATCGGACGTGATGATCGTGATTCGTGAGGCGTGATCCGTGATTCGGCTTCGACTCTTCCCGAGTCACGCGTCACGAATCACAGGTCACGATTTCTGTTTCAGGGCTTCGTCGACCATTTGCTTCAAGCCGTCGAAGGTGCGGTTCGTCACGCGCTTACCGTTGAGGAAAAGCGTTGGCGTGCCACTGACCTGAGACTGCTGGGCCAGCTTGACGTCGTCGTCAATCTCTTTCTGTACGTCGGGCGAAGCCAGGTCTTGCTCGAACTTGGCAGCGTCGAGGCCGATGTCTTTCGCGTATTGCTTCAAGTTGTCCGCCTGCAAGGCACGCTGGTTGGCGAAGAGTTTATCGTGCATCTCCCAGAATTTGCCCTGCTTGCCTGCCGCCACAGCCGCGCGTGCGGCGGGCATGGCGTTTTGGTGGATGGTGACGAGCGGGAACTCTTTATACACGAACTTGACCTCTTTCGGATATGCTTTCAGGACCTGATCCACCAGACTGGGAACCTGGGAGCAGAAGGGGCACTGGAAGTCGGAGAACAACGCCAAGGTCACCGGCGCATCAGCCGGCCCTTTGAACGGAGAGTTCCCTGCCGGGATGTTGTAGACCTTGTTCGGGTCGACCTGGCCGGCTTGCGGGGCGGCGGGTTTGGCCGCCGCGATCTGCTCGACCTTTTTCTCCAGGTCGCCCAGCTTCGCCAGAATCTGGCGTTGCGAGTCCTGCAGCTTCTTCATATCTTCGCTGTTTGTTCCGCATCCAGCGAGGAGCACGAGTATGCTTACGGCGGCAACGTGTCGCATAGAGCCTCCTTCTAGAGGGTGAGCTTTTAGCCCCCTGCAGGGGGCGATACAAGGTCTCCGGCGCTGTGGGCAACGCGCCGGCGGCTCCCACGTTGCCATCATTCTTGCGATTCACTATTGGCTAGCCATGCGTGTCATTGCCGGTACGGCGAAAGGACGCCGGCTGCGTGTCGGGCGCGGCATGGCGCTCCGGCCGACGGCGGATAAGGTCAAGGGCGCGCTCTTCAACATCCTGGAAAGCCGCTTCACTTTGGAATCGGCCCAGGTGTTGGACCTGTTTGCCGGTACGGGCGCCCTGGGAATCGAGGCCCTCAGCCGCGGTGCCGCCGCTGTCACCTTTGTCGAGCAATCGTCCGCGTCGCTGCAGGTCCTGCGCGAGAACGTGAGGCTGTGCGGCTTCGAGGATCGCTCCCGTGTCCTGCCGATCACCGTGGGCCGTGCCCTGGCGCAGCTCGGGCGGGAAAGGGCGGGCTTTGACGGTATTCTGCTCGATCCACCCTACGGGCAGGGGCTGCCCGAGCGCACCCTCTCTCAGGTGGTCGAGCACGGGTTGCTGCGGCCGGGTGCCTGGCTGGTTGCCGAGCACCCGGTGACGGAACCCTTGCCACCAACTTGCGGGTCATTGCGATTGACCCAGAGTCGGCGCTATGGAAAGACAGGCCTCGCGCTGTACGTCGCAGAAGAAGATATGTCAGACAAACCAGGCAATGTGGAACCGGCTCGTCGCGCGGTGTACGCGGGGTCGTTTGACCCGTTCACCAACGGCCACCTCGATGTCGTTTGCCGTGCGCTCGAAGTGTTCGATCAGGTTATCGTTGCGGTTGCAGGCGGCACCAGCGATCCGCACAAGGACCGCGCCCTGTTCAGCGCGCAAGAGCGGGTCGCCATGATCCGGGAGGCGCTCGCGGATACCGCTCCTCGGGCCACCGCCGACAGCTTCACTGGGCTGCTCGTCGATTACTGCGAAAGAGTGGGCGCACGGGCCATCATCCGCGGTCTGCGGGCCGTGTCTGACTTCGAGTACGAGTTTCAGATGGCGATGATGAATCGCCACCTCAAGCCGCACATCGAAACGTTTTTCATGGCAGCGGGCGAGACGCACTTCTATACGGCATCCCGGCTGGTCAAAGAGGTTGCGAGCTTGGGCGGCGAGGTCCGGGGACTGGTGCCGGATGCCGTCTTTCACCGCCTCATGAAGAAGATCCGCCCACAACGCTGAACTTCACATTTGTTGGAACAGTACCCACCCATGCCGATGGCCAACCGCATCCCGGTGTGGCTTTGTGGAGATCGAGCCATGAAATTGAGTAGCAGAGTGAGTCTGATCAAGCCCTCCGCCACCATGGCAGTGGCGGAGAGGGCGACGACGCTGCGCGCGCAGGGAACCGATCTGATCGACTTCGGTGCCGGTGAGCCGGACTTCGACACGCCGGAGTCCATCAAAACGGCTGCGGTCGAGGCGATGCGCCGCGGGGCGACCAAGTACACCCCGGTGGGGGGCACCGACGCGCTCAAATCGGCCATCGTGACCAAATTGCGACGCGACAATGGCCTGGTGTATGACAAACGCGAAGTGCTGGCGAGTTGCGGCGGCAAGCACTCTCTTTTCGTGGCGTTTCAGGCGCTTTTCGGCCCCGGCGACGAGGTCATTGTCCCGGCTCCTTACTGGGTCAGCTACACGGACATGCTGGTGCTGGCGGGGGCCGAGCCACGCATCGTTCGCACTAGTGAAGAGAACGGATTCAGGCTCAGCCCGGAAGCGTTGGAAGCCGCAATCAACGGGCGCACCAAAGCGGTTATCCTCAACAGCCCCAGTAACCCGACCGGGGCGGCATATGCCGAAGCCGAGTTGGCTCCTCTCGTTGAAGTCATTGCGCGGCATGACTTGATCGTTATCTCCGACGACGTCTACGAGATGATGGTGTATGGGGGCTTCCGCCGTACGCACGTTCTGCACCTGCGGCCGGAGTTGCGCGAACGGACGCTGGTGGTCAACTCGGTATCGAAAACGTACGCCATGACAGGTTGGCGCATCGGGTACACGGCGGGGCCGGCGCACGTGATCAAAGCCATGTCCACCCTGCAGGGGCAGATGACGTCGAATCCTTCGTCGATCGCGCAGGCGGCCGCCGTTGAGGCCTTGGCGGGCCCGCAAGACACGGTGGCGCAGATGGTTCGCGAGTTTGAGCGGCGCGGGGAGTTCGTAGTGGAACGCCTGCGAGCCATTCCCAGCATCCGTTGCGTGAAGCCCCAAGGGGCCTTCTACGTCTTTCCAAACGTCTCGGCCTACCTCAATCGGGAAGCAGCCGGTGCGGCTCTCGAGACCGGCGACGATCTGGCGGCGTACCTCATCGAATCGGCGCACGTCGCGGTGGTGGGCGGCAGTGACTTTGGCTCGCCCGAGAATATTCGTATCTCTTACGCCACCTCTATGAAGAATCTGGAAGACGGTCTGGACCGCATCGAAACCGCACTACGCAAGCTGGCGTAGGGGGCCTTCGGCCCGGCCTATGGCGCGTGGCCTACGGCGTTCTTTTCCCGGGGGCAGCGCCCGGGGCGATACCCTGTGTGCCATCCGCCTGTGAGCCATACGCGTCTTTTTCCGAGAAGACATCGGCCTCAAATAGCATCAGCGTCGTCTCCGGATGCTTCCAGGCGTCGCGCGGCAGCATCGCTTTCCGGCACAATTCGCTAAGGAGGGTTTCGCGGTCCCAGCGGTACTCGAGTGCAACTTGCGGTAGGAATACCCCGCACTGCTCCCGATGCTTGAGGTAGACACCGTGGCGGCCCGGGCAAATGTGCTCCGCAGGGCCGGGAGTCAAGCGGCTGAGCCGTGAAATCTCAATAGCCGTGGCCGGGAGTTCCGCCTTGGTCAGTGGCGGAAAACGCGGGTCATCGAAGGCTGCCGACACCGCCATCCGCGCGACCGCCTGGTAGAGCGGCCGCTCTGCTGTCACGGCGCCGATACAACCACGCAAGCGCCCATCCCGATGCAGGCTCACGAACACACCCGCCGGTTCGTTCAGGGCCGGAGTGATGGTGGCACATGCGGGCGGCGTCTCACCATCCAAAGCCGTGCGGATGCTTTGGCGCGCCAGCCACAACAGTTCGCGCTGTTCGGCAGCAGTCAGCGGGAGAAAGGTCGGTGGGTCGGGGCTCATGACCGCGGATGAGGTCGCTGGCCAGTCCGCTTGTACGTGAAATAGTCCTCGAGGATCTGTCCATGATCAAAAGCAAGCGGTGCCGGCAAAGACTGTGCAGTGAAGATGCCTGCTTCCGCAGCATCGTCGCCCGCTACGGGAACGCCTGTGGCCGTGCCGATAAAGATGATCCCGATCGTATGGTGACGGGGATCCCGGAGCGGGTCGGAGTAGACATTGAACAACCCGGTCAGGGAGACATCGAGGCCGGTCTCCTCCTTGGCCTCACGCAGGGCTGCCGCTTCGACCGTTTCCCCGTATTCAACGAAACCGCCGGGCAACGCCCAGCCCATAGGCAGATAGCGGCGTTTGATCAGCACAATGCCCTCCGGAACCTCGATGATCGCGTCCACGGTCGGCACTGGATTACGGTATGTTGTCAATGTCACGCCGAAAGGTAGCAGGCCACTCCCTGCCGGTCAACGCATCGGCCTGGGGAGTTGTGTTTCGAGGTGAGTTTTGCGATAAACCCCAGGTTTAAAATAGCCCGCGTTACGGGGCCTCCACGCATATGGCGACCTGCAGTCGTGGTGGAGGCGCGGTTACGAGGCAATCGAACTCGACCGCCCAGCTGTACCCACTCGGGGACAGAGCGGGGCTGCAAAACTCCGAGGAGTGAAATGGGGATGGTACACATACGCAGAAGAACATGGTCGTTTGTCGGCTGGGTCAGTATGTTCCTAGCTGTCGCCAGCCAGGCGTTGGCTGCACAGGGCCAATCGCACGGCGAGATGAATCTCGTTCTTCCGAACTTCTCATCGGTCGACTTTCTCGGGATCAGCGGACGTACCCTCCTCACCGGGGGATTGCTCGTGTGCGCGCTCGGGTTCGGATTCGGGATCATGATCTACCAGCAGCTCAGGACCCTGCCGGTCCACAAGGCCATGCGCGAGATCTCTGAGCTGATTTACGAAACGTGCAAGACCTACCTCATCACCCAGGGCAAGTTCATCCTCCTTCTCGAACTCTTCATCGGCACGATCATGGCGGTGTACTTCACACGCGCGTTCGAGGGCCAGATGGTGAAGGTCCTGATCGTGCTGATGTTCAGTCTGATCGGCATCGGCGGCAGCTACGGCGTCGCTTGGTTCGGCATTCGCGTGAACACGTTTGCCAACTCGCGAACCGCCTTCGCGGCCTTGAGGGGGAAGCCCTTTCTGACGTACGAGATCCCGCTGAAGGCCGGCATGAGCATCGGCATGGTGCTGATCTCCACCGAGCTGCTGATCATGCTCATCATCCTGCTCTTCGTCCCCGCGAGCTTCGCCGGCCCGTGTTTCATTGGTTTCGCCATCGGTGAATCGCTCGGCGCCTCCGCCCTGCGCATCGCCGGCGGCATCTTCACGAAGATCGCCGACATCGGCTCCGACCTGATGAAGATCGTCTTCAACATCAAAGAGGACGACGTGCGTAACCCCGGCGTGATCGCCGACTGCACGGGTGACAACGCGGGCGACTCGGTCGGACCGTCAGCTGACGGCTTCGAGACTTATGGCGTGACCGGCGTGGCGCTCATCACCTTCATTCTGCTCGTGCTCCGGGACAACACGAACCTGCAGACAACGCTGCTGGTCTGGATCTTCGCCATGCGCATCATGATGATCGTCGCCAGCGGGCTCTCCTACCTCATCAACGACGGCATCCAGCGTGCCCGCCTCGCCCACGTGGACAAGATGAACTTCGAGCAGCCGCTCACCGCCCTGGTCTGGCTCACATCGGTGGTGTCGATCGTCCTCACGTTCATGGTCTCGTACCTCCTCATCGGGAATCTCGGCGGCGGCTCACTCTGGTATCAGCTCTCGGCGATCATCAGCTGTGGAACCATCGCCGGCGCGGTGATTCCGGAGGTGGTCAAAGTCTTCACCTCGATGGAGTCGGGTCACGTACGCGAGATCGTCACCGCCTCGCGGGAAGGCGGCCCGTCGCTCAACGTCCTGTCGGGTCTGGTCGCGGGCAACTTCTCCGCTTACTGGATGGGAATTGTCTTCGTCATCCTCATGGGCTTGGCGTGGTTCTTCAGCCTCGACGAGCTGCGCACCGCGCTGCCCGCCAGAACGGCGGACATGACCGCCCCGGTGTTCGCGTTCGGGCTGGTGGCCTTCGGCTTCTTGGGCATGGGTCCCGTGACCATCGCGGTGGACTCCTACGGCCCAGTGACCGACAACGCCCAATCCGTGTACGAGCTGTCGGTCATCGAAACCCTCCCCAACATCAAGCAAGAGATCAAGAAAGAGTTCGGGTTCGAACCGAACTTCGACCGCGCCAAGGACTTCCTCGAAGAAAATGACGGCGCCGGAAACACCTTCAAGGCGACCGCGAAACCGGTGCTCATCGGCACGGCGGTCGTCGGCGCGACCACCATGATTTTCTCCATCGTCGTCGCGCTGACGGACGGCCTCCAGCCGGAGCACCTCGGCAAGCTTTCGATCCTCAACCCGCTCTTCTTGCTTGGGCTGATCACGGGCGGAGCCGTGATCTATTGGTTCACCGGCGCCACCATGCAGGCGGTGACCACGGGTGCCTATCGCGCCGTCGAATTCATCAAGGCAAACATCAAGCTGGAAACCACAGAGAAGGCATCAATCGCCGACTCCAAGAAAGTGGTGGCGATTTGTACCCAGTATGCGCAGAAGGGAATGTTCAACATCTTCCTGACCGTGTTCTTTTCCACGCTGGCCTTCGCCTGTCTCAACCCGTTCTTCTTCATCGGCTACCTGATCTCGATCGCGCTGTTCGGCCTCTTCCAGGCCTTGTTCATGGCGAACGGCGGCGGGGCGTGGGACAACGCCAAGAAGGTGGTCGAAGTCGAGCTGAAAGAGAAGGGCTCCGCGCTACACGCGGCGACGGTGGTGGGCGATACCGTCGGCGACCCATTCAAGGATACCTCTTCGGTCGCCATGAACCCGGTGATCAAATTCACGACGCTCTTCGGACTCCTTGCCGTCGAGTTGGCGGTCAGCCTGCCGTCGGGAGTCACCCACTTCCTCGCCCTGGCCTTCTTTCTCGCGTCCTTGGTGTTTGTGCACCGGTCCTTCTACGGCATGCGCATTAGGAGGGAAACCCACGAAGTGCGCATGAAGTCGGCAGCCTGACGCCGGTAACCGTATCGGCAACGGTCCCAACTTCACGTGAAATCGCTCGTTACCTTCGTGTGCTTCCCTTCGGGCGAATCCGACTGGGGGGCGGGTTGCGCTCCGGGGGTGACGCTGGCGGGGGAGTGGAGCGTGGTCCCGCCGGCCGGTGTTGCCGCCGATACTGATCGATCTCGGTGAATCGGCACGAGATGTTGTACACCCCCGCCTCGATTTCGCTGCGCAACGGCGAGTACACTTTGTGGAACAGGTGCAACATGCGGCTGTTGGACCCCAGCACCTGGGCGGTGAAACCGGTGATGCCCCGCTGCTGTGCGATGTCTTTCATGTAGTCGAGCAGGAAGTGCCCGATGCCGCGGTTTTGGTAGTCGTCGTGCACCGTGAACGCCACCTCGGCCATGCCGGTCTTGGGATCGAGGACATATCGGGCCACTGCGATCATCTCCTCCATGTCGTCGCGCACCAGGAAGCCCGCGATCGCCAAATGATACTGGTAGTCGAGCGTGACGAATTCCTGGATCTGTCGCACCGAGAGTTTCTTCACCGGCGTGAGGTAGCGCATGTACACGGTTTCTTCCGAATGCGAGTAGAAAAGATCTCGTAACAGCCGTTCGTCCGCCGGTTTCATCGGACGGAAGAAGATCTCCACGCCGTCGCGCAGCGTCACCCACCGTTCCAGCTCTTTCGGATAGGGGAGGCCTTCCGCGGGGAAGGGGATTTGCTCGGCATAGACGAACCGTCTTGCCTTGGCGGCCGCCAGGAGCTCATTGCGAAAGTCGGGATGGGCAATACTCACCAGTGCCAACGTGCGTTCACGCACATTGCGGCCGTACAGATCGGCCACGCCGAATTCGGTGATGACGTAGTGCACGTCGGCGCGGGTGGTTACGATTCCCGCCCCCTCATTCAGGATTGGCACAATGCGCGAGACGGTCCCATTCTTGGCAGTGGAGGGCAACGCGATGATGGGCTTGCCGCCGTGCGATCGGGCGGCGCCACGAATGAAGTCCACCTGGCCGCCGATGCCACTGTAAAAATGATGCCCGATCGAGTCGGAACAAACCTGGCCGGTGAGGTCGATCTGCAGCGCGGAGTTGATCGCGATCAGGTGATCATTCTGACCGATGATCATGGGATCGTTGACATACTCGCTGGGATAGAAGCCGAACGCCGGATTGTCATCGACCAAGTCATAGAGTTGGCGCGTACCCATGCAGAACGAGGTGATCGATTTCCCCGGATGCAGGGTTTTCCGCCGGTTGGTGATGACGCCGCGCTGGATCAGGTCGATGATGCCGTCCGTAAACATCTCCGTGTGGAGTCCGAGGTCCTCCTTGTCTCCGAGGTAGCTCAGTACGGCGTTCGGGATGGTGCCAATGCCCATCTGCAGGGTGGCGCCTGGCTCGATCAGATCGGCGATGAAGCGGCCGATCTGCTTCGAGACCTCGTCTGGCTGAGCCGGCGGCACTTCCAGGATGGGTTCATCGCATTCGACCAAGTAGTCGATGTCGCCGACGTGGATGAAGCTGTCCCCGTGCGTGCGCGGCATGGACGGGTTGACCGCGGCGATCACCAGCTTGGCGCTCTCGGCTCCGCCCTTCACGACATCCACCGAGACTCCGTAGCTGCAGTACCCGTTGCGGTCGGGTGGGGATACCTGGATCAACGCCACATCGATCCGCACCCGGCCGGTGCGGAACAGCCGGGATATCTCCGAGAGAAAGACGGGGGTGTAATCCGCTTGCCCTTCCAGGACCGCGTCGCGCACGTTCGCGCCGATGAAGAATGCGTTGTGCCGAAAACGTCCGGTGAACTTCGAGGCCGTGTACGGTGCGACGCCGAGGGTCAGGATATGCAAGATCTCGGTGTCGGTGAGATCCTCGCCACGCGCGGCAAGGGCCGCCACCAGGCACTGCGGCTCCGCACAGCCGGATCCAATGAATACGTGGCTGCCGCGAGACACCCGGCGTACAGCCGTGGCTGCATCGACGACCTTCGCTGCGTAACGATCCCGCCAGCGGTCCATGCGTGCATGCTACCCCGCTGTCATCGAAAGTCCACTGGGAGTGCTACCGTTCGGCGCCAGGTGGATCGCCGCCGGTGTGTGGCGAGCAACTGAAACGTCGACCTCACATCTCGCGCCGGCCCTCGAGCGCCTTCCCGAGAGTTGCAGAGTCCGCGTATTCGACGTCGGCGCCCATCGGCAACCCGTGTGCGATGCGTGTGACGCGCAGGCCGAGCGGCTTGACGAGACGCGCCAGATACAGTGCGGTGGCCTCGCCTTCGACAGTCGGGTTGGTGGCAATGACGACTTCACGGACGCTGCCGTCTTTCAAGCGGTGCAGCAACTCTGCCACCCGCAAGTCTTCCGGCCCCACACCGTCGAGCGGCGCCAAACAACCGTGCAGGACGTGGTAGCGGCCTTTGAATTGGCCGGAGCGCTCCAGGGCGATGAGGTCCGCGGGGCGTTCGACCACGCAAATTGCTGCCGCGTCGCGTTGAGGATCGCTGCACAGGGCGCACGGATCTTCCGCCGTCAACCCCAGGCAGATGGAGCACACCTTGGTTTCGTCGCGCATCGTGACCAGGGCTCGGGCTAGCAACTCGACATCGTGCCGCTCCGTGCGCAGGAGATGGAAGGCGAGCCGGGTGGCGGTCTTCTCTCCGATGCCGGGGAGTTTCACCAGCTCGTGGATCAATCGGGCCAACGGTGGCGGCAGCGCGGACATAGCACCAGAAGTCGATCGTCAATAGGCGATAGTTGATGGTCGATGGTCGGGAACGATAGTCACGAGCACGGACCTATCGACTCTAGACGGCGAACTGCTTCTCACCCCGTTAGCCCGGGGATCTGCAGGCCGCCGGTCACCTTCTTCATCTCTTCCGCCATCATTTCCTGCGCGGCGCGGATGCCCTTGTTGACGGCGGCGATCACCAGGTCTTGCAGCATCTGTACGTCGCCGCCCTTCAGCACTTCGGGATCGATACGCAGCTCGGCCACCTGTAGGCGTCCGCTCACGACCACGGTGACCATGCCGCCCCCGGCCGTCGCCTCGACGGTCTTGGCGGCCGCCTCTTCCTGTATGCGACCGAGGCGTTCCTGCAGTTCTTGCGCTTGCTTGACGATGTTGCCCAGCGGGCCGAGTCCCTTGCTCATTTGCTTCCTCTTTCGCGACGCGGTCGTGACTTCACTTCTTGCACCTCGCCCCCCAGAATTTCCATGGCGGCGCGGACCACCGGGTTGCCGAGCGCGGCGGCGTGCAAAGCTGCCGGGGGCTCTGGTGCTGCCGGTGCGGGTTCTGCAGCAACTGCGGTTGCGTTGACGGCGATGCGCACGGGCCGGCCGAAAAAGCGTCGCGCCATGTCTTCTACCAGTTGGATGTGGTCCCGCTGCGCCAAGTAGTCGTAGTAATAGCCTTGGGGCACGCTGAGGGCGAGCTCCGGCCCATCGCAATCCACCCGCTGACTGCTCTTGAGGTATGGAAGCAGTGTGATCTTCTCCTTGCCGACGAAGTTGAGAAACTCGTCCCAGGTGCGCTTGCCAGGGGGGTGAGCCGGAGCGGGAGAAGGCGATGGGGCAGGGGATTCTGGTGCGGTGGCGGTGCGCTGCGGGCGGCTCGCGACTTCGCGCGGCGCCGCCGCTCTTTCACCGGCAGGTGGGCTCGAACTGCCTGTCACCGGTGGCCGGCCGTTCAGACGACGCTCCAGATCACCGACCCGATCCAGCAATTCGCTCACCGGAACGACCGGCGTCAGGGTCGCCAGCTTGATGAGGGTCATTTCGAGAACGAGCTTGGGGTACGGTACACGGCCCACTTCGCCCTCGGCGCTCAGGAGCACGCGGAAGGCGCGGTCGAGGTCCTCCGTGCTCCATTTCTGTGCCTGCCGGCTGACCTCGGCGCGCTCTTCATCCGGAAGCTCGGACAGCAAATCCACGTCCGGCAGCAGCCGCCCTACCGCCAGGTTGCGGAAATGCTCGAGCAGTTCCCGCGCGAAGCGGCGCATGTCATAGCCGTACAGGTGCAACTCGTCGAGCCGCTCCAGTGCGCGTGCCGGATTGCGGTCCAGAATGGCTTCGGCAGCGCCGTACAGCAGCTTGCGGTCGGCCAGGCCGAGGGCGGTGATGACGTCTTCGTCGCGGATGGCCTTGCCGGCGAAGGCGATCACCTGGTCGAACAGCGACTGCGCGTCGCGCATGCTCCCTTCACCCTCGCGGGCGATCAGTGCCAAGGACAGTGCACTGACGGCGATCTCTTCACTGCGGGCAATCTGCGCTAAGCGGTCTGCGATGAGCCGGAACGGAATGCGCTTGAAGTCATAGCGCTGGCAGCGGGAATGGATGGTGTGCGGCACCTTGTGCGGATCGGTGGTGGCGAAGATGAACTTCACATGCGGGGGCGGCTCCTCCAGCGTCTTCAGCAGCGCGTTGAAGGCGCTGGTGGACAGCATGTGCACTTCGTCGATGATATAGATTTTAAACCGGCTCTTCGCCGGCTGGTAGCGCACGTTCTCGATGATCTCGCGCACGTCATCGACGCCGGTATTCGAGGCACCGTCGATCTCCAGTACATCCACAGCGTTGCCGGCGGTGATTTCCTGACAGTTGACGCATTCATTGCACGGCGTGGGTGTCGGTCCTTTGACGCAGTTGAGTGCCTTCGCCAGGACGCGGGCGGCCGTGGTCTTGCCCACACCGCGCACGCCAGTGAAGAGAAAGGCGTGCGCCACGCGATCGCTGCGGATCGCGTTCATCAGGGTTTGGGCGACGTGTTCCTGTCCGACGATTTCGTCGAAGGTCTGCGGGCGCCACTTGCGGGCGAGAACGAGATAACTCATTTGGCGTATGGCGTATGGCTTATGGCAGATGGCAATGACGGGTTGGCGTATCGCTTATGGCTTATGGCAGATCGCAAATGACGGAAATCGCTGATCCCTCTTCTTTCAGAGCCATAAGCCATACGCCATCAGCCATATGCCATCAGCGGTCACTAGTGATAGCTAGGTTTCCCCGCGGCACAGAGAAGCAATCGGTACCGCTGCTTCCTTCCGGACCTGACGGGGTTCGCGACGCTCTCTTGCGCGGGACCTAGCTATCGCCACTGACCACCACCCTTATTGCGCCGTTGCCGACGTCCATTGATGTTCGCATGTCTCAAGGCGTGCGTCCAGTGTCTGCAAACTCTTACGGCTGGTCGGCCGGCAAAAAACGGAGAGGGTGGGATTCGAACCCACGGTACCTTGTGGGTACACACGCTCTCCAGGCGTGCCCCTTCGGCCGCTCGGGCACCTCTCCGTATGTCGAGTCAAGACTTTTCGCGCATTTCGTGACGATTCGCAACTGTTGCTAGCCGGTGGCTGCAAAACGCTTTTGACGCGCGAGGGGCTGTCTAGCCGCCGTTGATCGCTTCGGTCCCGGCGGGTTGGCAGGGTGCAATTGATTTTGTGGAGATGGTCATCTATCGTCCCGTCCGAGGACACTCCTGGTGCTAAAGTTCATTCGTCGAAACGCCGAAGCGGCATGGGTCAAGTTCATTTTCCTCGCCATCGTCATCGTCTTCATCTTCTGGGGCATGGGTGGCATCGTCGGTGGTGAAAAGGCGCAGTTTGTTGCGCGGGTCAACAAGAACGCGATCCCACCGTCGGATTTCTACCGTGCCTACAACAATCTCCTACGGCTCTACCAGGACATCTACAAGGACAATTTCAAGCCCGAGTTGATGAAGGCTATCGATTTGAAAGGGAAGGCGGTGGATCAGTTGATCCGCGTCAACCTCATGCGTCAGGAGGCGCGCCGCCTCGGTTTGAGCGTCGGTGAATCCGAAGTGCGCGACGCCATTGCCGGCATGGCGCCCTTTCAACAGGATGGCCGCTTCAGCAAGGACCTGTACCTGCGTGTTCTCCGGGCCAACCGTATTACGCCGGGTGAATTCGAGGACTCCAAGCAAGACGAGTTGCTCGTCGATCGGCTGCAGAATCTTATCGGTGCCGGCGTGCACGTCAGTGAGGCCGAGGTTCGTGAGCGCTACCGCTTCGAGAACGAAAAGGTGAACCTGCGCTTCATCAAGCTGGATGGATCGAGCTTTGTGCAGGAGGTGAAGCTGACCGACCAGGACGTGCAGGCGTACTTTGACAAGAACCGAGAGACCTGGCGCGAGCCCGAGCGGGCGCGCGTCGAGTACGTGTTATACGGGCCGGACAAGTTTGCCGGTGAGGTGCAGATCTCGGATGCCGATGCCAAAGGGTATTACGACGAGCGCGTTGCCGAGTACGAAAAACCAGAGCAGGTACACGCGCGACACATCCTGCTGCGCTATGCGCCCGACGCCAACGACCAGGAGAAAGCGAACGTCCGCAAGCACGCCGAAGAGGTGATGGCGAAGGTAAAGGCCGGCGGGGATTTCGCCGCACTGGCCAAGCAGTATTCCGAGGACTCCAGCGCCGCCCAAGGCGGTGACTTGGGATCTTTTTCGCGGGGCAAGATGGTGCCGTCCTTCGAACAAGCCGCCTTCGCGCTGGCCCCGGGGGAAATCAGCGATCTGGTCGAATCGCCGTTCGGCCTGCACATCATCAAGGTCGAGGGGAAAGAGGAGGCTCGTACCCAAACGCTCGACGAAGTGAAGTCGCAAATCGTTGCCAAGCTGACGCAAGAGAAGGCGCGCGACACCGCGCGCGCCCGGGCCGAAGCGGCCCGAGCCAAGGTTGCCGCGGGGGAAGCAATGGCCAGCGTTGCCCAGGCCGCCGCGCTCAGCGTCGCCACGCCGTCGCCCTTTGCGCAAAGCGAGGCGATTGCTGGAATCGGCCGGGTGCCGGAGGTGGTGAAGACCGCCTTTGCCGCCGGTGCCGGCGATGTTGGGCCGGTGATCGACACGCCCAAGGGCTTCTTGGTGTTTCGGGTAGCGGAGAAGCTCCCGTCGCGCCTGCCGGAACTCTCCGAGGTCCGAGACCGCGTCGAAAGCGCAGCGCGGACCGAGCGCGCCGATGCGTTGGCGAAGAGCACCGCCGAAGCGGCGCTGGCGGAGTTGCAGAAGACCCCGGGCATCGATGCCGTTGCCAAGGCACACAAGGCCAAAGTCGACGAAACCGAGCCCTTCTCACGGCAAGTGTCCGCTGTGCCCAAGGTTGGCATGTCGCCGGAGCTGAAGAAGGATGCGTTCCTACTCACACCGGAAAAGCCGGTCGCCCCGTCCGTGTATGCCGTGACCGGAAGCAGTATCGTCGCGGTCTTGAAGGAGCGCATCCCCGCTGACGACGAGAAGTTCAACGGCGAGAAGGACAACCTGATGAAGCAGGCAGAGGAGCGGCGCAAAAGCGAGGCGATGGAGCAGTTCTCCAATTACCTGATCGCGCACGCGGCCGTCGAGCGTAATGACGACTTCCTCGCCACCGTTGCGGACACCGGCCGCGAACTCGACGGCGGTGGACCGAGACGCCGCTAGTTATCGCTTGTGGGGTTCTGACTGTGAGTGAAGACCCACGCGGGTTGGTGCCATCGGTCGGATGGACCGTCATGCACCTGTTCTATCGGATCGATCGGGTCCGCTGGCAGCGCTTTACCAGTGCCGAGCGCACGGCGGCGATCAGCGAGTTCACCAGCTGGCTCGACGACCGAACACGGGAAGACGGCCTGCAGCTGATTGCCTTTGCGGGCGTGACGAAGTGCGACGTCGGCTTTGTGGCCATCCATCCCGATCTCTGGCGAATTCAGCAACTGAGCCAGGAGATTCCCGCCGGCGCATTCGGTTCGTGCCTGCTGCCCGTGTACTCGTTCCTGTCACTCACGGAAGCGAGTGAATACATCACCAACGAAGTCGACTGGACTAAGCTGCTCATCACCGAACAGAAGCTCGATCCGGCGTCGCCCGAGTTTGCAGCGCGGTTGGCCGCGTTGCGCAAGCGGACCATGATGTATGCCGAGTCGCGCGTGCATCCGCAGCTGCCGGACAATTACCCAATCCTGTGCTTCTACCCGATGGCCAAATCACGCCAAGAACCGAACAACTGGTACCGTCTGAGTTTCGACGAACGCAAGCGCTACATGATCGGACACGGCGAGGGGGGCCGGCGGTTTGCCGACCGCGTGACGCAGCTGATCACCACGTGCACCGGCATCGACGATTGGGAATGGGGGGTGACGCTGTTTGCGCGCGACCTCAGGGCCATCCGCGACATCGTTTACGAGCTGCGCTACGATCCGGCCAGTGCCCTCTACGGCCTGTTCGGTTCGTTCTACGTTGGCGCGCGCTTCCAGCCGGCTCAGCTGGCGGCGGTATTGAAGCTCTAGCGGACTGGATCGACCTCTGATCTGATGCAGGAGAGCGACGGATCCAGACATGCGCGTTGCGATAGTGGTTACTCTGCTCCTAACGGTGGCCGGGGGTTCCGCCCTGGCCGACACGCAGAATCTGGAGCAGTTTCTTCGGGACGCGGAGGAGGCGGCGCAGGTAACGGTGGCACTGCGGGGCGACGGTCAGTTCGAGGTGACGTCCCCGGAGGGTCCCCGGCGGGATCAGGTGGCGCTGATGATCCGCCCGGCGGCCGATGCGTTCATCGAGCTGCAGCAGGAAGGGATCAAGGCACTACTGCTGCACGCCGGCGGCCAGGCGTTTCACTCCAAGGCGGGTGCAACCCACGCGGAGAGCTTCGCGTCCGACGCCAGTTTCGCAGAGAGTGATTTTACGCGTGAAGACTTGGAACCATTTCAGCTGTCGCATTACGCGCAACCGCGCATCGCCGACGACTCCGCGACCGAGCTCACGGTCATGCTGATCCCGAAGGCATCGCAGTACAGCTTGGTGGTCATTACCTTCGACCGGCAGAAGAAAGTGGCTCTCAAGACACTGTACTACCGCGACACACTCAGCAACCTCGTCAAGATGGGCCGCAACAGTGACTATGTCTTGATCGGTCGGAAATGGATGCCCACGACCATTTCGATGGAAACGTTCAAGCTGCGTACGCGAGCCACCTTCACGGTGCGCTGGAGCGAGCGCGGCGATGCGCCATCCGAGCTGTTCGACCCGGCGTCCCTCCCGCGGGCGTCAACCAGCCTGTGGGCGGTTGCCACGCCTGCCCCGTAGGGGCGTACGGCGCCCTAGTCAGCGGGCGGGCCACCGGCGGCGCCACGGCTTCGCCGGCCGGCAGCGGGACGGTGACCCTGCAAGGCGCGGCGAATCTCACCCTGTAGCTCGCGCCGGAACAGCATCAGCTTCGCTTGCTGTTCCACGGTCAGTATTTTCTGTAGCTCACGAAAGCTCTCCTCCGGCACCATTGCCAGCTTTTGATCGATGTCGTTGCCTTCGGTGATGAGCGTGGTGAGCGTCGGTGCGTCCGGCGGCTGCTTGGCGAGCGCTTCGCGCAGCCGCTGTTCCAGGGTTTGCCGCCGCTGCACCAGCTCACGCCGATGGTCGTCGGACTGACGGATCACGTTGCTGACCTTGAGCGCCTCCTGCTCGTTGAGCTTCAGCGCGTCGGCGATCCGCAACACCAGGAACGTGCGGGCACGATCAAGCCCAGGTCCCTCTGACGGCGGTTGGGCTGATACGCATCGCGGCAAGACCGTTAAACCCAGCAAGACGATGGCCAATTGAATTCGCTTCATGATCCCTCCGTATACAAGTGCAGAAACACTGGTCAGCTGAGATCGCCGACCAGGTTGCCAATTCCCTCCAGCTCACTTTCGGTCAGATCAACTGCCTGTGGCGCTTCCGGCGAGGGATTGATGCCGACGAGATCTCCGGCCGGTAGCGCCGCCAGTAAGGTGTCGTCGTCGGGCAACATTTGGAGCATCTGTTCGTAGCTCGGCGCCAACGCCCTCGTGAGATCGCGCAGTACCAGGAGCGAGTCGGTGTCGAGCGCGGCGAACTGCGACTCGGCCGCGTTGGGCGGAGGTGTCTGCGGATACTCTGCAAATCGGTGGACGAACAGTGCCACCAACAGTGCGGCAGTGGCGGCAAGTGGATAGCGCCACACACTCAAGCGCAGGCCCTCCCACCACCAGGCCGGCAGCCAGCTCGGTTGTGGTGCGGGCAGATTGCGGAGCGCCTGCCCAATCGCCTCGCGCTGCTGCCTCCAAAACTCCTCTCCGGGATCAGGAATCACCGAGCTGTGGAGGATAGGAGGGACATCGCGCAGTGCCGCCAACTCCTCCGCACAAGCGGGACATCGTTCCACGTGACCCTCCAGTCTTTGCCGCTGCCGGTCGGTCAGCATGCCGCCGGCGTAATCAACCAGCAGTGTCCGATAGAAGCGGCAGCGCCAGCGGCTCATCGTTCGCCCTCGCGCAGCCACTGACGCAGACGCGTGATGGCATGGTGGTAGTTCACCTTGGCGGAATTTTCGCTGATGTCCGTGAGCCGTGCGATCTCTTTGAACGGCAAGTCGCTGAAGATGCGCAGGGTGACCACCGACCGCTGGCGGAACGGTAGTCGTGCGATCAGGCGCTCCAAGACCGGTCTCCAGTCCGAGCCGCCGGGATTGCCGTCGGCTGTGGCGATGCCGGCGTTCGCCGTGTCCAAACGCGCTTGCTGGAGAGTCACCTCACTTATCTCGTCCAGCGATACGTGATGGCGCCCGTGTGCGGCACGATGGACTGCCCGGCACTGGTTCAGCGCGATTTGGTGTAGCCAGGTCTTGAAGCTGGCGCGTCCTGCGAACTGCCCGAGGTGGGTGTAGGCCTGGAGAAAAGTCATCTGTGCGACGTCGGCCGCTTGTGCGTGATCGTGGACGAGCCGGTAAATGAACGCGTACAGTGGTTTCTGATAGCGTTCGACCAAAACATCGAAATCCTCCCGCCGTCCCGCGAGGACCCCGCGAATGAGCGCCGCATCGTCCACAGTCGTGGCCCGTTCCACTTCCCTGGGCAAGGGAACTGACCGAAGCGGTATCGGACCGCGCCTCCTCTCACCCATGAGATGAGACGCAGGTGCCGAAGGTTAAATCTAGTCGTGCATAATGATGCTGCGTGCGACTTCGCCCTTTTCCATGGCGTCGAAGGCTGCGTTGATGTCATCAAGCTTGATGCGGCGAGAGATCAACTCATCGAGCTTGAGCCGCTTCTGCATGTAGAGCGAAACCAAGTTGGGAATGTCCCGGCGCATGTTTGCCGACCCATATAGCGAACCGATCAGCGACTTTTCCTCCAGCGGGAGCATGGCTCCCGGTACCGAAATGTCCTGCCCGAAGAGTGGGACACCGACGATGACCGCCGCACCTCCACGCTTGATGGACATGAAGGCCTGGGTGATCGGAGCCGGTGCGCCGATCACTTCGAAGGCGTAGTCCACGCCCAGGCCGTCCGTGAGGCTGCGAATGGCGTCGGGGGCATCCACGTCCTTGCCGTTCACCAGGTGGGTGGCCCCGAACTCCTTCGCCCACTTGAGCTTCTGTTCGACCAGGTCCACGGCGATGATCTTTGCGGCGCCACACAGTGCGGCGCCCTGGATGACGTTCAAGCCAACTCCGCCGCAACCGAATACGGCCACAGTCTCGCCGGGACGGACCTTCGCCGTGTTCATCACGGCACCTACGCCCGTCATCACACCGCAGCCGACCAGGCAAGCCCTGTCCAGCGGCGCGTCTTTTTGAATCTTGATGGCCGCGGCGGCGCGCACGACGGTTCGCTCGGCGAACGAGGAGACACCGGTAAAGCGGCTGATCTCCATGCCGTCCTTGAGGAACACGCCCTCCGTGCCTTCCATCATTCCCTGATGAGCCCACACGCAAAGGTGGGTTCGCCCGTTGACGCAGTAACTACACTTCCCGCAGCTCTGCACCCAGGACAGGACGACGTGATCGCCGGGCTTCAGGTCGGTCACGCCCTTGCCGACCTCTTCGATGATCCCGGCACCTTCATGGCCGAGGATCACCGGGGGCGGCATCGGCAGACTGCATCTGATCACCGACAGGTCCGTGTGACAGATCCCGCTGGCGACCACCTTGACGATCACTTCGTTTTCCCGCGGCGGTTTCAGCTCGACGGTGTCGATGGTCAGCGGCTCGTTGAAATTGTACATCACTGCGGCTCTAGTCATGCTCTTCCTCCGTGTGCGGTGCGGCACCGTGCCGCTCAGGTCAAGTCTACTTGTGCAGGATGACGCTACGTGCGACTTCGCCCTTTTCCATGGCGTCGAAGGCCGCGTTGATGTCGTCGAGCTTGATGCGGCGAGAGATCAACTCATCGAGCTTGAGCCGCTTCTGCATGTAGAGCGAAATCAAATTGGGAATGTCCCGGCGCATGTTTGCCGACCCATAGAGCGAACCGATCAGCGATTTTTCCTCCAGCGGGAGCATGGCTCCCGGCACCGAAATCTCCTGCCCGAAGGGCGGGACGCCGACGATGACCGCTGCGCCGCCCCGCTTGATGGACATGAAGGCCTGGGTAATCGGAGCGGGCGCACCAATCACCTCGAAAGCGTAATCCACGCCCAGGCCGTCCGTGAGGCTGCGAATGGCGTCGGGGGCATCCAGGTCTTTGCCGTTCACTACGTGGGTGGCCCCGAACTCCTTCGCCCACTTGAGCTTCTGTTCGTCGAGGTCCACGGCGATGATCTTTGCGGCGCCACACAGTGCGGCGCCCTGGATGACGTTGAGGCCAACTCCGCCGCAACCGAACACCGCGACGGTTTGCCCTGGGCGGACCTTCGCGGTGTTGATTGCCGCGCCGACCCCGGTCATGACGCCGCAGCCGACCAGGCAAGCCCTATCCAGCGGTGCGTCTTCTCGAATTTTGATGGCCGCGGCAGCGCGAACAACGGTTCGCTCGGCAAACGAGGCGACGCCGATCATTCGATTGATTTCCATGCCGTCCTTGAGGAACACGCCCTCCGTGCCCTGCATCATGCCTTGATAACCCCAGTCGCAGAGGTGGGTTCGCCCTGCGATACAGTAGTGGCACTTGCCGCAGCTCTGCACCCAGGACAGGACGACGTGATCGCCGGGCTTCAGGTCCGTCACGCCCTTGCCGACTTCTTCGACGATCCCGGCGCCTTCATGGCCGAGAACTACTGGGGGTGGCAACGGCAGGTTGCCTTTCATCACCGATAGGTCCGAGTGGCAGATCCCACTGGCGACGACCTTGACGACGATTTCGTCTTCCCGTGGCGGTTTGAGCTCGACGGATTCGATTTTCAGCGGTTCGTTGTAGTTGTACATCACTGCAGCTCTGGTCATATTTCCTCCGTGTGCCGGGTGGCAGAGTCCTTCTTCGGGAACGCTTACGTATGCCGACGGACGAATCCCGTCAAGTGGGGAGCAGCGTGCCAGACGGCCGTAAGGACGAAAGCAGGGGAGGCGTCTCGACGCCAGGCGGTGGGCGGTCTACAAAGCCGCGCTGGCGATCGTCGGCCGGAGGCCGAGTGCGTCGCCTAACCAGCTTGCGATTCGATCAGGTACCGACGGCGTCAACGGGATAGGAAGGATGCGAGGCTGCGCTTCGATGACATCGAGGTGTTGCCGGTCACTTCGTTCCGCCACGACGAGCAACAACGCCACCGTATGAATACGCAGCCGCCGCAAGTGATCGATCCACAGCCGCACCTCACGCGCATAGGCCGCTAGCCCTTGATTCAGGGCGAAGAGCGCTTGCGCGGCGGCAAGATCGACGGCTGTTCCCCGCTCCAGCACGAGCACGAGGGCACGGCCGGAAAACCGACGGAACCATGACGTGGCGATCGCTTCGACCTCTTCGCCGGTTCGCAAGGCGAGATGAGTGATGGCGAAGGCCCGACCGCCTGGGGCAAGATGCGTTGTCCACCCGGCAATGATGCGTCGCAGCACGCTGTCGCCGGTCTTTCCGCCAGCGTGGTAGGCCGGACCACTGCTGTAGGGCGAAGCGACAAACGGTGGATTGGCGATGATCAGATCGAAGCACTCGTTGCCAACGGGCGCATACAGGTCGCCGAGACGCACGTCGACATGGCCGGCGTCGTTGAGCGAGGCGTTGAGCCAGGCGACCGCTGCCGCGCGTGGGTTGAGATCCACGGCGACGATCCGTTCGGCGGCGTGCGCCCGCCGCAAGGCCTGGACGCCGGAGCCGGTGCACAGGTCCAGCACATGGCGCGCTTGCGGCGCCACGACCGTCTCGCGGAGCATCAGGGAGTCGGTGCTTGGCGGATAGACGGGATCACGTCCCGGCAAATGCAAGGCGTTGGGGACGAGCGACCGAAAGCGTCTGTCGGCCAGGAAATACTGGTTGTCGACGGGATCAATGCGCAACTGGGCACAGACCTCCCCGCCACGGCTTCGCAGAAGGCCGGCGCCGACCAGTTCCTTGTAAAGCTTCCGGGACAGCGCCGCCGCAACGCGTCGCTCGGTTTCCTGATCCTCGAGGAAGAACAATCGAATCAAAGTCGCTGCGGCCGTGCGGTCGTCTCTGACGCGCTCCAGCGCAGGGGCGTGGTTGAGGAGACCGACGTCGTCGGGTTGCGTGATGCCGAGAATATGCTTCAAGGCGTCCGGCGTGTACCCGGTTGCGGTCAGACGCGTACGCAATGATCGCAGCCTGAGGGCAGTATCCTGGAGCCGCGGTGCGGCGCGCGAAATCGTGGACATCAGGCGCGAGGGTGTATCGTCACTGCGTCGCCTTGTCTACCGCTGCCGAGCCCTTACAGACCCTTCGACACGCTGCCCATGAACATGCGCCCGAATCCGTCATGCCCGCAATCTTTTGGCGGGCATCCAGGGGCGGGGGCCGGGCAGGATGGATTCCCGTCTAAAGACTGCGGGAATGACGAAATGCGCTGGTTCACGGCCTCTCCAAGCCGGCGTCTTCGCCGGTTGGATCTCTCAGGGTGAGTGGAATTCTTCTCTGAAATTGGATACCCAACCGCTCGTGCTGAGCTTGTCGAAGCACTGTTTGCGAGAAAATCGACAAGGTCATCGGCAGGCGAATGCGGAAGGGGTTCGTTCATCCTTGGAGGAGCTGCCGCGCCGTGGAGAAGACTCGGTCGAACATCTCATGCGTGAGCATGCCCGTTTGCGTATTGCGCTGGCTCGGATGGTAGGAGCCGATCAGGAAAACGTTCAAAAGCTCGTACACCCTGGCGTGGGCGAATTGTGGGCGAGGCTGCGGTACCGGCTGTTGGAGGGCACGGCGCGTGGACAAGTAGGCGTCGAACGCAAAGCGTCCCAACGTGATGATGACGCGCAAATTGCGGAGGAGTTGTAGCTCACGTTGCAGATACGGCTGACAATTGTTCACCTCCTCCTTGAGCGGTTTGTTATCGGGAGGGGCACACCGCACCGCTGCATTGATGTACGTATCTGTGAGGCGCAGGCCGTCGTCCCGATGTGTCGAGGTCGGCTGGTTGGCGAAGCCGAATCGATGGAGCGTCTCGAATAACCAGTCGCCGCTGCGATCGCCCGTGAAAATGCGCCCCGTGCGGTTGCCGCCGTGCGCGGCGGGGGCCAGGCCAATCACCAAGAGCCGAGCTGCCGGATCGCCGAACCCCGGCAACGGCCGTCCCCAGTACTCCCGGTCGCGGAACGCTCGCCGTTTCTCCTGTGCGACACGCTCGCGATATTCCACCAGGCGCGGGCAGCGACGGCAGACGATGACCTCGGCACATAATGCTCGCAACCCCGCGTCGGATTTGCGCGAAACCGCGCCCGTGGGCTGCTGCGCGCCTTTCGGTGGCATCGGGATGGGGATGCTGGAAGACTGTCTACGGCCCTGGACACCGCGAACGAAGGCGCGATGCGAACGCTTCCGGCATCGGCTGTGGACGCGGGCGTGAGGCTCCGGAAGCCCAGAAAAATGCCCGGCCTAGTGGGTCGTTACAGTGCCGCCCGCGCCCGTGCCGAGGACCTGACTGATTGCCTCGAACGATGGTGTGAGAGCGCTGTCGAGAATCTCCGTCAGCAGATGCTCGATGTCGGCGAGATCATCGACTGTCAGCGCACCGAGATCCTGATGCATCCCGTGCAGCGCCCAGATCACTGTGCGGAGACGGCTACGAGCTTCGTCGAGCATCCGTAGCGCTTCCTGCGGATCGACCGCAGTGGATTGGTTACTATCGTCGGGCATGTCTCTCTCCTTTTGCTACGGAGACCAGTGATCGAAGTCTGCACGCGATACGAGACGAGTGCAAGAGCTGGAAACACGGCCAATTCAGGAGCTGCCAAGTGTATCCCAGTGTACTTCCCAAAAGCTAGGCACGGGCGGCGAAAGTTCAAAGTGGCCGCCAAAGCAGCCGAAGCTCGGCTGATGCGACAGGCGGTCAAGAACGAACCGTAAGTGCTCCTCCATGGGCTGACCGGCGCGCGGTTGGCCGACGTCGAGCCGCTTGCGGTGGCCGCACTTCTTGCAGCTCACGTCCACAAACATCGAATCCCGACAGTCTACTTCTTCTTGTGCTGCCGCGGCTTTGCTTCGGGGGTCCGTACCGGCGTCGGCGTGGCGGCCGATTCGGCGAAGGCCGAGTGTGCCTTGCGATCTTCCAGGAGCGCTTCCCGTACACGGTCGACGAGCCGGGGCTGGTTCTGAATGCGCCGCTCCAGTTGGCGGAAGTCATCGAGCGAGATGTGGTGCGGCGTGATGGCGTTGTCGATCGTCAGGTCATGATCGTCCTGCATCGCCGTGTAGACCTTGATGTAGACTTGCAGGTCGGACTCACTGACCGTTGACGGTTCGCTCTCGTCCACCTCTTCGGCCGCAGGGCGAAAGACCGCGACCATCAGACCTAACGCACCACACGCAGCCAGCAGGAGCACAAATCGCATGCGTTTCATCGAGGGTGATTGGAAGCTGGGCAGGTTCAGCCCTGCACCATGCCTGGTGAGGGCCTGGGGACTGGTGGGCAACTCCGGGTGGCCGATGCCGTCATGGAGTGATCCTACTGTCTCCTGCGCGACTGTCAAGTGACGTATCGGGACCATTGCGGGCGGTGGCGTGCTTGAGTACATTGCTGCAGTCCGAGCCGGACCCGATACTATCGCGAGGGAATCCCGCTCTGACGCAAGGGACGGTGCGATGCGAGCCGCAGTGAAACCCCCCACCAAAAACGGGCAACGGATCAGGAAGGTCATCGCCCGTCTGAAGAAGGTCCACCCGGACGCGAAGCTGGCGCTGAACTTCTCCTCGCCGTTCGAATTACTCATTGCCCTGATTCTCGCGGCGCAATGCACGGATGAGAAAGTCAACGAAGTGACGGGTTCGCTGCTCTTCAAGAAATACCGAGCTCCGGCGGATTACGTTCGCGCCCCAGTGGAGGAGCTGGAAGCCGACATTCGGCCGACCGGGTTTTTTCGTAACAAGACCAAGTCCATCCAGCGCTGCTGCCAGCAGCTGATCGAGCGATTCGGCGGCCGGGTGCCGGATGGCCTGGAGAACCTCATCTCGTTGCCGGGGGTCGGACGCAAGACCGCCAACATCGTGCGCGGCAATGCCTTTGGGGAGCCGGCGATCGGCGTGGACACGCATGTGATGCGCCTTTCACAGCGCCTCGGATTCACGCGGCACGACGACCCCGACAAGATCGAAGCCGATCTCACGGCCATCGTGCCGAGGTCTGAGCAGGTCCACTTGTGTCATCTGCTGCAGTTCCACGGCCGCCGCATCTGCATCGCACGCAAACCGAAGTGCTACGAATGCGTGGTCAGCGACCTCTGCCCCTATCCCAACAAAACGCCAGTGCCGCCGCAGCGGCCGTTGCGCCCTGCGTTCGGGCGGACTCCCGGCCGTCGGTAACGCGCGCCGATACGCTCACTCGCCGCATCGTGGAGTACGAGCCCGAGCGCGTGTGGTTCCACACTTACCTGCGTCTCGGCCAGAGCATTTAGAATCGCGCCGCCTCCGGCATTTGGCTCAAGGGGTCCTGACCATATGCCATCCGCCATAAGCCATATGCGCGAGGGCCACGGCCCGAGACGCTTCCTCCCTAGAACTTCTCCGCGGCATGCAGCGCGAGCACTTCATTGGTACCGTCTTCGATCAGAGACGCCCGTGCGTCGCGCAGCAGTTTCTCGATGGGGTACTCATGGCTCAGCCCGTTGCCGCCAAACACCTGCAGCGCTTCCGTTGCCACCTCGAAGGCCGTCTGTGTCGAGGTCACCTTCGACGCGATGGCGTATTGAACGGCCGGAAAGCTACCCGGGGCCGCGCCAAAGAACGGGTTGTTGACGATATTGTAGAGCACCACGCGTCGGTTGAGGCAGCGGGCGGCCTCGACCTTGCGGAACATCTCAAACAGCTTCATCTTGATGGCCTGGTGATGGATGATCGGCACGCCCCCTTGCACGCGCTGCTTGGCGTATTCGAGCGCCATCTCGAATGCGGCCCGGGCGCAGCCCACGAAGGTGGACCCCATGTAGCCGTTGGCCGTGCACAGCGTCAGCTCCATCCCCATGGCGTACATCTCCGTGGGAATCACCATGTTCATCATCGGGACGCGGACCTCGTCGAAAAACACCTCTCCTTGCGGCAGCGCCCGCTGCCCGAGTTTCTCCAACGGTTTGCCGCGTGACACTCCCGCTGCAGTGAGGTCCACGAGGAACACGCCGCAACCGTTGACCCCGTCGCCATTGTCCACGGCAGTGTACAGCGCGGCTGCCTCCGCGACGGGGCCGTTCGACACCCATGCCGCCTTCTGGCCGGTGATGACGTAGAAGTCCCCATCGCGGCGGGCGACGCAGTTCGGCTTCTGCAGACCCGGACGCTTGCCGTTGTCGCTCAGGTCGAGCGAGTCACTGCCGTGATCCGGCTCCGTGATGGCCCAGCAGCCCATCTTGCTCGCCGGGAACGCCGACACCAGGTCGGGGTTCTGGGAGGTCTGCGCCAGCATAGCGGGAAACTCGGCGGCACCGATGCTGATCGCCAGCCCGGCATCACCCCATCCCAGCTCCTCGGTGACGATGCAGTTCAGCCGGGCGAGCTGCGCGGCCGTAAACTCCGATTCCCCGCCGGTCAGCACGCGGACGCCGAGGTCGTCCCACTTCTTGTGGACATCCCACAAGATCGAATTGCGGGAGATGACCTCCTCCGCCGAACGGCGATCGAGCGCCTGGCCCGCCGGCCGCATGATCTCCTCCGCAAACCGGTGCACCAGGTCGCGGATGCTCCGTTCCTCTTCCGACAGATCGAAGTCGATATCTTGCAGCGCCATGAACCGTTCCTCCCTTAGGACTCACTCGTGACCATGTCTGAGCGGCGCTGAACGCACAAGTGCGTATTGCCTATCCATTCGGCGTGACGACGGCGCGGCCTTTGATCTTCCCCTCGCGCAAACGCTCATATACTAGCCCCGCCTGGTCGAGAGGGAACAATTCAACTTGCGTCGTGATCTTCCCCGCCTGCGCCAACGTCACCACTTCGGTCAGTTCCGGTATGCTCCCGTAGAATATGGACGCGACAGAGAGCTCGGTGGGCACGCCGAGGTAGCTGAACGCCAGCGAGCCGCCGGCAATTCCCACCAGGGTCAGATGGCCCAGCCGTCTCGCCACGCTGACCGCGAGTTGGAGCGTGCTGTCAGAGCCGACGATGTCGAGCACCAGCTCGGCGCCCCCGCCGTGCGTGAGCTCGCGGACATGCTCGGCGGCCCGATCGTCGGAGGCAACCGCGGCGTCGGCGCCCAGAGCTTTCGCCGCTGTGAGCTTCTCGGCCGACAGGTCGACCGCAATCACTCGCGCCGGTGACAACTCCTTGAGAATCTGAATCGCCATCTGCCCCAGCCCGCCGGCCCCGATCACCACGGCGGTCGATCCCGGGCACAGCAGCGACAGCGAGCGCTTGACGGCGTGATACGTCGTCAAGCCGGCGTCCGTCAGCGGCGCAGCCTGGTGCGGATCGAGGCCTTCGAGCGGGCACAGAAACCGCGCCGCAGGCACGATCATGTGCGAGGCCATTCCGCCGTCGTGTCCGAGGCCGCCGCCGAAAAACAGCGGCGCCTTCTCGCAGTAGTTCTCGGCGCCGACGCGGCACGCGGCGCAGCGGCCACATCCCCACACGCTGTACACGATCACCGGGTCGCCTGGGGCCAGGCCGTCGACGCCGGGGCCGACCTGCTCCACCCAGCCGGCGTTCTCGTGGCCGAGGGTGAACGGCAACGTGTACGGCAACGCACCCTCGGGAAACTCCATGACGTGCAAATCGGAGTGGCACACTCCCGCACCGCCCACCTTGACGAGCACCTCGCCAGGTCCCGGCTTGCGGATGTCGATGTCGCAGAACTCCGCGGCTGCTTGCCATTTCGTCATTCGATACGCTTTCACGGTTTCCTCCTGATGCGATTGCCTTGGTCGAGCCAACTCAAGCGACCTCGCTCATCCGCGCCGGGGTGCGGTGCAGCCGAAGGGCGAAGCTGTTGACCCGCCGCTCGTCGAGCGGCGTACCGTCGTCGTAGTAGAAGTAGAAGGGAATTTCTTTGCGGTGGCGGAGCAGACTCTCCTCGATCAACGCATTGTCGCACCCCCAGCAGCTGGTCATCACCACACCGTCGTAGCGGGCGGTCTCCCAGTGACGCAGCATGCTGCCGACGGTGATCGCGGCGCCGCCGACGGTGGCGGTGTCCAGGATCGGTTCGGTGCGCCGCAAGCTCGCCTTCACATCCGGCACCGGCAACCAGGGATGCTGTCTGCGGGCCAACGCGTACAGACGCTGACGGATGAGCACCATGAGCGTCTTGTACATCAGAATCTGCCGCGGGCTGGTGCCGTGCCCGAAGAGCAGGTGCGGCTGCACCCGCGCGATGTATTCCAGGAAGTCGCACATGGGCTCGACGACCGCACGCACTCCCTGCTCGCCCATCCGGCGGTAGAGACCACCGTTGGCGAAGTCGTTCGACTTGGTCAGGATGTCGCCGGACACGAAGACGGTTCGCAGGGAATCGCCCCGCGGCCGCGCCTGTTCGAGCGCGGAAAACCCTCGTGCGGCTCGTTCTACCGCGGTGGTAACGGCCCGCCATTTCCCGATCAGATCCGCCGCGGTCGCCCGCCCGTTGCGGACGCGCCGTTCGATGATCCGCAACACGTCGTCGCAGCCGGAGCGATAGATGTCGTCGGCCTCCCCGGGCCTCGTCTCGACGGCGATATGGTAGACGTGCAGCTGCCTGAGGATGTCCAGCGCAGCCAGCCCGGTCCAGAGAATTGCCGTCATCGCCGGACCGCCCCCGACGCGCAGACCGGTCACGGAGACCCGGTCGTCGAGCCCCATTCTTTCCACGGACATCTTGTCTTTGACGTCGAACATGCCGGCGCGGCACATCTGCCCGGTGATCTGCACCAGCCGCGTTTCCTTGTCCGGCGGGGCACTGTCCAGGTACTCGCGGAAGGCTCCCCAGACCAGTTGGTAGGAGAGACACTCCTTGCCCGAGCAGTCCCGCCGGCCGCAGGCAAAGTTGTCGTAGGAGAGCGGCGGAGCCGCCACCGCGTCGTAGCCGAAGCACCGGTAGACGGCGGCGAAGGCGGCGCCGAAAGATTCTACGGCGCTCAAAAAGACGTAGCGGACGTTGGCATCCATGTATTGGCCATGGCGGGGAGCCCGGTCCAGGTACGAGAGCAGCTTGCGGTTGTCCGGCAACGGGCCCGAGCCGTTCTGCGCGATGAATTGCCGGACCGACTGCAGAAAGGCCTGAATGCGGGTGACGAAGCCCGCCGTTCCCCCGTGGCCGTCGCTTTCCAGAATCGTGTGCGGGTAGCCTTCGAGCAACCCCTGAAAGGCTTGCTCGACGAACGAGCCCGGCCCGCACCCGAAAGAGCACAGCAGCAGCGGAAAAACATCGCCGGCCTCGCGCGCGCGCGCCGCCGCGCGCATCAGCCGGTTGGGGTCGCCCCAATAGACCTTCTTCATCGGTGGTGTGGTGGGATCGATGGGGAAGCAATCGACCGGGACCGCCATCGCGCCGTTCTGTCTCAACAGGAAGGGAATCGTGGCATTGACCGCCGGGTCGTGAATGACGTGCAACTGGCCGCAGACCAGTACGATCGGAGCCGCGTGGGCTCGCGCGTAGTCGATGGCTTCCTGCCCGATCTGCATCAGCGAGGTTTGGTATCGCTCCTGAGCCCGCGCCGCTTCTTCGACGGCGCCCGGAATGGCGGCAGGGTCGATCCCCAGCACGCTGGCCACTGCCCGCAAACTCTCGACCAGTTCCGCGTCGCGCAATCCGCGTGCGAAGGAGAGCCGTGGCCGAACCACGGTGACGTTGCGGCTTCGGGACCGCAGTGACTGCTGGATGATTTCGGGAATGGCTTGCTCGGTGACGCAGGTCTGCCCGCCGGGGCCGTCCGGTTCGGCGACGTGCATGATTTTCGGAAAGAAGAGGATCTCGGCGTCCGTATCGCAGACGGCGTGGGCGATCTTCGTCGGCCCGCAGGAGTCGAAGCTGTTGCACAACTGCTCGCCTCGCGCCAGCGAAGAAGTGTCGGATTGCAGCAGCCTGACGGAGAACCCGAGCCGGTTGGCGAGTGTCGCTAACCAGGGAATGTGTCCGTACGTGGCTCCGGTCTGTGGAATGGCTAGCACCGTATCGGACTTGGCAATACCCAGCGACCCAACGGGCTGCCGAAGAACCCCGCCACATGCTTCGAGAACCTCAGCATGAGCGGATCCCCTCCCCGAATCTATTGGAAGATCTCCGCTCACCCTGAGGCTCTCGAAGGGTCCCGCCGAACGGACGCTGGCCGCAGGCCCGTGAACGAAGCTCGCGATCAGCGTATCGCGCTGCTCGAAGGGGTTGGGCGCGTCTTTCTCAAGCTTGGGTTGCGTTTTGGTCGAGACCTCGAACTTCGGGCAGGCACCGCCGGAGATCGCGACCCTGGCATCACCGGCGACCGCGATGGTGGTGCGCTCGATGGGGCACAGGGTCTGGCATTTCGGGTCGTTGCAACGGAATGTCGAGCGGGCGGTGATCTCGGCGCGCAGGACGCCTTGCAAGGACAGAGCCGGTGCCGCCCGCAGCGTGTCGGCTCCGAACTGGTCGGCGACGCACAGACCAATGCCCCAGGCACCCATCGCCCCGGGGTTCGGCGGTACGACAATGTCGCGGCCGGTCACGGCGGCTAGCGTCCACGCCAGCGCGGGGTTGGAGGCCGGCTTGCCCTGGAAGAAGATCTTCTTGCCCAGCGTGCGCTGACCCATGACGCGTGCGAGGTAGTTGTTGATGATCGAGTACTGAAAGCCGGCGAACACGTCGGCGAGCTCGAAGCCGTCCTTCAACGCTTCCGAGGCCGCGTCGGCGACGTAGACGGTGCACATCAGGCCGAGGTCGGGCGGGCGCGTGGCGGTGGAGGCGAGCCGGACGAACTCGCCGATGTCGTCGACGTCGTAAAAGGCGGCCTGCTCCTCGAGGAAAGACCCGGTGCCGGCGCTGCACGCCTTGTTCATGTCGCTCTCGACGATCCTGCGGCCCTGAATGCGGATGTACTTGGCATCCTGGCCGCCGATCTCGATCACCGACAGGTCGCCGCCCGGATCGCCGTCGCAATGGTTCGCCGCCGTTGCGTGCGCGACGATCTCGTTGAGCACGACGATGTGGTCGGTGTCCGGAAAGACGGCGCGCAGCAGCGTCGCCACCGCTTCGCGGCCCGAACCGGTCACGCCGATGGCGCGGACATCGGGAACGGTTTGTTGCAGGATCGCTCCGACGAGCCGGCGGGCAGCATCCACCGGGTTACCCCGCGTGCGGTCGTACACGTCGAGCACCGGTTGCCCGGTCTCCACCGACGTCAGCACCGCCTTGGCTCCTGTCGAGCCGAGGTCGAGTCCCAGGACCTGCGGTCGGCGTTGGTCCGGCGGGACCGCTCCCCGTTGGGTCGCTACGGGCTGCCAAGTCCGACGGGCTGCTAGCATGCCGGAGGCGGCCGGATATTCCGTCATGATCGTCACCCTGTCTTTCCACCGGCTGGCGGGATCGAGGACGGCGAAGCGCTTCTTCCTCGATTGGACGACATCGCGGGGGTTTTCGGGCAGTCGTGACGCGGTTCCGTCGCGAGACTGCTCGGCGGCGATCGCAGCCGCTCCGACCGCTTCGAAGGAAAGCGAGTGCGGCGGGATGCGGACTTCGCAGCCCAGCAAGTCTTCGAACGACTTCTTGAAGGATCGGATGCGGGAAGGCCCGCCGACCAAGTACACGGGCCCGTCCACCTGGTTGCGCGCCAGCAGCGCCCGCACGTTGCGGGCCAGCGATGCGAAATAGCCCTTGAAGAGATCCCCTCTCGGTTGCCCCTGGTTGGCGAAGTGCGTCATCTCGCTCTTCGCGAATACGGAACAGCGCGCCGTGATCGGGATACTCTCTTCCGCCGCCAGCGCCAGCTCGTCGGCCTCCTCGATCGTGAGTCCGAAGCGGCCGGCCATCCTCTGAATGTTTTCTCCCGCACCCGAGGAGCACTTGTCGTTCTCGAGGTACTGGTAGAGCCGTGTCGCCCGGCTGAGGACTCCGTAGCCGCGGGCGCCGACGCTGACGAGGTTCAGCGAATCCTCGAGGGCCCGATCCATCTCCAGCGCCGCCTCCTGGCACGAGTCCTCCGGCAGGACGAGCACCGGAGCGCCCAGCTCGGCTGCGTACACGCCGGTCGCTGCGAGCGCCGCGCAGGCCGCCACATGCTTTTCCCGGTACCACTGCTCGAACCGATCGAGCGGCTTCCCGTCATGCGGCGCGTATTGGACGTCCTCGACGACCATGCCTCCGTCATCGTCGATGCGGGCGAGTACGAAGCTGGCTGAAGCCTTGCCCAGATCGCATCCTGCCACTCTTCTACTCATCGTCACCCTTTTCTCCTGGTGCCCGCGCCCAATCGCGTGGAATCCTGCTCACAATTCGGCGAGCGTTCCCCAAATGTCATCGAAGCAGAGTTGTTCCATGGCCGGTGTCTGCATGCCGTTGGCCATCGACGCGGCCATGCGGCGGCGCGCCTCGGCGGTTTGCGCCGAGCGGAAGAAAATCTGCTCCTCGCGAACCAGTGCGTCCTCGATGCCGGCATCGGCCATGGCGACCGCTTCCTTGGCCAGCGCGATGGCTGCCGCAGGAAACGTCGCGATGCGATAGGCGAGGGTGTTGACGAAGCGGGTGATATCCTGCGGCGGCAGGGCGCGGTTCACATAACCGTAGCGCTCGGCGATGTCGGCGGGAAAATCACCGCAGCCGAGGATGATTTCGAGCGCTCGGCCGCGCCCGACCAGCCGCGGCAGCCGCACGCAACCGCTGCCGCCGGGGATGATGCCGACGCCGACTTCGGGTTGGCCGAGCACCGCCTTGCCCAGGGCGGCGAAGCGCATGTCGCAGGACAACGCCAACTCGCTGCCGCCACCGCGGCAGCGGCCTTCGATCTTGGCGATGGTGGCCTTGGGCATGCTGCGGAAGCGATCCACCATGGCATGGAACAAGCCGAGTTTCTCCTGGCGCGGCGGCACCTCGGCCGGCAACTGCTGGATGAGGTTCAGGTCGGCGTGAGCGATGAAGAAATCGGGATTGGCGCTTTGCAGCACCACGACCTTCACCGACGGGTCTACTTCCAACTCGCGGCCGGCGCGATCGAGATCCGCGATCAGCGTCAGGTCGAGCAGGTTGATCGACGGATGGTCGATGGTGACGAAGGCGACACCGTGATCGACGGCAACTTTCAGCCCGCTGTAGTCGTCATAGGCCATGAGTCTCCTCCACGTTGCGGCAATGTGTGGCCACGGATTCGCGCTCAAAACTTCCGCGGCAACGAGAATTCACCGCGTCCGAGCTGGCGGTAAAAGCCGACGAAGTCGTAGGCATGCGTGGCAGCGATGGCCCGGTGCTCGCAAATGGCTTGGCAGTTGTTGCAGCTGGCGCAGCCGCGAAAGTTCTCTTTGACTCGGGCCTTCTTCTCGCCTTTGTCACCGTACAGTTCGAGAACGTTACCGGGGCAGATGATCGTGCACAACTTGCACCCGTCACAGGCCTCCAAGTTGATCTCGACACGATGGAAGAGACACTCCGCCGCGTCGTCCCAGTCCGGGAAATGACGTCGTTCCTGCTTCGAGAGCAAAGCCATAGAGAACCTCCGCCTAGTAGAGAATATCCTTCTTTCCGCTTTCGAACCAAGCGATCTCGTGCGTGTCACGCGCGATCAGGCGCGTTGGATCGCCGATCGGATACCCCACGGCGATCGCCTCGGAGAGTTCGTACGGCGCTTCGACCCCAAGCCGCGCGCGCCACTCGCGGCTCCTGCTGAGGAATTTGGAGAACCCGATCCAGCACGTGCCGAGCCCGAGACTCTGCGCTGCCAGCACGATGTTGGTTCCGCAGATGCCGATGTCGATCTCGGGTGACCCGATGCCGCGCTTGTCCATGAGCAACAGGATCACCGTCGGCGCGCGATGGAAGACGGCGAACCGCCCCTGGGCGATGGCCGTGATGGCGGTCATCGGCACCGGGTGCAGCATGTTGGGCTGCAGACGGTTGAACAGCTTCGCTTTGGCGCGTGTGATGAAATGCTTGAAGGAGCCGGCCGGGTAGATGGCGTAGTCCAGATTGCGCGACAGCTTCTTGCACGCCGCAACGCAGAAATCTTCCATGCCCTGGATCATCTCCGCGTCGCGCACGACCACGAACTTCCAGGGCTGACAGTTCCCCTGCGACGGTGCATAGCGGCCCGCCTCCAGCATCCGCCGGATCAAATGCGCCGGTACCTGCGCGCGTTTGTACTTGCGGATACTCCGCCGGCGCAACATGGCCTGTTCGACGGCATTCCAGTCAGCACCTTCCGGAACCTCGATCACCTGAGACCGAGGCCCGGCCTCTTCCTCGATCTCTTCCTGATCATCGAGCCGAAGGGGTACCACGTTCAGATCAGACATCTCAGACTCCTCATGGTGCTGGTTTCCGTCGTTCACTCTCCGGTCAGCGCACGCAGCAGCGGGCGCCGTACCCAGCCCTCGGCCAAGGGGGCCATATACAGGATGTGCGCGGTGCGCTCGGCGCAGCGCCAGGCGCCGTCCACCCGCTGATAGCGATCGACGTAGCGGCCCGCGCCAACGACCGCGTCACCAGTCGCCGGATGCTTGGCGGTCAGCTCGAAGTAACACGTCCCGCTGGCCACCCCCCCGTCGATCACGATGCGCTCGTTGTGCACCGTGTGACACATGTCCTGGAGCAACGTGGCCACGACCTGCGTGAAGAAGGCGCGAATCTCGGCGCGGCCATTGGAGACGAACGGAGCGATGGCGCCGTTCGCATCTCGAAAGTCGCAACGTGCGTCCTCGGTGAACCACTGATCCACGAGTTCGTCGAATCGCATGTCGTCGACGAGGAAACAGTAGGTCGCTTGCAGCTCGCGGATGTGCTCGCGATCCTCGAGGTGTTGCAAGCGGCGGCTGATGACGTCGTCCATTCTCACCTTCCTTCCCGTCTCGAGCAGCGCGCCGTGGAGCGCGGAGCCGAGGGCGACCACCGCGTCTGACGGGAGCCGATGGCTGTCAGCAGGCGGATTCGCCGCTCGCCCGGCGTCAGACCTTCTGCACCTCCACGGCCACGCCGCGCGGCCCGAAGTTTGGCGCTCCGTACAGAGCGCGGTAGTGCAGTTGCCCGTAGTCGCCGGCGAGATGCAGCGTCTTCCAGGGAGACGGGATAGGCTCTTGCTGTCCCTTGTGGTGCGCAAACTGAAAGTTCTCCCAGGCGTGATAGATCATGACTTGTCCCGGCTGGGCGGAGGGCGCCACCTTGACCACGCACTCGAACGCGCCGACGTCGTTGAAGATCCGGACGCGGTCATGGTCGGAGATCTGGCGGGCGAGCGCGTCGTCCTTGTTGATGTAGAGCACCGGCTCACCCCGTTGCAGCTGCAACATGGTCGCCTCACTACGCCAGATCGTGTGGATGCTCCAGCGCGTGTGGCCGCCCGTCATGCGCAGGGGGTAGTGCCCGCCCGCGGCGGGTGGAGACTTGTGCACCGGCAGCGCCTCGCCGGCCGAGATGAACCAGTCGTGGTCGAGGTAAAATTGCTGGCGTCCGGTAAGTGTGGGCCACGACTCCTTCTCCTCCACCTGCCAGGCGTTCGGATATAGCGGGCGCTTGAAATCGACGTCGGTGCACATGTTGTTGAACATGCCGTAGGGTCCGTTGCGCTTGACCGGGACGACGCCGCGCTTGATGGCCTCGTTCCAGGTCGTACCCTCGCAGATCTCCGAGCGCTGGAAGATGTAATCCATGCCGGTGCGCGGATCGGCGGGATTGAAGGCGCCGCCGTTGCTCCAGGCCTCGAACACCTGTGCCAGATCCAGATCCTTGCCAAACGCGTCCTTGGCCTTCGACACGCCGCGCGTCCGGGCGCGCTCTTGGATGCGCTGGGCCAGCGTGCCGAAGATCCACCACTCGTTGCGCGATTCGCCCAGCGGCTCGACCGCCTTGTCGTTGAGAACGAGGTAGGGCAGAAACCCCCAGGCGTACTTGATGCCGATCTTCTCGTAGTAGCCCGCCGCCGGCAGCACTACATCGCTGTGCATCCCCGTCGTCGACATCTGGGTGTTGATATTGACGACCAGATCGAACCGCGGCCACAGGTGTTCGATCGCGATCTGCGGTGCCGGCCACTGTCGTAGCGGGTTGTCGGCGTTCACGACGAAGACCTTGGGAGACTTGCCTGGTGCCGGATAGATCGGCATCCAGGCGCGCCCGACGGCGGTTTGCATCGCGGCCTCCATCCCGAGTGGGTTGTCGCCGTCGTTATACGCGGGGTTCCCCATCGTTTGTGCGTAGCCCCCATGCACCTGGAGCCACGGCAAGACCGGCGAGAAGGCGAGGCTGCGGGCGCGCTCGATCATATAGGTCTCGACGTCACGCACGGCGGGGCGGCCGGTGACGCGCAAGGCAAGCTTCATCCACGTAGACACGCCTTCGAAGCCGAGCTCATCGAAGCCGGTGAGTCCCCACCAAGCGCCGAGGCGCAGACCGCCGCCCGGCTTTCCCTGGTTGCCGGTGAGCGCCATGAGCAGGGCGAACGAACGGTGCATGAGATCGCTGTGATAGTGCTTGCAGGCGCCGGTCGAGGCGTAGATCAGGGCGGCCTTCGCCGCCGCCATCTCGCGCGCCGTGCGCCGGATCACCTCCGCGTGCACCCCGGTCGTCTTCTGCGCCATCTCCGGCGTGTAGCTCGTGTTCAACTGCCGGCACAGGCGCTCGTGGAGCGGCTCGACGTCGACCGGGGTACCGTCGGCGAGCTTCACCCGGCGGCGGCCTTCGAGCGCGGGGGCGATGCCACCGAGGGCCAGCGTTGGCTTCTTCATTCCCTGGCTGCCCGGAGCCAACACCACGGTCCCTTGTTTCTCATCCCACAAATAAAAGGCGTTGGTGCGGCCGCCTTTGACGAGGTCGCTTTCACGCAAGAACCGACCGGTGTCGGTGCGCACTAGGAACGGCAGATCGGTCTGCTCTTTGATGTAGTCTTCCTTGCATAGCTTTTCGGTGATGATTACCTGCGCCATGGCCAGTGCCAGCGCCGGGTCGGACTGCGTTTTCGGGTTGAGCCACAAATCCGCATGCGTGGCGGTGGCATTGTAGTCAGGTGCAATGACGACGAGATGTGCGCCGCGGTAGCGTGCCTCGGTCAAGAAGTGCACGTCCGGGATGCGCGTGTACAGCGGGTTGGCGGACCACAGGACGATGTAGTCGGAGTTGAAGAAGTCGTCGCTGGTGCCGTCGTTCATGAACATCCCGTAGGTCTGGATCATGCCGACGCCCATGTCGCCGATGCCGGAAAACGTGTCGAGGCTGGTGGCCCCGAGGACGCGCGTGAAGCGGAACTCGGCGGCGGAATCCGGGCCGTGGTCGAAGTTCGGTCCCGGCGTCGCCACCACCGTCTCCGTGCCGTGCGCCGTGGCCGCCGCGATGATGCCGTCGGCGACCTTGTCGAGCGCTTCGTCCCAGCGGATGCGTTTCCATTTGCTGCTGCCGCGCTCGCCGACGCGTTCGAGCGGGTAACGCAGGCGCTGGGGTGAGACCATCAGCTTACTATAGCAGGCGCCTTTCTGGCAGCCGCGTGGAAAGAAGTCCGGCGCCCCGCCGCGCCCGCCCTCGTCGTAGGCGTGTGCCTGCTCCTCGCGCCAGACCATGCCGTCTTTGACGTAGACGTTCCAGGCGCAGGCGGACATGCAGTTGGCGCGGTTGTGCGTGCAGTGCACCACCCGATCCCACGTCCACTGCTTGCGGAAGACGTCTTCCCAGGTGCGGTAGTCCGGGATCGGCGGCGCCGCTGCGAATCCTGAGGCACTCGGCCCGATCTCTGCGAACCCGAGTCGGTCCAGCGACAGCAGCAGCCCGGTGGCTCCCGTAGCGACGAGAAACGTCCGACGTGTCAGTTCCATATGTACCTCTTCCCGACTCATGATTACGCGCGGCTCACGCGTGCCTTCCGCTGTGCATCGGCCGCGCGTTCCTTGGTGCCGGCTTGTGCGAAACCGGTGGCACCTCTCCCTGCGCGATGGAACGCAGGAGCACGCTGGTGCGCAGCACACCGATCACTTGGTTCAGGATCTCGATGGCAGCCTCGGCCATCGCCGTCACCTGCTGTGCAGAGGTCTTGCCGGTCACGCCGCCGGTGAACACCCGCAACTCCTCACGCGCCAACCAGCGTACCATGTCGACGTAGAGACGTAGATTCTCGGCCCCAAAGCCGAACGCCTCCGTGAGGCCGGCGGCCCGCAGCTTTTCCAGCAGCTCGACGATGCGAACGCTGGCGTCGTCGAGCCAGCGTTCGCCCTGGCGCGAGATGATTTGGATGGCGCCAACCGCGGCCAGCTTCCGGATCTCGGCCTGCGGTACGCCGGTGCGGTGTGCCACGTCGGTCAGCTTCACCGGTGGCCGGTCGCGATCGATGCCGGCGACGCGAAGCAGATGGCGGTCGACGTCGAGCAGTGTTTGCACCTCGGCGGGAGCGAGGGCCTGGTCGCCATCGACGATGGCTTTGATCACGCGCAGCGGCAAAAAGCGTTTCTGCTGCAACTCTTTGATGAGCCGAATGCGATCCACGAACGCCACGTCATACAACGCGACGTTGCGTCCCAGGCGCTGGGGTTCCGGCAAGAGTCCGGCGCGGATGTAGAAGCGGATGGCTTCGCGCCCGACACCGGTAGCCTGCTCGAGATCCTTCATCTTCAGGCGGGCGTTCATGCCGACCGTGTGGGTATTCTTGCTCGTATCGGGCGCTGCCATAATACGTAGTGGAACTCCGTACTACGCAACAGCCGTGCTGTCAATCCGGCACGGCAGTCAGCGCACGGCGCCGGCGCGGAAAAGGATGGCGATATCGGATTCGTCGTAGCCGACGGCGCGCAGCACCTCGCCGGTGTGCTCACCGAGGCGCGGGGGGTGGTGGCGCAGCGACGGGGACATGCCGGGCGCGCGCACGGGGTTGCGCAAGTAGCGGATCCGTCCGGCGGTCGGATGCTCGGCCTCGAATACGGTGCGGTTGGCGGCGACCTGCGGGTCGGTGAGGAAATCCCGCAGCGTGTTGGCCGCGGTAAGTGGCGTGCCCGTTTGGCGCGCGCGCTCGACCAGCACCGCCGTGGGCCATTTGCGGATCTCCGTTTCGAGCAGCGCGTACAGGTCGTGCATGTTCACGATGCGCATGAGCAGCGATGCGTAACGCTCGTGGCCGATCAGATCCTCGCGTTCCAACATGCGGCACAGCGCCTGAAACTGCCAGTCCTCGACGATCATGATGACGACGTGGCCGTCGGCGGTTTCCCACGTGCGGTGCACCATGGAGAGATCGGGGAGGCCCTGCCATTGGTCGCTCGGCAGAAAGGTCTCCTGCAGCAGCGCATCGGGCAGAATGAAGGCGGCGAAGGCGTCGAGCATGGCGACGTCGATCATCTGGCCGCGACCGTTGCCGCGTTGACGCACAAGCAACGCCGCCAGCACGGCATAGACGCCGGTCAGCGCACTGGCTTTGTCGGCAACCAGGCTGCGGATCAGCTGCGGCGCCTGCCCGGCACCCTGAATCGGCATGTGCCCCGTCAGTCCCTGAATCACCGTGTCATAGGCGGGAAATTGCGCGTACGGCCCATCCGGTCCGAATCCACTGATGGCCAGATAGATCAGACGCGGGTTGCGCGACGCCAGGGTGGCGTAGTCGATTCCGAGGCGCTCCGCCACGCCGGGGCGGAAGTTTTGCACGACCACGTCCGCGCCTTCCGCCAGCCGCTGCGCCACTGCCACGCCCTCGGCACGCTTCAGATCGATGACGATGCTGCGCTTGTTGCGGTTGAACTGCGTGAAGATCGCACTCAGCTCGCCCTTGAACGGCGGTCCCATCAGGCGCGTGCTGTCGCCGCGTGGCGGTTCGACCTTGATCACATCCGCACCCAAATCGCCGAGAATCATAGTGCACATCGGGCCGGAGATGATCGTCGAGAAATCGAGGACCGTCAGCCCGGCGCAGGCTCCGGTCGGGGCAGCGTTCATCCGCACATCCATGTGCTTACCGTTCCCGCGGCCTAGGCGGAGACGCGTGCGATCTCGACGCGCGTGTCGCGATCGGTCTGACACGGCTGGAGATGGATCAGGAACGGACGGATGTGCCCTTCGCCGCCGGCGAGGTCGATCGGATTGATGGGGGTCGGAATCAGATTCTGGAATCCCTTGCCGCCGGCGAACTGGTAGTTCTCCCAGGCATGATAGATGATCACTTGCCCCGGGCGGATCGACGGAGAAACTTTCGCATGAATGCGGAAGCTGTCGATATCGTTGCGCACCTCCACCAGTTCCCCATCCGCGATGCCGCGGGTCTGGGCGTCGACGGCGCTGATGTACACGACCGGCCTGCCGCGTTGCAGGCGCAGCATCCGGGCGTCATCGCGCCACGCGGAGTGAATCGACCAGCGCGTGTGGCCGCCGGTGAGCTGCAGTGGATGATTGCCGCCCGCCTTTGGCGAATCCTTGTGCACGGGCAGCGCCTCGCCCAACTCCAGGAAAAACGGGTGGTCGATGTAGAACTGGATCCGCCGCGTCAATGTCGGGTACGGCTCCTTCTTCTGCACGTGAAACTGAAATGGCGAAACGCTGTCGTTCGGCTTGATTTCGCAGGCATTGCCGAACGACACCCCGTCGTGTCCCATTGCCGTGAAGCGCGCGTAGCCTTTCTTCTTCAGCTCCGGCCATTCGACCTCGACGTTGCTCGCCATGCGCACCAGATCGCCGGCGACTTTGTCGTCATCGAGCTCGGTGTAGGTGCCATTGAGCGTGAACTCGTCGTACACGTTCTGCAACGTTCGCTCATTGCCCTGGCGATCCTTGAACGTGGACACTCCGCGGCTGCGCGCACGCTCTTGAATGGCTTTCGCAAGCCGCGCGCAGATCTCCCAGTCCGACTTGGCTTCCTGGTAGCTCGTCACTTTGGTTCCCACGTGCAGGTACGGCATCAGCGGGGTGACCCATTTATGGTCGGTGCGCTCGTACCATCCGGCCGCCGGCAGCACGTAGTCGGAGAACAGCGCGGTCGACGTCATGCGCCAATCGATGGTCACGTACGCCTTGAGCTTCGGATAGAGCGTCTTCATGACGAACGGATACCCGCGTAGGCGGCGCAGGATGTTGCCGCCCAGCTCGAAGATGATGCGGGGATCATTGCCGGGCTTTGGCCACACGTACTGATACTCCTTGTCGAGCGCTTCCTTGAGATACGCGGCCAGCGGCCGCTTCAGATACGGGTCCCACTCCTTGGAGCGACCGCTGACTTCCAGCAGCCCGCCATGGATGTTCCAGAACATCACGGCCGAGACCCACAGGCCTTGGCGGAACTGCAGGTTCTCGAGATTGTAGCGGGTCATTTCATCGGACATTCCGGGCTGCTTGATCTGCTTCAGTAGCGCCATCATCTGCGTCGCGACCTGCCGTTGGCCTTCCTCGCCAGGCTGCCTGAGCATGGCGAAGGTCTCGGTGCCGTCCTGCGACAAGAATGGGAAGGCGCTGAACCCGCTGCCCTTCTTGCCCATGTGCCCGCACAGTGCGAACACCAGGATCTGAGCGCGCTCCATCAGGTTGCCGTGGTAATATTTGCTGATGTTGCTCGAGGTGACGTTCGAGACGGCCTTCGCCTTGCCGATACGGCGCGCCAGGCCGCGAACGATCGTCGCGGGAACGCCGGTGGCGTGCGTCGTGTGCTCCGGCTTGTACTCGCGCTCGAGTAGCTCACGCAACAGGGCGAAGACCGGGCGCACCTTGACGGGGCCGCTGAGGGTCTTGGCGTCGTAGGTGCCGTCCAGCGCCGGCACGATCGCGCCGAGTGACAATGTGTCACGCGGCGGCTCGATGATGGTTTTGGCCTGCTGATCGTAGACGTACAACACGTCCACCGAGCCGTCCTTCACCATGTCGCTCTGGCGCAGGAAGCGTCCGCTATCGGTGCGTACCAGGAACGGCATGTCGGTCTGCTCGCGCAGGAAGGCGTCGTCGTGCAGCTTTTCACTGACGATCACTTGCGCCAGCGACAGCGCGAAGGCTGCATCACTGCCGGGCTTGAGCGTGATCCATTCGTCGGCATGGATCGCCGAGGCGTTGTAGTCGGGGGAGATGGTGACGATATGCGCGCCCTTGTACCGCGCTTCCGTCCAGAAGTGGGCGTTCGGAATCTGTGTGTACAGCGGGTTGCAGCCCCAGACGAGAATGACGTCCGAAGAGAAGTAGTCGTCCAGCGATCGTTCCGCGATCATTTTACCGAACGTCTGCGCGGCCCCCTGGTGCCCGTCGCCGATTTCCATGTTCATGTCGAGCTGCGAGCTGTCGAGTTGCAGCAGCAACCGCATCTGCCCAGCGCTCATGGGACCGAAGGTGTAGAGTGGCCCGAGCGACCAGATGATGCGATCGGTGCCTTCCTTGGTGATGGTGTCGATCATCAGGTCGGCGATCTCGTTGAGTGCCTGCTCCCACGAGATCCGTTCCCACTTGCCGGAGCCGCGCTCACCAACACGTTTGAGGGGGTACTTGACGCGTGTCGGATCATACATGCGCTGGCTGTAGCAGGCGCCTTTCTGGCAGCCGCGCGGGTTGAAGTCCGGCGTATCCGCACGCACCGTAGGATAATCCGCTGCCTGCTCTTCGCGCCAGACTACGCCGTCCTTCACGTAGACGTCCCAGCAGCAGTGGGCCTGGTACCAGCAGTTCACGAAATGCGAGCTGCGCACGACCTTGTCCCACACCCATTTGCCGCGGTAGACATCTTCCCACGTCCGGTAGTCCGGGAGTGGAGCACCGATCTGTGGGGCCGAGCCGGTTGGACCTTGAGCCGGCGCCAGCCGATCGAGCGACAGCAGCAGTGTGGCGGCTCCCGCAGAACGGAGAAAGTTGCGGCGCGTCAATTCCATACGGTCCTCCTCGGATCAATCTCAGTTCGCACATCAAGCTGGATCGGCATCGCACTCACCTGGTCTTTCGCTTAGCGCGGCGCGCGGTCAGCGCAGCCGTCGGTTCGGTCCCGAGTAACCGGCGCGCGATGTTGAGCACCTCGCCGCGGTAGGTCTTAAGTTGCTTGGCACTCAACGGGTTGAACGGCCAATCCGGCGCGAGCCGCGGTGTCGCTGCAACGAAGAAGACCGTGGCGCCCACCACGGTGAAGATGAAATGAATCGGATCGATGGGAGCGAACAGCCCGCGTTGCTGACCGTCTTGAATGGCGTTGCTGACGGCGGCGACCAGCGGCGCAATGTGCCGCGCGGCGATGCGGGAGGGGGAGGGCTCCGCCGCTTCCCGCAACAGTATGCGTGCCACCGTGGGCCGTTCACTGACGTAGGTGACCCATGCATCCACCACCGACTCGACACGCTCCGGAGCTGGAGCCGCAGTTGCGAGGATGGCTTCATATCGTGCCAAGAGGTCACCGAACAGGTTGGCGAGAACGGCCTCGTACAGTTCGCGCTTGTCGCGGAAGTAGTAGACGATCGAGGCGCGGCGGATGCCGACGCGCTGCGCCACATCTTCCAGCCGCGCCGCCGCGAAGCCGCTTTCAGCGAAAACGGATTCTGCCGCACGCAAGATCTCCGCCCGCGTCAGCTCTGCGCGTGGCTGTGGCCGAGCAGTGGATGGCAAATGCTGCGTCCCTTCCGCTCCGGTTTTTACCTGCGCGCAGGCAGAATTAGCATGACGAATATCATGTGACCGCGTGATGGGTGGAGCCGTCCGTACGCTGCGAAGCGACCCATCGCGCTCGATCGGACGGGGTCGTCCTTCCGGGGAGGTCGTGGTAAGGCACCGAGTGGCTGCGTCGCAAATGATGAGCGGCGGCCGAGCTTCAGGTCAGCAACCGCGACCCAGATAACGGAGAGATGACGATGTCGGGAACCATCGGACCGCTTCTGCCTTCGGATGAAGGTTTCAACCATCAGATCGTTGACACCTTCGCGACCGTTTCCCAAAGCGACCACGCGTGGACGGAGAAAGTCTGCGGCATGGCCGGCGCGCGTGATGGTTCGCTGCAGGTGGGCTTTGGCTTCGGCAAGTACACGAATCGGAATGTGATGGATGCATATGCGGGCGTCTCGCGCGGTGTGGAGCAGTGGACCGTGCGTGCCAGTCGTTCCCTCGCCCAGGACCCGGAAACGATCTCCATTGGGCCGATCCACTATCAAATCGTCGAGCCGCTACGCTCCATGCGTGTGGGGCTCGAAGCAAACCAGATCCAGCCGATTGCGTTCGAGGTGCGGTTCGAGGGAACCGTGCCGCCCGTCCTGGAAGAGCGCGAGGATCGGCGCGATCTGCACGGCGTTCGGCACCAGGCGAACCAGATCCGTTACCACCAGACCGGGACGGCGTCAGGATGGGTGGAGGTTTCTGGAAAGCGACACGCCCTCACGCCGGACAAGTGGGTCTGTACGCGCGATCACTCCTGGGGCGTGCGGCAGGAGGTGGGCGCGCCGTTGGCCGACCTCGAGCCGGACTTCACCGGGTCGGTGTCGGTGCTGGCGATCTGGAACCCGGTGTTCTTCGAACGCCCAGACGGATCGCGGTACGCGATGCACCATTATTTTCTGCAGTACGGCGTGCCGGGCTTCACGCACGAGAAGTTCCAGGGTGGATTCGAAAGTCCTAATGGCAACCGCGAGCTGATCACCTCGCTCCGTCCGGAAATCCGTTTCGATCCTGCCAACAAACGCTTTCTCGGTGGGAAGTTTGTATTCACCATGGCCGACGGTTCGGTGCGTCCGGTCGACGTGGCGCCGATCAGCGACACCGGGTTTCACCTCGGCACCGGGCTCTACTTTGGCTTCGATGGTCAGTACCACGGCAGCTGGCGTGGCGATCTGGAGGTTGGCGGTGAGTACTTTTCCAACTGTGCCGACCCAGCCACCGTGACCCGAATCCATCAGTTCAGAGACTGTATGATCCGGGCCGTAGATCCCGTGGGCGGTGGTATCGGCTGGGGCAATTGCCAGACGTACGTGCGGGGCCAGTGGCCCGAGTTCGGCCTCGAGCGCGACGAGTGACGCGTTTGCCTCTTGAACCTTTGCGTCTTCGCCGCTCGCCGACCGCCCGGCGCCGCAATCACGTCGGTACCGTGTCCCTCCTGGCGGCGGTCACCGGTGCGGTTGCCTGTCGGCTGGCGCTAACAGCGGGTCATCTGGTTGGGAACGTCTGGCTTCAACTCGGCGCCGCTGGGTTCGAAGCCGCGGTGGTAGGCGGGCTGGCCGATTGGTTCGCGGTGACGGCGCTGTTCCGTCATCCCCTCGGCCTGCCGATCCCACACACCGCGATCATCCCGGCGCGCCGCGCCAAGATCATCGAAAGCATCGCCTCGATGGTCGAGAAAGAGTGGCTCTCGCCGGAGGTGATCGGCGCCCGGCTCGCGCGCATTACGCCCAGCGAGTTCGTCGCGGATTGGCTGCGAGACCCGGCACATGTCGAACGGCTAGGCGCCCCGGTGCGCGATGTGCTGCGCGGGCTGGCGCGGCTGCTGACAGCGCCAGAGGTCGTTGAATTTGCGGACCGCACGATCCAGCGCCAACTGCGGGAGCTGCCGATCAACGCCGCGGCCGGACGCTGGCTTGCTCGTGTCGCCTCGAGTCCAAGCGCCGGTGCGGCATTCGACAGCGTCGCCCTCTCCCTGGCGAATCTCGCGCGGCGTCCGAGCACGGCCGAAAACCTGTATGCCTGGATCGACCGCTCAGCCCGCTACCTGCACAACGAAGGCAAGCGGCTGGTGCCGCTCGTCCTACGCCGGAAGATCGTTCAACGCACGATCGTCGAGGCTGCCTGCGACTATGCCTCCTCGGAGCTGCGCAGCGCGGTAGCCGATCCGCAGCATCCGCTGCGCCAGTATGTGTTCGGGGCGGTGCAGCAATATGCCGAGCGACTGGCCGGCGGTGACCCGCGTGCCATCGAGCATGCGCAACAGCTCCGTGCCGCGGTCATCGAAAGCATCGAGGCCTCGCCGTTGGTGTTGGACCTGCTCACCCAACTCCGCAACCAATTGGAGCAAGACCTCGGCCAGCCGGACGGTTACTTGGCTCGACTCGTCGATCGCGAGCTGCGTGCCGGTATCCTCGATGTGCTCAAGGAACCCGAGCGCCGCGCGGCCTTCGACAACTGGGTGAGGACGACGGCCAACGATCTGCTGCGCCGGCATCACAACCAGATCGGCCTGACGGTGCGGGAGAACCTCGAAGCCCTCGAAACCACCACGCTGGTGGCGCAGATCGAAGAACGCGTCGGCGCCGATCTGCAGTTCATCCGCCTCAACGGCGCGGTCGTCGGAGGCCTGATCGGCGTCCTGCTGGCGCTGGCGCACCGATTCCTGGGGTGAAAAATGAGGCCGCGTGAACGGTCCCGAGTACCGAGTTCGGAGGTCGCAGGTGCTTACGACTTTTCGGGGCCGTCGGTCTTGGTGTCCACCTTCTTGATTTCGTCCTCGGCCCCTTCGAAGGCTTTCTTGAAATCACGGATACCTTTGCCCAGGGCGCTGCCGATCTCTGGGAGCTTGCCCGGTCCAAAGATGACCAGGGCAATGACCAAGATGACGACCAGCTCGGGCACGCCTATACCAAACATTCTGTCTCCTCCGGCCAGCACGATAGCATTCCGTGCAAGCGAACGCACGTTGATTTAGACCTCGACTTCACCAGGGGCGGGCTGGCGAAAAACCCCTGCTCCGCCGCGTGGTTGAACGACGCAGACGGCCGCCGTACCCGAATGATCACGCGTCTACCGCTCGCAGCGTCAAGTCGATGTGCAACGACTGTGCGATACCGTCGAGTTCGCGGCGCAGGGCGTCCTGGTCCACGCCCTCCGGGACATCCATGCGGATCTTCATGCTGTAAATCGGTGTGCCCCTGCCGGGTTCCGGTCGCGACACGGTCGACATCTGGGTGACGTTGATCTGGCGGTTTGACAGGCAGCGTGTGACTCGCGCGACAATCCCGGCCTTGTCTACGCCCACAGCTTGCAGCTCGAACGGCCGGGCGTGATGGGAAATGCCGTATGGTACCGGCTCGCCTTCGAGCGGCCGGAAGAAAACGGTGAGGCGTTTCTCCCACTCCAGACGCTTACACGCCGAAGACAGCCGGCGCTCGATGTCCTCACCCTCGCCGGTCAGCAGCAACAGCACCGCAAACTCGCTGCCGAGAATGGTCATGCTCGAGTCTTCCAGATTGCAGTCGCAATCGTAGATCAACTCGGCGAGATCGGCGACGATCCCCGGCCGATCTCGGCCAATAGCGGACAACGCGAACCAGCGCTTCATGACAGGCGGCGATCCTAAGGCCTTCGGGCCGACTGGTCAACCCCGTATGCGTTGACCTATGCACCTGGAATGAATAGCCTGCAGCGGTTCTTACACCGAAGGTGTTGTGCATCGTAGCCCGGGGTTGCCTTCTCTTGGCTACCCCGGGCGGAGGCGACTGCGAGTACGCACTCCCGTCGCCCAGGGTAGCCGCTGAAAAAACGCGGCAACCCTGGGCTATGGTGCGAAACGCCTTCGGCGTACAGGATATTGTTCCGTTCAAACAGGCAGACTCGCAGGTTAGGTTAACGCATACGGGTCAACCCCGCACCCGTGTCGTAGTTCGGGTGGGACCGTCGCCTCGCAGCGGCAGTCGCGGCTGTGCATTCAGACGTGATTGACATTGCGAATAGATTCAGGATAGCACGCTACTTCATGGTTGATGGAAACACTCGCGAAAAGGAGGCTCGCATGATGCCGCGCCGGATCAAACGCTATGGCTGGACTCCAGACCTTCCGGATCACCGTGACCATCTGTATGCCGCACCACTGGTGATGCTGAAGAAACTTCCGTCGAAAGCGGATCTGCGGAAGCACTGCCCGCCGGTTTACGATCAAGGCCAGCTCGGCAGCTGCACGGCCAACGCTGTCGGTGCCGCCATCCAGTTCGATCGGATGAAGCAGAAGATGACCGACTTCACCCCATCACGGCTTTTCATCTACTACAACGAACGGGCGATGGAGGGGACGGTCGCTTCTGACAGCGGCGCGATGATCCGTGACGGGATCAAGACCGTGGCCAAACAGGGTGCCTGTCCGGAGAAGATGTGGGCCTACGACCTTGCCAGGTTCCGCGACAAGCCCACGCCGGGGTGCTATCACGAGGCCAGCCACCACACGGCGGTCTCTTATCAGCGCCTGGTGAGGAGCTTGAGCCAGATGAAGGGCTGCCTGGCGTCGGGCTACGCGTTTGTTTTTGGCTTCACGGTGTACGAGAGCTTCGAGAGCCCACAGGTAGCTCGGACGGGTCACGCGGCGATGCCGCGTCCCGGCGATCGCGCCTTGGGTGGGCACGCCGTGATGGCTGTCGGCTATGATGATGCCAGTCAGTCGTTCATGGTGCGCAACTCCTGGGGCAAGGGCTGGGGAATGAAGGGGTACTTCACGCTCCCCTATGCCTACCTCAGCGAGGAAAACCTGTCCGACGATTTCTGGACCATCCGGCTCGTGCAGTAGCCGGCGGCAAAACGCCGGTTCGATAATAGGCAAGCCGTTCTGGCTGCCAGTCCAGGGTCACGACTAATTCCTTGCGTTCGATCGTTTTTTTTCGTACGCACCGTAGTACGAGATCTGGGAATGTCTGCTTCCGAACGACGCCGTCATTCCCGCAAATGAGAACGACGTGTGTCGATGTCTTCACTGAAAGCGGATTCTGCCGTGGCGTATTTTTTGCGATTCGGCGGCGGCAATTGGGTCTTTTACGCGTTGCGTTATAGCTCGGTTTGGGAGAGAACGGGACGAGATTCATGAGCATGACCGAAGCAGCCTCCTCTCTGGCGGAAATCCTTGCCAGTCACCGGCCTGAGCCCAGCGGGCCAGGTCCCAGCGGGACGGGTCCCAACGGGACGGGCGTCGAGAACCTGATTCCGATCCTTCAGGACATTCAAGAGCGTGACGGCTATTTGTGCGAAGAAGCGGTTGGGATGCTGGCACGGGCGAGCGGCATCTCGGAGAATGAGATCTACGGTGTCGCCAGCTTCTATACCCAGTTCCGATTCGAACCGCCGGCCGAACACACGATCCATGTGTGCCAGGGAACGGCCTGCCACGTGCGCGGTAGTCATCAGATCCTATTCGACTTCGAGGAACGATTGAGCATCAAAGCGGGTGGGATGACTGCCGACCACAAGTTCGGCTTGGAACGCGTCGCATGCGTTGGCTGCTGCGCCTTGGCACCGGTCGTCCTCGTGGACGGCCAGGTCCGTGCCGGCATGAAGCCTAAGATGGTCACCGGCTTGCTCTCCAAGCTCGGCTACAAGCCGAGCGGCCGCGGGCCGGACGGCCACGGCCCGAGCGCAAAAGACGCATGATGTCCCTGCAACAAGCCTACGCTGCTGCCGAAGAACGCTGGCAGGTGCTGGAAACGAGTCGGGTTCCGATCTTTTTCGTCGGCGCCGCAACCTGCGGCCGGGCCGCGGGGGCGGGTGAGACGCTCGAGCGCCTGCGCGCCGAGATTCAGGCGCAGAAGCTGGAAGCGCACGTAGTTGAAACAGGCTGCCTCGGTCCGTGCTCGCTCGAGCCGTTGATGATTGTGCACAAGCCCGATGCACCACGCGTCTGTTTTGGAAAGGTGGGACCACGCGAGGTGGTGGAGATCCTGCAGCGCCATGTCCTCGGTGACGATCCGTGCAGTGAGTGGGCCTTGGGCGCCATCACGCCGGGGAGTGTGAATGGCGTCGGTGCGTTTGCCGATCACCCCATGATGCGTGGCCAGGTGCGCCGCATACTGGCCAACTGCGGTATCATCGATCCCGAGAGCATCGATCATTACCTGGCTCGCGATGGATATCGCGGTTTCTTGCGGGCGCTGGAGATCGGTGCGGATCAAGTCGTCGAGGCGGTCAAACGCGCCGGCTTGCGTGGACGTGGTGGTGCCGGCTTTCCGACCTGGCGTAAGTGGGACGTCTGCCGCGGGACGCCTGCGGATCAACGCTATCTGATCTGCAACGCCGACGAGGGCGATCCGGGCGCCTTCATGAACCGCTCGCTGATCGAAGGTGATCCGCACGCCATTCTCGAAGGCATGTTGATCGCCGCCTTCGCCCTCGGCGCCAGCAAGGGGTACGTCTATTGCCGCGCCGAGTATCCGCTTGCCATCGCCCGCCTGAAGGTCGCGATCGGACAGATGCGCGACTTGGGTGTGCTGGGTCAGAACATTCAGGGTTCCGATTTTTCGTTCGACCTGCAGATCAAGAAGGGAGCCGGCGCATTTGTCTGTGGCGAGGAAACGGCGCTGATCGCGTCGATCGAAGGCCGCCGCGGCATGCCGCAACCACGGCCGCCGTTCCCCGCGGTCAGCGGCTTGTGGGGTAAGCCCACCATCATTCAAAACGTCGAGACCCTGGCCAATCTGCGGCTCATCCTGCGCCACGGTCCCGAATGGTACGCCCAGTACGGCACTGAGGCGAGCAAGGGCACCAGAACCTTCGCCCTCGCCGGCAAGGTCAAACGGACCGGCCTCATCGAGGTGCCGCTGGGCACCACGCTGCGGCAGATCGTCGAAGAGATCGGCGGTGGCGGCTCGGACGGCAAGCCCATCAAGGCCGTGCAAACCGGCGGACCATCGGGCGGCTGCATCGCGGCCGAGAAGTTCGATTTGCCGGTCGATTATGAATCGTTGGCCCAGGCCGGCTCGATCATGGGGTCGGGCGGCATGATCGTACTGGACGAAGAGACCTGTGCGGTCGACCTGGCGAAGTACTTCATCTCCTTCACGCAGAACGAATCGTGCGGCAAGTGCCCGCCGTGCCGGGTGGGAACGCGCGCCATGCTCTACCTCCTCGAGCGCATCGCCGACGGCCAGGGGAAACCAGAGGATATCCAGCGCCTCGAAGACCTGGCAGTGACGGTCGCGCGTGGCTCGCTGTGTGGCCTGGGCCAGACCGCGCCCAATCCTGTCCTGACGACGCTACGCTACTTTCGCCAGGAATATCAGGACCACGTCGAGAAGAAGCAGTGCGCCGCTTTCGTCTGCCGCCCGTTGGTCCAGCATCGCATCGATGAGGAGCGCTGCCCGGGGTGTACGGCCTGCCTCAAGGTTTGTCCCGCCGAAGCGATTACGGGCAAACGGGGCGAGGCGCACGTGATCAACGAGGATCTGTGTTCGCAGTGCGGCTCGTGCCTGAGTGTGTGTCCGCCGACCTATGCGGCGGTATACCGGGTCAGCGGTGAGCTGACGCGGTACGAAGAGATCCAGCAGAAACGCAAAGCCGGGGCGGCGGCCGAGCACTCGCAGGAGGCGCAGTAGTGCAACTGTCCATCGACGGAAAAACGGTCAAGGCGCGCGGCGGTGAGTCCCTACTGCAGTGTGCGCTGCGGCACCGGATCTACATTCCACACCTGTGCACGCACCCGAGCCTGCCGGCCTTCGGCGCCTGCCGCATGTGCGTCGTGGAAGTCGACGGCATGCGCGGCTTTCCTGCCTCCTGCGCGACGCCGGCGGCCGAGGGGATGGTCGTACGCACCGACACGGCACAACTGAAAGATCTGCGCCGCCGCATCCTCGAACTGATGCTTCTGGAACACCCCAGCGCCTGCTTGGTGTGTGAGAAACAGGATCTCTGCGAGAAGTACCGGCCCAAAGCCGCCAAAGCCGGGCGCACGACCGGCTGCCACACCTGCAACAACAAGGAAGCGTGCGAGGTGCGCGTCCTGGCCGACGAGCTGCAACTGACCGACCTGCCCGTGCCGCCGATCTACCGCGGCTTCCAGCTCGAACGCTCGGACCCGTTCATCGATCGCGACCTGAACTTGTGTATTCTGTGCGGGCGTTGCGTGCGCATTTGCAAAGCGCATCAGGGGCGGAGCACCATCGATTTCATCGGCCGCGGCAGCGAGACCCATATCGGCGAGGCCTTCGGCCGCTCGCTCACCGAAGCCGGGTGCCGTTTTTGCGGGTCGTGTGTCGATGTCTGCCCGACCGGCAGCCTCTCCGACCGTTACGCCAAATGGTACGGCGCGGCGAAGCGGTTCACAGCGACGACGTGCACGCTGTGCGACGCTGGCTGCGCCATTACCGTCCACGCCTCGGCGCAACGGCGTGCGGTCATGACCCGCGCCATCAATACGCGTGTGCCGCTGTGCGTCCTGGGCCGCTTCGCCATCCCTGAGTTCCTGAACGGGGTCAGCCGGCTGAAGACGCCACAAGTTCGAATCAACAAAGTCCTGCGCGCGGTGCATTGGCCCGAGGCGTTGGCGCAAGCGGCGGAGCGGCTGAAACGGTTCGTCGGTGACGGCTTCGCGCTGGTGTGCGACGCCACTAGCACGCTCGAAGACCGCTACGCGTTCGAGAAGTTCACACGGGAAGTGATGTGTTCGCCGCACTACATCGAGATCCGGCCCGACGAGCGCGGAGTATCGAGCAACGGGCTTTCCGACAGCGTGAAAGCTGCGGTGCTGACCGGGAACTTTATCGACCCTGCCCGGCTCGCGTCTCTCGATCTGCTCATCGTGCAGGACTGCTATCCCACGACGGCCACGGAACGGGTCGATGTGTCGCTGCCGGCGACGGTGCTGGCCGAGGTGGCGGGAACCTGGGTCGACGGCCGCGGCCTGATGCGGCCAGTTCGCAAGGCCTGCGACGGGCCCGGCGAGGCCAAACCCGATTGGCAAATCATCAGCGAGTTGGCTCGTGCCATGGGCGCGAAAGGATTCGACTACGAGTCCGCGGCAGCGATCAAGAAGGAACTCGGTGTGGGGAAGGCGGGTTTGCGAATCAGACGTGCCGAGACGCCGGTCGCCGCCACCGATCCGAGCTATCGCCGCACCCATTTTCGCGGCCATGCGCTGGAAGAAAAGGTTCGCGGCCTGGTCGAGCTCCCCGTCGCGCCGCCGGCGGCGGTTGCAGTTGGAGGTTGAGGCGTGTTCGAGATTCTTGAGAAACGCGAGATCGCGCCGAACGTGCACCAGGCGGTGATTCATGCACCCGCCATCGCTAAGAAAGCTCGCGCCGGGCAGTTCGTCATCATGATGGTCGACGAACGATCGGAGCGCGTGCCCTTCACGTTGTGTGATTGGGACCGGCAGGCCGGCACCGTGACCCTGGTCATTCAGGAGGTCGGCCAGTCGACCCGCAAGTTCGTGTTGCTCAAGGCCGGTGACCAAGTGGCGCATCTGGTCGGCCCGCTCGGCGTGCCGCTGGAGGTCGAGAACTACGGCACGGTGGCGTTGGCCGCCGGCTGCTACGGCATCGGCGCGGTCCTCGGCATTGCCCGCGCCATGAAGCAAGCGGGCAACCGCGTGATCACCGTCATCGAAGCTGATAGCTCCTACCTATATTACTTCCGCGACGAGTTGCGGGCGACGTCAGACGAAATGGTGCAGACCACCATCGACGGCTCTGACGGCACCAAGGGGCACTCGGTGGACGTGATCAAACGCAAGTTGGAGAACGGTGAACAGCTGGATCGCGTGTTCGCCGTCGGCTGCGTGTTCATGATGATGCTTGCCGGCAACATCACCAAGCCCTTTGGTGTGAAGACGCTGGTAGCGTTGAACCCGATCATGCTGGACGGCACGGGGATGTGCGGCGCGTGTCGCGTCACCGTCGGCAAGGAGACCAAGTTCGCTTGCGTCGACGGGCCGTTCTTCGACGCGCATGAGGTCGACTGGGACGAATTGTGGGACCGCCGGGCCGCGTACGGCGAGGACGAGATTCACGCCGTGGCGCGGACCGCAGCAGTGACGCCGCGGCCGGCGCGGCAGGTTCGATTGTCCTGAGCGAGAGCGATGGCACAGCCGGTGAATAAGAAGAAGATTCCGCGGCAGGAGATGCCGGAGCAGGCGCCGGAAGACCGCGTCAACAACTTCGACGAGGTGCCGTACGGCTACACCGAAGAGCTCGCCATGCTCGAGGCCATGCGCTGCCTGCTGTGCAAGAACCCGAAGTGCATAGCCGCGTGTCCCGTCAATATCGACATCCCGGCGTTCGTGACGTTGATTCAGCAAGGCAAGTTCCTCGAGGCCGCCCGCAAGATCAAGGAGAACAACGCCCTGCCGGCGGTCTGTGGCCGTGTATGCCCGCAGGAGGATCAATGCGAAGGCGCGTGTGTTGTAGGCATCAAGCAAGAGCCAGTCTCCATCGGTCGGCTCGAGCGCTTCGCGGCTGACTACGAGCGGCACATGGGCACCGTGACCATTCCCGAGCTGCCGCCGAAGACAGGGAAGCGGGTGGCCATCGTCGGCGCCGGACCCGCCGGCCTGACCGTGGCCGGCGATCTGGTGCTCAAGGGACACCAGGTGACCGTCTTCGAAGCGTTGCAGGACGCCGGCGGCGTACTCATGTACGGCATCCCGGAGTTCCGCTTGCCCAAAGAGATCGTGCGCGCCGAAGTCGACTACCTGAAAAAGCTCGGTGTCGAGTTCGTCATGGACTACGTCGTCGGCCGTAACAGCACCATCCAAGAGCTGTTAGGAGAAGAAGGATACCAGAGCGTGTTCGTCGGCACGGGTGCCGGGCTGCCGTCGTTCATGGAGATGCCCGGCGAGAACCTCATCGGCGTCTATTCGGCCAACGAGTATCTGACCCGCGCCAACTTGATGAAGGCATACCTCTTTCCCGAGTACGACACCCCGCCGATCAGCCGGCAGCGTGTGGCCGTGATCGGCGGCGGCAACGTGGCCATGGATTCGGCGCGCACGGCGCTGCGGTTGGGTGGGGATGTGACCATCGTCTACCGCCGTGCGCGTGAGCAGATGCCAGCGCGTGCCGAGGAAGTTCACCATGCCGAGCAGGAAGGCGTGAAGTTCAAGCTGCTCACCAATCCGACGCGTGTCCTGGGCGACGAGCGTCACCGCGTGGTCGGGATGGAGTGCGTGAGAATGGAGTTGGGTGAGCCGGATGAGTCGGGCCGGCGGCGGCCGGTGGTGATGAAGGGGTCCGAGTTCATGATGGAGGTCGATACGGTCATCGTCGCCATCGGCAACAAGCCAAATCCGCTGGTGCCGCGCACGACACCCGAGTTGAAGACGACCAAGTGGGGTACCGTGGTCGCCGACCCACAGACCATGGCGACCTCGATTCCCGGCGTCTTTGCCGGCGGCGACATCGTCTCCGGCGCGGCAACGGTGATTCTCGCCATGGGCCAAGGCCGTCTCGCTGCCAGGGCCATGGACGCATACCTGCGAGGGGAGCCGTTGCCTGCCGATGGCCCGGAGGCCGCTGCTTCCTGATCCTGATCATACAGACGGCTGGCCGTACCAGCTACTGTTGGGCTATGACTTCCGTACAGATGCCCGAACGGAAACAGATCACTCGTCAGCGATTCCGTCGAGAGCGCAAGACGATCGGTGCGATGATCGCGATCTTCTGTCGCGATCACCACGCCCTTGCCCGCGGCCTGTGCCCGGAGTGCTCCGCGCTTTTTGCCTATGCGGAGCAGCGGCTGGACAACTGCCCATTCGGCGACGACAAGCCCACCTGCGCCAAGTGTCCAATTCACTGTTACAAGCCGGCAACGCGCGAGCAGATTCGAGACGTGATGCGGTACGCGGGTCCGCGTATTCTCTTCCGCCGGCCGGTGCTGGCAATCTTCCACCTGCTCGAAGGGCGCAAAGAGCCGCCCGAATCCCCGCGCCGTAAGCCCGCGAAGCCCGCCGATCCGGTTGAGCCGGCGCAAAGCCACAGCTGACGCCTCGGAACTCTAGCCCCAATGCCAGTGAGTTAAGCGGTGTCGTGCCAAGATCGCACGCTTCGAGACGGCGCCGGCAAAGATGGCGCCCCTCAGCGTGAGCGGAAAAACTCTCTCATGCCGAAAAAGATAGCCGCTCACGCTGAGGAGGCCGCATCTTCTCCGCGGCCGTCTCGAAGCGTGCCCGCCGAGTTCGACGGGTCGTAACTCACTGGCATTGGCTCTAGCCCGCGCCCGTGTGCAATCGCACGGCTTGTCCGATTTTCCGTCAGTCCACCTTCTGGAAAGGAGAGGCCTTACGCGGCGCTGAATTTCCCAGCTGGCCGCACGCACCCATCAGATCACGTCCATGAGTCAGACGGCGCTTTACAAAGATGCCGTTCCGTCTCAGCTCGGTCAGAAAGCGAAAGATCGCGGCGTCGTCGGGCGTTTCGTAGGTGGCGTCACGCTGCGGGTTGTACGGGATCAGGTTGACGACGCAGCGCAGGTCGCGGCACCATTTGGCGGTTTCGCGAGCCTGTTCGGGCGAGTCGTTGACGTTCTTGATCAGCACGTACTCGATCAGGAACAGCCCGCGGCGCGCCAGCGGGTATGCCATGAGAGCACGGTGCAGCTCCGCCAGCGGCATGCGTTTGTTGATCGGCATGAGCTGGCTGCGCAGCTCGTCGCTCGGCGCGTTGAGCGAAATCGCCAGCCGCAGGTTGGGCCAGTTCAGCTCCGCAAGTCGACGCAGGCCGTCGATGCGACCGACCGTGGAGAGGGTGATCTGCGTGTACGGAAAGGCGATGCCGTTGGGCTCGGTGAGGACCCGAATCGCCTGGGTCACCTCTTCGAAGTTGTCGAGTGGCTCACCCATACCCATGAAGACGATGTTTTGGATGCCGCTGAGGAAATAGCGGTAGGGCTTTAACGGCGTAAGACCGCGCTCCGCCATCACCTCGCGAGCGACGAGAAACTGGCTGACGATCTCGGCGGCCGGTAGGTTGCGCAGCAGGCCCATGCGTGCGGTTTCGCAGAACGCGCAGCCCATACGGCAGCCCACCTGCGACGATACACAGAGAGTGTGCCAGTTGGAGCCGCGATAGCTGCTCATGGGGATGATCACGGACTCGGTCTCGAACGGCGACACGCCGGCCGTACCGTGGGCCTCCAGACAGAATTTCAGCACCGCGCCTTGTTGCTCACGGCGAGTGATTCTCGGGAGCGCCAGGCCTGCCGCCGTGCGCATGGTGTGGCAATACGCCTCACGTGCGGCCTTCACGCTGGTGCGGTTCACGGCGGCGAATTCGCGCAACGTCAGGCCGCAAATGTCGGCTGTGGGAGTGTGCACGCGGCCCAATGCGACTGCTCCCGTAGGAGCGCCGGCATCCTGCCGGCCGGGGCCGTCAGTTCCCGTAGCAACCGCTTCTCGCAACACCGGACGTAATTAGCTCAAAATCTGGTTCGATGCATCTCGGCAAGGAGCTGGCTCAGGGTCTGGAAACAGGACTTTCATTTGTGTTGGACCGCGTCGCTCCGGTGCGCAGCCAGTGACCCGCCGCACGAGCTAATGGGTTTCGTGCGGGGCGCGGCGAGGGGTTTCCGACGGAGCACGCCGGAGCGACGGCTGAGTAACACCGGGTTTGCCGGCGGGGGGCGGCCGCCTCGGCCCGCAGCTGCTTGGCATGTACTCTGCTCACGTGCGGAGGAGAGGCCTTTGGGATGTTCGCCGCACTCCAGCTGCTGTCCATCGTTGTGTCGATGAGTTCCTTGGCGTTGGCGGTGTGTCTCGTCCTTGTTCCCAGACAGCGTGTGCAGTCGCGGTCCGTATGGTGCGAGCCGCGGCAGCGCCCCACCACCGTCAAGTTCGTCGAGCGCAGGCAGTCCGGCATGGTCGCGCGTCGCGTGCGCGACTGTCCACTCCGGCCGGCAGGCGAACGTTGCAGCGAGATGTGCATCAAACCATCCTGCGTTTGAAGGCGGCGACAACCACACCCGCGCCTCGTTTCATGGCGCACCGGGGCGGAATCGCTCTGTCTCCACGCTGCACGCTTATCGCCACCGAAATCCTTTCGAAGACCATCTTCCCATAGCACGCGCGTGCGGATAGCCTGAATACAAGGCGGAAAATCACGGGGCAGGGAGGAGCGACTATGGATCCCGACGTCGTTGTGGAGAACCTCGCGGTTGTGGATACCCACTTTCACAGCGAGGCGACTGGTGAAATCGAAAAGGCGGTGGCTCTGTACACCGATGACATCGTCTGGGAAGCACCGGCTCGGCAACTGATTCTCCACGGCAAACGTGCCGCGGCGGAGAACTACCGGAAGATGTTCGGGTCGATGGCCGACGTGCAGCCAACCACGCTGCGGCGTTTCGCCACCGAAGATCGCGTTGTCGATGACAGCATCGTCAGGTTCACTCTCGCCGGCGACGGTGTCCACAATGCGCCTCTGCCGGTCGGCTCCGATGTGGAGCTGCGCCTGGTGCACATCTTCGAAATGCGTGACCGCAGGATCTCGCGAGAACTGGTGTACGAGATGTGGCGGAAGGGCGCGCTCGCAGGCTTGCCCGCTGCCGTTGCGACGCAGCCCGCGGAGCCCACGCCCGAACGCATCATGCAGCTCGGCCTCGGGTTCTGGGGTTCAAAGGCGTTGCTCAGTGCGGTTGAACTCGGCGTGTTCACCGAGTTGGCCAAGGGCCCGCTCGACGGGCAGACGCTGGCCAAGCGACTCGGCCTCCATCCCCGGAGCTACCGCGATTTCTTCGATGCGCTGGTGGCGCTCGGCATGCTGGAGCGGCGCGGGGACGTGTATGCGAACACGGCCGAGACAGACTTCCTGCTCGATCGCGCCAAGCCTTCCTATGTTGGCGGTCTGCTGGAGATGGGCAACGCGCGCCTCTACGCGTGCTGGGGCGCCCTCACCGAAGCGTTGCGCACCGGTCAGCCGCAGAGCGAAGCCAAAGACGTCGGCAACCCGTTCGACGCGTTCTACAGCGATGCCAAAGGGCTGCAGGCTTTCCTGCAGGCGATGACCGGGGTCAGCATGGGAACCGCCAAAGTGATCGCCCGGAAATTCCCGTGGGATCGTTACCAGAGCTTTATCGACATCGGTGTCGCGCAAGGCGCAACCCCGGTACAGATTGCGCTGGCGCACGGTCACCTCACCGGCGGCGGCTACGATCTGCCCGCTGTCGGCCCGATCTTCGAAGCCTATGTGCAATCGTTCGGGCTCAGCGACCGCCTGCATTTCCATCCTGGGAACTTCTTTACCGACGCATTGCCTTCGGCGGACGTGCTCATCATGGGCCACATCCTGCACGACTGGAACCTCGATGAGAAGAAGATGCTCATCGCCAAAGCCTACGCCGCACTGCCACCCGGTGGCGCCCTGTTGGCCTACGAAGCGCTCATCGACGACGAACGGCGGCAGAACGCGTTCGGGATGCTGATGAGTCTCAACATGCTGATCGAGACGCCGGGCGGCTTCGACTACACCGGCGCCGACTGCTCGGGCTGGATGCGCGCCGCCGGATTTCGCGAGACCCGGGTGGAGCATCTCGCCGGCCCCGACTCGATGGTGGTCGGGATCAAGTAGCGGGCGCGGAGAGGAAGTGGCGCCGCGCTCAGCCCGTGCCGCCCAGAATCTCCCGTTCGGCGGCGGGCCACACCTCGTGCAGGATGCTGACCATACGGTCGATGTCCGCTTTGGTCGAAATCAGCGGTGGCGAGAGTGCGACACACTGGAACAGGGCGCGGGCGATGAGGCCACGCTGGAAGGCGGCGGCGACGATGTGGTGCGGATCTTCAACGTTGGGGAACGGCTCCTTCGTCGTCTGGTCGCGCACGATCTCCATGGCCGCCAGCAAGCCGGCGCCGCGGATCTCGCCGACGATGGGCGAACGGCCGAACGTCTCGCGTAGGCGTTCGAGTAAGTACGCACCCACCACTTTGGCGTTTTCCACCAGGCCTTCGCGCTCGATGATCTCGATGTTGGCCAGGCCGGCGGCGCAACAGGTCGGATGATTGTTGTAGGTGAGGCCGAACATGAACGGGATGCCGTCCGGCATCTCGTCGCGAATGGTGTTGTAAACCTGATCGGAGATCGCCGAGGCGGACAGCGGCAGATAGCCGGAGGACATCCCCTTCGCCAGGGACACGAGGTCGGGTGTGATGTTCCAGTGCTGCATGCCGAACCAGTTCCCCGTCCGCCCAAAACCGGTGACCACCTCGTCGAGGATGAGCAGGACATCGCGGCGCTGGCAGATCTCCTGAACCCGGCCGAAGTAATCCGGCGGCGGAACGAGGACGCCACCCGTGCCCATTACCGGCTCGAGAATCACGGCCGCCACGGTGTCGGCGCCTTCCTGCTGGATGACGGTGTCCAGGTCATTGGCGCACGCCAGCCCGCAATCGGGGTACGTCTTCCCGAACTCGCAGCGGTAGCAGTAGGGCGGGGCAAAGTATGCGTGCGAGGCGTCCTGCTCGATGAACATGTGATACGCCAGGATGCCAGTGGCCGAGCCGGCGCTACGGGTTGCCCCGTGGAAGGCCCAACGGCGTGAAATGATCTTCACCTTGGATTGTTTGCCGCGCAGCGCGTGGTAGATCCGGGCGAACTTGAAGTTGCACTCGTTGGCTTCGCTGCCGCCGCTGTGGAAGAGGATATGGTTGAGGTGGCGGTCCTTCGGGAGCAGGCCCACGACCTTCTCCGCCAGCCGCGTGGCCGGCTCGTTGCCGAAATCCCAAAAGCTCGGGTAGTAAGCGAGCTTGCTCATCTGTGCCGCCACGGCGTCGGCGATCTCTTTGCGCCCATGGCCGACGTTGATGTTGAACAGTCCGGAGAAGCCGTCGATGAGCGTGCGGCCATCCGCCAGCTGCAACTCGACGCCGCGGCCGCCGACGAAGATCTTCGATCCGTGCTTCTCCTGCTTGCGAAACTCGGTGATCGGGTGAATGACGTGGGCCCGATCGAGCCGCTCGATCTCGTCGAGGTTGGGAATGAGATTCGTCATGTCGTGCCTCCTGAAGGAACGTTGATAGTCGCCAGTTCGGATGGGGAGCTGTCCTTTACCGCAAGGCGTGTCGTCCGGCAATCACCGGCAGATCGAGCCAGCTCTTTACGCCCGGCTCCGCCCGGCAGACGGCCGGAATGGCATTGACGATCCGCATTGCCGTGCCGACGCAGCCATCGATGTTGTGGTCGGGGCTATTGAAGCCGATCTGCAGGTCGCAGCGCATGGACGGCATACCTTCTATCGTGACACGATACGTTCCCGGGCCGGTGCCGCGGGGCCAGTGCGGGGCGATGTCGTCGCGCAGACGCGTGACGTGTTCGACGACAATCACGGGCTTGCCGTGCACGATGCCGGAGACCTCGAAGTGAATGCCGGCGACCGTTCCCTTTTCGATGCGCCCGCAGGGGATCTCGAAAGACTCGTCCGCGACGGCGACTTCGTGCCATTGGCGAATGTCCTCCAGCTCCACGGCCAGCGCATCCGCCACCATGCGCACCGACGGGCCCCAGGCCATCGTCAAGGCGCCGGGTATGAGCAGCGGTACCGGCGTCCCCGGCGGCTTCCCAAAACCCATTACTTCGAACAGCGTCTGCGCTTGGTCGTAGGTGGCGTAATTGAAAATCTCCTGGGCGCGGACCGACTCGATGCGCTCGGAGAGGCTGGACAGTATGATGGGCAGGGCGTCGGGAGAAAAGCCGGGATCGATGCCGGAGCAGTAAAAGGATGAGCGCCCTTGCTGGCAGGCGGCTTCGAGCTGGTCCGCGAATGCGGGGACGGCATGCCACGGATAGATGAGCGGGACAAAGGAGCAGGTGACGAGGTTCTTGCCGCCGGCGAGGATCCGGCACATGTCGTCGATGGCCTCGCCGGGCCGATAGTCGGTGGCGGCCGCGTACGAGACACAGTCAGCCCCCAGCGCGAGAAGCTCGTCGGCGTTGCGCGATGCCTTGATGCCGATCGGACCGATACCGCAGAGTTCGCCGGCGTCCTTACCCGCTTTTGCCGCGCTGCTCACGTACAGCCCGATGAGTTCCAGCTCCGGGTGCCGTGCGATGGCGCGGAGAGCATGCACCCCTACATGACCAGTTGCCCACTGAACGACACGGTATCTCATGTTGCGTGCTCGCCCCCCTCGTCTGTTGCTCACTGCGGTGCAGCTTGTCTGGCTTGGCTCGCCGGCGCCGCCAAACGGCTACGCGTGCGGCGTAGCAGAAAGCCGGCCTTGGCTTCAACGTGGCGGTTTCGACCTCAGGTATCTGACGGAGCGAACCGGCTGATCCACTCGTGGTAAGAGCCAGTGTAACCTACCGCTTCCTGCCGGGCACGAATACGGCGCAGGATGGCCTCGACTTTGTCCGCAGCCAAGGGCGGGCGGTTTTGGACCCACGCGGCAATTCTCTCGACCGATTCATCTACCGGTCCGGTGATCGAGTCGAGCGCCGCTTCCTCGCCCTGGTGACCGTCGCTGCCGAGCCCAAGGAACTGCTCGATCACATGCGTGCCAACCTGGATGCTGTGCTTACGCGAGGCGATGATATTGCCCTTTCCGGTGACAGCATTTCCCGCCCCAAAAACCGTGTCATATCCCGCGATCCGGCCGAGTTGCAGGTCGGTAAAATCGTACACCTCGCCACGCTGAGGGATGCCTGGCATCGGCTCCGGGATGCTGCCGATGGAGCTGATCACTAAGGGGGCACGAACGTCCTCTGTGGCACCCTGAACCGGGATGAACCGCCCATCCGTCACCTGGGTCTGCTGGAAGCGCAGACCCACCAGGCGCTCGCCTTCGACCAGCAGCGCCACTGGAAGGCGCTGGGGCTGCACACGGAAGAGGTACTTCTGCATTGCCTTTTCGACAATGCGCCGCCGTGTCGCTTCGAACTTCTCCCGACGCGCCGCATCTGCATCCTCCGGAATATCGGTCAGCGGCATGTCCTCGATGCGCCGACGGTAGAACAGGGTTGACCCCTTGAGACCAAGTGATTCCCAGCTGAGCCCGTGTGCGGCGAGCGTATCTGGGATCCCCGCGTGTTCCAGATGCAGCATGTCCTCGCGGATGCCGCGCCGCTCCAATGCCAGCCGCACCGTCTCGATCTGCAGCACTTTCACCACGTCGATCGAGGCGAGGCCGCCGCCGACGACGAGGGCGCCGTCTTCCGCCTGATACGGAGGTCCACTGTAGTTGCGCGCGGAGAGGTGATTGAACCAGTGGATGAAGGGGTTCTGATAGATCAGGCCACGATCCACGTACCGGTCGGCCCCGTCGATGGGGAGGGGGCGATCCCTCCAGGCCCCGAGCGCGAGGATGACGGCCGTGAAACCCCATTCCGTCGCGAGCGCGCGGAAGTCGATGTCGCGGCCGATCTTGGTCTGCGGCACGAAATACACCTCCGGCCGATCGAGCTTTTCGTTGACGGTGGCGTACTCTTTCTGGCGCAGCTTGACGTGCCACCGGGGCAAACCATCTTCGATCTTGCCGTACGGCCGCACGTTCTGCTCGAACACCACGACGAGGGCTCCCCGATCCGCCAGCATACCCGCCGTCTCCGCGCCAGCAGTGGCCCCGCCGATAACTGCAACGACGTACCGCGAAGTACTCATGGCCGCACCATAACAGAGCGGCAGTTGCTCCAAAAGATACCGGCCTGCCGTGTGAAATTGTTGCACTGCCGGGCGTTGAGTCGGGCGGCTTGGCCGCCCTATACCACCTGGACCTCGCGCTGCTCGAAGAGGTGGTCGAGCCAGAGCGTGGTGAGCTTCTCCGCAGCGGAGTTCTGGCGCAAGCGCTCATGCAAGAAGCGGAAATCGACCTGATCGAGGAGCTGGTCCTGGTTGAAGCAGCTGAAGACCAGTGATTCTTTGCCGGTTGCCGGATCGACCTGGCGTTGCAGGCACTGCGAGCAGACTTGCTTGAGCATGCACTGCATCGGTGAGTTGATCGAACCGATCGCCAGGTGGTCAGAGCGCAACACGTCCTTCAACAGGGTGGACCGTGCCTGGCGAACGGCGTCCATCATCCGGTCCGAGCCGATACAAATGATTCGATCGATCTCCTGTAAGGGGATGGGCGTATCGCCGAGCTTACCGTGAGCGTACCAATCCATTGCTTGCACGATGTTGCCGACGACCGTGTGATCCTGCGGACGGCGCGTCGCAATGGGGTCGCCCTCATCGACGCTCCACACCACCAGATCGCAAGCATCCTCGATGTAGCGTCGCTTGAACAGATCACCGGCCTGTTTGTAGCCGGCGAAGTAGATGACGCGGTTGCCCTGCGCCTTCATCGCCGCCGCGATCGAGAACATCACGGCATTGCCCAAGCCGCCACCCGCGAGCAGGACGGTCTCGTTTTTCGGGATCTCCGTCGGCGTGCCCGTCGGACCCATCAACACGATTTCCTCTCCCGGTTCGAGAATCGCGCACAAGCGCGACGATCCGCCCATTTCGAGCACGATCAGCGAGATCAAGCCGCGGGCGGGATCGGTCCAGGCCCCGGTGAGCGCCAGACCCTCCATGGTGAGGCGGATGCCTTCCACCACCTCGGCCGTGACCTCGTAGTTCTGGACGCGGTAGAACTGACCCGGCCGGAAGTTACGCGCCGCCAACGGGGCGCGTGCGATGACCTCGACGATCCGATCGGCCAAACGGATCGCGTCGACCACCACCGCTCGCAGCCCATCTTCCAACACTTCGGCGAAGCGCACCCAGGCGTTCTCGAGCTCCGCTTGCTCCTCCAGTTCCTGTGCGGCGACCTCGCGCTCGAACAGCCGCGCGATCTCGCGGTACCCGAATCGCGCCGAGGCCATGGCCTTGACGACGTTGCCGGCGAACACCGGATGCGCATCGCCATAGAAGGTCACGAAGCGGCCGTCCTTTTCGTACGAGGTGAAGAAGCCGGCGCCGCCGTCCGATACCGGCTCGAGGTGGCGTGTGCCCTCCGCGCCATCGACGAGGCGATGCATGGCGAAGCAAGAACGCCGCTCGTCGATCTCGAACGTTCCCGGATGCTCCATTTCGTAGACGACGTTGGGATTGGTGCCGGCGGCAACCACAACGGTGCGGGCAGGGAAATCCACCGTCTCTCCGGTATCCTTCCACTTGCCCTCGCGCAACTGCATGCGCGTGCAGCGTACAGTGTACACGTGGCCGAACTCGTCCAGCACGGAGGCCAGCGGGCTCATGCACTCGACGAAGCTGATGCCTTCTTCGAGCGACTTGATGACCTCCTCGTGGTTGAGGCGATACGCCGGCGAGTCGAGGAGCCGCTTGCGGTAGAGGATGCTGACACCGCCCCACGCACGCACTAGGCGGGCGAAGTCGGGCGGCCGGCCGGCGGCTGCCGCCGCCGCACGTTCGGCGTGCACCATGCGCCCGTGGTCCAGCCACGTCCGGACGGTCTTGGCTTCCTCCACATCGAGGCGCGTCCAGATCGCCTGCTCGCCGATGCGTCGTTTCAATCGTTCGAACCGCTCCAGGACCTTCTCGACCTGGGTGACGTAGTACGCTTGCAGCTCGGTGGCGGCGTCGATGGCGGTCAAACCGCCGCCGATGACGACGGCCGGGAGCTCGATTTGCAGATTGGTCAGCGAGTTCTTGCGATACGCGCCCTGGCCTTGCAGGGCCATGAGGAAGTCGGACGCCATGCGCATGCCGCGCGCCAGGTTGTTCTGCATGGGGACAATCGTCGGGCGTCCGGCCCCGGCGGTGATGGCGATGTGGTCAAACCCGAGGTTCCACGCATCGTCGGTGGTCAGCGTGCCACCGAAGCGCACGCCATCGAGCAAGCGGAACTTCTTGCGCCGCATCAGGAGAACGTAGTTGATGTCGAGGAAGTTCTTGTCCCACCGCACGGTGATGCCGTACTCGGCAACACCACCGAAGCCGAGGGTCGGGCGCTCCGAGAGTGGGCCGATGATTTCACCGACGTTACGGATCGGCTGCGGCACGCGCCGCTTTGCGCCGCGCAGTTGCAGGGCGAGCGGCTCGACCTTGAGGCCTTCGATGCCGACAACGCCGAAGCCCTCGTTGAGCAGATGATGCGCCAGGGTGTAGCCCGCCGGCCCCATGCCGACGACGAGCACGTTTTTCCCGTTGTAGCGCAGCGGGTACGGGCGCCGCGCGTTGAGCGGATTCCACCGCGTCAGCAGCGAGACGATCTCGAAGCCGTACGGCAGCCGCAGCACGTCTGTCAGGATGCCGGTCTCGATCTGCGGGATGTTCACTGGGTCCTGTTTTTGGAAGATGCACGACTTCATGCAGTCGTTGCAGATGCGGTGACCTGTCCCGGCGAGCATCGGATTGTCGATCATGATCACCGCCAGAGCGCCGATGGGGTGGCCCTCGCGGTAGAGGTGGATCATCTCCGAGATTTTTTCCTCCAACGGACAGCCCGCCAGCCCGATGCCGAGCGGGTTGCGCTGCACCTCGCCGGCCTTGGTGCGTAAGCCGGTGGAACACGAGTCTTTGCCGCGATCGTGACAGATGAGACAGTAGTGCGATTCCCGCAGGTTCTCGCGCTGCGTGAAACGCGGATCGGTGAGGTTGAAACCGTCGCGATGCCGGCGGGTTTCCGGCGGGCCCATGAAGAACTCGGGGAGGTCCGTGCGCGGCCGGATGCGCGGCACCAGCTCATCGTAGTCGGTCTTCTGCGGCACATCGAAGCAGGTGAACTGCCGGCGGCGCTGCGTCAGGCCGGGATGCACGGCCAACGCCCGTACCCAGGCCTCGACCGCCGCCAGGTGCCGCTGCGCCTGCGCGCGGGCCGCCGCATCGGGCGTCGTGTCAATGGTGTTCTGGAGCGTGGTGGTGATGACGGCCAGCTCGCGTTCGGGATCCGAGGTCAGAGTGGCATCGGGCATGACCGCGTCCACCACCTCGCGGTAGGCGAACTCCAGCTCCACCGGATCCATCTGCGTCAGCGCTTCGGCCGCGCTCATGTTCTTGAGCACGGCGCGTTCGACGAACTGGCGCTTCCAGTCGAAGACGATCTGGTCGGCCCGCACTCGTTCGCACAGCGCGTCGTGGTCGGCCTCGCTGTGAAACAAGCGGGCAATGAACGCGCCGACGTGCGGCGCCACGCGGATGAGCAGCTCGGACTCCTGCAGCCGCTCGAACCCGCTGCCATTGGCGTTACGGTACCCCGCGAACTCCGCTGCGAGGGCCGGGTCAGCTTCGTGCAGCGCCTGCAGAAATGCCTTGTCGAGCGCCTCGAGGCGCCGGACACGATTCAGATCGGCGTATTTGAAGCCGGGCACCCCGAGTTGCAGGTTCCACGCACGGGCTTCCTCACGAAGATTCTCCGGCAGATGTTTCAAGGCCATTTGGCTGGCTGACTCCCTTCGATCTCATCTGTTTCATCACCATCACGCAGGCCGAAGAAGCGCCGGTGACGGCTCGGCATCCCGCATGCCTACGTAGCGTTGTTTTCTCACCCTGGAAAGGACCGGGTATGCAGGTTAGGTTAGCGTTGGCACATGTCTAGTGGAATGGGAGAGCCGATGCCGAAGCATGCGCTGCAAGGTTGGCTCAGATAGGTAGAACGACGTGGGATCGATTGACGAGTTCTCGCTGCCCGTTCGGTTGTTTTTGAAAGCCTATCGGTGGCGCCGGATTGATCCGGTACCGTGGGCACCTTTGGCCAAGTCACTCTCGGAGTGCCGGTTGGCGGTGGTGTCCAGTGCCGGATTCGTGGTGCCCGGGCAGCCGGCCTTCGACAGCGCGGTGCGTGGGGGCGATGTGTCGTTTCGCGATATTCCTGCCGAGATCGACGTGCGGACTTTGGTCGACACGCACCGCAGCGAATCCTTTGACCACACGGGACTGCGTGAAGACCCGAATCTGGCGTTCCCGATCGACCGCGTACGCGAGCTGGCCCAGCGGGGACGGATCGGTTCGGTCAATCATCGGCACCTGTCATTCATGGGCTCGATCACCGCACCGGGGCGTTTGGTGCGCGACACGGCACCCGAAGTTGGCCGGCGCCTGGTGGCCGACGGCGTCGACGTGGCACTGCTGGTTCCCGTTTGACCATTCTGCAACCAGGCCGTGTGCCTGGTCGCCGCCGAGATCGAGCGCCAGGGGATCGCCACGGTGGTGATTCAGTTGCTGCGTGAAGTGGCGGAACGAGTCCGTCCGCCGCGGGCGGTGTTCGTGCCGTTCCGGCACGGGCATCCGCTCGGCGAACCCAACGACCCGGCGTTACAACACGCGGTGATCGCGGCAGCACTGCGACTGCTGGAGGATCAATCGCTGAGTCCACCCGCGCTGGCGGACTACTAACCTGCCGCCCAGTTGGGGCTCATGGTCTGCGGTTGCGAACGCACGCGAAGGCAGGGTTAGTGTGCAGGGATCGCCGCGGAAGGCGAATCGGGTGCGGCATGGCTTTCGGTTGGAAGAGGCGTGGAAGGATCGGCTACTAAGGTCGTCGATACCGTTTCGGGCTCGAGGTTGTAAGCCGCACCGTTTGAGTAGTCGACCATTATTCCGATGATGCCTCCGATCAGGATGTTGCCCCAAATCGCACCGCTGGCGGCTTGATCCACGCGGGCGTGCGCCGGCACGTAACCGGGTTTCTCAAACGCCACATCGTAGGAGCTGTCCCTTGACAGCGTGAGTTGACCCGGCGTTGTGACAGTTCGTGTTCCTATTCTTCCTGTTGCTCCTACCTGTGCCGTCGCTCCCGACGGAGTAGAATGAAAACGGACCTGTTGAGTGGTTCCGTGGATAACCGTTGCACATCCCGTGACAGCTAGCGCGAGCGTGATTGACGCTATCGCGTTTGCGTGGTTCTTCATGGTTCTTCCTTTCTTCCTAGTGTGGCTCCTGGAGTGCCGTGAGGTCGGCCTTGGACAGGGCGGTATCTAGGCTGCGCGCTAGATCAAGAAGTGCCGCCGTGGCGGCGGGCTCGAACTGTCTTGGCGCCGGATTGTTTCAGAGAAAGCCACCCTCGGCTCTCTGCTCAGAGCCGTAACCCTGAATCACGCTGTGCCATACGGTTCGTCCGTCACACCGCTGCACGGCCACATCGGCCGTCAACTCTACTGCCGCACCACCACCCTCCCTCGTCATTTCCGTTACCCAGCGAACGGAGATTTCTGGTGGCTTTGCAAACTTTACGTCGATGAATGCCTCCGTTCCCGGTGGGCAATTCTGACTGTCGGTACGCCGCGTCTCCCGAAAGTGTCGGCGCACGGTATTCTCGATTGTATGAGCCAGCGCGGCCCCCATATCGTACGTGACTTCGATCGTAGTGTAGCCGCTGCCAGCCGGCTGCAGCGCCGAGGGATGCGTCGTTGCTGTCGTGCTGTAGAGGGCCATCTTGTCGTCAATGCGGAGCGCGACACAGGCAGGCTGCGCCTGCGAGGCGGAGTTCACGGAAGCCGCGTCGGGAACGACGTGGATCCTTGCTGTTCCACAACCGATAGCCAACGCCACCACGCCGATAGCTGTGAGCCGCACGGCTTGCTGCACAGGTGCCTAGTACATCCACAAGCCGTGACTTGTCAAATGTAGTGACCTCACCTGTGTAGTGACCTCACCAACACGCCGTCGTCACGGGAGCTGACGCAGCAGCCTTTGCCGATGATGAAGGCGACCTTCGGCGTCCTCCAGCGCCGGTTGCACCAGCAGCACCTTCAGGCGTCGGCCGCGCACCCCCATGAGGTAGAGTTCTCCTCCGTGCGAAGGAAGTACCTGATTGTGAGCCGGGCGCAAAGACCGTGGTCATTGCGTCAACAGTCAGAGCTTTTCGACTTCCACGCGGGTGTCGCGGTCGACCTGATTGGGCTCCCAATGGCCGTAGGTCCAATGCAGATGGCCGTAGTCGCCAACGAGGTTCGTTGCCTTGAACGGGCTGGGAATGATCGAGTGGTCACTGCGGCCGCCGCGGAATTGGTACGGCTCCCAGGCGTGATAGACGAACACCTGCCCCGGGCGGGCATAGCGCACGACCTTGGCGCGTACGACGAACGCTCCGAGGTCGTTGCGCACACGCACCCAATCATGGTCGTTGATCTGGCGTTCGGCGGCGTCGCGCTCGTTGATGTAGACCACCGGCTCGCCGCGCTGCAGGCGCAGCAGCGGGCGCTGGTCACGCCACTGCGAGTGGATGCTCCAACGCGTATGGCCGCCGCTCATGACGAGCGGGTAGTCTCCGCCCGCGGCCGGCGGCGGCTTGTACACCGGTAGCGCCTCACCACACTCGAGAAACCACGGGTGGTCGATGTAGAACTGCTGACGCCCGGTGAGCGTAGGCCAGCGCTGTTTCTTCTCCACAAACCACCGATGCGGAACCAGCGGCTCGGTTTCCGAGTAATCGCTGAAGTATCCGGCCATGCCGCCCGGAGGGCCGGTCCCTTTGAAACGGACGGCGCCCTCGCGGCGCATATCCTGGAGCGATACCTTCTTGGTCTGCGAGGAGTAGCTGAGGATGAACTCCATCGCCTTCTCCTGGTCACCGGGGCCGAAGCGGCCCCGATCGGTGAAGGCTTCGTCCAGACGCCGCGCGTCGCGTTCGGCCTCCGCAATGTCGGTGTACGGTTTGAGGTTGCGCCGGCGCGCCTCTTTGGCCACCGCGTCCGACAGCAAGGCGAAAATTTCCCACTCCGGCTTGGCTTCTCCCAGTGGGGGGACGGCGCGATCACCGAGATGGACGTACGGGATGAACGAGACCAGGTACTTGAGGTCGGTCTTCTCGTACCAGTAGGCTGCCGGCAGGATGATGTCGGCCCAACGGCCGGTCTCGCTCATGCGGAAATTCACATCGACGGTGAGCTTCACCTTGGGCCACAGCGTTTCGAGCAGCTGGGTGTTGTTGCGCGAGTGACGCAGGACGTTACCGAAGATCGACAGGATCACCTGCGGCGCATGTCCCGGCTTCGGGAAGACGGGAAACCACTTCTTTTCTACGGCCTCTTTCAGGTACTCTTTCGCCGGACGTGGAGTACTCCTGTCGCCGTGTTTCGGGTCACCCGAAACCGCGTCGAGCCCGCCATGTACCGCGTGCCAGATCGTGCCGGGTACAAAGTAGCTGGCGAAGAAACGCTGCGTTTCCTCTGGATTGACGTAGTTCTTGCCGGCAAACTTGGCCAGGTCGACGAGGCCGAGGCCTTCTTGGATGCCAAGCAGCGCGAACCCTTCGGGGGCAAAGAACCCCCCGGCGCGCCATCCGCCACCGGTGCGGCCCAGATTCCCCGTGAGCGAGGCCAACAAGATCTGCGAGCGTTGCGCGAGATCAGCATGGAGGAACTTGCACTGGCCCCACTGTGACAGGATCAGGGCGGCCGGTGCTTTGGCGAAGCCGCGCGCGAACTGCCGGATCGTGGTCGCGGCGACGCCGGTGATCTCGGCCACACGTTCGGGGCGGTACTCTTTGTCCAGGCGTTCGTGCAGCAGCGAGAACACGGTTCGGACAGGCACCGATTTGCCGCCTATGGAAACCGTGCCGCTGAACGCCAAATCAACTTGCAGGTCCTTGCTGTTCAGGTCCTTCTTGCCGCCGCTGCCCGGGGCCGCCGCCGGTTGGCCCTGCTTGGCGTCCCAGACAAAGAACGCCTCCTCCGAACCGCCGCGGCGGAGATCGGATTCGCGCAGGAACCGGTGCGTATCGGTTCGGACCAGCAGTGACAGATCGCTCTGCTCGGAGACATAGGCCGCGTTGTGGAGATTCTCTTCGATGATGACCTGCGCGGCGCCAAGCGCCAGCGCCGCATCAGTGCCGGGCTTCGGATTGATCCACAGGTCGGCGTGAATGGTGCTGTTGTTCAAGTCCGGACACACCGCGACCACTTGAGCGCCGCGGTAGCGCGCCTCGTAGAGGAAATGGGCGTCGGGGATGCGGGTGGCGGAAGGATTGAACGCCCACAGCACGACATACGACGAACGCCACCAATCGTCCGATGAACCGCACGGGTGGCCGTTGCCGAGCGTCATGGTGGCACCGACCGAGAGGTCGCCGATCTGTGCCATGGAGTCGGTGGCGGGCGAGCCGAGCAAGCGCGAGAAGCGTATGGGCGCCGCGGTGTTTGGGCCGGCGCCCACGTTGGGCCCCAACTCGAACAAGATGCTGGCCGGTCCTTCCTTCTCGATGGCATCAACCATGCCGGTTGCCACCGCGGCCAGTGCGTCGTCCCAGGAAATCCGCTCCCAGCGCCCCTCGCCGCGCTCTCCCGTGCGGCGAAGCGGATAGCGGACCCGCGACGGCGAGTACATCAAGGTGGCACCGCACGCCCCCTTCTGGCAGCCGCGCGGATTGAAGTCGGGCAGGCCGGGTGACGAGGCGCTGTATGTCGATTTCTGTTCTTCGCGCCAGACCATGTCGTCTTTGACGTACAGGTTCCATGCGCATCCCGACACGCAGTTGGTCATCGTGTGCGTGCCGCGGGCGACACGGTCCCACGTCCATCGCTGGCGGAAAACATCCTCCCAGCCGCGGTAGTCCGGCACTGGAACCTTCGCCAAAACCTGCGGCTGCACCGCTACTGTCGGTGTTGGCGCTGCGGCGGTGGGTGTCTTTTCGGGTGAACCGCACGCGAACTCAAGGTTGGTGAGGCCCAATGTAATGGCCGCCGCGCTCGAAGCGCGCAGGAAATCGCGTCGCGTGTAGTCCTTCGCCATCGGCAACCATCCTACCGTTCGGTAGGTTCTGGATGGGATGACTTCGGTCAGCAAAGGGAATGATCGAGCGCGGCAGTCCGCATTGTGCCCTTCGCCGCGGCGCGCCCGTCAGTTTGTGCTGATGGATGCAAGAGCGACTAGAGAGTACTATCGGACATTCGGAGGGGCCAATGAAGTTCGTGATCGAAACCGAGCGCGAAGAAGACGGCCGCTGGCTCGCCGAGATTGCTGAGCTTCCCGGTGTTTTGGCTTACGGGCAAACCGAAGATGAGGTGAGGGCGCGCGTTCAAGCGCTCGCGCTGCGGGTGATCGCGGGCCGAATCGAGCACGGCGAATCAGAGTCCGACTTTATCAGCGTCACCTTTGCCGCTGCATGAGTCAGTGGTCCAGCGCGCAGGCGCGCCAGGGACCTCGGAGCAGGGCCTGGCTCGATCAGATCGAGCAAATCGCAATTTGAGAAAGCGCCAATTCCAATCCAGCAAATCGGGACAGCGGTGTGCCAAATGGGCCGTCCGTTAACGGCCCGCCACCACTATTGCGTCCTCGTCGATCGCGCGTGGATCTTTTGTCGATGCGTAGGGAATCTGCTCCGCTTCAAATCCGAACCATACGTACACCTCGCCGAGTAACCGAAAGGCAGTTTCTTGCGGCGCTTCGTCACCAATCTTTGCAGTCGCCGTGAAGGAGCCCGACTCATCGGGTGCCTCGCGAACGTCTAGACCGAAGCTTTGCAGCGGCCCCGCTTCAAGGCGGCACAGCTTCGCATCCTTCCGCATTCGGAGGAACCGAAGATGGAAATCCACATAGTCGTCGGCCGGCAGGTGATCGCGATAAACGGCGAACGCAAGCTTTAAGAGGAGGGCAGTGGTCTCGATAAGGAACAATTGGTTGATCAACGGTGCGTCGCTTTGGCGTTGGAGACGCCCCCAGCAAAGCGCGGTATCGTCCCCTCTCGCCACGAAGATCAGTGCGCCGTCCCTGTGGAGCTCAAGAAGCTTGTATCCAGTGAGAACGGCACGCCGGAGCCTCCCGGCAATAATTCTTGAGGATTCGTCGGTCGCCAAATCAAAACCCGACCGCCGGAGTTCGGGAGGATTATCAATCAGCTTAACAAGAGGGGCATTACGAGACTGAAAAAGGGTAGGCAGATCGATGAGCCGGCGCGGCATCGCCGCGAGGACATAAGTCGGGAGTGCATCCAGACCGACGACCCTCACAGCCTCGGTAAGCTTCCCCTCCATCAGCGTGGCTCGGTCTGCGACGGCGGCCGCGGCCAGGCTCGGGCTCTGCAGCTCTGCCAGGCTTGCCTGAATGCTCTGTAGTCCGTCTCGTAGTTCTTGATCCAACCGTGTACCGTCTCTAATGAGCGCCTGAAGCCGCTCGGCGCCGTGGTGAAGCACCCGCGCTAGCGGCGTTCGCAATATCCGAAGACAATCTCCGCACGCTTCGCGCCGTCAAGGATGGTCTTCGCAATGAGCACTGGTCGATCCAGCCCGTCGGCACGCGGGACAAAAATCGCTGCTACGCCCTTCCCAGGGCAAGTCGGTGCCTCGTACCACTGGATCTCAAGGTCGTGAATTGGTGGCCAGAGCCAATCCGCCAACACTTGTCGGTATCGCTGTGGGTCGAGCAGCGCCTTGTCGAAAGCTCGGATCAATTCGATGCGCTCCTCTCCGTGGATCGAGTCCAGCGTCGTCGCGAAGCCCATAAGGATCACGCCGCCTTGGACGTTTGCCAGTGCAGACACGTCCTTTGCGAGTTCCATCTTCTGCCGGTCGGTATCGAGCAAATAGGGCTGCCCTTTGCATTCGAGCATCTCGCTCTCAAACTCGCCTACCAGAACGGACGGATCTCCAGATCTCAGGCTGCGTCGAATCTCGTCGAGGGAAATCATCGTCTACTTCTCTTGGCTAACCTAGAACCATTTCTCAGCTAGCGTGCGACATAAGCCGTCAAGGCCCGGCAACAATGATGCGGCTGTAACCCCCATGGTCTCGAGCTCGCGCATTGCAGTTGGCCTCTCCGCGGCCGGCAGATCTATTCGCCGCAGGAATCGACGGCCTCGCTCCTGCTCGATCGTTGCAACAAAATTTTCGATAGCGACGATGTTTGAAAACATGTGGACTGACTGCTGAGGAAGGACACGAGGGTTGTCGCGAGCTCGCAAATGCAAACGAACAAAACTCGGGCGAATCTGTTCGATCGTCTGGACAGCCTGATCGGGCCAATCTGCGCAATCGAACAAGAATATGCGGACCCGATGGTCGTTTGACGGTGCCGATTTAGCCAAGGCCGAGAACGCGAAGAACGCCGCTACAAACGGCGACCCAGTCCAGTCGAGCAGAGGCGTGGGAAAGCCGTGATGTTGGGCAAGGTTTAGCAGCCCGCCGTAGTCGACTGGATCCCGGAGGTCATACGTCGTGCCCAGGACAGCTTCGATAGAACGGCATAGCCTTGGCACATCCTCCACAACGTAGCGCCAGAGATTACGTCTGCCGGTGCGATGGAAGGTCGTAATGAGCGGATACCCTGAGTCAGCATGGCCTCGAAATATCAGCGAACGAGTCTTCCGATACTCCTCTAAGATCCATTCCCGGAAGTCTCCCCACGCCATCGCTTTGTCGGCCGGTCGTGGGACCAGTGGCTCACGGCGGGTCAACTCAAAGGTTCCTTGGGTTGCCAACTCCGTCTGCCAGGTTCCCGTGAGGCGGTCGCCTTGAAGGGTACCGGAAAGGTTCCCGTTTCGTGGGAGCACGATCCCCTGGGCTGCGCGGTCTTGCGGAAAAAACCCAGCGAGTGAACCAGTAACCGTCGATCCTGCAATCGAGAACGCGACCTGCGAAGAAAACGGTTGTTGAGGGTCATCGACTTGGAGGCATCCCTTGCCCGGCCGATCGCCATCTACGTTCAAGAGAGCGTAGCCCGAGTTCGTGCCCTGGATCTGCCCGATCCACTGACCGTACAGCGCTTCCGGATCAGCCATTTCTCGCTGGTCTTGTATGCTGTCGAGGTGCGACAGGCAAACGGAGATGCCCGCGTCAGCAAGCTGTGGCGTGCTCGCCGGCGGCCTGCCCTTTGATATCTAAGCCGCTCCGTTCTAATACCAACACGGAGCGCGGCTGTGCGTTACCGCCGATCGCGTCGAGTTCTAGATCGTAAAGGGCCATAGCGTTGACCACTGCGGAACCTCAATCGTCGGAAGTTCGGAAGCGTCTCCGCGAATTGGTGGAGTACGTCGAAGAGCTTGTAAGGCAAGCCGAGAAGCCCGTCTTCGCGCTGAGCGACTACAAGAACGTCCTCTACTACGAGGCCGATCTCAAGGGCCAGGTTGGCGTCCATCACGACGTGGAGGACGAGCATGGTCCAATCTGGCTCAAGATTGAGCGCCTCAAACGAATAGATCCACCAGTGGTTCCTGAATCCATTCGTGAGTGGTTGGCGGTGAGCCGCGATCCATTCCGCGAACCGGTTCTCGAAACGATACGAGTCCAGACAATGCACGAGGGCGAGGCGGCGAAACTCGTCGCGCGTGGAGTTGTTGCCAACGATGACGTCCAACCCGCGCTGAAGACCGGGCAGCCCAGAGGCGACGTCGACGTGGTCATGCGACTGGAGCGGTTCGAAGACGTAAAGGCGGCCGTCGAGCACTACATCAGTGGCCCGTGGCACGATTGGGCGGAGGCCGAAAAGCCGCGGCGACAGACAATCGTAATCTACGATGCCTTCTTCAGTCTCCAACAAGTGATCCAGTCGGACCCGGAGCATCCGCTTGAGATAGTTTGGGGCATCGGCGTTTCGCGGTGGAAGGTCAAGGGCGTCGAGATCGATCACTCCTTGATCGAGCAACTGGTCGAACTCGACCTCGAGACTCACGATGGTGCGATCCGAATTCGACCACGTGCTGTGGAGCCCCAACTCGCGCTTCGGCCATTCTTCGAACTCGACAATGATGGCGCCCGGCAAGTCAGGGAATTCGGGAAGGAGTTCTTGGCCCAAGCCGCAGATGAGAAGGAAGTCTCGCCGTTTCGCCCTGACACGTTCGCACCCATTTTGCGGCAGGCCGCGACCCAGTTGGATACGCGCGGCGTGTATTATCCAGATCAAGTTCGCGACATCACCGATCGGACCGTACCATCTGCGTCGGAGAACCTGATGGTAACTGACACGTGGGCGATTTACGCACGCCAGCGATCAAGCAACGTACTCCTCGGCGACCTTGGCCGGCTCAAGGCTGCTGTCGACGAGGCCGAGGAACTGCCAAGTGCGACGACGCGGCTCGTGACCGAACCCTCAAACGAGCGCCCGCGGCCGACGCGTGGCCCCTCTCTGCCAATGTGGGTGAGACAGTTGGGTAGCAACAGTTTACTGTAGAGGGCGGGGAGGAAATGATGGATGAAGGTGGTGGAGAAGAAACAGGTGGATGAGACGTTCGGGGAAACGGAAGGAGC
>JBIOJG010000014.1:0-115601 GCA_044450645.1 Binatia bacterium
GCCGATCACGACCACGTCCGTTGTGGAGGTCATTGTGGCCCACCACGCGACCGTGGGCGCACGCATCGATTTACCGTGTCAGTGAAAAGGCTAGAACGCTACGCGAGCCACACCCACCGCGCAGCGGTTTAGTTCAACTACATTTCGACGTCCGAGTGAATCTCACAAACCAAGCGCCCGGCGCTTTGTAAGCACTAGGGGTCCTCAGCAGCTCAGCGTGATATTTCGCCTTGCCGAGCCGTCGCTTGCCGCACCGTATCTCGCGTAATCCACTCGTTTGCATACGAAGCATGCGCCGCTTGCTATCGCCCCGCGTTGGCCGGGCCCAGTAGGTGATCTGCCGGGCTCTGAACGCCCCGGCCCCCGCGGTTCAGCACATGGGTGTAAATCATCGTCGTGCTCACATCCCTGTGGCCAAGGAGTTCCTGCACGGTCCGAATGTCCCTCGATACGCTTCGCTACTCGGGATGAGCGGGTTGTTTCTCAGTAGATGCGTCGCAAAGCAGTGGCGCAACGTATGCGGCCCTACCGGTTTCGCGATGCCGGCGCGGCGCCGGGCTTCGCGAATCGCTCGCTGCGGCACTGTCTCGTGGACATGGTAGCGCTGCGGCGGGCCGAACCGGGGGCCGGTGCAGATCTTGGCGGCCGGAAACACCCATTGCCAACCCCACTCGCGGTCTGCATTCGGATACTTTCGCGCCAACGCATGCGGCAACTGCACCCGGCCAAGTCCCGCCTTCAGATCGCGTTCGTGCAGGCGGCGCACGCGGTCGAGGTGTCTCAGGAGGGCATCTTTCACGCCGCTCGCCAGCATCGTCATCCGATCCTTGTTGCCTTTGCCTTCCCGGACGAGAATCTCGTTCCTACTGAAGTCGATGTCCTTCACACGCAGTCGCAAACACTCCGTCAAGCGTAGCCCCGAACCGTACAAGACCATTGCCATGATCCACGAAACCCCGTCAAGGGCGGCCAGCAACGCCTCCACCTCGTCGCGCGTCAGCACCGTGGGGAGCCGCTGCGGGCGCTTGGCTCGCACCACATCGTCGAGCCACCCCGGATCACGCTCCAGTACGTCCTTGTACAGAAAGAGAAGGGCCGCGAGCGCCTGGTTCTGAGTCGAGGCCGCAACGTTCCGCTTGACTGCCAGCGCCGTGAGGAATTGCTCGATCTCCGGCTTGCCCATCTCCGCCGGATGACGCTTCTGGTGGAAAAGAATGAACCGCCGAATCCACCCGACGTATGCCTCCTCAGTCCGGTAGCTGTAATGCCGCGTCCGGATCGCCTCCCGCACCTGATCGAGCAGCTTGGGCCGCGCGGCCACGAAGGCCTTCGCGACGCCGGCCGGTTGCGGACCGTGGCGTGCGACAGCACCGCCGATCACCGGGACCACGCGTAGCAACCTGGCCTCGCCCATGTCCGCCTCCAATCTCATGGCGAACATATAGCGAATATGAACCGCTGTCAAGCGGTGCAAGACCAGTATAGTTCAACACTACAACGGGCGTCCCGGGCAATTCAGATGTCTTCCCGTCCCGTCCTGGCCACATTCACGCCCGTGATGATGTGTCGAGCCTCTGCGGATTTGTTTGGCCACAACATTAGGCATGCGGAGCCTCCGCAGGTTTATAATGGCGACACTCAGCCTGTGCGGAAGCCCGGCAACCCGTGTAACTGGCTGTGTAGCTCGCGCCGGAAGCCGCGGGCTTCTCGGCTGCCTCAATGGCGACAGATCATCCTCGACGCTGGTCCGAGTCCTCACTCGATGCCGTAGCGCTTGCGCTTGCGCCACAGGGTGGTGGCGTTGATGCCGAGGCGGGCGGCGGCCTCTTCTAATGTTTCGGCGTCGGCCAACACTTGCTCGATGTGGTGGCGCTCCAGCTCTTCAAGTGACTGCGATGCCGCTGCCGGGCCGGGCGACGCCGCGGGTGCCGGGGCGAGGAGACGGTCGGGCAGGTCCTCAGCGCGGATCAGCTCGCCCCGCGCCAGCACGACCGCGCGTTCGAGCGTGTTCACCAGCTCGCGGACATTTCCCGGCCAACCGTACGACGTGAGCGCCCGACGCGCATCCTCGGCGAGCTGAAGGGTGTTGCGGCTGTAACGTGCGCATACCCCTGCCAGCACGTGGTCGATCAACGCCGGTAGATCCTGCACGCGCTCGCGCAGCGGCGGAATGCGAATGGCCACGACGTTCAGCCGAAAAAAGAGATCCTCCCGAAAGCGCCCGGCGCGGACGTCCGCTTCGAGGTCCCGGTTGGTCGCCGCAATGATCCGCACGTCGACGTCGATGGTGTCGCCGCCGCCGACCCGCTCGAAACGGTGCTCTTCGAGAAAACGCAGCAGCTTGCTCTGCAGCTCCCCCGGCAACTCCCCGACTTCATCCAGAAACACCGTGCCGCCCTGCGCCGCTTCGAGACGCCCCGGCTTGTCTTTCCACGCCCCCGTGAACGCGCCTTTCACATGACCGAACAGCTCGCTTTCCAACAGATGCTCGGCCAAAGTGGTGCACGCGATAGTGATGAATGGCCCGTGCGACCGCGGACTCCACGAGTGCGTGGCGTTGGCCAGCACGTTCTTCCCGGTGCCGCTCTCTCCGGTGAGCAGGATGGTGACATCAGACGCCGCAGCTTGCCGCGCCGTGGCCAGTGCCCTTTGCATGGCGGGGCTCGCCGATTCGAGCAACCCGGGCTCGTGCAGCGCCTGCCGCAAGCTCCGGTTTTCACGCCGCAGCTCCCGCACTTCCAGGACGCGACTCAGCAGCAGCCCGACGTGATCGAGCGAGAAGGGTTTGACCAGGTAATCGTACGCCCCGGCACGCATGGCTTCGACCGCCTGCTGTACGGTGGCATACGCGGTCATCAGCACCACGACGGCCTCCGGCCGCTGGCGCCGGATCTCGCGCAGCAGCGCCAGCCCATCCATTTCGGCCATGCGGACGTCGGAAAACACGACGTCGAACTCATGTCGCGCCATGGCGTCGAGCGCCGCGGCCGCGTCGGCCGCCACTTCTGTCGTATGCCCGAGACCGCGGATGTAGGTCGCCAGGTGCGTGCGGATGTTCTTTTCGTCGTCGACGATCAGAATGGCAGCCATCTCACCCCTTCGGCAGCTCCAGTGTGAACCGGCTGCCCCGCCCGATTTCGCTCTCCAGATGGATGCGGCCGCCGTGCGCCTGCACGATGTCGCGGACGATGGCCAGGCCGAGCCCCGCCGCGCCGATCTCGCCGGCCTCCGCCAGCTGCGCAAACGGCTCGAAGATGCGCTGGCGCTGCTCGGCCGGGATACCGGGCCCCGTGTCGACGACCGACACCATGACCCGGCCGTCCTCGGACACGGCATCGATGTGTACGCTGCCGCCGGTGGGTGTGTAACGCAACGCGTTGGAGAGCAGGTTCGACACGGCCCACGTCAGCTTCGTCGGATCGCCGACGATGGTCAAGCCAGCGGGTGGAATCGTGGCGTCGACGGTGATGCGCTTTTCCTGCGCCTGCAGGGTGAAGATCTTGATCGCGCGCCGGATGGTGTCTCCGAGGTCAACGTCTTGCCGCTGGAGGGCGATGCTCGTAGCCCGGATGCGGGAGACGTCGAGCAGCCGCTGCGCCACGTCGTGCAAGCGCCCGACGTCCTCGCGTGCCGCTTCCAGCAGGGTGCGCTGCTCGAGGGTCACCGCCGGCTCGCTGCGCTCCAGGAGGTCGAGGGCCATGCTCAGCGACGTGAGCGGCGTGCGCAATTCGTGCGACAGCGTGGCGACCAGTGACTCGCGCCGCGCTTCCTGATCGCGCAGGAAGGTGACGTCCTGCAAGCCGAGGATGAGCCCCGCGTGCGAACCGTCACGGGCACGGAACGGTGTCGGTCGCAGGACGTAGTAGTGGTCGCGCCCGCGCAAGAAGATGGCGATGTCGATGCGCTCGCCTTCGCGCTCCGGATGCGCCAGGAACTCACGCACGGCGGCGCGCAAGCGCAGGTAGTGCGGATGACTCGTGCCCAGGTCCTCGAAACGCTGTCCCAAAACCTTCTCGTGCTCGAAATCGAGGATGGCGCATGCAACCTCATTCATGTGCACGACCACGCCGGCCGGATTCAGGACGATGAGCCCGTCCTCGATGGCTTCGATCACCGCTTCGGTCTTGGCCTTCTCTTCGAGGACCACGTCGACGCGGGTCCGCTCGATGGCGATCGCCGCCTGACGCGCGAGTGCTTCCAGCAGTTGCCGCTGATCGAGCGGCATCACGCCGTCGGGACCCGGCAAGTGCAAGGCCAGCACACCGACTGCACCGCGCGCCGTGTGCAGCGGCACGTACAGCCATTCGCCGCCGGGGAGTGTGTCGGTACCGCGTCCCGCCGACTGGTTGTGTTCCCACACCCACGTCGCCGCTGCGCGCCCGGCATCGGACAGCTCGGTTCCCGGCGGCTGCGCAGCGCGTGCCATCAGGTGCCCGCCATCCGGCAGCAGTACGATCACCTTGGCGAAAAATTGCTCGGCCACGTGCCGCACGATGATCGGCAGCAGGTCGTCGATGCCAACGGCACCGGCAAGCAGACGGCTAAACGCGTACAGGGCAGCAGTGCGCTCAGCGCGCCGGCGGTTAGCCTCCGCCTGGTCGCGAGTCCGCGCGGTGAGATCGCTGATCAGGATGGCGACCGCCAGAAATACCAACAGCGAGAGGACGTCCTGAGGCTTCGTGACGGTGAAAGTGTAGATCGGATCCACGAAGAAGAAATCGTAGACGAGCAAGCTCAGAAACGCGGCGGTGATCGATGGGCCCAGCCCGCCGATGACGGCAGTGAAAAGCACCCCGGCGAGGAAGACCAAGGCCGGGTCCGGAAGTGACAGCCACAACTGCAGCATCTTGGCGAGCACGCCCGCCGCCGTGACGGCGGCCAGAGCTGAAAGGTAGCGCTTCAACTGCATGGGTCGTGGCCTGAACGGCTCGCGAGCGCGCTTGACAAGTCGGTCGAGCTCGGCGGAGATGATCCGGACGTCGATGTTGCCGCTGCGGCGGATAATGTTGTTCACCGGTGAGCGGCGCCAGAGTTCCTGCCAGCGGGACCGGACCGGCTTGCCCAGGATGATCTCCGTGACGTTGCGCCGCTCGGCGTAACGGACCAGCTCTTCGGCGATGCGCTCTCCGGCGATGGTGGCAGCTTCGCCGCCGAGCTGCTCAGCAAGCCGCAGCAGGCGCGCCACCCGTCCGCGCTCTGCTTCGGACAGGCGATGGAACACTGCGGTCTCGACGAAGACGGCGATCCACTCGGCGTGGCGGCGCTCCGCCATGCGGCACGCCGTCCGGATGAGGCGTTCCGAAAGCCCGCCGCCGCTGATGCACACCATGATGCGCTCGGTGACGGGCCACACGCCGGGGATGGCGTGCGCCTGCATGTAGACGCGCATCTGGTCGTCGACGCGCTCGGCGGTATGCCGCAGCACCAGTTCGCGCAGCGCCGTCAAATTCCCGGGGCGGAAATAGCCGCGGATGGCCCGCTCGGCCGCCGCCGGCATGTACACCTTGCCTTCGCGCAACCGCTGCAGCAGATCCTCCGGCGTGACGTCGACCAGCTTCAGCTCGTCGGCACGCTCGAAGAAGCGATCCGGGACGGTTTCCCGCACCTGGATGCCGGTGATTTGCGCGACGACGTCGTTCAGGCTCTCGAGATGCTGAATGTTGACGGTGGTGTAGACGCCGATGCCTGCCTCGAGCAGCTCCTCGACGTCCGAGAAGCGCTTCGGATGGCGGCACCCCGGGGCGTTGGTGTGGGCCAGCTCATCTACGAGCACCAGCTGGGGGTGGCGCGTCAGGATGGCATCGAGATCCATCTCTTGCAGAACGGTGCCGCGATACTCCACGCGCCGACGCGGGATGACCTCCAAGCCGCGCAGCAGCGCTTCGGTCTCCACACGTCCGTGCGTCTCGACGACGCCGACGACGACATCGAGCCCCTCGCGACGGCGCTCCTGCGCCGCTTCCAGCATGGTGTAGGTCTTGCCGACACCGGGCGCCGCGCCGACGAAGATCTTGAGCCGGCTGCGCTCCTCTTGCGTTACCGTTTTGAGCAGCGCCTCAGGCGAGGGCCGCTGTTCGTCTGCCGGAATCACACTCACGGTGACCTATGCTCCACCGCATAGTCTCTCACCGGTTGGTCGCGTCGTCCAGTGCCAGGTTGAGCCGCAGAACATTGACCCTGGGCTCGCCGAGGAGACCGAGTTGCCGGCCCTCGATGGAACGGCGAACGAGGGCACGGATCCGTTCTTCGGGCACGCCGCGCTCCCGTGCCACGCGCGCCGCCTGAAACTCGGCGGCCGCGGGCGTGATGTGCGGGTCGAGGCCACTGCCGGACGTGGTCACCAGATCGACCGGAATTGCCGCCGCCCGGGTTCCGTCGCGGAGCTGCGCAACCGCCTGCGTGACACGCTCGATCAGCTTATGATCCAGCGGTCCGAGATTCGATCCACCTGAGGAGGTCGGGTCGTAGCCTGTGTCGCCGGCGGCCGATGGCCGCGGGTGGAAGTACCGCGCGCTGCTGAAGCTCTGCCCAATCAGCTCGGAGCCGATCACATTACTGTTTCGGACGAGCAAGCTGCCGCCGGCCTGGTAGGGAAAGAGCAGGTGGGCGAGAGTCGTCACCACCGATGGATAGATGAGACCGGTCACGATGGTCAGCATCACCGTCATGAGTACCGCGGGTCGAAGTTGGGAGCGCATACGAGTCACCTCCATGGGTTGTTGATCACGCCCAGCCCAAGGCCGTGACCAACAGATCGATGATTTTGATGCCGATGAACGGGACGATGATGCCGCCGATGCCGTAAATGAACAGGTTGCGGCGCAGGATCGCCGCGGCTCCGAGCGGCCGGTACTTCACCCCACGCAACGCCAACGGGATGAGGGCGATGATGATCAGGGCGTTGAAGATGATGGCCGACAGGATGGCGCTCTGCGGCGTGCCCAGTCGCATGACGTTGAGCGCGTTGAGCTGCGGATAGGTGGCCACGAACATCGCGGGAATGATGGCGAAGTACTTGGCAACGTCGTTGGCGATGCTGAAGGTGGTGAGCGAGCCGCGCGTGATGAGGAGCTGCTTCCCGATCTCGACGATCTCGAGCAGCTTGGTCGGGTTGGAGTCGAGGTCGACCATGTTGCCTGCTTCCTTGGCCGCCGACGTCCCCGTATTCATCGCGACACCGACATCCGCCTGCGCCAGCGCCGGCGCATCGTTGGTGCCGTCCCCGCACATTGCGACCAGCTTGCCTTTCGCCTGTTCCTGACGAATGAGCGCCAGCTTGTTCTCCGGCGTGGCCTGCGCCAGGAAGTCATCGACGCCGGCCTCGGCGGCGATGGCGGCAGCAGTGACCGGGTTGTCGCCGGTGATCATGACGGTGCGGATGCCCATGTTGCGCAGCTCGGCGAAGCGATCGCGGATGCCGCCCTTGATGACGTCCTTCAGGTGAATCACGCCGAGCAGCCGCTCATTCTTGGCGACGGCGAGCGGGGTGCCGCCCGACTTGGCGATGCCGTCGGCGATGGCGGCCAGTCCGGGAGGCGGTTGGAAATGTTTGCCGTTCTTCGAAGCGACAAACGCCAGGACGGCATCGACTGCGCCCTTGCGAATTTCGGCGCCGTCGAGATCGACACCGCTCATCCGTGTCTGCGCGGTGAAAGGAATGAAGTGTCCGCCGAGATCCGCGACCTCGCGCGCCCGCAGGCCGTAGCGTTCTTTCGCAAGCACGACGATCGAGCGGCCCTCGGGTGTTTCATCGCTCAGCGAGGCCAGCTGCGCGGCGTCCGCCAGCTCGTGCTCGGTGACGCCGCTCACGGGGGCGAACTCGGTCGCCATGCGGTTGCCGAGCGTGATGGTCCCCGTCTTGTCGAGCAGCAGCGTATCGACGTCGCCGGCGGCTTCGACCGCGCGCCCGGACATTGCCAGGACGTTGTATTTCACCAAGCGATCCATCCCAGCAATACCGATGGCGGAGAGGAGCCCGCCAATGGTCGTGGGGATCAAGCTTACCAGCAGAGCAATCAGCATGGTTACCGAGATCGTCGTGCCGGCATAACTCGCGAACATTTCGATGGTCGCGGTCGCCAGCAGAAAGATGATGGTCATGCCGACCAGGAGGATGCTGAGCGCGATCTCGTTTGGGGTCTTCTGGCGCCGGGCGCCTTCGACGAGGGCGATCATGCGGTCCAGGAAGGTCTCGCCCGGGTTCGAGGTGATGCGGACCTTGATCCAGTCGGACAGCACGCGGGTGCCGCCGGTGACCGCGCTGCGATCGCCGCCGCTCTCGCGGATGACCGGCGCCGATTCGCCGGTGATCGCCGATTCGTCCACCGAGGCGATGCCTTCGATCACATCGCCGTCGCCCGGGATGTGATCGCCCACCTCGACGATCACGACGTCGCCGCGGCGCAGGCCGGTCGCCGAGACGAGCTCGTAATCCGAGCGTTTCCCGTCGCGCAGACGCTTCGCCATGGTTTCCGTCTTGGTGCGTCGCAGCGTGTCCGCTTGGGCCTTGCCGCGCCCTTCGGCGACCGCTTCGGCGAAGTTGGCGAACAGCACGGTGAACCACAGCCAGGCGGCGATCTGTCCCACGAAGGCGGGCTGGGCGTGCGCGCCGCCGGCGAGGTCGCGCACGAAGAGAATGGTGGCCACCGCGGCCACGACTTCGACGACGAACATGACCGGGTTGCGCAGCAGCGTGCGCGGATCGAGCTTGTGGAACGAGTCGATGATCGCCCGTTGGACGATGGCGCGATCGAATAGCGACAGCTTGGTTGCCTTGGCCATAACGTCCTCAGAGAACCTTGCCGGCGATCATCAGCAGGTGATCGACGATGGGCCCGAGCGCGAGGGCCGGGAAGAAAGTGAGGCCGCCGACGATGAGGATGATGCCGACGAGCAGGAAGACGAAGAGCAGGCCGGTAGTCGGAAACGTGCCGGCGGACGGTGGGACCACCTTCTTACCGGCCAGCGAGCCGGCGATCGCCATGATCGGAATGATCATGAGAAAGCGGCCGATCAGCATGGCGAGCCCGAGCGTCAGATTGTAGAAGACGGTGTTGCCGTTGAGCCCGGCGAAGGCGCTCCCATTGTTCCCGGTAGCCGACGTGAAGGCATACAGAATCTCGCTGAAGCCGTGCGGGCCTTTGGCGGCCGGGCCGGCCAGACCGGCAGGATGCACGCTGGCGAGCGCCGAGAAGCCAAGAATGCTGGCCGCGAGAACCAGAATCGCGAGCATCGACATCTGCACTTCCTTGGCCTCGAGCTTCTTTCCGAGATACTCCGGCGTGCGGCCCACCATCAGGCCGGCGATGAACACGGCCAGGATGGCAAAGACGAGGATACCGTACAGACCGGCACCGACGCCGCCCACAATGACCTCGCCGAGCATGATGTTGACCAGCGGTACGAGCCCGCCGAGCGGTGTGAAGCTGTCGTGCATGCCATTCACCGCTCCACACGACGCGTCCGTCGTGAGGGTGGCAAAAAGGGCGGTGTTGGCGATGCCGAAACGGACCTCCTTGCCTTCCATGTTACCGCCGGCCTGCGTTGTCCTGGCGGCCATGTCGACGCCGAGCGGACGGAGCAAGGGATTACCACCGGCTTCGCTCCAGTACGCGACGGCGACGCCCAGAAAGCACAGAACCGCCATGGCGCCGAGAATGGCCCAACCTTGGCGCTGATCTTTCACCATGCGGCCGAAGGTGTAGGTGAGCGGCGCGCCGATGGCGAAGATGGCGAGCATCGCGAGGAAGTTGGACAGCGGCGTCGGGTTCTCATACGGATGTGCGGAGTTGGCGTTGAAGAAGCCGCCGCCGTTGGTTCCCAATTGCTTGATGGCTTCCTGCGACGCCACCGGTCCCTGCGGGATGACCTGCTCGGCGCCCTCGACCGTCGTCGCGTGCGTGTACGCATTGAGGTTCTGCGGCACCCCTTGCCAGACGAAGATCAGCGCCAGCACGAAGGAGAGCGGGATCAGTATGCGCAGCGTGCAGCGTACCAGGTCGACCCAGAAGTTGCCGATCGTCTTTCCTGAGTGGCGTGCGAAGCCCCGCACCAGTGCGATGGCCAGGGCGATGCCAGTCGCCGCGGAGACGAAATTGTGGAAGGTCAGGCCAGCCATCTGGACGAGATAACTCATCGTGCTCTCGCCACTGTAGTTCTGCCAGTTGGTGTTGGTCGTGAAGCTCACGGCCGTGTTCCAGGCGAGATCGGCCGGCACGGCAGCCAAACCCTGCGGGTTGAGCGGCAGGATGCCCTGGAGCCGTTGCAAGAGGTAGAGCAAGAAGAGGCCGGCGAAGTTGAAGAGCAGCATCGCCACCGTATACGTGGTCCAGTGTTGCTCTTCGGTGGGATCGACGCCGCAGACGCGATAGATCAGACGCTCGATGGGGCGAAACACCGGGTCGAGAAACGTCGGCTGACCTTCCATCACGGAGTAGAAGTAGGCTCCGAGCGGCCGCACCAGCAGAAGCAGGAGTCCGAAGAAGAACAGAATTTGCAGGATACCGTTCGCGGTCATCATCGACTCCGTCAGAATCGGTCCGGACGCAACAGGGCGTACACCAGGTACACCATGAGCCCGACGGTCACGAGTCCACCCAACACGTAGTCAAGTGTCATTGTCAGAGCCTCTCGCATCCGTAGACATAGAGGACTGAGATCACCCCAAAGACAGCGGTCAGGATCACAAAGAGGACATCGTACATTTCTCACGTCTCCTTATACGCTCGGCGGGTAGATGCCGGCGCGTGCATAATGCAGCCTTCATGCCACGCGGGCAATGCTGCTCGGCGGACAATTCAGGTGCTCAAACTCGGTGACCTTCCAAAATGCAGCATGCGCCAATGCGTTCCGCAACAACGCCCGGAAGGTACGGTGCGAACGAGTGGCAGCTCAATTCCCGTTCGGAGCGGCTGCTACCCGTGTCATGGCGGCTGTGCTATTGGGGGCTGCCGTGGAGTGCCCGACGATCGGCGCGGCGCTCAGATCGAACTTGGGGCGTCGGAGGACCTACCTCGCGGCCGTTTGTGGAGGACCCTGGTGAGCGACATCTATCAGGCCTTCGAGCGCGATCTCAGCGGCTGGCAGACCCGTTATGCGGGCCGGCCCGACCGCGAAATGCTGCGACTCTGCCTACTCGCCCTGGAGCGGGAGCAGAATGTGGCGGTCGCCTACGATGAACACGTCGTGGGCCGGCGCTTGGCGGCGATGCCCCTTGCCGACGACGTGCGCGAGCTGATCCGACACGCGCTCGTGTGGGTGTGGCAGGACGAGGAGATGCACACCATCTATGTGCGCGGGGCGCTGCTGAAGCTCGGCAACCCCCTCCTCAGCGCGCGCACGTTCTTGCAGCAGACGGCCGGCGCCATGGGAGGCTGGACGGTATCCGTGCGACAGCACAGGCGCTGGTCGGAGGCGCCGCTCTCGCGGGCGGCGGCCACGCTCTTGACATGGGCGGGCCGGTTCACGGGCCGCGTGCCACGGGAAGTGCGGCGTCACCTTGACTACTCCTCCTTCCGGGACTTCTGTCGCTACAACGTCGATACGGAGGGGACGGCCTGGCTGTGCTGGCGGCGGCTGACGGAGCTGGCATCGTGCGTGCCGGCACTCTCGAGTGGACAGGTGGACGACTTCCGCCGCGTCATGGAGGACGAGAACCGTCACCGCCAGGTGTTCAAGATACTGGCCGACGCGTTGACCGACGAGGACAAGTTGCGGGAGGGCGAGACCGGGGAGAGCCTGTCGGCGCGCATCGGCGCAGTGGGCGAGATGTTTCTGCCGCGCCCGAAGAGACGAGGCGCGGGGAGCCGCAATCCGCTTGGCAGCGGTGCGCCGGTCTTCGCGCTCCAGGGCTCCTCGGCCGGAGACAAGCGCGCTGTCTTCCGGTGCCTGCTCGAAGACGCCGGCCTGCCCGGCCTGATGCGGGAACGGGCACGCGAACTCGGCAAGGACGTCGGCGCGCTGCGGGTGGCGGTGAAGCCCAGCTTCATGTTCGGCTACAGCCGCCGCGATCTCTCCGTCATCACCGATCCGGAGCTGGTCGAGGAGCTGGCCCTCTTCCTCCGCGAGCAGGGCGCCGCGGATATCGCCGTGGTGGAGTGCGCGAACATCTACGACCGGTTCTTCGCGAACCGTAGTGTCCCCGAGGTTGCCCGCTACTTCGGGTTCTCCTCGCCCTACTACCGTCTGGTCGACGGCTCCGGGGAGCAGATCGGGCACGCCTACTTGCGCGGCCTGGCGCAGTACACGATCGGCCGTACCTGGAAGGAGGCCGACCTGCGCATCTCCTTCGGCAAGATGCGCAGCCACCCCGTGGAGCTGGTCTATCTGGCGCTCCCCAACGTGGAAGGGATGGGCGCTCGGAGCGACCAGTTCTTGTTCCTGGAGCGGCAGGCCGACCGTGCGACGGCCATCATGATGTTGCTGAACGAGTTCCCGCCGCACTTCGGTCTGGTGGACGGGTACGACTGGGCGGCGGACGGCCTCATGGGCGTGATGGCCTGCCCGCACCCACCGTCACCACGGCGGCTCTACGCCAGCGCCGACGCGCTGGCCCTGGACCGCGAGGTGGCGCGCCACCTCGGCCTGCGGGATCCGCGCGACTCCCCGATCCTACACGCTGCCGAGCACTGGTTCGGAGACTCCGGCCGGCCGCCGCAGGTGGTGGGGGTTGACGAGCCGGTGCCTGACTGGCGCCCGCCGTACCGCAACCAGATTTCTGCGGCGCTCAGCTTCCTGGCGTCCCCGGTCTACGAGCTGGGGAGCGGCCGCGGGGCGATCATCGTGCCGGAGATGGACCGCGAGGCCTTCCCGGTGCGCGGCCGCGAGAGCGCGGCGCGGCGCTGGGCGCGCCGGGCAGTGCAACGCCTGCTGGGGATGAGCACGGCCGGGACGGGTCTGCCGTTGTCCTGCTCGGCGCCGCGCTACGCGGACGTCGGACCCAAGACGAGAGTCCGCCCTTGAGATGGTGAGGGACTGCTTTACGCGACGGCGGTGCGCCCGCCAGGGAAGTTGTCGTGGACCATGCTGCGGAAGTGGGCGGCGTCGGCGGCGCGGTTGAGGGCGTCGCGGAAGGCGCGCGTGCCGGGCGCGGCTGGGAGATAGCGGCAGGCGAACTTGCGCATGTAGATCGTGCCCCACGGGTCGCCGTAACGGTCGACCATGGCGGCGTGATGCCTGAGGAGCAAGGCCTTCTGCTCGGCTGCGGCGGGTGCCGGAGGGATCGGCTCGCCACGCAGCGCCGCCGTGATCTCGCGAAACACCCACGGCCTGGTGAGCGCGCCGCGCGCCACCATGACACCGGCCGCTCCCGTCTCGCGCAGCGCGCGCAGGGCCGAATCGGCGTCGCGGATGTCGCCGTTCGCGATCACCGGGATGCGCACCGCCCGCACGACCTCGGCAATCTTGTCGAGGTAGCACGGCGTGTCGTAGTTCTGATCGGCGCTGCGTCCGTGCACGGTCACCGCCACCGCGCCGTTGTCTTCCGCGGCATGTGCCACGTCCGGGGCGGTCGACGCGGCAAGCGACGGACCAATACGGATCTTCGCGGTCACCGGAACCGTCCCCGCACCACGGACGGCGGCATTGACGAGACGGCCGACCGTCTGCGCATCGCGCAATAGCGCGGCCCCGGCGGCGTGCTTGCCCATGATGCGTTTCTTGGGGCACCCGAAGTTGAGATCGATGACCGAGACGCCCATCGCCGCCAGTTCCTGCGCCGCAGTGTAGATCATCTCCGGCTCGCGGTCCCAGAGCTGCACCCCGAGCGGGCGGGGCTCCGCCTCGACGCCCTCGAGTCGCTCCGGGCGCGGGCGCGGGCTCAGCATCCACGTCCCCGCGCCGACCATCTCCGTGAACATCAACCCGCAGCCTCCGAGGTCGCGTACGATGCGCCGGAAGATGGCATCGGTGAACCCCGCAATAGGCGCGGCGAGCACCGGCGTGTCCAGCACAAGCGGTCCAAGCTGTAACGGGCGCGGCGGCATGAGGGGCGATGTGTAGCAGCACCACCCGCCGATGCAAGGCGGCGGGTGCCGGCTGCCCGTCGACCTGCAGGCAGCCGACCGAACGCTTGCCTAGTAAGAGCCGCGCTTGCTACTCTTCTGGCATGAAGGCCACTACCATAAAGGTCGAAGGGGAACTGCTCTCAGAGTTGAACCGAGCAAAGCCAGCGACGCAGAGCATCTCGGCATACGTGAGATCGGTGCTCAAGCAGGAAGTCCTGCGCCGGAAGGTGGCCGAAGCGGCGGAGGAATACGCCAAGTTTCTGCGCGACACCGGGGAGGAGCGGGCATGGCTGGAAGAATGGGATCGTGCCGACCTCGCCGCACCCGTACGCAGGAAACGCCGATGAGGCGCGGTAGCCTCTACTGGATCAATCTCGAGCCGGCAGCCCCGCCGGAGCTTGGGAAGGTACGGCCCGGTATCATTGTCTCGAACACCGTTCAGAACGAGCGACTGGATTCGGTCGTCGTGGTGCCCCTATCGAGCCGGGCGCCCGAAATCTGGCCCTTGCGGTTGCACGCCGAGCTGCGCGACATGAAGAGCTCGTATGTGGTGATCCCGGGAATTCGCCAGGTCAGCAAGACGCGCCTTCACCAACTGATCGCACAGACTTCGGCGGCACTGATGGCGCGGATAGACGAGGCTCTGGCAATCTACCTCGGCGACTGATCGATCGTGGACGAGGCGGCTGCGGCGGTGTGATCTTATCCGACCAGCGGACCACTACAGCCACCGCCGCACACCCGTCCGGTACTGCCGATACGCCTCGCCGAATTTGGCTTCTAGATAGTGCTCTTCACGCCTGATGACGCCGTAATGCATGACAACTAGGAGCGGAGCGAGCACCAGCAGTAGGCCAAGCCCGTTCACCAGTAACCCGAGCCCGAGATAGAGGAGCGTTCGCGCCAAGTACATCGGGTTGCGGGAAAAGCCAAACGGTCCCGTCACTACGAGTGTCGTTGCGGACAGCGACGGATTCACGTTCGTGCCCGCACTTTCCAAAGTTCGGCGGCTCCAGACCGCGAGCATCGCACCGCACGAAAGCAGACTGACGCCTGCCCACGGCGCGATGTCCAACGGAAGAACGGACTTCGGAAAGGACCAGTGAAGAAGAGAACCCACCAGGAAGGCGGCGCCGTAGAGAAAAGGTGGGGAGGCGATGACTCCCGGATGGTCGTCGGGCGGCGTGTTGAGCAAACGCCCTCCGTGAAGCCGCCGCCGATTCGCCAAGCGGTATTGCGCTGGGGTGCTCATTTCCCGCCACCACAACGCAGGAACCGGGCCAGTCAGGAAGGTTGCAGCAGGTCGTTACGTTTTCCGCTTGTCGAGCCAGCGTCATTGCAAGGTGAACGACAACGGCTGTTGGTTCACTGCAATGTGAGATGGTTATCGAGTCGCCGCACAGGTGATCCTGGCCGTCGCCTCTGGATTTGGGTGAGCCCCTTTGGCAGGCAGTTTCCGCACCGTGACCGTCGTGTGCCGAGAAGATCGGGCCCCCTTGATCCCCAGGTTCGCCTCAGCTTCGGACACGACGCCGAGCGGCTCACCTCGGCCTGCCGCGGCCGAAAGCCAACGTTGCGGCTTGACCCGTATTCTCAAGCAGGCATTCATAGTTTATAGTTGAGCCTACTTCATAGAAGGGTTCTTGAGATTGGCGGGCGCCCGTGTCGAGCCGGCTAGAGGTCTGTTTCAGTTCTTCGTTCTCACGTCGCCCCGCGCCGTGCGCCGTCGGCTAGCGAACGGGCGCAAGGGAGGATCGCGATGACTGACATGCTTCGACGAGTTGGCGTTATCATCCAGGTGCGGCGGTTCATGCTCTTGGTTGTCCCATTGGCCCTGATAGGGAACGTGTTCGTTGCCGCTAGAGCGCGCGCGGTCCAGCTCTCCGGCACAATCACGTATTCCGGCCACATGGGAGTGGTGTCTGGCTCACACCGCATCTTGATGGAGCTTCACGACAACTCTTCGTTTGGTCATCATTCAAAGGTCGCCACCGCTAGTGTCACCACCAGTCCCGGTGGCTTTGCGTTGAATGCGCCGGCCCCGGGCAATTATTGAGCCTTGCATAAATAATAGAAAGGCGCTATCCTCTGGTCATGAGGCCCGAGGGGACGGCGGAGGAGTTGGAGCGGCGACGCCGGCGAGCGGTGGCGCTGCTGGAGGAGGGGCATTCACTGTCGGCGGTAGCGCGCATGGTAGGCGCGGCGCCCAGTGCGGTGTATGCATGGCGCGAGCGGGTACGCAGCGGAGGCGCCGCGGCACTCAAGGCGAAGCCGGTGCCGGGCCGGCCGTTGAAGCTCACCAAACAGCAGCGCGCCCGGTTGCCCAAACTGCTCTTGCGCGGCGCGTGCGCGTACGGGCATCGCACCGACCTCTGGACGCTGCCCCGTATCGCGGCACTGATCCGCAAAGAGTTTCGCGTGGAGTACCACCCCTGCCATGTCAGTCGGGTACTCGCCGAATGCGGCTGGAGTTGTCAGAAACCCGAGCGGCGCGCGCTGGAACGTGATGAAGCGGCGATTGCTCACTGGAAGCGCTACAAGTGGGTCGCCATTAAAAAAAAGCCCGCCGACTGAATGCCCATCTGGTGTTCCTTGATGAGAGCGGGTTTTTGCTCATCCCGACGGTGCGTCGCACGTGGGCACCGCGTGGCGAGACCCCGGTGGTGCGTCACCGCTACCGCCACGACCGCATCTCAGCGATTTCGGCGGTCACGGTCAGCCCACGTCGGCACCAGTGCGGCTTCTATGCGCATCTCCACCTCGACAACATCACGCATGTCGAGGTCGCGATCTTCCTGCGCCTGCTCCTGCGTCACCTGCACGGGCCCATCGTCTTGCTGTGGGATGGCGGTCCGATTCACCGCGGTCCTGACGTGCGGACCCTGTTGCGCCGGCATCCTCGCCTTCACGTCGAGCGCTTCCCGGCATACGCTCCCGAGCTCAATCCCGACGAGTGGGCTTGGAGCTACCTGAAGATGCAGCTGGCCAATAGCAGGCCTGATGACGTCACGGTGCTCCTTGCCGATCTGAGCCGCGAGATCAGCGGGATTCGCCGCAACTCCAATCTCTCTCGCGGGTTCGTGGTTGGCTCGGAGCTTCCTCTCTTTTTTTGACGCGATGTTCTATTTCTTTTGCAACGCTCAATACTATCTAGGTTTTGCGTTCGACGTGGACGGTGACGGACAGCCGAGTGTGGGCGAGCCCTTTCAGCTTTTCAACGATCGCTTCGTGTTTCCCGCCGACCCGATCGCCGTACCGCAATCTGGTATCCAGTTGAGCTTCGATGACTCCGGACTGCTGTCGGGTATCGCGGGTGCGGTCAGGTACGATGGGCATTTGGGTCAGGTGTCGTCTGCGTCGCCGCTGATTGTCGCATCCTTTGCCGATGCCGGCATGACCCAATCGAGAGGCGGGGCAGAAGTGAACGCCAATAGGGGCACGTACAACATCATCACGTTGGACAACAACACGTACTACCTGCTGGCGTTTTTCGACATCAACGGGAACCGGCAGCTCGATGCGGGTGAGCCGGTCCAGCTTTTCAATAACAAGGGCAAGCCTCCCGGCGATCCCGTTCTGGCGCTCCCGAATCAAATCGCCATCAACTTCCAGTTCGCAGACGACAACCTCGCATCGGGTTCCACCCCCACGCCGACACCATCCGTGGCGGCCGCAACACCCACGTCCACGCCCACTCCGTCACCGACGCCGGTATGCGTGGGTGACTGCAACGGGAATGGCCAGGTCACCGTGGATGAGATCCTGACGATGGTGAACATCGCGCTCGGCAACGCACAGATCACCGCGTGCGAGGCGGGCGACGCCAATCACGACGGCCACATCACCGTCGATGAGATTCTCACGGCGGTGAACAACGCATTGAACGGGTGTACCGTCTCGGTGCCGACGGCGACTCCGACCACCGCGCCGATCACACACATGGTGACTGTCGCTCCTAATGGTACGCTCACGTTCAGCCCGGCGGATTTGACCATCCAGGTGGGCGAGACGGTAGAGTGGAGCTGGTCGAGCAGCGGCCATGATGTCGTTAGCGGCAGCGGCTGTGCGGCCGACAGCCAGTTCTGTTCACCGGACGACAGCAACTGCGCACAGACGCCAACCTCAAACCAAGGTGCAACCTACAGCCATACTTTCACAGTGGCCGGGACCTACCCGTACTTCTGCAATGTGCACTGCGGATTCGGCATGGTGGGTTCGATCACCGTGCAGTAGCCGGTGAAGTGGGACGCGGGCCGGCCTCCGTGAGTGGGTTCACGCCGCCGGCGCTCCGTAGCGCCGCCGCAACTCCAAATTGACTTCCAACACATTGACTAGCTTCGGTCCCGCCAGCCCGCCGAACATAGTTTCAACCTCTTCTCTCCGTGTCAGGTGTGCCGAGCGTCAGAGCCGAGCACCTGCAGGTTGGGCCTTAGCATCAATGCGCCAGGAAGACACCGAGGGCCTCGAACGCGAGGATCGACACCCAAAAGCTTCGGTTCCAGAGTTTGTCCCGACGATGGCCCTTGGCAGCTTGGCCCGCACGGTTCATGACCAAGCAGCAACAGCAACGAGCGCGCCACCCGAACCCGGGGCCGCCCGCCAGCGCTGAGTTTGCGGCACCTCCTGCAATTTGCGGCGCGTTGGCGGAACCCATCCTGCAATTCACAGGGTCGCGACCGTGGCCGCAAAGGACACGAAGCACGGCGATTGGTGGAAGCCGGTTGGCACGGACCGTGCGTTGGGAGGCAGAGCATGGACGCTCTACCTTGGATCGTGTTGACCTGCGCCTGCGCCCTGAGCCTCTGGATTTGGGTGAGCCCATTTGGCAGGCAATTTCGACCGCGCCGACGCGCGGAGCTGCGCGGACAATCCTTGGACCAACGGGCTCAGCGTGAAGGCCGGCGGGGCGGCCGGCTCGGCAATTGGCGGAGCTGATCCGCGACGGCGAGCTGATCAGGAGCCTGCCAGTCCTGCGAAGCCCCCAGCGCAGCAGGGTGCTGCGCCCGCAAGACGGCGTCAATCCGGTTCGGTCACCTGATCGACCTGCGCGCCGCGCAGCCGATCGTCCTTGCCTGCGCCATCCGTTATCGGCTGCCGGAACTGACCCGCCTCGCCGACCAGCTCGTCGGCGTTGCGCAGCGGGCGATGGGCTCCATGACGAGGGCTCCTTCGTCCGTTCCGTGGCCGCTTACACCGCCCATTTCCGGGCCGAAATGGATGCTCTAAAGGTCGAGAAGAGCCCTCGGATCGACCAACAACGTGAGCGTTCGCCGACTTACGCAGGTCCGACCCGATTCAAGAAAAATGTTGCCGGTGCGCATTGGCCTGGTTGGCGGCGGGCAACATATCATGTATATTATGTGCATATGCAGCTCATGTCCGATCCGGCAGCCGAACGCTGGCTGATCGCACTCACGGGCGCGGCCGAGGAATTTGAATGGGACACCGGCAATCTCACCAAGAACCGCAAACACGGCGTCGAGCCGGCAGACGTTCAGGCCCTCATCGGCGGGGACCTCTATCTCGCCGGCCGCATTGCCGAGCCGGCGCACGAGGAGCCGCGGTGGCTCGTGCTCGGCGAGGATGCCGCGGGGCGCAGGCTCGCCCTCGTGTTTACCAGGCGAGGCAACCGGCTGCGGCCAATCAGTTGTCGCGCCATGCGCAGGAAGGAGAAGGCTTTGTATGAAGAAGCGCGTCGCCAAGCGGACTGATCGCACGCGCGCGGACGCCCAAGTGAAGGAGTTCGAGCGGCGTGATCTCGGTGATGACATTGCCCGATCCGGCGCTGGCAAGATGGTGCGGCGCGCGCGGACAACGTCGATCAGCTTGGACCATCGCCTCATCGAGCAGCTCCGGGCTAAGGGCGCAAAACGCGGCTTCGGCTACCAGACGATGCTGAAGATGATCGTCATGGAGCATCTCGACGAGTACTGACCGGGGCAGGCGTCAGCTTCCAGCGGCAGTCGTCGACCTGCCTCGCCGACCAACTCGTCGGTGCTGCGCAGCGGGCGATGGGCCCCTTCGTCCGATCCGAGGACTGTTCTCGACCTTTCGGGCATCCATTTCGGCCCGGAAATGCGCGGTGTAAGCGGCCACGATCAATAACGTGAGCGTTCGCTGACTTACGCAGGTCCGAACATCCATTTAAGCCCTAGATCGCCGCAGCCCCTGCAATCGCGAGCGGGCTGTGGTAAGAGCCAAGGCGACGTACGCATCGAGAGGAGCCAGCATGTCGCACGTGGTCGCTATTGAGTTGGAGATGCCGGACGACCTGGCCCGCTTTCGCTTGCCGCCCGCTGTGAACAACGTTTGCGCCGGTTGAAGATCTGCCCTGTTGCCCCGGCAATTGGCTGCACGCTGCGAGTGATCTCACCGCGCCCTTGATCGCGGTTTCTTAGGACTTGCGTGCTGCGCCGTTTTGCGACGCCGCTCCGGCGGCATGGGTCTAAAGACCGTAACGCCGACGAGCTTGTCGCGGGCGTCGTACTCGACCAGGATCGGGAACCGTTTCAGGGCGCGCTTGGGCAACTCGAACAAGAACGCGCCGTAAGGCGGACGTTCGCCGCGTTTGTGCTTGCGCAACGTGAGCTTCGCCAGGTGGGTATCGAGCCAACACTCGATGTCGCCTTCCTCCACGCGCACGATGCGGTCGGCCGCGACACTGATGTCGAGTTTGCTACGGTGGGACAGGCGCGAGCGATACGAGTTGTGGACATCCACGTTCAACGTCGCGCCGTGGAAGTCGATGGTATCGTCGACGATCTTCGCGGCTTTCTTGTTTGGAAAGGTCTCACCGGAATTCGGGAACAGCTTGGACCCGATGGTCTTCTTTCCGTCTCGCGGCAACAATACCCAGCGCTCCGTCACGCCCCGAATCGTCCCGCACAGCTTGCACGCGAGCTTCCGCTCGCGCGTCTTGCGCCAGCCCTCGGTGTGGCGACACTGCAGCGCAAGAAACTCCCACAACATACCGAGCTGCTGGTAAATTTCAGCGAAGCGTTCTCCTTGCGGGCCGCGCCTGTTCAGCGACGGATGGCGCGACACAAAGCTCATGCTGCGGAAGAGACGCTTGAGTTCGCGGGTAAGATTGGACTTGCCGGCCTTCACGCCCGCCAGGGTAGCACACTCCCGGATCATGGAGGTGTTCATCCCAGAACCTCCGGAATCTCCGCAAGCGCTGGCCGGAGGAGGAGTGCTGGCGTTGACTGCCCCCGCGATGATCCCCGAATCCATCCATGATGGCGGATCACTCGTCGTGCTGCCGACCGTTGCTGGCTTCCTGTTCGCGTTGTACTTGGCTCTGGCCGAGTCGCTTGGTTGATCAGCCGGGCGACTGCACCGACGAACAACAACCTGGCCGGCGATCAGAACGGCGGATGGACGGTCATGAAGGTGAACACGTCCATCCCGTGGCGCTCGGCCTGGGTCGGCTCGCCGTTGATCACCCGAATCATCAGGTCGATCATTTCGTCGCGTAGCATGTCGCGCGGTTTGCCTTCGACCAGCGCGCCGGCATTCACGTCCATGTCGTCTGGCATCGCTGCGTAGACCCGCGAATTGCTCGCCACCTTGATCACCGGCAGGCCCGGAAAACCGGCCGGCGTGCCGCGCCCGGTGGAAAAGAACATCAGCTGCGAGCCGCTCACCGCCAGGCCGGTCATGGAATCCCCATCGTATCCCGGACCGTCTTGCAGGATCAGCCCCTGCTCCGTGGGCACTTCACCGTAGTCGACCACCTGATTGATGGTGGTGGTTCCCCCCTTGCAGATCGAGCCCATCGCTTTCTCGGCGATGGTGCTCATCCCGCCGTCCATGTTGCCGGGCGAGATGACCAGGCTCGCCATGTCGCCCATGATGTCCTGCGTGAGCTGCTCCGCCCGGTCGATCATCTGCACGATCTGCCTGGCGACCTGTTCGTTCTTGGCGCGGCGCGCCAGCACATGCGCGGTGCCGATCATCTCGGTGTTCTCGCCAAAGATTACCGTCGCCCCCTGCTGCACCAACCAATCTGCCACTGCCCCGATGGCCACGTTTGCCGTCACGCCTGACATGGCGTCGGAGCCACCGCACTCCATGCCGGCGAGCACCTTGTCCCATGAGATCGGCACGCGCCGTTGCGTGCTGAGGTGCTCCAGCAGGCGGCGCGCCGCGGCCGCCCCTTTTCTGGCAGTGGCCAGCGACCCGCCGTCCTCCTGGACGTTGAGGATCTCGATGGGTTTGCCCGCGTCGCCGATCACCGCAGCCAACGTCTTGGTGTTGGACACCTCGCACCCCAGGCCAATGAGCACGACGCCCCCGACGTTGGGATGATGCACCATCCCGGAGAGGACGCGCAGCAACACTTGCACGTCGCGCAGGCCGCCCCGGCCGCAGCCCCACGCATGTGGCACGCACACGGCGTCGGGAACCTCCCGGGCAATGCGCTGGATCACGCCCGTGACGCACGATACCGTGGCGAGCACCAGGACATGGTTGCGGATGCCGACGGCCCCATTCGGCCGCGCGTAGCCGGTGATCTCGGTCATCGTTTCCACCGCTTGCTCTCCAAGTTGTGGGTATGGACCCATTCGCCCTTCTTGATGTCGCGGGTGCTGACCGCGACGGTCTCGCCGTACTTGATGATTCCCCTCCCGGCAGCGATGTCCTGGAGCGCGATTTTGTGGCTTGCCGGGATTTCCGACAACGCCGTGAGTCCCTCGACTCCTGGCGACAGCGCCGGCTCTCCCGCGGCGAGGGCAGTCAGGACCACTGCTACGTTGTCATGCGGATGAACGATCAGGATGTTTGGCTTCATCGAACACGCCGGTCAGTAGCCTCGGACACCTGGTTGCGCAAACTACCGAAGCGGAAACGTCAGGTCCAGTCTGCTTGGCCGGCATTTGTCGGAGCAATCTCGATCACCTTCATTCTGAACCGGGCAGTTTGCAGGGCTTCGTAGTGCATCCTGCACGGTCCTTGGTTGAGTCGTTGCTGGTGTCTGGCAACCTTCGCGGCTGACGAAGGTGGCACGTCTGCTGCACACGAGATCGTCACGTGGGGGATGTCGGAACGGATCGGTTACGCACTTGAGCAAGGGAAGCCAGGAGGAAACTGGGATTGAAGCGAACTGTGAGTCTGTTCCGTGGAGGCGCAGAGCCATGACGCCGGAGCTACCAATCCGCCCTCTGACCGTCCTGGTCATCGACGACGAGAAGAACATACGCGTGACATTGTCCATGTGTCTGGAGGGCATGGGATGTCACGTCACCGCAGTCGGCTCGGCAGAGGCCGCGCTCGGCGCAGTGACCCGGCAGGCCTTTGACCTCGCGTTCTTGGACCTCCGCCTCGGCGATACCAACAGTCTGGACATCCTTCCACAGCTGCTGGCGCAGCGTCCGGAGCTTACCGTCGTCATGGTGACTGCCTATGCGACCATCGACACGGCGGTGGAGGCGATCCGGCGGGGAGCAACAGATTACCTGCCCAAGCCTTTCGGCCTGGCGCAGATTCAACACGTGGTTGAGCAAGTGGCGCGGCGCCGCGCGATGGTTCGTCGGGTCGCCGACTTGGAGCAGCAGGTGAAAGAAGCGGTGCCCGACGCCGACATGCAAACGGAGTCACCAAAGATGCACGCGGTCCTCGACCTCATTGCCCGCGCCGCCACGTCGGACGCCCCCGTGCTGTTGCGCGGAGAGAATGGTACGGGCAAAGGCGTACTTGCACGCTGGCTGCACGCGCAGAGTCCCCGCCGCGCACAGCCGTTTGTGGTGGTGAACTGTCCCACGCTGTCCGAGGAACTCCTGGCCAGCGAACTCTTCGGCCATACGAAAGGGGCATTTACCGGCGCGGTTCGCGATCAACCGGGGCGTGTGGAAGCGGCAGAAGGGGGCACTCTGTTTCTCGACGAAATCGGGGAAATCTCCCTGGGACTGCAAGCCAAGCTGCTGCGCTTTCTTCAAGAGAAGCAGTTCGAACGGATAGGGGAGAACCAAACCCGACACGCCGATGTCCGTATCGTCGCGGCGACCAACCGCGATCTGGAGGCCGACGTCAAGGCCGGCCATTTCCGTGAAGACCTGCTGTACCGCCTGAACGTTCTGGAGTTGTGCGTGCCTCCGCTTCGCGAGCGGCCAGAGGACATCGTGCGGTTGGCGCGACGATTCGTCGTGTTCACGGCCCGCGTCGCACGCCGCCCCATTCCAGAGCTGTCTCCGGTTGCGGAGGAAGCGCTCCTCTCGTACCCTTGGCCCGGCAACGTGCGTGAGCTGCGCAACGCGATCGAGCGAGCGGTGATTCTCTGGCCGGCTCAGGTCATCGAGCCGGCCGCGCTGCCTGAGCGCGTTGCTGCTCAGGTCACCTCGACACCCCGGCTAGGGGGTGACTACAGCGTGGAGGACATCGAGCGCGAGCACATCCTGCGGGTCATCGCGCGCGCGCCAACCCTGGAAGAGGCCGCAAAGATTCTCGGCATCGAGTCGTCGACGCTCTGGCGCAAGCGAAAACGGTACGAAGAACAAGTGCCCGGACCTCACACGTAATGGTGACCAGCTACTGTCTGAATTCGGACGCTCAGTACGCATCGGGGGCTGGCATGCGGTCGTTTTCGGTATGTCCGCGTGGTACAAACTAATGATGAGGCTGATATGAAGAACACCATTGGCGTGTTGATGATCGCTGCCGCGCTCGAGATCGGCGGCGACGCGGCGGTTCGGCGCGGCCTGTGCCGTAGGGTGAATAGCCCGCATAGACGGGCGAATGGTCATACGACTCGGAGTCGGATTTGGCCGGCGGCTACCAGGTTGTGAGGGCGTCGCTACTGAGCCGCACGTTTCGCCGGTGCCGGTACCACGTGCGGCATGGTGCGGGGGGGCCGATGTGTCAGGCGGCGGAGCAGATCGACGAAGCTCTCCAGGTACGTGTAGTACACCGGCGTGAGATAGAGCGTCACGAGCTGCGAGAAAATGAGGCCGCCCACGACGGCCACACCCAAGGGACGCCGCGACTCGGCTCCCGCTCCGACACCGAGAGCGATCGGCAAGGCCCCGAGCAGCGCCGCCATCGTGGTCATCATGATCGGGCGGAAACGGATCAGGCAGCCTTCGTAGATCGCGTCGAGCGGTGCCTTGCCTTCCGTACGCTGCGCCTGGAGCGCGAAGTCGATCTGCATGATCGCGTTCTTCTTGACGATGCCGATGAGCATGATCAGCCCGACGAAGGCGTAGATGTTCAACTCCATCCGCAACGCCATCAGCACGAACAAGGCGCCGAAGCCGGCCGATGGCAGGCCGGAAAGAATCGTGAGCGGATGCACGAAACTCTCGTAGAGGATCCCGAGCACGATGTAGATGACGACGACCGCCAGCACCAACAGGATCCACAGACCGGAGAGCGACGACTCGAAGGCCTGCGCCGTGCCCTGAAACCCAGTCGTGATGGTCCCGGGCAGGTCCGTGCGCGCCAGGGTGTTGATCTTGCCCACCGCCTCACTCAATGACACCCCCGGCCGCAGGTTGAAGGAGATCGTCACCGCCGGCAGTTGCCCGGCATGGTTCACCGTCATGGGCCCGAGCCCCTCCGTGAACCGCGCCACCGCATCGAGTCGCACGAGCTGACCGCTCGACGCAGTCACGTACAGCATCGACAGCACCGCCGGATCGAGCTGGTACTGATCCTCCAGCTCGAGGATCACCTTGTACTGGTTATTGGGCGCGTAGATCGTCGAAATCCAGCGGTTGCCGTAGGCGTCGTACAGCGCATTCTCGATCTGCTCCGCCGTCACGCCGAGGCTGGAGGCTTTGTCGCGGTCGATGACGACGTTCACCTGCGGGTTCTTGATCTGCAGGTCGCTGGTGACGTCCTGCAGCTCCGACAGCTGGCGCAGGCGCCCTTCGAGCCGTTGTGAGGAGTCGTACAACTCCTGCGTGTTCGGACTCTGCAACGTGAACTGGTACATGCTCTTCGTCAGTTGGCCGCCGATGCGGATCGTCGGCATCGGTTGCAGGAACGAGCGGAGCCCGGGGATCACGGTAAGCTCGCGGCGAAGTTCCTGCACCATCTCACCGATGCTCGGCCGCTGAGACCGTGGCACGGTATGAATGAAGAAGCGACCCTGGTTCGGCGTGCTGCCGGCGGAGGCGTTCGAGCCCACCACGGTCGTGAACAAGGTGTCCACCCGCGGATCGCTGCGGAGGATCTCGGCCACCGCATGCTGGAGGTGCTTCATTTCTTCGAACGACGCGCCCTGGACCGCTTCCGTGATGCCGAAGATGGCGCTCTGGTCCTCATCTGGAATGAAGCCCTTCGGCACTTGCACGAACAAATAGCCGGTCGCAACCAGGATCAGGAGAGAGGCGAGCATCGTGCTCAAGCGATGGTGCAGCACCCACTGCAAGCTGCGCTCATACAGGCGCAGCAGCGCGTCGAAGAAGCGCTCGCTGGCGGCGTAGAGACGGCCGTGCCGCTGTTCGGATGGTGGGCGCAGAAAGCGGCTGCACAGCATCGGCGTCAGGCTCAGCGACACGAAACCGGAGATCAAAATGGCCACGCAAATGGTGACGGCAAACTCATGGAACAGGCGCCCGAGAATGCCCGGCATGAACAGCACAGGAATGAACACGGCCGCGAGCGACAACGTCATCGACAGGATCGTGAAGCTGATCTCGCGCGAGCCATTGAGCGCCGCCTCCATTGGCGACTCGCCCATTTCCATATGGCGGACGATGTTCTCCAGCATCACAATGGCGTCATCGACGACGAACCCGATCGACAGCACCAGCGCCATCATCGACAGGTTGTCGAGGCTGTAGCCGAACTGCGACATCGCGGCGAAGGTGCCGACGATGGAAAGCGGCAGCGCCAGGCTCGGGATGAGGGTCACCGAGACGTTGCGTAGGAACAGGAAGATCACCAGAATCACCAGCGCCAGTGCCAGCACCATGGTGAGCTTCACGTCGTCGATCGAATTGCGGATCGTCTGCGAGCGGTCGAAGAGCACGCGCAGCTTCACCGACGGCGGCATCCAGCGCTCGAAGGTCGGCAGCAGGTCTTTGACCGCCTGCGCCACCGCCACCGTGTTCGTGCCCGGCTGGCGCTGCACCGCGAGGACCAGCGAGCGCTCCAGCGTCTGGCTGTCGCCGTACCACGACGCAGTCTTGTCGTCCTCGACGCTGTCGCTCACCTGCCCCAACTGGTCCAGGCGCACCGGTGCACCGTTGCGATACGTCACGATGATCGGCCGGTACATGGCGGCATCCGTCAGCTGACCGGTCGCCTGCACCGTCAGCGCGCGCTGCGCGCCGTACAGCGTCCCGGTCGGGATGTTCACGTTGGCGGAGCGCACCGCCTGCTCTACCTGATCGATGCCGATGCCGCGGCTGGCGAGGGTGTGCGGATCCACCTGCACGCGCACGGCGTACTTCTGTGAACCGAACACCTGCACCTGCGCTACGCCGCTGACCATCGAGATGCGCTGCGCCATCAGCGTCTCGCCGTACTCGTCGATGGTCCACAACGGCAGCGTCGCCGAGGTCAGTCCGAGGTACATGATCGGCTGATCCGCCGGGTTCACCTTACGATAGGTCGGCGGGCTCGGCATGCCGGGCGGCAACAGCGGGGCTGCCTGCGTGATCATCGCCTGCACATCCTGCGCGGCCGCATCGATGTTGCGGCTCAGATCGAACTGCAAGATCACTTGCGTGGCGCCGAGCGAGCTCATCGAGTTCATCGAGGCCAGGCCGGCGATGGTCGAGAACTGGCGCTCTAGCGGCGTCGCGACCGCGGATGCCATGGTATCGGGGTTGGCGCCCGGCAAGCTCGCGGTCACCAGGATGGTGGGAAAATCGACGTTGGGCAGATCACTCACGGGCAGGACGCGGTAGGCGGCGATGCCAAAGATGACGATGGCGAGCATGATAAGCGTCGTCGCCACCGGACGCCGAATGAAGGGCTGCGCCAGGTTCATGTGTTACTTCGATTGGACGTTGCCGGGCGGCTGCCCATTGCTGTCGATGCTGCCCTTGATCTCCACTCTGCTGCCGGCGGCGAGGCGGACCTGCCCGCGGATGACGACGTTCTCGCCGGACTGCAAGCCCTTGTTGACGACCACGTCGTCATCCATGGAAATCCCGGTGACCACCGGACGAACCTGCACCATCAAATCCTGGCCGACGACGAACACGTATTGCCCTTCCTGGCCGGTCTGGATGGCGGCGTGCGGCACCAACAGCGCATTGGGATCCGTTCGTAGCGTCAACGCTACCGTCACGAACTGCCCCGGCCACAACATCTCATCCTCGTTGGGAAAGGTGCCCTTCAACAAGACGGTGCCAGTCTTGGTGTCCACGGCGTTGTCAATGAAGCTGAGGTGGCCGGTACTCGGGTGGGCTCCGTCCGCACCGAGAAACGCCTGCACCTTCAGCTGGTGTGGCGCCGCGCTGCTGCGGATCTCCGGGAGCTGCTGCTCGGGAACGGCGAAGTCGACGTATACCGGCCGAATCCGATTGATGGTGGCCAGCGTCGTATCGAGATTCTTGACCATGTTGCCCACGTGCAGCAGGAACTGGCCGACGCGCCCGGTGATCGGCGCGTGGATATAGCAGTACTGGAGTTGGAGGTTCATGTTCTCCACGGCCGCCTGATCCGCCTTCACCGCGGCTTCGAGCGATTCGGCCTGCGTGCGCACCTGGTCGTATTGATCCTTGGAGACAAAATTGTTCGCCAGGAGACGCTTGTAGCGTTCAGCCTGCACCTGCGCGTTGTTCGCCTCCGCCCGGTTCTTCGCCAGATTCGCCTCGGCTTGCTGGAGTGCTGCTTGAAACGGTCGCGGATCGATGACGAAGAGCAGATCGTCTTCACGGACTTCCTGGCCTTCCTGGAAGTTGATCTGCGCCAGCTGACCGTCGACGTGCGATTTCAGGGTCACCGTCGAGTACGCTTCCACGTTGCCGATGGCGCGCAACTGCACCGGCACGTCTTTCTGCACGACCGCGGCAACGTTCACCGGCACGGCCTCCGGCGCGCTGGCCCGCGGTTTCGAGTTGCAACCGGTCACCGTAACTGCGCTGCAGAGCGCCCCGCTCAGCATGAGCAACCAGGGGCATCGCGCCAGCCTGACGGTGGCGCGGCGATTCACAGTTCGTTCTTCAATTCGGCTTTGCATCTCTTCATTCCCAGCGGCGCGGTGACCAGCCTCACGGCGCAGGCATTTGTGGAACTGACCAGTCAGTTCGATAAATACTGAAGCCACCGATCGATCGCAAGTGGGTCAGCCCGGAGTCGGATTTGGCGTCGGTGACCTTACCGCGAGGCACGACCGCTACCGGCGTTTCGAGTCTGCCGCAACCGGACCCTGGGCGCCCAGCCCCGGCGCGTAGCCTGTCGGACGTGGCAGCCCGGAGCGACCCAACGAGGAGCGGGCCGCAGAAATGACGCCGGCCGCAGGCCCGAAGCGCAGAATCCGCGCACTGTCGGCCACGACGGCGAGAACGGCGAGACTCTGCGCTAGGGCGCCGGCGAGCGGATCGAGAAGTCCGCCCGCGGCGAGGGCGATGAGCAGCACCGACCAATGTCGGAGCAAGCTCGATCACCGTCACTGTGAGCCGGGCAGTTTGCAGGGTCTCGTAGTGCATCCTGCACGGTCCTCGGTGGAGTCGCTGCCTGTGTCGGGCGACATTCGCAGCTGACGAAGGTGGCACGTCGGCTGCACGCTCGATCGTCAGGTGGGAGATGTCGGAACGGGGATTAGTACGCATTTGAGCAAGGAAAGCCAGGAGAAACCTGGGATGCCGGACCTCATCCAGTTTGCAGTGTCGCCGCAGGACGATCCTACGGGCCGAGACGTGCGTGCGATTCTGGAGACCCATATTGCTCTCGAGCGGACGAAGGCGGCGCGGCAGTTCTGGGTCCACTTGCTGGCGGGAGTCGGCGGCCTGATGGCTCTCAGTGTGATGTTCCCGCAAGCGGGGTCCGAGCAGATGCGGGAGGTGCTACTGGCGCTCTGGGGAGCGTGCTGTGTCTGCGCGCTGGCCGCGGCGGGCTTGGAGTGGAGGTGGCATCACCGGGAGGCGCAACTGCTCGCGGCGAGCAAGGTCACGCCTGCGGGTTGAAGCGAACTGTGAGTCCAGCTGCGCCGGATCTTGAGCTCGTTCCAGGGACTCGGCAGACATGGGAGACTTCGGTTCATCCGCGTGGTACAAAGTAACGATAAGGCTGGTATGAAGAGTTCCATTGGCGTGTTGATGGTCGCTGCCGCGCTCGAGATCGGCGGCGACGCTGCAGTCCGGCGCGGTCTCGTTCAATCGGCGTGGTTATGGCTGGCTCTCGGGGTAATCACGCTGGTTGCCTACGGACTCGTGGTAAATCTGAATCGTTCCATCAACTTCGGCCGGTTGATGGGGCTCTACATTGCCGTGTTCTTCCTTGTCAGCCAGCTGCTCAGCTTCGTCTTCTTCGCCGAACGCCCGTCACTGAGCCTGATTGTGGGTGGGGCCTTGATTGTGACGGGTGGGTTCATCATTCAGATGGGAGCCCAGTGAGGCATTAGGGCCTGCGGCCGGCGTCATTTCTATGGCCCGCTCCCCGTTGGGTCGCTGCAGGCTGCCAAGTCCGACAGGCTGCTAGTAAAGCGATTTCAGATTTCCGCTGCAATGCGCGCAGGCTCGGGGCGGCATCGCGTCCTGCATTTTGCACGACTCCGCATTGCGGGTTGCACGATGCGAGGTTGCAGCGGACTCCCTCGGTGTCGCGCCGCCAAGCGCGGCGACGCAGGCATGCGCCGTGCTGACTTCCGTCGGACTTGCACGATGCAGGGGGGCACTGCTGTTTGCGATACGGCGTGCCGTGCTAAGAGGAGTACTGAATGGCAATGGTGCAACCGCAGCAGCCGGCGCAGACGGCACCCGTCGGTGGCTCCGGTCGACCCCAGATCATCGTCTTGACGACGGCGATGCTGGTGTTCATCTCGTTCTGGCGTGCCGCGGCCATCGTGCTGTGCGATCTCGCCTCGACGGCCTACTATATCGGCGGCATCGTCGAGCAAGCCGTCGGCAAGGCGGCGCCCTGGTACATCTTCGCGGTGATGATGTTCTCCTACGCCGTACGCGGTGTCTACATCGAGTCGTGCGCCATGTTCGTGCGCGGCGGCGTGTACCGCGTCGTCAAGGAGGCCATGGGCGGGACGCTGGCCAAGATCTCCGTCTCCGCCCTCATGTTCGACTACGTACTCACCGGTCCGATCAGCGGCGTGTCGGCCGGGCAGTATATCGTCGGCCTGCTCAATGAGTTTCTGCGCGTCATTCACTTCTCGGTGACGCTGCCCCCGAACGCCACCTCGGCGGCGATTGCCGTGGGCATCACCCTCTATTTTTGGCGCCAGAATACTCTCGGCATCGAGGAGTCGAGCGACAAAGCGATGAAGGTGATGGGCGTCACCACCGTGATGATCGTCCTGATGTTAGGGTGGTGCGGACTGACCCTGTGGATGCGCGGCGCCACACTGCCGCCCTTTGACCTGCACTTCAGCAACGAGTCTTTGGGCTGGCTCGGCGGCACCGGGTGGGAGAAGAACGTCGGTGCGCTCGGCATCATGATCGCATTCGGCCACTCGATTCTGGCCATGAGCGGCGAGGAGTCGCTGGCGCAGGTGAATCGCGAGATCGCCTATCCGAAGGTGAAGAACCTGAAGCGCGCCGGGTTCGTGATCTTTCTCTACAGCATGCTCATGACCACCCTGATCTCGTTCTTTGCGGTCATGATCATTCCCGACGACGTGCGCATGAGCACGTACAGCGACAACCTGATCGGCGGGCTGGCGATGTCTGTCGTGGGGCCGCTGTCGGCGCGCCTGGTCTTGCGCGTGTTCGTCGTGGTGGTCGGCTTTCTCATTCTGGCCGGCGCCGTCAACACCGCCATCGTCGGCTCCAATGGCGTGCTCAACCGGGTGGCCGAGGACGGCGTGCTCCCGGACTGGTTCCGTCACCCGCATTCGCGCTACGGCACCTCACACCGGCTCATCAACCTGGTGGTGGGGCTGCAGATTTTCACCATCGTGGCCAGCCGCGGCGACGTCTACGCCCTCGGTGAGGCGTACGCCTTCGGGGTGGTGTGGAGCTTCGTCTTCAAGGCCCTCTCGATGGTGGTCTTGCGTTTCAAAGACAAGCGGCCGCGCGTGTGGAAGGTGCCGTTCAACGTGCGTGTCGGACGCATCGAGCTGCCGATCGGTCTGACCCTGATCTTCTTGGTCTTGCTGGCGACGGCGCTCGTCAACCTGGTCACGAAGCGGGTGGCCACCGAGTGGGGCATCGGGTTCACCGTCGTCCTGTTCGCTCTCTTTGCGTTCACCGAGCGTTTCTGGAGACACCGGCGGACGGCCGACCACGAGTTGGAGAGATTCAATGTGCGTTACACACCGGAGCTCGATGCGGCGCGAATCGGGCTGGGCAAACGGCCGTGCAAGGTGGTTCCCGTCCGCGATCCGAAGAACCTGGCCCACCTCGACCGGGTGTTGAAGGAAGCGGAGCACGAACCGATGGATGTAGTGGTGCTGACCGTCAAGGTCGAGCATGGGTACGCCGCCAACGGCGATCCCAAATTCACCCCGGAGGAGCAAGCCATCTTCACGGCCGTGGTCAACCTGGCCGAGCACCACGGCAAGACCGTCATCCCTCTGGTGTTGACCTCGAACGACTCGCTGTTCGCGATCGCACGCACCTCGCAGGAACTCAACGCCAAGGAAGTCATTCTGGGGCGCTCGGCGAAGTTCACCCCGGACTTTCAGGCCGAATCGTTCGCCTTGCGTTGGGGACAGGTGGAGCCGGACGGGGGCCGGGAGATGATGATGCGGGTGGTCTCGGAGCACGAAGACCTCCGCTTTACGTTCTGACCGCCCGCCACATATCCTCGCCGGGTTCCTTCGGGTGCCCTCCTCCCGGTGGGGACTGTCGATTTTCTCGCAAACAGTGCTTCGACAAGCTCAGCACGAGCGGTTGGGTATTCAATTTCAAAGAAGCATTCCGCTCACCCTGAGCTTGTCGAAGGGTCTGTCCCCATCGACAGTCCCGCCGAGAGGGGGAGCGGAAGCCCTATTTGACATAGGCTGCGCCGCCTTTTATTAGTGACTGACTGGTCAGTTCCGGAATGCCTTCGTCAGTTACACCGCCTGTAGTGCCGCACGTCCGGCGTGGCCGTCCGCCCATGGCGGGAGTGCGACACGAGATCCTGCGCGCCGCGGAGGCCATCTTCACACGGCATGACTTTCATGAAGTCCTGATGGAAAACGTGGCGCAGGAGTGCGGTGTCGGGAAGGGCACACTCTATCGGTATTTTCCCAGCAAGCGCGACCTCTACCTCGCCGTGATGTTCGAGGGCATCGGAGCCCTGCGCGACGATTTGCAGGTCGCTCTCAAAGCACCGGGGGAGCCGGACGAGAAGATCAAGTATATCGTGCGCTGTATACTCAGCCACTTCTGGGACCGGCGCTTCTTTTTTGCGCTCATCCACCGCAACGAAGACAAGCCGCAAGATCCTGACGGACGCGAATGGCTTCGCCGCCGCGCCGAGATCGTCGACATCGTGCAACGCACGCTGGAGGAAGCCATTGCCGCCGGGCACATGCGTCGCTTCAACCCGCGGATCGCGGCGGAGATGTTGCTGGGAATGGTGCGTGGCGTAAACCGCTATCACGGTAGAAGTGATACGCTGGAGGATGTGGTGGATGCAGTCGTCGATGTCTTCTGGTGCGGCGTGGCGGTCGAGTCGTGTCGCATGCAGGAGCGTAACGGGAGAAAGAGGAGACGGTGAATGCGGGTAGCAGCTGCCGCGGTCCTGCTGGTGGGCCTGTTTGTCATTGCCGGCGTCGCACAAGAGACGCCGGCGCTGAAGACGTTGACGGAATGTATCGCCATTGCCGTCCAGCAACATCCCAGCTTGAAAGCGGCCACGGCATCGGTCGAGGCGGGCCAGGCGCGCGTGCGTGAAGCGTTGTCCAACTACCTGCCGCAGGTGAGTGCGAACTACGGCGCAACCCGGCAGAAGAGCAATCCGGCCGCGCTCGGCATTGTCGGAACTCCTTCCAAAACGTTTAATCTGTTCAGTGCCGGCGGCAGCCTCACACAGGTGCTGTTCGACTTCGGCCAGAACCTCAACTCCATCCGGTCGGCGCAGGCGTCCGAGCAGTCGCTGCAGGCGGACCGCACGACGCAACAGGAGACCGTGGTCCTGAACGTCAAGCAGGGATATTTCAACGTGCTGGCCACGCGCCGGCTGCTGACGGTGGCAGACGAGACCGTGCGGCAGAACGAGAAGCACCTCGAGCAGGCACAAGGCCGTTTCAACGTCGGACTTGCCGCCAAGTTCGACGTCACGCAAGCGCAGGTGCAGGTGGCCAACGCCGAACTCAATCAAGTGACGGCGCGCAACAACGTCGCGGTGGCACGCGAAACGCTGCGTAACGCCCTGGGGCTGACCGGGCCCTTGGATTTTGACATCGTCGACAACTTCGATGTGCACCAGGTCAGCACCACGGAAGGCGAGGCCCTGACGGCGGCGTATGACAAGCGTCCGGAGCTGCAAAGCCTCCGCGCGCAGGAACTCGCCGCTGTCGAACAGATCGCGGCGCTGCAGAAGAATTATCTGCCGTCGCTGCAGGGCAACGCCGACTACAAGTTTCAGGGGACGAATTCTCCATCGCAAGACCTGTGGGACATCGGCGCCAAAGTGAACCTGAGTCTCTTCAGCGGTGGCCTGACGACGGCGCAGGTCGGCGAACAGAAGGCCAACCTGTCCAACCTGAAGTTCAACGAAGAGGTGTTGCGCCAGAACATCGCGCTCGAAGTGCGGCAGGCGGTGCTCAATCTCCAGCAAGCGGCCGAAAGCATCCGCGTCTCCGAGAAAGGGCTGCAACTGGCGCGGGAGAACCTCGATCTCGCCGAGGGCCGTTACAACACGGGAGTCGGGAATATCATCGAGCTGACCGATGCGCAGGCCTCGCTCACCACCGCGGAAGCCAATCACGTGCAGGCGCTGTACACCTACAAGACCACCGTCGCCGCGCTGGAGAAGGCCACAGCCCAGCAGTTGGCGACGGATTAACCCGTACCGCTGATCGGGCCTGAGAGCGCTCAGGAGGAATGAGGCGGTCAGGGTGCGCTCCTTACGGGCGAGGTGGGCAGATGGCGGATCTTGAAGTCGGATTGTCTGATGAGCGGCGTTACCTGGTTACGGACGAGATCACGGCCGCTACCCTCTGTGCGCGCAATCACCCGCAGCCCATGCAGATGCCGAAGGTGTGGTCGACGCCGGACATGATCGGCAAGATGGAGGTGGTTGCGGCTGCGCTCGTGGCGCCTCACCTCGGTGCGGGACAGATCACGGTTGGCGCCCGCAACGAGGTCAGCCATCTGGCTGCAACCCCCACGGGGGTCGAAGTCTGCGTGCGCGCGACGCTGACGCAGATCGACGGGCGCAAGCTCATCTTCGCCGTCGAGGCCTTCGACCATACGGAGAAAGTGGGAGAGGGCATTCATATCCGGTACATCGTCGATCGGCACAAGTTCGAAAGCCACCTGGCGGAGAAGCGGGCGTAAGCGGCGCCCGGCTCGCGCTGGGGCGCTCCGCGGGGGGAACCGGCTTTGCACCAAAGCTCCCAGCGGGCGCACTTCGATACGTCGCCAAAAGAGGGCGACTACTCAGTGCGAGCGGTTGGGTATGTATTGGTCCCTCTTTTTGCCGCTCACCCTGAGTAGGCCCCATCTTCTCAGGGGCCGTATCGAAGGGTGCCCGCCGATTACCGGACTGTTTGTGCAAAGCAGACGGAACCAGACCAACAGCCAGTTCCGTATTGTGGACTTGCCGCTGGACATCTAGAGTGGGTCAGAGGGCAGAGAGCCCGCCTGCAATTGCATTGGAGCACCGATGAACTCGGTTGGTGAAAACGCAATGCTCCGCTTGCCCGTCATTCAGGTGCTGTTGGTCGAGGACAATCCGGCCGACGCGCGATTCATCCGGACCATGTTCGATGACGCTCGACGGAACGCGACGGAGTCGACGCGATTCGAGCTGCGGCAGGTTGAGCGGCTATCGACCGCCATCGAGCATCTGTTGCATGAGGTCGTCGATGTGGTGCTGCTGGATCTGTCACTGCCCGACAGCCAAGGATTGGAGACGCTCATCGGGGTACGCACGGCCGCCCCGCACGTGCCCTTTGTCGTGCTGACCGGCCTCGATGACGAGGCGACCGCGATGCAGGCGGTGCAGGCAGGCGCGCAGGATTACCTCATCAAGGGGGAAACCGACCGGCAGTTGTTGGTGCGTTCGCTGCGCTATGCGATGGAGCGCCAGCGGCTGACAGCCCAAGCCGAGCAGGAAGCACGCTTCGCCGGGGCTCTGGCGGAGATCGGACGCGAAATGATTTCGTCACTCAGCACTCCCGTTCTCCTCGACCGGCTGTGCCGCCTCACCGCTGGCGCGCTCGGGTGTGACTTCAGCCACACGTGGCTGTGGCAGCCGAAGGAGAAAGCCTATGGGCCGGTTGCGGGCCACGGGTTTACCCCCGAGCAATGGGAGTCGCTGCGGCTGATCCGCATGCCGCGCGCAATGGTCGAGCAACTCCGCACTGAAGACGTCGTGCAGGTGCGAATGATCGATCATCCCGATCGCGTGGTCATGGCTATCGGGCGGCAGTTTGGTGTTACGATGGTGTTGTACGGAGCCCTCCGCCGCGGCGGCGAGCTGATAGGCATGCAGACTTCTGGATATTACGCGAGACGGGAGCCATTGAGCGCGGAACAGTTGCGTCTCGCCCGTGGTGTGGCGTCGCTGGCGTCGATGGCGTTGGAGAATGCCCGCCTGTTCGAGCAGCTGGAGCACGCCAACCGTATCAAGTCGAACTTCGTGGCGACGATGTCGCATGAGCTGCGCACGCCGCTCAACACCGTCATGGGCTATACGGAGTTGCTGCTCGAGGGCAGTTTTGGCGACATGCAGCCTCGGCAGATTACCGCCATGAAGGCCGTGTACCGCAGCGCGGAAGAGCTGCGGGATGTGATCAGCGCTGCGCTGGACCTGAGCCGCCTCGAGGCCAGGCCCGCGCCGTTGGAGCTGCAGGAGGTGTCGCTCGCGGAGTTGATCCACGATGTCGCGACGGAGATGTGCGCGCAATATCCGAAACCAGACGTGCGCCTAGTCTATGAGTGCGCAACGGATCTGCCGCGCATCCAGACCGATCTGGTCAAGATCAAGATGGTGCTCAAGAACCTGGTGGGCAACGCCCTGAAGTTCACCGAGCGGGGAACAGTCACCGTGGGGGCTCGCACGCGCGACGCCGGCATCGAAGTCAGCTGCAGCGACACTGGTATTGGCATCCCGCCAGAAGCACAGTTGGCAATATTCGATCCTTTCCGGCAGGCCGACGAATCGATTGCGGCGCGCTACGGCGGGGCGGGGCTCGGACTCTTTATTGTGCGCCGCCTCCTCGAGATACTCGGCGGTACGGTAGCGGTGGAAAGCGAAGTGGGCCGCGGTTCTACCTTCCGGGTGTGGATCCCGCTGGTGGCCAAGCGTGTGACCTAGCTGCGACGCCGAGAGCGCTTGCTTCCGCACCGACGGGGCGATAGGAGGAGCACGAGGATCCTGCGTGATGAGATGACCAGCTGGCTTTCCACTGGGTACGTGCTTGGCCTCGGGTTGGTTTTGGGGATCAAGCACGCGCTCGATGCCGATCACCTGGCTGCGATTTCCGCCATCGTCAGCGAACGCAAGAGTATCCTCAGCTCCTGCTGGATCGGTGCGCTGTGGGGTATCGGCCACACCGCCGCGCTGCTGGTAGCCGGCGTGGCGGTCATTTTGCTGCACATCAAGCTGGGTCCGAAGACGGCGCTGACGCTCGAGTTTTGCGTCGCCATGATGCTCGTGGGCTTAGGCGCCAACGTCCTGCGGAAGCTGGTGCGTGGCGGCACGCTGCATCTGCACCCGCACCGTCACGGCATCCGCCTGCACCTCCACCCTCACCTGCACTTTGGCGCAGAAGAGGCGGCGCCGTCCATGCATCACTTTTCCCGCGTCGGCGCTCGACCAATGCTGGTAGGGATGGTCCACGGCTTGGCCGGGAGCGCCGCGCTCATGCTGCTCGTTCTGGCCACCATTCCTTCCCCGCTTGAAGGGTTTGCGTACCTGGTGGTTTTCGGCATCGGCTCCACGGGTGGCATGCTCTGTATGAGCGCGCTGATCGGGCTGCCGTTCCATCTCACGGCAACGTATTTCCAGCGTGCTGATGTCGCGGTGCGTACCCTTGCGGGCCTGTTCAGCCTCGCGCTGGGCGCGCTGATGGCCTATCGCATCGGCTTCGTCGACGGTCTCTTTCTGTGAGCCGATGCGCGTGGCGCTCTCCCGCGGGGACTATCGATAGATGCGAAGACGTGCTTCGAGAGCCTCAGCACGAGCGGTCTCAGAGTCCCTCAAATGAGGGTCTTTCCGCTCACCCTGAGCTTGTCGAAGGGTACTTTCAGGGGAAATCGACAGACCCCACGAGCGAGAGGAAGCACTTGACCGACCTCAAATCAAGTCTTCGTACTCGTCGGGCGGCAACAAATCTTCTAGCTCGGATTCGCTTTCGAGCTTGATCTCAATCAACCATCCCTCGTGGTACGGGTCCTCGTTCACCAGTTCCGGGTGCTCCTCGATATCGGCGTTGATGGCAGTCACAGTGCCGCTCACCGGAGCGGTCAATTCCTGCACTGTTCGGACGGATTCCAACTCGCCAAAGGCGTCACCGCGTTCCACGGCTTCACCGACCTCAGGCAACTCGACAGCGATGATTTCGCCCAGCTTGTTCTGCCCGTAATCCGATAAGCCGACCTGTGCCCGCCCGTCCTCGATGCGGAGCCAGAGATGATCGTCAGTGAAGCGCAGGAGCGTCTCCGCCGTGCGCGCTTGGTTCCCTCGTTTCGGTTGTGCCACGACTGTGCTCATACCGGTCTCAATTTCTCCGTGTCAAGCCCTGGGCGCGGCCCCAGGGCGGCCACGCGGTGCGGCGACAGGTTGAGCTTGAATCCGCGTCGAGCAATCTTTAGCATCGTGGTCTATGAGTGCTCGCGAGCGGCTGCACCGCATCCGGGAGGAACTGGCGCAGATGTTTCTGGAGCGCTCCGAGGTCATCGATGGCGCCTTGGCGGCCCTGCTCGCCGGGCAGCATGTGCTCCTCATCGGTCCGCCGGGAACCGCCAAGTCGATGTTGGCCGATGAGTTGTGCCGCCGGCTCGAGGGTGCCAGCTACTTTCAGTGGCTGCTGACCAAGTTCAGCACGCCGGAGGAGCTCTTTGGCGCCGTCTCGCTACGTGCCCTGGAAAACGATGACTATCGACGCGTCACGACACACAAACTGCCCGAGGCCCACATCGCCTTCCTCGATGAGGTGTTCAAAGCCAATTCATCGATCCTCAACTCGGTCCTCACCCTGATGAACGAGCGGCGCTTCCATAACGGCCGCGAACCCATGGACGTCCCGCTCATCACGCTGTTCGGCGCCAGTAACGAGTTGCCGGAAGAAGACGAGCTGCAGGCGCTCTACGACCGCTTTTTGCTGCGTTTCGTAGTCGGGTACATCGCCGACGAGTTTCGCTTCCTGCGCATGCTGCAGGGTCGGCCGGCGGGCACCCGCACCATTGTGACCCTCAGCGAACTGCACGCTGTGCAGGAAGCGGTGCACCGTGTGGCGATACCGCAGCACATCTTTCGCTCCCTCGCCGATATTCGCCGGGAGCTGGGGCGGAAGCAGATTGTGGCTTCGGATCGCCGCTATCGTCAGACCGTCGGCCTGCTGCAGGCGCATGCCTTCCTGGCCGGGCGCGAGACTGTGGCCGAGGACGACCTCTTCTTCCTCGAAAACGTGCTCTGGCATGACCCCAACGAACGTCACGAGGTCCGGACGACGATCCGTCAGTTGCTGCGCGGCTACGAGGACGAAGTGAAAGCGCTACTCTACCAAACGCAGGAATTGCGCGACTATGCCTCGCGGCAGTGGGACAACAACGACTTGCGCAGCCGCGCCGTGGTCGAGGCGCATACCAAGATCCGCCACATTCTCGCCAAGGTGGCGAGCATCCTGGAGCAGGCGCGCACCGTTGGACGGCCGGTTGAGACCGTCGCGGCCGTCAAAGACGAGATCGAAACGATCCAGCAGCGCATGCTCGAGGCGCTGTAAGGCGAAGGCGGTTACGCACGGGGTGTGGGTGTGAGCGCAACTGCACAGCCGCCGAAAGCCATGGCCGATCGGAGGCGCCACTGGATCGAATCCGATGCCTACGATCGTTCTGTCTTCGCGCGATTGCGGGCCGATACGCCATCGCTGCAAGCGCTGGAAGAGAGCGGCGGCAGACTACTACCGCATTTCGACGGATTTCTGCTCGACCTCTTTGCCCTCTTCTTCAAGATGAACATTGTCTTCCATCCGGACGGAGAAGTAGTTTCCAGCGTGGCCTTCTACCGCTTGTTGATCGACCAGCTGTGCGCCATCCCGGCGCTCGAGCTGCTGCGGCAGCAGACCATCCTCGACGAAACGCGGGCCGGCCTGGCGACGCTGCTACTCGGCGAACGCCTGCTCGCTTTGCTCAAGTCCGAACGCATCATCTCCCGAGCGGAGATGCTGGACTTCTGGAACCTGGAACAGCAGGAAAACGCCATCGCGGAAGAGCACGCGCACGCCGAGACGGCCGGTGATCTGCGCCAGCATGCTGGCGAGGCCGCACGTCGGCAGCTCGATGAGATCGCGCAACGCATGCGGCGAGAGGCGGAGCACGCCGGGCGCCGGTTGGAGCACAAGGCGCGCCAGGTACGCGCCGCGCTGAACGATGGGGCCGAGCGTGCCCGGCCGCGCGTCGAAGCCCAAGCCCAGCGCGTGCTGCAGGACCTGGAGCAGTCAGCCGGCGAATCCGAATACTGGGGCCTGCACCTCGGCGGCGGCGAGCGCTCGCAGCCCGGCAGGCAGATCGAGCTCGGCAAGAAGCTGGCCGACAACCCCAAGTTGAAGAAGCTCGGGCAAATGGTCGGCCGCATGCGGGCATACGCCCTGGCGCTCCGCCGCAAGATGTTCGAACGTGCGGACGACGAGATGTACGAAGTCGGGATCGGGGCAGAGCTCAGCCGTCTGCTGCCGCACGAGTTGCTGGCCCTGCAGCATCCGATCCTGCGGCGTGACTTTGCCCGGCGCTTTCTCGATGGTGAGCTCTTGCAGTACGCCCTGCGCGCGCCGGAGGAGAAGGGGAAGGGACCAATGGTCGTCTGCATCGACGGCAGCTCGTCCATGGCCGGTGACAAGGAGATCTGGTCGAAGGCGGTGTCGCTCACGCTGCTCGATATCGCTCAGCGACAGCGGCGGCTGTTCCGCTCCATCTGTTTCTCCTCGGCCGACATGCCGCTGCAGGTGCTCGATCTGAATCGGCGACAGCGCTACGCCGCCGACCTCACCCAGGTCCTCGCGCTGGCCGAGTACTTTCCCGGCGGCGGCACGGATTTTCAAAAGCCGCTCGGCGCGGCGTTGGAGTGTCTGCAGCAATCCCACTACCGGCGGGGCGACATCGTCTTCATTACCGACGGCGAATGCCGCGTCGACGGCCAGTGGCTGAGCGAGTTCAAACACGCCAAGGAGCGGCTGGGCTTCTCGCTGCTGTCGGTGCTCATCGACGTCGGCTCCAGCTCGGTCGGGACGCTCAAGGATTTCAGTGACAAGGTGACTACCATTACGCAGCTCACCAGCGAGGCAGGGAAGGACATTTTTCTCAAGGTTGCGTGATGGTGCACCCTTGGGCTTGTCTCCCGTTCCGTAGCGGCGCCGCATGCTGCGCCATTACCCTATCGCAGCATGCGGCGCCACTACCTGAACGAATCCCATGACCGTTTCCGTCATCGTCCCGGTCCTGAATGAAGAGGGTAGTATCGGCGAAACCCTGCGCCGCGCGCGGCAGCCTGGGGTGCGCGAAATCATCGTCGTGGACGGTGGCAGCATGGATCAGACCCGTGCAGTCGCACAGCCGCTTGCGGATCGCGTGCTCTCGGCACCGCGCGGCCGTGCGGCGCAGATGAACGCCGGAGCGGAACTCGCTACCGGGAACATCCTGCTATTCCTGCATGCCGACACGCTGGTGCCCGCAGGGTTTGCCGAGGCCGTGGCGGCAGCGTGCAAAACGCCGGCGGTGGTTGGCGGGCGTTTCGATGTGGACCTGACGCCGTCGACCCCGTTGCTGCGGCTGACCGGTGAACTGATGAACTGGCGCTCCCGCCTCAGCCGCATTGCCACCGGCGATCAGGCCATGTTCGTTCGGCGCGAGGTCTTCAGCCGCATGGGCGGCTACGCCGACATCCCGTTGATGGAGGATGTTGAGCTGAGCCGGCGCTTGAAAGGCGCCGGAAGCGTCGCCTGCCTGCGCCAGCGCGTCACCACCTCCGCACGCCGGTGGCAGACCCACGGCGTTGTGAAAACCATTCTGCTGATGTGGACGCTGCGGGCGCTGCACTTCTTCGGTGTCTCACCGGCACGCCTGCGGCGGCTCTACGACGACGGGAGGTAGCCAAATAGGGGGACCGGCCCCGGTTCCTTCACGCCGCGTCTGGCGTTGCCGGTGGCGCCCCGGGCAGCATGCGCAGTTCGTCGGGAAACTTCTCGATCTCTTTGACGAGCCGATCGAGCTGCTTACAGGTGTCGCGCATGTACTCGTAGAGATGCTTGTGGATAAGCGCGAAGGTGATGGCGTCACGCATGGCCCGCGGGCGGCGGAGCGCGGTCTCGGCCATTAGCGACAGCGTCAGCCAGGCGCGGCGCGGCGAGGCCCGCAGGATGCAGGTCCACAGGACACGGAAGAAGATGCCGATGTCCTGCCCGCTGGCGACAAGACGCGTCTGGAATTGCGTGCCCCGATTGAGGATGAGTTGCATCGAGCGTCGCCGGTAATGACGATAGCTGTACAGGCGCTGCAGGAGGCGCTTGTATCCCTGATAGAGCTGCACGCGCGTCATCCGCTGCGGAATGACGTTGGTGAACACGAACTGATCGCCGACCGATTCGGCGATCAGGCGGCCCGCCTGTTGTAAACGCTGGTACAGCGGCGTCTTCGGGATGGCGTTGAGCAGACCGGTCATGGAAATCGGGATGCGCGCGTCCTGAATGAAGCGGAACTGCTCGTCGAAAATGGACGGGTCGTCGTGATCGAAGCCGACGATCATGCCGGCCATGACCTCCATCCCGGCCTGTTGGATGCGGTGCACCGAGTCGAGCAGGCTGCCGCGCAGATTTTGCAGCTTGTGCGTTTCCTGCAGACTGGCGGCGCGCGGGGTCTCGATGCCGACGAAGATGGTCGTGAAGTTGGCCTGACGCATGAGGTGCAGCAACTCGTCGTCCTGCGCAATGTTCAGCGTCACCTCGGTCATGAACTCGATCGGGTAGTGGTGGGCTTGCTGCCACTCGGCGAGGGCGCGCAGCAGGTCCTTGGCTTCCTTCTTATTGCCGATGAAGTTGTCGTCGACCACGAAGACGTTGTGAATGCCGAGGTGGTGGAGATTCTGCACCTCTGCCATCACTTGCGGCACCGACTTGGTGCGGGGGCGCCGCCCGTACATGACGATGATGTCGCAGAACTCGCAGTTGAACGGGCAGCCGCGCGCAAACTGGATGGTCATGGTGCGGTACTTGTCGACTTTCAGCAAGTCGAAGCGCGGCAGGGGCGAGTCGTGCATGTTCGGCTTCTCGTCCTGGTGATACTCCGCTTGCCAACTCCCGGCTTGGTAATCCGTCAGGAACCGCGGCCAGGTGTACTCCGCCTCATCGACGAAGATGACGTCGACCTTGCCGCGCAGATCTTCGGGGCAGAGCGAAGCGAACGGTCCACCGACGACAACCAACTTTCCACGCCGGCGGAACTCGGCGGCCATCTCGAAGAGACGCTGCTTGTGGACCACGTAGCCGGTCAGGCCGATGATGTCGGCGTCAGTGTCGAAATCAACCCGCTCGACGTTCTCGTCGCACAGCACGACCTCGTGCTCCGGTGGCGTAATGCCCGCCACCGTCGGCAAGGAGAGGTTCGGAAAGACGCATTTCTTTCTCAGACTCGGCAGGATGCGGTCGAATGTCCAAAACGACTCGGGATTCTTCGGTGCGATCAGGTAAATCTTCATCCTTGCCCCGCTCTCATGGCTCAGCAGTGCGCGGTGAACCGCGCGCACCGGAAGTCGCCTCGTTTTCGATGACCGGCCTTTCTTTTACTGCACTTCCGGCGTCGTTGCTAGCCGGAGCGGGGAAAAAGTTGGAGGTGGAAACGAATGCATCAGCTGGATTGCTATCCGGGGCAACCGCACTATTGCGCGTCATTCGGGTAGCTGCCATTGGTCATTCCGCCCAGGGCAGCAGGGTGCGGATGATTCCTGTCACAAGCTGCAGAAAGTGATGGTCCCGGAGTTGAGGAAGGTTGAGCTTTTCCGCGAGTTCACCGCCGCAAAGTTGCGCGCGCTGGAGGCGAAGGCCCAGCGAGTAATGCTCGACAAGGGACAAATGGTGTTCCGGGCCGGTGACCCTCCCAGAGTCTACGCTCTGCTGTGCGGCAGGGTCACCATTTCTACGGGTTCTACGGGGTGCCGAAGCCACACCGTCGAGCTCTTTGACCGGCATGCCGGCTAGGTGTTCGGGGAGGTCTCCCTGCTCCTGAATCGCCAGATCAATGAAGCGCGAGCCGTACAAGAATCGGAAGGGCTGAGCATCGATGCCGGGCTGATGCGTGCCGTCTTGCGGCAGGATCCCAACGCCGTCGCCGCACTCGGCCGGATCATCGGAGAGAGAATCGCGCTGACGGAGACGCGGCTCGGTGACCTGGCCGTACGCGGGGTGAAAGAGCGCTTAGGCTTGGTGTTGGACGAACTGGCCGTAGCCGACGGCGTCAGCGACAGTCGCGGATACCTGATCCGGGATCGGCTCACCCAAATTGAGCTGGCGCAGATGGTCGGCGCCAGCCGAGTTGCCGTCAACCGCGCCCTCACGGAGCTGCGCCGGAGCGGCCAGATCATTATCGACGGCCGGCGCATCGTGATCCCGCATCGACGCTCGGGCTGATATTGGGCCATGCAGAAGTAATAGAAAGCCCGACGCCACGGGGAACCCCCGAAAACACGGCTCACAGCGCTGCCACTTTCTATTTCTTTCGCAGCGCTCAATAAGTGCGGAAATGTGCAATTTGTGTATCAACTGATACACTCCCTTCGTAGACTTTGGTGGTGGCGGAGCGTACGAGGAATGAGCGGTCGGAGGAAGCGGAACCCAATGAGAAGACTCTCACGGCGCGTCGGAGTCAAGGGGGTTAGTCCCCGCATCACACTCTCGAGGTTGTTACCAATGCCGAAGATGCCCACATTCTGGTTGGTTGTACTTGGAGTGGTTGCCGCTTGTGGTGATCACCACGGCGGTGCCTCTGGACCGGAGGCTGTCTCCTACACCCTGACGTCAGGGAGCCAAATTGTCTTCTCGCCTCCCCCGCCGATCAAGGCGCCGACCGTAGTGCAGCCGCTCTCGGGTACCTTCAGCGCGGTCCGGGGGGCTCTCCCTGGACCAAATGCGCTCTTCCACTCTTCCATGACGGCGATTCGCTTTCAGAGTTCAGACTTCGCCATCACGGGCAATACAGGGTCCATCGACATGTCGACCATTCCTATCCCGCTTCAGGCTCAGATGTCCGCCGTCGTTTCCATCAATGGCCGGTCTGTTGGGCTCAACGGCGGCGGGCCGTTCGACAGCAGCGCGGATCCTCCCACATTCCGCGATCTCGAAGTGTGTGGGGCGGAGGGGGAGTCCGCTGTTCCCTGTGAAGCAATTCATGCTGGCAGCGCTGGCGGTTACAGTTTAACGCTCTTCGCGGTCCCCAACCCGATGTAGCGTTGGAAAGGGTAAGCGATATGTCCATCCGTGTACGGGTGATTTTCGTGGGAACCACTCTTACGGCTTGCGGTATGCTGCTCCTCTCTGAGAACCGGCGAGGCGCAGCCCGTACAGGAGCGCGTCGATTTCGAGGAAGCGCTGGACATTGCGCACGACGAGTCCCCACCACTACGAGACATTCAACTTCTACCCCCCGAGAGTGCTGCTCCGCGTGAATTCTGGCTTGGACGGTTCCACGCGGAGACGCTAGCCCCTTTTGCGCCCGACACTGTCCTTCAGACCACCACCGGGCCGCTGGTCGCTACCACGCCAGGCCTCAACTTCGAGGGCGTGGGGCAGGGGTTTGGTGGATGTGTCGGCGGCACCCGTAACTGTCTGCAGTGCGCAGTGAATGGCGACTGCCCGGGTGGTTACTGCAATATCTTTTCGCCACCCGGCGTTCCGCCGGACCCTAACGGCGCCGTTGGAGCGTACCAGTACGTTCAGTGGGTCAATAAGTCGTTTGCCGTCTTCAACAAGGGCACAGGCGCGCTCGAGTGCGGGCCAATAGCGGGGAACGTTCTGTGGTCGGGCTTCCAAGGCGACGGAGGTTTCTGCGCGAACCACAATAACGGCGATCCCATCGTGGCGTACGACAAACTCGCAAACCGCTGGGTCATGACGCAGTTCGCTCTCGTCGACGGCCAGACCTACGAACAGTGCATAGCGGTGTCGACCAGTGAAAACGCGTTGGGTACCTGGTACCGCTATGCCTATACCATCCCGTCGTTCAACGATTACCCGAAGCTGGGTGTCTGGCCCGACGGATATTACATGGCTTTCAACATGTTCGCCTGCGCACACAACGGCTGCGCTTTTCAGGGTGCGCGAATCTGCGCATACGATCGCAATGCGATGCTCAATGGGGCCGGTGCGGCCCAGCAGTGTTTTCAGCTGTCGACCGCCTATTCTTCCCTCTTGCCCTCCGACCTCGACGGACCAACGCCGCCGCCAGTAGGCGCGCCAAATTACTTCCTTCGGATGGGGTCGAACGCCCTTGCGCAGTGGCAGTTTCACGCGGATTTCGCCGGTGGCCATCCAACCCTAACGGGGCCGATGAACATTTCGGTGGCGGCGTTCACCCCAGCATGCAACGGCGGCGCCTGCATCCCCCAGGCAGGAACTTCTGGGACTCTTGACTCCCTGGCCGACCGTCTAATGCACCGCCTCGCGTACCGCAATTTTGGTGACCACGACACCCTTGTCGTCACACACTCGGTCGGCTCCCCTTCAGGAATCCGCTGGTACGAAATCCGCAGTCCCGGCCCTAATCCGGTTGTCTATCAACAGGGCACCTTCTCACCGGACAGCAGTTATCGTTGGATGGGGAGCATTGCGATGGATCCTCTCGGCGACATAGCCGTCGGGTACAGCGTCTCCAACGCCTCCATGAATCCCGCGATCCGCTACACGGGTCGGGTGCCTAACGATCCGCCGGGAACTCTCGAGACAGAGAACGTCATCTTCGCGGGCACGGGTTCACAGACCACATACACCCGGTGGGGGGACTACACGAGCATGACGGTCGACCCCGTCTTCGATTGCTCCCTCTGGTACACAAACGAATACTTGCAGTCCACTGGCGTGTTCAATTGGCATACGCGCATCACCTCCTTCCGTTTCCCGTCGTGCGTGGGCTGCGTCGGCGACTGCAATCGGGACCACGTGGTCACTCAGGCTGAAGTGAACACGATGACGAACATAGACCTGGGCAACCTGCCGATCATTGATTGTTTGCGTGGGGACGCAAATGGTGACGGCCAGATCACCGTCGACGAGATCCTCACGGCAGTGAACAACATGCTCAACGGCTGCCCAGCTGGCAGCACAGCTCCTGTCGGAGGTGCGGTACCGCTCCCTGGTCCCATCGCTGGGAAGACGATCACGCAACAGATCGGTTCTGCATCTGGCGCCCCAGGAACCACCATCACGATCCCGGTGACCGTCACAAACGGTGGCGGTATCGTGTCTGCCACGCAGGTCGACCTTCTCTACCCCGCGGCCGTGATGGGGAATCCTAGCTGCGTCAAGGCCCCACGCCTCACGAATTACTCGGTCTACACATCTTTGCCCAGCGATCCTCCGGCCCCTGCGGGCGAGAGGCGTCTGCGCACGCTGGTCATCGACCTGAGCTCTCCCAGCACCTTCACCGACGGGCAGATTTTTTCCTGCACGTTCACTATCCTGACGAGTGCTCAGCCCGGCACCTACGCGATCACCGGGGAGCGCCAAGGCGTTAGCGATCACCTCGGCGAGGAGATCATTTCAACCGTTGCGAACGGATCTGTCACGGTTTACTAGCAACAGGACGCCGCACAGCCGGTCTTCCGGGCCGGCTGTGCGGTACCTTCAACCTTCACATTTCGCTTTTAGCCGAGAATCTGCTGCGTCGTGATGAAGCGCCGGTCGGAAACAGCCCGGGCCGGCGGCTTGATTTTCAAATCGAACCTTCCAATACCACGCGTTCCCGCGCTCCGCGCCCGGCGCGTACGACCTCGCCGATGATGTAGGCTCGCTCGCGTTGCCGCTTGAGCGCATCCATGACCGCATGCACCTGGCGTTTGCCGACAACCAGAATAAACCCGATGCCCATGTTGAAGGTCTGGAACATCTCGTCCCGCTCCACCGCTCCGAGGCGCTGGAGCAAATTGAAAATGCCGGGAACCGGCCAGGTGCCGAGGCGAATACGCGCCGCGCAGCCTTTGGGAAGGATGCGCGGCAGATTGCCGGTGATGCCCCCACCGGTGATGTGTGCCATACCCTTGATGGCACGGCGCGGAAGCTTGTGCACGACTGGCACGTAGATCCGTGTCGGTCGCAGCAGCTCCTCGCCCAACGGCACGCTCAGCTCCACCGGCCGCGCCCGGAGCGACAGGCGCCCTTTCTCGAAGCACAAACGGCGAACCAGCGAGTAGCCGTTGCTATGCAGGCCGCTCGACGGCAAGCCGATGACCACGTCACCGGGGACAATATGCTGCCCATCGACAACCGCGTCCTCCTCCACCACGCCGACGGTGAATCCGGCGAGGTCGTACTCATCCGGCATGAAGCAGCCTGGGTGCTCCGCCGTTTCCCCGCCGATCAAGCTACATCCCGCCAGTCGACAACCGCGGGCAATGCCCTTCAGCACGTCGGCGGCCACGCGCGGCTGCAGCTTATCGGTCACGTAGTAGTCGAGAAACGCCACCGGCTCCGCGCCGAGCGTCAGGATGTCATTGACGTTCATGGCCACCAGATCGATGCCGATGGTGTCGTGCCGCTTCATCATCAGCGCGATGCGCAGTTTCGTCCCCACGCCGTCGGTGGAGGCTACCAACAACGGCCGCCGATACCCGCGCGGAATGCGAAACAGGGCGCCGAATCCGCCGACGCCCGCAACGACCTCCGGGCGCAGCGTGGCGCGAGCCGCCGCCCTGGCCGCCGCGGTGACGCGATCACCGGCAGCAATGCTCACCCCCGCATTGCGATACGTGACAGGCACTGTTTGTCGTTCCTCCCCGACCGGGACTGTCGATAAATGGGAGACGGACCCTTCGACAGGCTCAGGGTGAGCGGAATTCTTCTTTGAAATTGAATACCCAACCGCTCGTGCTGAGCTTGTCGAAGCACTGTTTGCGAGAACATCGACACTCCCATCCGAGCCGATTCCCACAGCGTCGGGGCAAATGCAAATGATCGAATCACGCTCCGCGTCGGCTGCCTTCAGGATTGCGGCAGATGACGGAGAAAATGCGGTGAGGTATTTGCAGCGGCTCGTCCGGGAACCGCTGTGTGAGGAGAGTCTGCAACTCGGCATCAAACCGCGCGACGTCCTCCGGTGGCAGGCTCGCGGCTACGCCAGCGCTGGCGCGAATGCGCCCGCGCCATGCCTCATGCGTGTACCGTACCGGGACATCGAACGAGAAACTTTCGATCTCCTCAAACCCGGCCAGGGCGACATCCTGAAGCCACGCCGGATACATGCCGACTCCCCCGCCCAATGACCACCCGGGATTGTGCTGTTCGATAAGGTGCTCGGTCACCTCGACAACATTGCCGGGCAGGGGAAGCCAGTCGAAATGAGCGATGACGAGCCAACCGCGCGGAACGAGCAGACGTCGGACCTCCTGCGCCGCTTTGGGGCGCTCGAACCAATGCCAGCACTGTCCTGCCGACACGACGTCGAAGCTTGCATCGGGAAGACCCGTTCGCTCGGCCGTCGCGGTGACGTGACCGACGGCAACGCCAGCCGCGCAATCTAAGCGTGATGCTTCCTGCAAGAGTGCAGGAGAAGGATCGAGGCCGGTGACGTTGCAGCCGCGCAGCGCGAAGCCGCGAGCTAATGTCCCCGTCCCGGTGCCAAGGTCGAGCACGCGCTGGCCAGGGACGCCGACTCCGAATCTGGAGAGGCGATCAAAGAAGACATCGGGAAAGCCAGCGCGGTAGCGACCGTAGTCCTCCGCCACCTTGCCGAAGTCGATGTGCATGAGGTGCGTGTGTGTCTAGTATTTCCGCATGACCGCGACGACGACACCGCGGACCGTGACGTCTTGCTCTCTGGCGATGATCGGCGACATGCTGGCGTTGGCGGGCATCAGCCGGATCTTACCGCCCTTCTCCCGGTAGAACTTCTTGACCGTCGCGTCTCCGTTGATCAGGGCCACGACGGTTTCGCCGTTGCCGGCATTCGACCGCTCTTCGACGACGATGAAGTCACCGTCCCAGATGCCGTCGTCAATCATGGAATTGCCCTTCACGCGCAAGGCGAAGGTGTTCTGACGGCGCACGAACTCTTCGGGCACACTGAAGCTCTCGGCGTTTTCCAACGCTTCGATAGGCGCGCCGGCGGCAACGTAGCCAAGCAGCGGCAGCTCCACGGCACCTGCTTTTTTCTGCTGCGGCACCACCTCGATGGCACGGCTGAAGTTCCACTTCCGCCGGATGAGACCTTTCTCTTCCAAGTTCGTCAGATGCTTGTGGACGGTGGCCAGCGATGACAGCTCGAATTGTTCTCCGATTTCCTCGAGCGTCGGTGCGTATCCATGCCGCGCGATGAAATCGTCGATGTAATCGTAAAGCTGCTTCTGTCGCTTGGTGAGGATCATAGCGGCCTCCACTGCATCAGCTTATAGCGAAGATTGGGCGAAGGTGCAAACGGAGTTGGCATATGGCTTATGGCGCTTGGCTGATGGGAAAAAAAGGAGGCGCGGTGTGGCGCGCTCTCTGGTTTGTGATTCCGAGGCGCGTCGATTGCGTTTCTGCCTGGGCGAATCCAGAATCGGCGGCATGAAGCACGGGAACGCTGAGGAAGGTTTGCATGCCGGGCAGTTGGCGACGTTGGCTGCTGTGGCCGACGCGATCGTTCCACGCGGCGGCGCCTTTCCGTTGGGGGCCGCGGATGTCGGCGTCGCCAGCCGCCTGAACCGCTATTTGAACGCGTTCAGCCCCGCAACGCGACGTCAAGTGAGCCTCTTGCTTGCCGCTTGGGAGATCAGTCCGCTGCTCTCCCGGCAGATGAAGCCCTTTTCACGGTTGTCGGCAGCGGAACGCGAGCGCTTCGTCGAGGAGGCGGCGCGCAGCCGCTATCCGTGGCGGCGCATTCCCATCACGATCTTGAGGCAGTTGTGCGGCTTCGCCTACGGCGCCGCGCCCGAAGTGGAGGCGGCGTTCGGTTTCACCCACGCCTGCCTTCATGAGGGACCACCGCGGAAGGGGCCGCGCCTCGCACCGCTCATGTATCCGGATCTCGAGGGCGATATCTCCGAGCGCGTGGATGTCTGTGTCATCGGCTCGGGCGCCGGCGGCGCAGTGATCGCCAAGGAGTTGGCGGAAGCAGGACGGAGCGTGCTGATCATCGAGGAAGGCGGGTATTTCACCCAGGACGACTTCCACGGCCCACCGTTCGAGCGCGTGCTCCGCACCTATCGCGACCAGGGGACGACGATGGCCTATGGCCGCCCGCTCATCCCACTGCCCTTGGGCAAAGCGGTCGGCGGTACGACGGTGGTCAACTCCGGCACCTGCTTTCGCACGCCGGACCACATGCTGCGCCGGTGGCAGTCCGAGTTCGGGTTGGAAGGTTTCGATCCGGCAACGATGGCGCCGGTCTTCGACCGGGTCGAACAGATTCTCAATGTGATGCCGGTGCCCTGGGAGATCATCGGAAAGAACGCCGAGATCTTCGATCGCGGCGTGCGCGCCCTCGGACTGCACGGGGAACCGATCCGGCGCAACATTCGTGGCTGCCGTGGCTGCGGCGTCTGTGCCTTCGGCTGCCCCAGCGACGCGAAGCAGGCGATGCATCTGTCGTACTTGCCGCTCGCGGCGGAACATGGTGCCCGGATTTTCGCCCGCTGCCGCGCCGATCGCATCGTGATCGATCACGGCCGCGCCGTCGGCGTGGAGGCCGACATTCTGGACAGGAGCGTTGACGAGGTGCATGGCCGTGTACGCGTGCGCGCCGACACCGTAGTGCTGGCGGCCGGTGCCATTCACACGCCAGTCTTGCTGCGCGCCAACGGCGCCGGCAAGCGCAGCGGTCAGCTCGGGCGCAATCTTCGCATCCATCCGGCGCTCGGCATTTCGGCGCGATTCGACGAAGAGGTCTACGCCTGGCGCGGCACCCTCCAATCGTACTTTGTGGACCATCTGTTGGACTCTCACGAGGTGATGATCGAGGTCACCAATCCGCTGCCCGGCATGGGCTTGGCCGCGGGTCACGCCATAGGACGCGAGGCCAAAGAAGTGATGGCGCAGTACAAGAACCTCGCGGCTGCCGGGCTGTTCGTGTCCGATTCGTCGAGCGGCCGAGTGCTGCGACTCGGTAGACGTGGCCGGCCGACCATTTTCTACAAGCTCAACCGCCTGGACACACAGCGTCTGATCCACGGTACCGCGCTCGTGGCGAAGATCTTCCTGGCGGCCGGGGCGCGCACGGTTCAGATAGGGCTGCCGGGACTGCGTGAGGTGAAGAGCACCGGCGATCTCCGGGCCCTCGAGGACCCCGGGCGGTGGGGACCCGAGGCACTCAACCCGACCGGCTTTCACCCGATGGGTACCTGCCGCATGGGTCCCACGCCCGAGAGTAGCGTGGTGAACCTGCGCGGCGAGGTGCACGATGTACAACGTTTGTTCGTCGCCGATGGCAGCCTCTTTCCGACCTGCACGGGAGTGAACCCGCAGGTGTCGATCATGGCCTTCGCCACGCGCATCGCGCAGGACCTTGGCGCGGGCTGACGTTTGGAGACGGGCTGCCCTCAGCCCGCCGCGTGTGTGAGATGCGGTGAGGGGCACGCCGGTTCCAGGGGCTAGCTGCGGCTCAAACGCACCGCCACGTCCTGCAGGAACGCCGCGGCGGGGGCGCCATCGACGATGCGGTGATCGAAGGTCAGGCTGAGCGTCATCATCGAGCGGATGGCGATTTGGCCGTTGTGTACCGCCGGTTTCGGTACAATGCGGCCGACGCCGAGGATCGCGATCTGCGGCTGATTGATGATGGGCGTGAAGGCGTCGATGCCGTACATGCCGAGATTGGTGATGGTGAAGGTGCCGCCGCTGACCTCATCAACGTCAAGGCTTCCGGCGCGCGCCCTTTCCGCTAGCCGCCGTGACTCTTCGGCGATCTGCTGCAGCGACTTCTTGTCGGCCTGACGGATCACCGGGACCATGAGACCCTCGTCCAGGGCGACGGCGATGCCAACGTCGACCTCATCGTGCGGCTGAACCCTGTCACCTTCGGCCGTCAGGCGCAGGCGCGGATGCGCCACCAGCGCGCCCGCTACGGCTTCGATCAGTAGGTCGGTGAAGGTGAGATTGAACTCCTTCTTCAGCTGCTCGCGGCGCGCGACCAGTGGCGTGACGTCGGCTTCAGCGGTGATGGTGAGCTGTGCGGTCGACTGCAGGCTCTTGAACATGCGGTCGGCGATACTCTTGCGCATCCCACGCAGCGGTGTGCCCTGCGACGCGGCCGCCGCAGCGGCCTCGACGTCCTCACGTGTGATACGGCCGCCGGGACCGGTTCCGTTGACTGTGGCGAGGTCGATGCTGCGTTCCTTGGCGAGTTTGCGCGCTGCCGGGGTGGCCACAATGGCGCCAGCCGACGCGGGTGCTGTACGCTGAGATGCAGGTCCGCCGGCGTGCGGCAGGGCAAAAGCGGCGGCGGCCGGCGCTTTCGAGGCATAGGCCTTCGCTATGGCGGCCGGATCTTCACCACCCACCGCGATGACGGCGACGATGTTGGCGCAGGCTACCGTCGACTCTAGTGGGTACAGCAGCTTGGCGACCACGCCGCCGGCTGGCGCCTCGACCTCGTAGAGCACCTTCTCCGTCTCCACCTCGAACAGCGGCTGGCCCGTCTCGATGGCGTCGCCTTCGGCCTTGAACCATTGCTGGATCTTGCCCTCCTGCATGGTCAGGCCGAACTTGGGCATGACAACTTCAATCGGCATGTCAAGTCCTGAGTGCTGCGTCCCGAGTGGTGCTAGTGCAGGATTTCTTGGACCGCCGCTTTGAGCTTGTTTTCGTCCGGCAGCACGAAGTTCTCCAGCGGCGGGCTGAAGGGAATCGGCACGTCGAGCGCGGTGACCCGTTTGATCGGTGCGTTGAGGTAGTCAAAACCCTTATCGATGATGATGGCGGCCAGATCGCCGGCGGCGCCGCCGCGCAGGTGTCCCTCGTCGGCAATCACGACACGGCCGGTCTTCGCCACCGACGCGAGCATGCCCTCTTCGTCCAGCGGCACCAGAGTCTGTGGATCCCAGACCTCGACACTGACACCGTCCTTCGCCATCTCCTCTGCAACAGTCAGCGCTTTGGGTACCATGGCGCCGATGGCAATGATGGTGAGGTCCGTGCCCGCGCGTTTCACCGCGCCGCGGCCGAGCGGAATGACGTACTCCCCGTCCGGTACCTCGCCGTGCGTGAATCCCAGGCGTCCGTGCTCGAACACCAGGACCGGGTTGTCATCGCGGATGGCGGCCTTCAGCAGGCCCTTCACTTCGGCCGCGCCCGACGGGACCACGATCTTCAGTCCCGGTGCGGCGAGGAACTGCGGGTAGATGACCTCGGAATGCTGCGCCGCCGCGGACCCCATGGCGCCGTAGACGCAGCGGAAGGTGAGTGGCAGGCGCGCTTGTCCCCCGGACATGTAGCGCAGCTTGGCGGCCTGGTTACAGACCTGGTCGAAGCAACAATAGAAGAAACTGGCGAATTCGATCTCGACGATCGGGCGCATGCCGGCCATGGCCGCGCCGATCCCGGCACCGGCGATGCCGGCTTCGGAGATCGGCGTATTGCGTACCCGAGCCGCTCCGAACTTCTCGAAGAGGCCACGCGTGGCGGCAAACGCCCCCAGCTTGACGTCTTCACCCATGATGAACACGCTGGGGTCGCGTTCCATCTCTTCCCCTATGGCTTGCCTGATTGCCTCGATAAATCCGATCACGGGCATGGAAAACTCCTCTGCAGACCGTTCACAGTCGATAGTCGATAGTTGATGGTCGAGAATTACTCACTGGGCGAACACGTCGTCGAGCGCTTCCTGCGGTTCCGGGAAAGGACTCGATTGCGCAAAGGCGATGGCCTCGTCGATTTCGCGCTGCACTTCGGCGGCGATGCGGTCCAGCTCGGCTTGTTCGATGAAACCGGTGGCGAGCAGTTTCTTGGCGAACAGGACAATGGCGCAGCGCTGCTTGGCGGCTTCGATCTCTTCGGCTGGGCGGTATTCTCCGACGAAGGCCTGCTCGCCGACCACGTGTCCTTCCCAGCGATAGGTCTTGGCCTCGATCAGCGTGGGACCCTCGCCGCGTTTGGCGCGCGCCACGGCGGTCTTGACCACCTCGTACACCGCCAAGACGTCGTTGCCGTCCACAATTACGCCGGGCATGTTGTAGCCCTGCGCCCGTATGGCGATGTCCTTGACCGCCGTCGATTCGGAGGTCGGTGTAAACTCGGCATAGCCGTTGTTCTGGCAAACGAAGATCACGGGCAACTTCCATAGACCGGCGAGGTTGGCCGACTCGTGGAAGGTCCCTTCATTCGAGGCGCCGTCGCCGAAGAACGCCACGGCGACGGCGTCGTTGCCACGGAAACTGGAGGCCAGGGCGGCGCCGGCGGCGATGGGGATGCCGCCCCCGACGATGCCGTTGGCACCGAGGATGCCGAGGTCGTAGCTGACGATATGCATCGAGCCGCCCTTGCCTTTGCAGTAGCCTGTCCGCCGGCCGAACATCTCGGCCATCATCAGCTTGGGCTTCCCGCCCTTGGCGAGCATGTGGCCGTGGCCGCGGTGCGTGGTGGTGATGTAGTCCTTGTCGGTCAGGGCGGCGCATACGCCCGTGGGGACCGCTTCTTCACCGATCGATACGTGCACGAAACCGGGGATCTGTCCCTGAAAGAACAGGTCGCGAAGGGTTTCCTCAAACCGGCGGATGGTGACCATCATCCGATACATGCTGAACAATTGTTCTTTTGCGAGCGTAGTGGCTTGCATCGATTTTCCTCCTGAACAGCGCCGCCGGTCCGAGCGTCGCGCCGAAAAACTGAGAGTGCACGATAGTATCCGAGGCGTGTCGAGGTCAATGGTCCGCGGCGAATCGAGAAGGCGGCTGAAAGAAAAGCAGGGCGACGACTGCCCTTGGCCGTGTTGCGTTCGGTCTGCAAATGGTCTAGCCACGCCTGTCTGAAGCTAGTGATCGTGGGGAAGCAACAGGACGCGCGGGGGGCAGTTAGGAGAGTGCTTTGAATGCTTGCTTTGAAGGCGCTGGCGCTGGGTATTGTCGAAGGGATCACCGAGTTCTTACCGATCTCGTCGACGGGGCACCTCATCGTCGCATCGGCAGTCATCGATTATCCCGAGGCGTCGCGGGAAACGTTCGAGATCTTCATCCAGATGGGCGCCATCCTGGCGGTGGTGTGGCATTATTGGACGCCGCTGCTGCAACTGGCGACCAGCTCAGCAGTCGAAGAGAAGTCGAGGGTGCTGATCGGCAAGGTTATGCTTGCCTTTCTGCCCGCGGCTGCGGTGGGCTTCTTGTTCCACCGGGCTATCGAAGAGTATCTGTTCAGTCCGAAGTTCGTTGCCGCCACCTTGATCGTCGGCGGCTTCATCATCATTTTTGTGGAGCGCCGGGTCTGGCATTTCGAGGTGCGGGAGATCGGCCAGACCAGCTGGATGCAGGCCTTCTATGTCGGTCTGGCCCAGGTGTTGTCTCTGCTTCCCGGGATGTCACGCGCCGGGGCGACGATCATCGGCGGCATGCTGGCGGGCTTGAACCGGCCGACGGCAACGCAGTTCTCGTTTTATCTGTCGATCCCGACCATGTGTGCGGCCAGTCTGTACAGTCTGTTCAAAGCCCGGCACTTGCTGTCCGTGCACGACGTCATGCCGCTGAGTATCGGCTTCGTGGCGGCGTTTTTCTCGGCGTTGATCGTGGTGCGTGCCTTCATCACCTTCATCCAGCGCCACAAGTTGACCGGCTTCGGCTACTATCGGATCCTGGCCGGGTTGGGGATCCTGCTGTTCCTTGGTTGATGCCTCAGGTCGCCTTCCCAACTGGTCGTCAGCGCTGAGGGGACATGGTCCTGCGCCAGCAACTGTTCGCCGTAAAGAGCGTCAAGCTCCTCGAAGAGGAGATGGCGAGCGACAATCGCCTGCGGCGGGTGCTGGGCCCGGTCACGCTGACGGCGCTCGGTATCGGCGCCATCATCGGTGCCGGCATCTTCGTGCTGACGGGGCTGGCGGCCAACGTCTATGCGGGACCGGGGTTGATGCTCTCGTTCGTCGTCGCCGGCTTCGGCTGTGCGCTTGCCGCCCTCTGCTACGCCGAGTTCGCTTCGATGGTGCCGGTCGCAGGCAGCGCCTATACGTACGCCTACGCCACGTTGGGTGAGCTGTTGGCGTGGATCATCGGCTGGGATCTGCTGCTCGAGTACGCCGTCGCTTCGAGCACGGTGGCGCACGGCTGGTCGCATTACTTCTTCTCGTTTCTCCAGTTGTTCGGCATCAAGCTCCCGACGCGTTGGACAGCGACACCAATCAACTTCGACCCGGACACCCACGCTTGGGTGAGCACCGGCGCCTACTGCAACCTGCCGGCGGCGTTGGTGGTGCTCGCCATCACGGTCGTGCTGGTCATCGGCATCAGGGAGAGCGCTCGCTTCAACGCCGTCATGGTCATGCTCAAGCTGGTGGTGGTGCTCTTCGTGATCGGTGTGGGATCGTTCTACATCCGGGTTGAGAATTGGCACCCGTTCCTGCCGTACGGTGCCGGCGGCGTCTTTCGCGGCGCGGCCTACATCTTTTTTGCGTATATCGGTTTTGACTCGGTCTCGACCCACGCCGAGGAAGCGCGCAATCCGCAGCGCGACGTGCCCATCGGCATCATCGCGTCGCTGGCGGTGTGCACGGTGCTCTACATCCTGGTCGCCGCGGTGCTGACCGGGATGGTGCCGTACCACGACATCGATCTGGACGCGCCGGTGGCGCGGGCCTTCGGGACGCGCGGGCTGCCGATTGCCGTCTTTCTGATTTCGCTCGGTGCGGTGGTTGGAATCACCAGTGTGCTGCTCGTGCTCTTGCTCAGTCAGGCCCGCATCCTGCTGGCCATGGCGCGCGATGGGCTGATCTCGTATCGTTTCTTCGGCGCCGTTCACCCGCGTTTTCGCACACCACACAAGGCGACCATCCTCACCGGCGTACTGGTGGCTGCGGTCGCGGCCCTCTTTCCCCTCAAGATCTTGGCCGATCTGGTCAACATCGGGACGCTCATGGCGTTTGTCATCGTGTGTGCAGCCGTCTTGGTCATGCGGCGCACCAATCCGGGGTTGCAGCGTCCGTTTCGCACGCCGTTCGTGCCCTGGGTGCCGGTGCTGGGCATGGCGAGTAATCTCCTCATGATGACGTACCTCGGCTGGGAGAACTGGCTCAGGCTGTTCGTCTGGCTGGTAGTCGGGCTTGCCATCTACTTCGGCTACAGCCGGCACCACAGCAGGCTGGCGCAGGCCGCTCTCGATATAGAGCCGCCACAGCTCGCGCGGCGGGGCTGATCTCAGCTCGTGTATGGCTGATCGCCCATCGCGCATCGCCCGCTCGCGCCAGTCGATAGGCGATACGTCATCTGCGCCGAGCCAAGATTTCGTCCGCGGACTCGGGCTGTGGGACTCCACCGCCGTGGTCGCCGGCTCGATGATCGGTTCGGGGATCTTCATCGTCTCCGCCGACATCGCGCGTGGCGTCGGCGCGCCGGGGTGGCTGTTGGTCGTGTGGCTGATCGCTGGCCTCATGACCATCATCGGCGCGCTCAGCTATGGCGAGCTGGCGGCGATGATGCCGCATGCCGGCGGCCAGTACGTCTACTTGCGTGAGGCCTACGGCCCGCTGGTCGGCTTCCTGTACGGCTGGACCCTGTTCCTGGTCATTCAGACCGGAACCATTGCCGCGGTGGCGGTCGCTTTTGCGAAGTTTACGGGGACGCTGGTGCCGGGGTTGGACACGACCGTGCATCTGGGGCCGGTGGCGGTGTCGGCCCAGCAAGGTCTGGCGATCGTGGTCATCGCCGCGCTCACGGCGGCCAATTGCGATGGCCTGCGCACCGGACGGCTGGTGCAGAACGTTTTCACCGCCACCAAGGTCGGCTCGCTGCTGGTGCTCGTGGCGTTCGGTCTGGCGTTCGGTCGCAACGCCGATGCCGTGCACGCCAACGTCAGCCAGTTTTGGGGATCACCTTCCGTGTCGCTCGTGCCGCTCATCGGCGCCGCCATGGTCGGGGCGCTGTTTTCCGCCGACGCCTGGAACAACATCACCTTTACGGCTGCCGAGGTGCGCAACCCCGCGCGCACCGTGCCGTTGAGCTTGGCGATCGGCACGACGGCCGTGATCACCTTGTACCTGGCCGCCAACCTCGTCTACCTGGTGGCGTTACCGCTGCACGGCGATCCCGCCGCCGTGACGGCCGCGGGACGCGGCATCCAGTTCGCCAGCAGCGACCGTGTGGCCACGGCGGCGATGGAAGTCATGCTAGGGCAAGCAGCCGCCATCATCATGGCCCTGGCCATCATGATTTCGACCTTTGGCTGCAACAACGGTCTCATTCTGTCCGGGGCGCGCGTGTACTACGCCATGGCGCGCGACGGATTGTTCTTCCGCGTGGCCGGGTTCCTCAACACCCGGCGCGTGCCGGCCGCGGCGCTGGTGCTGCAAGGCATCTGGGCGTCGATTCTCACCCTGTCGGGCACCTACAGCGACTTGTTGGATTACGTAATCTTCGCCGCCTTGCTTTTCTACGTCCTGACCGTCGGCGGCATCTTCATCCTGCGCCGCACGCGGCCCCACGCGCCGCGGCCGTACTCCGCAATCGGGTATCCCATCGTCCCCGCGGCGTATATCGCCCTGGCCTCCCTCATCATGATCGACCTGCTCATCGTGAAGCCGCGCTACACCTGGCCCGGTCTCCTCCTCGTAGCCTCCGGCGTGCCGGTGTTCTATTGGTGGCGGCGGCGTGAGGCGTGAGAGGCCGAGGCCGCAGGTCATTTTGCATCATGATGCGTCTCCGGTATGATGTGATGCATGCGTATGACATCACAGGCGTGAACGTGGCCAGTACGGGATCGGAAGACATCCGAATTGCCCGCGATGCCCGCTGCAGTGTTGAACGATACTGGGCTTGCACCGCTTGACACGTAGCTATCTTCGCTATATGTTCGCCTCTGGATTGGAGGCAGACATGGGCGAGCCCAAGTTGCTCCGTGTAGTTCCGGTGATCAGAAGTTCACCCTTACGGCACGGCCCCCTTCCGGCCGGGGCCGTTGCGCAGGCGGTGGCCTCGCGACCGAGGCTTCTGGATCAGGTACGCGATGCCATTCGGACGCGGCACATGAGCTTACGTACCGAGGAGGCGTACGTTCACTGGATCAAGCAGTACATTTTGTTCCACCACAAACGCCACCCGGCAGAGATGGGGCCGGCCGAGATCACGCAGTTCCTCACCGCACTGGCGGTCGAGCGCCACGTCAGCGCTTCGACGCAGAACCAGGCCCTGGCGGCGCTGCTGTTCTTGTACCGGCAGGTATTCGGGCGTGACCCGGGCTGGCTGGCGGGGCTCGTGCGGGCGAAGCGCCCGCGTCGATTGCCGGTGGTGCTGACGCAATCGGAGGTCAGCGCGTTGCTGGGCGTCCTGGAAGGGGTGAACTGGCTCATGGTGATGCTGCTCTACGGGGCGGGGTTGCGGCTGCGCGAATGTCTGCGGCTCCGCGTCAAGGACGTCGACTTCACGCGCAACGAGATCATCGTGCGTCAGGGGAAAGGGGACAAGGATCGAGTGACCATGCTGCCCGGCAGCGTCAAAGAGCCGCTGGCCGCCCACCTGGAGCGGGTGCAACGCGTGCACGCACGCGATCTGGCGGCGGGCTTCGGGCGCGTGCAGCTGCCGGACTCGCTGGCCCGGAAATACGTGAATGCGAACCGCGACTGGGGCTGGCAGTGGATCTTCCCCGCCTCGAAGATCTGCCGCGACTCGCGCTTTGGCGAGCCGCAGCGCTACCACATCCACGAATCGGTGCTGCAGAAAGCCATCCATGCCGCCGCGCGGAAGGCGGGTGTGGCGAAGCCCGTCGGGCCCCATACCTTGCGCCACTGCTTCGCCACCGATCTGCTGGTCGCCGGCTACGACATTCGTACGGTGCAGGAACTGCTCGGGCACAAGGACGTCACCACAACGATGATCTACACGCACGTCCTCAACCGCGGCGGGCGCGGCGTGGTCAGCCCGGCGGACCGGCTGTGATGGCGGGGATGCGGTTAAGGTGTTAACCCGCCTGGCGCGGCGGGTTAACACAACGTGGAACCACATAAAGACGGCATACTCAACTGCTTGAATCCATGGCGGAGTCTGGTGTATGAGCGGCCGATGACAACGGCGGTGTTAACCCGCCAAGGCTGGCGTGGGTTGTCGGTTTCATTGATACGCCGAATTCAAAGTTCGGCTGGTGCGACCTCGTGAGGGATGACCTTGCCTGACGGAAGGAGCGCTGGTGCGCTGAAGGCGTGGGCGACGCGACGCACCGCACGTTACAAAGCCAACAAGAGCGAGCAGGCGAGTAAAGCGGCGTTGTTGGCGTGGTGTCGATCAAACGAATGGAGGGTCCTGTTCTTCGAGGGCGCCACTGGCGCACCGCGCACAGGAATCGTCGATGCGGTCCTCGTGCGTATCAAGCCCGGGGCCGCCGATGCGATCGAGATCCGACTGGTACAGCTTAAAGCCGGCAGTGGTGGTTTGACCGCGCGGGAGATCGCCCGGTTGAAGCAGGCGGTTACCTCCATCTCCACCGACTGGCTGCTCGCTGCGTTCGACGGGCAGACCTTGCATTTCCTGCCCGTGCTTGAGAGCAAGATCACGAGCAAAAGGTCGAACAAGGGCCTTGCACTGGGCGCGCACAAGGACGCGCGCCCCTGAAGGCCGGCGGCCGGCTGCTGAGAGCGCCCATGAGAATAGCCCAACCCAACCTCTTCAACGAGTTCGAACCGGTCATCCGCGGGCTTCCGATGTGCGACCGCTTCGAACGAGAAGACCTGCTGATTCCGTCTTTGCGGTTGCACGAAGACGCCGGGCTGGAGATGTACTACGCCCCTTTTGGTTCCGTAAATTCATCGGCGGTCATCGCTCTACTCGGCATCACGCCAGGGTGGACGCAGATGGAGATCGCATACCGTGTCGCGCGCAAGGAAGTGGAAGTTGGCACCGTGCCCGGAGAGATCTGCAAGCGCGCGAAACAGAACGCCAGCTTTGCCGGCACGATGCGCACGAACCTGATTCGGATGCTCGACGACTTGCTCTTGCCGTCGTGTCTGGGCATCGAAACTACCTCCGACCTCTTCGGGTCAGCCTCGGCCTTGGTTCACACGGGGTCGGCCATTCGGTACCCGGTCTTCGTGAACGGTCGCAACTACACCGGCCACACTCCCGGCATTCTTGCACACCCGTTTCTGCGCGAGTGCATCGAGTCGGTGCTGGCGCCGGAACTCGCGAGCGTTCCAGACGCCCTCGTGGTGCCGCTCGGCAACGCGGTGTCCGCGGCGCTCGAACATCTTGCCGCGCTCGGCAAGTTGTCCGCACAGCGGTGTCTTTTTGGCTTCCCACACCCTTCAGGGGCGAACGGTCGTCGGTTGAAGGATTTTGCGGCCCGTCGGCAGGAGCTGACGGAAAAGGTGGCCGTCCACTTCCGGGAACGAGTGGCGAGCATGGGCATACACACGACGGCCAGCCCGCCATTCGGAGAACGCGTGCATCGGCACGTCGGTGCGCGCGGTGTGTGATGCCGAGGCGTTCGGCTGGTCGACGATGAATAGACAACTCAGAACGAGGCTTGAAGAGCTCCGAGCGGACTACGCAAGAACTCAGGGGCAAGCGTTCGAGCACTTCTACTGTCCCCTCCTCTTCAAGGACGAAAATGTCGATCTGTGCAAGGCGCACGTGGTCAACCAAGCGTTCCGGAACTCGCCGCGGGCCTGGACGGTTCAGCGATCCGATGTCGACAGCTTCTATGGGTCGATCTTCGAGGCGGAGTTTGTCCTCATCCAATACAAGAAGGTTTCCGCTGTAGGCATGGTGTCGGACCGCAAACTACAAGGTCGCTTCAGACCTCGAATTCTTCGAGAAGGTGAGCGGGTCGAGCACTTCTCGCCGACCGGTCAGCAGATTTCCAAAGACTTTACTTTGATGGAACTGCAGCATGGCGGCCGGGCGACGCCGATCGTCGTCAAGATCAATGCGGACAACGTCCTGGCCTCTTCAGGAGAGCGTTGGGAGATCGACTTCTCGAAGGATCTTCGGATAGCCGCCTTGGTCTCCCTCATCAAAGCGGCCCATCTGACCCTATTCCAGATGCTTGGCTATCGGTACGCCCTGACCGCCGGTGCGGAACTGGTCGGCCACCAAATCCTAGGAAAGTTTTTCTCGGACAATTGGGGCAAGTCGAAGGGCGACGTTCTCCACAATGCAAAGCATTTCTTCCGTGAGTTCCAGCACATGGTTCGACCAGTGCTGTGGCGTGAAATCGAGTTCGCCGGCAGCATCACGGACAGGATGTTCATCGTGTGCTTTGGTGGCACAGGGCAATCGTGGGGACTAATCGTGTTCGTTAAGACCGGTGAGACATTGCACGCTGTCATCGTCCCCACTCTGGCTGAAACGCTACCGGATTTTCTCGGTTTCATCCGCGGTAGTGGAGAAGTGTTTCATGGTAGCGTCTGCGTTCTTGAACCCTCGGAAGATCGGTGGAAGGTAGATAGGAAGTGGATAGAAATGCGTTGGCCAAAGACAGGGATCGTCTACCCGGATTGATGGCTACCTGAAAGGACGAAAGCCGAACAAGCGGCTCAAGCGGACCGCTTGAAAGACGCGGCCGCTTAGCCGCACGGCGTTACGCGGCTGAGGAGGGAATACGACCCGAATTCTCATTGCTGCCTTCGCCGCGGTCTTCGTCGTCTCGTGCGCAGCGGCAGCGCATTCAGGTGCTGGAGGCACGATCGACCTAAATCGGCCAGACAGCGATCGGGAGGTGTAGGGCCATGGGAAACACGCGCGCTTCCATCGAAGGAGACACTCGAGTCGGAGAGGCGTCAGTCCACTGGCGTAGGGATGGGAGTGGGCCTGCGATAGTCTTCTTACACGGCTTTCCCCTATCGGGGCGCACATGGGACACGGTCGTCGCGCACCTGCGAGATCGATTTACCTGTTACACGCCCGACCTGATCGGCCTAGGACAGTCGCACAGCACCGCCGGTGACGATTATTCCTCGCCAGGACAAGCCCGGGCGCTCCAGGGAACGCTGTCGGAACTCGGCGTTGCTTCCTATGCCCTCGTGGGCAATGACACGGGCGGCTGGGTTGCTCGCGAACTCGCCCTGGTCGATCGGCAACGGGTGTCGCACCTCGTCCTGACCAATACGGAGATTCCGTTCCATCGCCCGCCCTGGATTCCGATGTACCAGGTTCTGGCGCGTGTTCCTGGATATGGGGCCGTCATCCGGCTGCTCCTGAGGTCGCGAGCGTTTCGCAGATCATCCTTGGTCTTCGGCGGTTGCTTCCACGACTTGACGCACTTGGATGGCGAGTTCCACCAACGATTTGTCGAGCCCCTACTATCCTCGAAGGAGCGGATCGACGGCGCCATGGAATTTCTGCGAAGAATGAAATTCGCGCGGCTCGACGAATTCAAGAAGCTGCATGGGCAACTGGCCATCCCCACGCTCTTCATTTGGGGCGCGAACGACCCGACCTTTCCCGAGCCGGCGGCGCGGGAGATGATCACTCAATTTCCGCAAGTAACCGGTTTTCACTCCATCGCAAATGCCAAATTATTCTTCTATGAAGAGCATCCGCAGGAGGTTGCCCGGCTCATCGAACGTTTCCTGCAGTAAGGGCCACTCACGCCCGCGGGTTGTCGAGATCGTCGCGCGCTTGCTGTGTCCGGAAACACCCTCTAACCTGAGCAGTGCTTGAAGCGACCTCGATGGCCTTGGTGAACCCGGAGATATTCGACGACAAAGAGGTAGCGATGGTCTATGTCGCCGGTCGCTTGAATGAGGGGAAGCGGGTCGAGCAAGTCTTGTCGGACAACGCCATCGACTACGCCGTCGACATCGAACCGTTTCAGGGCCGCCTGCTCGGCATTCTTCCGGTAGAGTACGAAGGCATCGGGTTCTACGTCCTCTCCGATCAGGCAGAATTCTGCCGTCGCGTACTGCGCGCGGCGGATCTGGTACAGGGCCTGGTGGAGGAAACTCTTGACTGAGGCGGCTAGGCTCCAGTGAGTGAGTTCAAACAGATCGCACCGCCCCGCGATCGCCGTCCACGACTGATCGAGTATACGTTGCCGGGGGGATGGAAAGTCTTGGCCGGTCGTACCGATGCCGACAACGATTACGTCAGCCTCACCGTCGCCAGGCCTGATGATTGGTGGTTTCACGTTCGCGGGATGCCCGGCAGTCATGTCATCCTCCAGGGTCCACCGGGCGCAGAGCCTGATCGCGAAACCCTCAAACGCGCAGCCGCAGTGGCGGCGTACCATAGCAAGGCTCGGGGAGCCGGTGTCGTGGCGGTCTCGTGCACGCGAGCCCGTTACGTAACCAAGCCCCGCGGCGCACAAGCGGGCACCGTGCAGATCCGCAAGGAAGTTGTGCTGAAGGTCCGCCCGGCCCCGGGCGAAGGGGTGGCAGCAAATGGGAACGATCCAGCGTAACCCGCGCCTGCGGTGGACTCGCTTGCGCGGGCTTGATTGAGGCTGACTAGACGGCTCGTTGGGCGCCATGCGCAATCCCTGGCTAGGCATTCCGCTGGTTGATTACGAAGGCCACATGGCGTCATCTCAGGTGGCGCAGGCGGAGTTGCTGGCCGATGTCTTCGAGGCAATGCTGACGCAATACGTGCCCCGATCAGTCGCGGTTCTGGGCTGTGCCGGAGGAAATGGCTTCGAACGAATCTCGCCTGCAGTAACCGACCGAGTGGTCGGAGTCGACCTGAATCCTTCTTACGTCGAAAAAGCCGGCGCGCGCTTTCGCGGCCGTTTCGCCACACTCCACTTACTCGTGGGCGATATTCAGACTGACGCAATAACGTTCGAACCGGTCGACATGCTCTACGCAGCGCTCCTCTTCGAGTACGTTGAAGTGGCTGCCGTATTGAAGAAGCTGCGCGCGCTCCTTAAGCGTGGCGGGGTACTCGGCACGGTGGTTCAGCTGCCAAGCCCTTCCACTCCAATGGTGACACCGTCTCCTTTCGTGAGTCTCGCGGCCCTCTCGTCCTTCATGCATACCGTTTCGCCTTCACGCCTCCGCGCTCTTGCCGAAGACAACGGGTTCGAAGAGATCGCGTCTAATCTCGCGACATCACCGCCGGGAAAGCATTTTCATGTACAGGTGTTTCGCTTGCACGGGGCATGTTGAGATGCACGTACGCCTGGCCACACCGGAAGACGCGCCACAGATCGTGCGCATTTTCCACGACACGGTGCATAAGGTGAACTCGCGCAACTACACACCGGAGCAAGTCAATGCCTGGGCCCCCCAGGTACCTGATCCAGAGGAGTGGGCCACAAGGAAACTCCAGACCCGAATCACATTCGTCGCCGACAACAACGAGATCCTTGCCGGGTTCGGAGAGTTGGAAGAGAACGGACACATCGATTGCCTCTACTGTCACCACGCGCACCAGCGACAGGGCGTCGGGTCGGCGCTCTACGCTCGAATTGAAGAGCACGCACGCGCCATGGGACTGCCTTGCCTCTTTGCCGAAGTCAGCATAACCGCCCGTCCATTTTTCCAGACGAAAGGATTCTCTCTTGTGAGGCGCCAGACTGTGGTGAGGCGCGGAGTGGAACTCACGAACTTCCTGATGGAAAAGGAACTACCGGTTGCTTGACAGAAGGTGCACGGCTTCGTTGTGTTGCCGCGCCGCTGAGTGGCCGTCACTCGTTCGTCAGGTCCTTACCGACCGGCTTCTCCGGGGTGTCGAGACTCGTATCGATGTGCGCCAGCTGCGCGAGTGGGGAGACAGCAAACCCCGATCCGTCGCGTGCTCGTCAGCCTGCCGCAGGTTGCCGGTCTGCTACCGCCTTCTCCTCTAGCCGCAATTTGCGATGACAGAGATAAATCAGCGTCGGCTGCAACACGCGAGTCAACAGGAGGATGGCGAGGGCGCCGCCAATAACGACAATCGCCAGCGGGCGCTGGGTCTGCGCACCGATGCGTGTGGAGATCGCCGCCGGCAGCAGGCCGAGTGCGTCCACCAGATCGGTCATCATCGTCGCGCGCAGGCGCCGGTCGGAACCCATGACGATCGACTCGGTAAACGGGTGGCCTTGCTCCCAGAGCTGACGGATGTAGTAGCTCAGCAGAATGCCGTCCATCACGGCGATGCCGAAGATCGAAATGAAGCCGACCGCCGCCGAAATGCTGAAGGGTGTGCCCGTAAGAATCAGGCCCAAAATGCCACCGAGACAGGCCACCGGCAGTTGCGCCACGATGACAAACGTATCGATCAACGAGTTGGTCGCCGCATAGAGGACTCCCACAATGAGCATCAGGGCCAAGGGCACGACAATCATCAACCGCCGATTAGCCTCCTGCAGCTCACCATACTCCCCGGCCCATTCCAGGTGGACGCCCTCAGGCAACTTGACCTCCTCGGCGATGCGCCGTTTGGATTCCTCCACGCCCCCGGCCAGGTCACGCCCGCGCACGCTGAAGCGCAACGGCACGTAGCGCTCGAGGTTCTCACGGTAGACGAATGAAGCTCCTTCGCCGCTCTTGATATCGGCAACCTGCGCCAGAGGAACATATCCGCCGGCGGGGACGGCCAGCCGGATCTGCCGGATCGCGTCGAGGCTCTGCCGATACTGCGGCAGCCAGCGCACCACCAGATCGAAGCGCCGGTCGCCCTCGAGCACTTGCGTGACCGCTTGCCCACCGATCGCCGCTTGTACCAAGGCCGCAACGTCGCCGACGTTGAGACCATAGCGCGAGCATGCCGTGCGGTCTGGCGTGATCAGCAAGTTTGGCTGCCCCAGCGATCGATACACGGCGGTATTGACGATCCCGTGCACTTTGTTCAGCACCGCTAACACCTGGTTGGCGACCGTCTCGTCGGTGACGATATCAGGCCCGAAGACCTTCACCGAGTTGTCGCCCTTCACCCCCGACATCGCTTCGTTGACGTTGTCCTCGATGTACTGCGAGTAACTGAAGTTGATGGCGGGGAATTCGTGTGTCAGCTTGGCGTCGATCTCCTTCACCAACGCCGCCTTCGTCAGCCCCTTGCGCCAGGACGACTCCGGCTTGAGTTCCGCCGACAATTCGAGATTGAAAAACCCCGTGGCATCGGTACCGTCATCAGGCCGGCCGAGTTGCGAGATGACCGTCTTCACCTCGGAAAACGACAGAAACACATTGCGGGCCCGTTCGGCCACCTGGGCGCCGTACTCCAACGAGACGCTCAGCGGCATCGTCCCTCGCGCCCAGATATTGCCTTCCTCGAGGTGGGGCAGGAATTCTCCGCCCAACATGGGGAATAGGCACAACACGCCGGCGATGAGGACGACCAGGATTGCCAATGTCACCTTCGGCCACGTCAGTACACGCACAAACAGCGCGTGGTAGCCGCGGCGCACGGCATTCCACACAAAGTTGTGACTTTCTGACATTCCCTTGCGCAGCAGGAAAGAGCTGAGTACCGGCGACAGGGTCACGGCCAGGAGGATGGCGGTACCGAGCGCATAGGCATAGGTATGCGACATCGGTGAAAAGATCGCCCCCTCCACCCCACGCATGGTGAACAGCGGCAGAAAGGCGATAATGAATATGAGCGTCGAGAAAAACATCGGCCCGCCGACCTCGCGGGCGGCGCGCAGGATGATGTGTGTCGTGCTCTCGTGCGGCGCCTCGTCCGAGGTCAGGTGACGGAAAATGTTTTCCATCACGATGACCGTGGAATCGATGATGATGCCGAAATCGATCGCACCGAGGGAGATGAGGTTGGCGGGGATCCCTGACATGCGCATCAAGACAAAGGCTCCGAACAGCGCCAGCGGAATATTGATGGCGGTAATGATGGCGGTACGCAGGTTGCCGAGAAAGAACACCAGCACCAGAAACACCAGGACAATCCCGATGGACAGGTTCTCCAACACCGTGTGCAGTGTCGTCTCCACCAGGCTGGTACGATCGTAGTACGGCTTGATCTGATAGCTCTGGGGCAAGATGCCCGAGGTATTGAGGCGCTCGACCTTGGCCTTCACGTCCTTCAGCGTCTTCGACGTGTCGCCATACTTGCGCATCACCACGATCCCCTGCACCACCTCGCTGCGGCGGTTCATACCGACGATACCGAGGCGCGGCGCATAGCCGGTGTCGACGTTCGCAACGTCACCGACTCGGACCGGCGTTGAGTTGGTCGCCGAGAGCACGATGCTGCGGATATCGTCCAACGAACGAATGAAGCCGATGCCGCGAACGTTGAAGGCTTGCTCGCCCACGCGCAGGTAATTGCCGCCGACACTGGTGTTGGCATTGCCAATCGCCGCGGTAAGCGTCGAGAGCGGGATTTGGTAATTGATCAGCTTCTCGGGATCGACGTCGACGTGATACTCCTTGGTCAAGCCGCCGAAGCTGGTCACGTCGATCACGCCCGGCACCGTCTTGAATTGCTTCTCCAGGACCCAGTCCTCGATCTCTTTTTCTTTGGTCAAGTCGTGATCGGGGCTTTCGACGATGTAGCGGTAGATCTCGCCGAGCGAGTTTGACGGCGAAATGGCGGGGGTGACTCCCTGCGGCAGGCTGATGAAACCGAGGCGGTTGATGACCTCGGTGCGATCTTCGTAGTAGTCGCTGTCCCATGAGAAGTAGCAGCGGACGCTGGAGAGGCCGAACAGCGAGCTCGAGCGCACCGATTCCAGATTGCGCATGCCGGCCAATCCGACTTCCAGTGGAACCGTGACCAGCTTTTCGACTTCTTCGGCGCCCAGTCCACTTGGCTGCGCCAGCACGATGACCACCGGCTGCACCGGATCCGGATAGGCCTCGATGTCGAGCTCGTGGAAGGAATAGAGCCCCGCAAGCACCAGCAGCAGCGCGGCACCGAGGACCACCACGCGCTCGCGGAGCGCCAACTGCACCAACGCGCCGAGCACACCTACCCTCGCCTACGAACTCTCGCCATGTGCCTGGTGCCAGAGGGCGTTGGCCTGGATGGACTCGGCTTGGATGACGCGCTCCCCGGCGGTGAGACCGGAGAGGACGCGGGCATACCCCTGCTCGTTCCAGGACGTCACGACCACGCGCCGACGTGACACCTTGTCCGGCGCGACCTGCACGAAGGCGTAGTAACCGTCGGTTTCGAACACCAGCGCTTGCTGCGGCACCACCAGCGCTGTCCCCGGCGTGGTCACCACACGCACGCGCGCAAACATCTGCGGTTTGAGGCGGAGATCCGGATTGCGCACCTGGCAGCGGATCTGCAGCGTGTGCGTGTTGGGATCGATATCGGGGCTGATCCGGGTGATGACCCCTTTGAACACCTGGTCGGGGAAGGCAATGGGAACCGCTTGGAGTTCCTGGCCGGCGTGCACCCGGGCCAGGTCGGCCTCATAGATGTCCGCCGTAATCCAAACCTCGTCCAACATCCCGAGGGTGAACAGCACGTCGCCGGGGTTCACCTGCGAGCCACGCATCACCTGTTTTTCGGTTACCACGCCGCTGATGGGTGCGCGCATGACCACCGTGGGGCTCGGCGTCTTGATCGCGTCGATGTCACTCTTGTCCAACCCGAGCAGCTCCAGCTTCCGCCGGGCGGCGGCCACCATTGCGCTTGCGAGCAGACTGTGGTCGGACAACGCGGGCTGGGTGTTGAGCTGTGACGTCTTCAATGCCTGCAGGTATTCCGCTTCCGCCGTCATGTAATCCGGGCTGTAGAGGGCAACGATCGGTTGGCCTTGCTTGACGCTGTCCCATTGCGAAACGTTCACCGCTTCAACCCGGCCGCCCACGCGCGCGATGATCGTGGCGACGCGCCGGTCGTCGAAGGTCACCTGCCCGCTGGTTTCCAGGGTCTTGGGCAGCTCGACCTCGCCGACCGTGGCCACAGTCATACCGGGGACGGCGTCCGCTCGCAGTTCAAGCAACTCCGCCCCGTCGCCAGTGCGCACCAACCGCGGTGGCGGGGCCGATGCCTCTTCGCTTTCGCTGGTCGCCGGCGAGCCTGCACATCCGGCCACGAGAAGAGCGCCGAGCACTGGCACAATAAACCTCTTCCGCTCCAGTCTCATTCGGCCTTCACTCCACTCAGGGGTTCTCCGATCGCCTGTTCGAGTGCGACACGCCCAGCCAGAAACTGGTTCGCCGCCTGCAGATAGGCAACCCTGGCGTCGTTCCGCTGGCGCACGGCGTTGGCTAGGCTGACGAAATCCACTTTGCCTCCTTGATAGGCGACCAGCGCCACCTCGAATCCCTGTTGCGCCAACGCGGTGAGCGAGTCGCGATAGAGCAGCGCGGTGCGATAGGCAAGCTGTGCCTGGCGGTAGAGCGTTGTCACCTGTGCAGCCGTCTGGATCCGGATCGAGCTGAGATCGTCGCGCGCTCCCTGCAGATCGTAAGCCGCACGCTGCACGTCCTCGCGTTGCCGGAGCCAGAAGAAGAGCGGCACATTGAACGCCACTGATATACCGTGGGTTTGCGTGCGTCCCTCCGCCGGTGCCGCCGACGGCAGCAGATAATCGTTGAAAGTGTACCCCAAGGTGAAGTCCGGCGCATATTCGAGCTTGGCCAGGGTCAGCGCGGTGGCAGCATTTTCCTCTCCCAGCGCGGCTTGGAGGATTTCCTGGCGCAACTGGCTGGCGCGCTCGATCAAGGCCTCAAGTCGCGTATCGAGTGTGGTCAGATCCAGCTGATGTTGCACCTCCAGTGGCTCGCCGGGCTGGCGGTTGAGTACCTGATTCAAGGCGGTCTTGTCGTTGGCCGTCGCGGTCTCCAGTTGGCGCTGCTGCTGCTCTGCGGCCGCGAGGTCGAACTCGGCGCTGATGAAGTCGGCTTGCGTCACCCGGTTTGCCGAGTAAGCGACCTGGGTCACCTCCAGCACCCGCCGCAAGTTCGCAACGTTGTCCGCTGCAACCCCACTCAACGCGTTGTCGAGGAGGAGCTGATAAAAGGCGACCTCCGCCTGCGCGCGAATGTCCCGGACCGTCGCCTCGTAGGTCAGCCGCGCTATGTCAGCCAAGCGGCGCGCGCTTTTGCCTTGCAGGTAACCCTTGCCAGGGAACTGCAACGGCTGGCTCACCTGATAGGACTGCGTTGCGGGCTGATCGAAACCGTTCGTCCGGCTGTCCAAATTGGCGAAGCTCAGTGTGGGATCGGCAGGCACGTAATTCGGATTGATCGCGTGCTCGGCCGAGTGCCAACGCGCACGGGCCGCGCGCACCTGGGTATTGGCTTCGAGCGCCATCTTCACGATCTCTTCCACCGTCAACGCCGCTTGGGCACGGACGGCGCCCGCCCGAACCGCGACCAGGGTGACAAGAACAAAGAAAAGCGTTCGGAAGGTCCCGTAGCGAGGCATTCGATTTCTTCCGCGCCCGTGTCCGCGCCAGTCGAACTCCAAATGCGGGAGCGATGCCACTCAGTGGACCGCAACCGAGCGGGCCAGGAGCTTGCCGTTACGGTCGGCCACGGCGTCGAGGCGAACGACCCCGCCGGTGTGGACGGCATTCAATCCCGCCGCACCACGCGCTTGGACCTTCGCCTCGCGCGGAATCGTGACGTGACGCACGGCACCCTCTGGGGTGCGCATCGTGACTTCGCGGCTGAGCCTGCGCACAGCGACGATACGCCCCTCAAGCACCCGCACGCGACCCCGAACGGCCAACGCCGTTGCCGGCCTGGCCACCGCATGCCGTCCCTGCCCGGCGCTCGCCGGGATCGCATGCAGAACAAGCGCTATTGCGGCGCACGCCAGTAGGAAAAGCTCCCACGACTTCCAATTGCCAGTTTCAGATCGAGTGTCCGAACAGAAGAGGCTCACAGTTCATCTCCTCAACGGCAGTCGGGTTAAGCAAAGGGTATTCCATCCGGTCGACACTCATGCGCTGCGAACAAGCGCAACATCGTATGAGCAAACCTGCAGGTTTTCAAGAACGGAACGGCGTCGCGTTTCACTGACAGTACGTCTTGATTTTATGACATCCGTTTGCCAGCATGATTCACTTGTACGTCATGTAACGATTTCCGTTCTAGCCTCGCGACTGTCATCGTAGCACGACAAACATACTCAGTGCGTCGGGAGCGCAAGAAAAAATAGATTAGGTGCCTATCGGTGGGTATGGGCGTTGCAAGACATCTTTCGGAAACGTCACATGTTGGGTAAATTTGCCACGTTTGTTGATGCCTCCATCGGTCGGCGCCTCGCGCTCGGCATGAGCACCATGCTGCTGGCGGTGCTGGCGATTTCCACTGTCTTCTTTGTTCGTGCCGAACGACGCGAAATGGAGGAGATCCTCACGGAGAAGGGGAAGACGGCAATCAACATCACGAGTCCGCGGATCGCGCGCTTCATCACCACGGGAAACGAGCGGGCCATGACCGATGAGCTGGCTCCCGTGATCGAGGACCGCGACTTCGACTACGCCTACGTCTTTGACGAAACGCGGGTACTCGCCGAAGCGAGCGATCCAGGCACATCCCGGGGCTCGCAAGCCTTGCTCCCGCCACTCAGTAGTCTACGGCCGCGACACTCCATCGTGCGCGTAGCCGACAATTATATGGAGGTCTTGACCCCGATCATTGTGGACGGAAAGACCGTTGCGGGGCTGGGGCTCGGGGTGTCGCTCGATCTGCTGACACGGCAGGGGCAACGGATTCGCCTCCGCCTCCTTCTGGTGACCGCCGGACTGATGACGACTGCGCTGGCGTTCATCTACTGGTGGACACGGAAGACCGTGCAGCCTCTGTTGGAACTGACCCGGAGCGCCGAGCGGCTTTCGGAAGGTGATTTGAGCGTGCGCGTGCCGGTCTCCGGTCCGGACGAGGTCGGCACACTGGCCGCCACTTTCAATCACCTCGCCCTCTCTCTCGAACGCACGTTACAGGAAAAGGATCGTGCCTTCCAAGAAACCAATCGTCTCTACCGCAACCTCAAGGTGGCACGCGCACGGTTGGGTCAAGCCGAGCGCCTGAGCGCCGTCGGCATGCTGGCGGCCGGGATCTCGCACGAACTGAACAATCCGCTCGGCATCATCCTCTCCACCGCCGGCAACTTGCGCGAGGGGCTGGGCACCGACAGTCCCTGGGCGGAAGACGCCGCCATCATCGAGGCCGAAACCCAGCGCTGCCGGCGCATTATCCAGGGCTTGCTGAACTTCGCCGTCAGTGGCGAGAGCCATCCGCTTGAGGTGGATGTGAACGCGCTGCTGCGGGAAACCTTCGCCTTGGCCATACGCGACGAACGGGCTCGCGGGCTCAGCGCCGAGTGGGCATTGGATCCCCAACTCCCTCCACTCTGGGTGGACCCGCGACAAATGCAGCAAGTCTTCCTCAATCTGCTGCTGAACGCCGCCGATGCCATGGAGGGATCCGGCGTGATCCGGCTGCACACGGCGGGATCGATCGACGGAGGTCGCCGCCGGGCGGTGATTCAGTTTCGCGACCACGGGTGCGGCATTGATTCCGCCGATCTCGACCACATCTTCGATCCATTTTACACCACGAAGAAGGGTGGGGCTGGATTCGGACTCGGCCTTGCGGTCAGTTACGGCATCATCGCCGCGCACGGCGGTGAGATTTCGGTGACGTCGGAGGTTGGACGCGGCAGCGTGTTCACCATCGTTCTCCCGACGCAACGCGACGCGGTCCGTGCGGAAACAACCAGCCAGGTGAGATGACATGCGTTACTCGATGCTCATCCTCGATGACGAGATCAATTTGTGCCGCTCGCTCAGCCGCGCACTGCAGCGTGATGATCTTCACGTCGATGCGTTTACCAGTCCGGCGGAAGCGGTCGAAGCGCTGAGCCGCACCTCCTACGCCCTGGCGCTAGTGGACTTGCTCATGCCCGACATGGGCGGGCTGGACTTCCTGCGAGAGGTGCGCCGGCTCAGCCCGGACACCGTGGTCATCATCATGACGGCGTACGCCACCATTCAGACAGCGGTCGAAGCCATGCGCTCGGGAGCCTTCGACTACTTGCAGAAGCCGTTCACCAATGAGGAGGCCCGCCAACACGTGGACCGGGCGGTGCAGCATTTCCAGCTGCTGCAGGAAAACCGCAACCTGCGCGGCCAACTCGCCAGCCGCTACGGCATGAGCAACATCATCGGCGTCAGCAAGCCGATGCAAGAAGTGTTTCGTGTCGTCGAGCGCGTCGCCAACTCCAGCGCCACCGTCCTGATCACCGGCGACAGCGGTACGGGCAAGGAACTCATCGCGCGCGCGCTGCATACGCAGTCGGGACGCAGCACCGGGCCGTTCGTCGCCATCAACTGCGGCGCCATTCCCTCGGAGCTCCTCGAGAGCGAACTCTTCGGGTACGAAAAGGGAGCCTTCACCGGCGCCCACAGCAGCAAGAAGGGGCTGGTGGAGCAAGCCGATGGCGGAACCTTGTTTCTCGATGAAGTAAGCGAGCTGCTGCCGCGCCTGCAGGTCAAGCTGCTGCGCGTCTTGCAGGAACGCGAACTGCAGCGCGTCGGCGGCGACCGCACCATCAAGGTTGACGTGCGAGTCATTGCCGCCACCAACGCCGACTTGATGGAACGCATCCGCAGCGGTGACTTTCGTTCCGACCTCTTCTACCGGCTCAACGTCGTCTCCGTGCGTATCCCGCCGCTGCGCGAACGGGTCGATGACATTCTGCCGTTGGCGCACCATTTTCTCCGCAAGCACGACCACCCGAGCCGCATCACCGGATTCGATGCCGTCAGCGCACAGATCTTGCGCCGCTACCCTTGGCCCGGCAACGTGCGTGAACTGGAAAACGTGATCGAGCGCGCCACGCTGCTGGCCAAAGGAGAGGAAGTCACTGTGGCGGATCTGCCTCCCGAACTCCACGCCGGGGTGGAGGTCGAACGTCCGGCTCCCATCGGCAAGAGCCTGAGTGCGGCGCGTGAAGATTTCGAGCGCTACTTCATCCTCGAATGCCTGCGGCGCCACAACGGCAACGTCAGCCGGGCAGCGCGAGACGCCGGCCTCCATCGGCAGAATTTCTACCAGAAATTGCACAAGTACGGCATCCAGCGCAAAGATTACATCATGTAAGTCGGCCCACGATTTGAATTCCGGCGGGCTTTATGGTTTGTGGTTCGAGGTAAGTACTCGCCCGCCTGAGGACACATTGGTGCCGAACATCTCATCGCTGCCGCGCGCCGAGGCGCTTGTCGGAGATTCCGCCTCGGAGCCAACCGCCGGGGGCGTAGCCATCTCCGTCGTCATTCCCATATTCAACGAGGCGGACAACCTGGAGCTGTTGCACAAGCGGCTGACGCAGACGATGGTGCAGCTCGGCCGCCCGTACGAGGTCTGGTACATCGATGACGGCAGCAGTGATGGATCGATCGATATTCTGCGCTCGTTCGCCTCCGCCGACTGCCGGGTAGGCGTCATCGAACTCACACGCAATTTTGGGCAGCACGCGGCCGTCCTCGCCGGCTTCGCCGCCGCGCGGGGGGACATCGTGATCACGCTGGACGGCGATCTGCAGAATCCCCCGGAGGAGATTCCCCGGCTGGTGGCCAAGCTGGAGGAAGGATACGAAGTGGTCGGCGGCTGGCGCGAGCACCGTCAAGACCCCGCATACCGGCGGGCGGCTTCGGATCTGATCAACCAGCTCACGTCGCTCACCGTGGGCGTGAAAATGAATGACTACGGCTGCATGTTGCGCGCCTACCAGCGCGGTATCGTCCGGCAGATCATCGAGTGTGACGAACGCTCGAGCTTCATTCCGGCATTGGCCAACTCGCTCGCCAAGCGTACGGCCGAGATTGAGGTGGGGCACTCGGACCGGTGGAGCGGAAGCTCCAAGTACGGCTTGCTGAAGCTCATGCGGCTGTCGTTCGATCTGATCACCGGATTTTCGCTCCTGCCGATCCAGATGGTGAGCCTCCTGGGCATCATCGTCGCCCTGGCCGGCATGGGGTTCGGCGTCTTCTTATTGGTGCGGCGCCTGTTCGTCGGCCCGGAGAGCGAAGGGGTCTTCACTCTGTTCGCCATCCTGTTCGTCTTCATCGGCATCTTGATCCTGGCCGTCGGCATGGTGGGCGAGTATGTCGGCCGCATCTATCTCGAGGTGCGCCGGCGGCCAACCTATCGCATTCGGGCAATACATCAGCGCGCCCGGTGAACGTGATGCGTTCGGTAGTGTTTGCGTATCACGATATCGGTTGCGTCTGTCTGCGGGAACTCCTCACTGGCGGGGCAACTGTCGCCGCCGTCATCACGCATGAAGACGACCCGAAGGAGGAGGTCTGGTTCCGCTCGGTCCGCGAGCTGGCGGAAGCACATGGAGTGCCGGTGTTTGCGCCTGACAACGTCAACACGCCTGAATGGGTCGGCCGAATCGCCGCGTGGCAGCCCGATTTCCTCTTCTCGTTCTATTACCGCAAGATCCTCGGCAACGAGATCCTCGCGCTCCCCTCCCGTGGGGCGCTTAACCTGCATGGATCGTTGCTGCCCAAGTACCGCGGCCGGTGCCCGGTGAACTGGGTGCTCATCCACGACGAGCGCGAAACCGGCGTGACCCTGCACTACATGGAAGAGAAGCCCGATCGCGGCGACATCGTGGCACAGCGCGCCGTGCCGATCACGGACGAGGACACCGCGCTGACGCTGTTTCACAAGCTGACCGATGCCGCCGCCGCCTTGATGGGGGAGACGTACCCGTTGCTGTGCGCGGGACACGCTCCACGCCGGCCGCAGGAGCACGCGCTAGCCAGCTACTTCGGGGGCCGCAAGCCGGAGGATGGTCGCATCGACTGGGCGCAACCGGCGCGGGCGGTTTTCAATTTGGTGCGTGCGGTCACCCACCCCTACCCCGGGGCTTTCACTACCTGGCAAGGTCAACGACTGTACGTCTGGGAAGCGCATCCGCTACCCGGAGCGAACCGCGCGGCGCCAGCGGGGACGGTGGTGTCCACTCAACCCCAGTTGCAGGTCCAAACGGGAACCGGCTCCGTCCGGTTGACCCGTATTCAGCTCGACGGCGACCCCGAACTGCTTGGAGCAGACTGGGCGCGGCGTTATGGGATCAAAGAAGGAGTGCGCTTCGTATGAAGGTACTGATTACCGGCGGCGGCGGATTCGTGGGTTCGCATCTGGCTGATGCGCTCCTCGCGCGCGGAGACGAGGTCTTCATTCTCGACATGGGAACGGTGAAGAAGGTGCGCCACCTGATGGGCAATCCGGCGTTCCATTACATTCGCGACAGTGTCCTCAACCTGGAGATCTTGGAGGGGCTCATCGCCAAGTGCGATCTCGTCTACCATCTCGCCGCGGTCGTCGGAGTGGAATACTACGTCGGCGACCCATACGAAGTGCTCAACGTCAACGTGAACGGCACGCAGAACGTCCTCAAGTTGGCCTTCAAGCACCAGAAGAAGGTTGTGTTCAGCTCCACTTCCGAGGTCTATGGGCGCAACCCCAAGGTGCCCTGGCAAGAAGACGACGATCGCGTGCTCGGCTCAACGCGGATCGACCGCTGGTGTTACTCCACCTCCAAAGCCGTCGGCGAACACTTCTGCTTCGCGTACCATCGTATGGGGCTGCCGGTTACCATCACCCGCTACTTCAACGTCTACGGGCCACGTCTCGACCAGCTCGACGTCGGGCGCATCATCACCATTTTCATGGGGCAGGTGCTGCGCAACGAGCCGCTGACGGTCATCGGAGACGGCGCGCAGACCCGCTGCTTCACCTACATCGATGACGCGATACGGGCGACGATAGCGGCCGGTGTCGCTCCGGGCACCGACGGTGAGGTGTTCAACATCGGCACCGCTGTGGAAACCAGCATCGCCGAGCTCGCACGGCTCATGATCGAGATCGGCGGCGCGAAGTCGACGCTCAAGTTCGTCTCGCAGGAATCGGTATATGGCTCCAGCTACGAAGATATTCCCCGCCGCGTGCCCGATACCACCAAGACGGAAAACGTGCTGGGCGTAAAGGCCACCACCTCGCTGCGGGAGGGCCTGGCGCACACGATCGAGTGGTTCCGCAGCACCGCACTGTAGCCGTGAGCGCGATTCAGCTGGCATTGAAGGTCGACGTCTGCACCTACGCCGGCATGAAGCACGGTGTGCCTGCGCTCATGCGTCTGTTCGATACATTCGGCATCCGCGCCAGCTTTTTCGTGTCCTGCGGGCCGGATCACTCCGGACGTGCCATTCGACGTGTCTTCCGGCGCGGCTTCCTGACCAAGATGCGGCGCACCAACGCCGTCAGTACGTATGGCTGGCGTACCATCCTGTACGGGACCCTCTTGCCCGGCCCGCAGATCGCCCGCTCGTGTCCGGACACCATGCAGGCTCTCGCCCGGAGCGGCCACGAAATCGGTATGCACGGGTACGACCACGTCTATTGGCAGGACCGTTTACCCGGGTTGTCGGCGTCGGCGGTGCGGGCGGAAATCGAACGGGGACGCACCGTCTTTCGCGAGGTCCTGGGTGAGGAGCCGCGGGCGTTCGGGGCGCCCGGGTGGCAATGCACCCCGACGAGCTTCGCCGGCGAGGACGCTGCGAACTTCGCTTACCACAGCGATACGCGCGGCTATTCGCCGTTCATCCCCGAAATGGATGGGCAACGCTTTCGCACGCTCGAGATTCCCACGACCACACCGACACTGGATGAGACCTACGGTGAAGCCGGAACCACCGCACGCGAACTAACCGCCTTCTACCGGCAACAATTCCGTCCCGGCCTGAACGTACACACCGTGCACGCCGAAATGGAGGGCATGGCATACCTGCCGCTGCTCCGCGATCTGCTCGAGGCCGTGCGTGGTGAGGCGCGATTCACACGATTGATCGACGTCGCCGAGCAGATGGGCTCAGCACCGGTCGCGCCCGTCATCGTGGGGCCGATCGCCGGACGCGCGGGGACGGTGGCCTGGCAGGAGCACACGCCATGAATCACACGGCCGTGCCTCTGTCCCATGAGGGCGGCGCCCTCGGTGCCGTGACGCACCGGCCGGCGCTGCGCATACCACGCTGGGGGGTGTGGGCTTTCAGCCTCGCCATCGTGCTGACGTACTCGTGTCTTCTCGGCGGGTACGGCCTGGGCGAACCGGACGAGCCGCGCTACGCCGAGATCGCGCGGGAGATGATCGAGCTGCGCGATTGGGTCACCCCGCACCTGAACTACGTGAAGTATTTCGAGAAGCCTCCGTTCGTCTACTGGCTGACCGCCGTCAACTTCGAGGTGTTCGGCACGAGCGAATTTGTGGCGCGCTTGTGGCCCGCGTTGTTCGGACTGATGGGCATCGTCATGACGCACCGGCTGGGGCGTTCGATGTACGATCCCTGGACCGGCTACGCCGCCGCGGCTGTGCTGGCTGCCAGTCCGTTGTATTTCGGGCTGAGCCAGGTGTTGATCCTCGACATGCCGCTAACGGCACTGATGACCCTCGCGCTCAGCGCATTCTGGCTTGCATACAGCACTGCCCGGCATCGGTGGGCATTGGTGCCGCTCCTCTATGTCGCGACGGCGTTTGCCGTGTTGACCAAAGGGCCGGTGGCGGCAGTCTTGAACGGAGGCATCATCATCGCCTTCCTGGTGCTGCGTGGTGAGTTGTCGGCGCTGCGGTGGCTCCTGTCGCCGCTCGCCATCGTCCTGTTCTTCGTGATCACGCTGCCATGGTTCGTGCTGGTCAGCCGGCGCAACCCCGAGTTCCTCGACTTCTTCATCGTCGACCAGCATCTGCGTCGCTTTCTCAGCCCGGACGAGCATCAGCAAGGTCCTTGGTTTTTCATTCCGATCGTGTGGGGTGGCATGTTGCCGTGGAGCGCTTTCGTCCTGTTCGCTCCGAGCCTGCTACGGCGATTCGGCACTCGCCTGCTGCAGCGGCGCGTATCCGCAGCCACGTTGTTTTGTGTGCTGTGGAGCGGCGTGGTCTTCACCTTCTTCAGCCTCTCGGGATCCAAGCTCGCAACCTATGTCCTGCCGATGTTCTGTCCCTTGGCAATCCTGGCGGCGCGTATTTTCCAGCGGGTCCTGGCGGAAGGACACGCGCAGGTCCTCGTCCGCGGATGTGTCGCCCTCATCATTTTGGCGATCGTTGCGGCGCTGGGAGGAGTGGTTGCCGGTGCAGTCGTCGACCTGCCCGAAGTCGGGTTGATTGTTCCACGAACCTACGTCGGCGCTTGCGTCATCGCCGGGTTCGCCGCTGCGGCCCTAATCGCTGTTCGCCGGCACGCCTATCAGGCAGGCTTTGTGATGCTGCTGTTGGGCATGCTGGTCTTGCAACTCGTTGCCATCAGTGGGCGCGAGGTGGTGCCGCAGTATCGGTCTCTAGGCAGGGCTATCCGCAACCAGCTCCGGCCGCAGGATCAGGTCATCCTCTACAACCACTACGTCCAAGGCATCCCGTTCTATTCCGGGCGACGGGCCGTGGTCGTGGGTGGCCATGGCGAGTTGGACTTTGGCAGCCGCCAAGGCGATCAAAGCGCCTTCTTCTGGAAGAGTGACCAGGCGCTCTTGGAGGCGTGGCAATCGCCTGGTCGCGTCTTCCTGGTCATCAACCGTATGGAACTGGATCCGTTGCAGCCGCGGCTTCATCCCGCCCCGCGGCAGATCGCCGCCGAGGGTAAGAAGGTTCTGATCGTGAACTTTGCCGGTTAACCGAGGAGCTGCACTCACACCATGGTCGATCCCACAGAAGTTGCCCCAGAAGCCGCCCCGGTCGAGACGGCCGCCACGGAGACGCCTACCGCTACAGTGGCACCGGCACGCCGCTGGACCGCACCCACCATCGCCCTCTACGCGGTGCTCGTGATGGTCGCCTGGGCGGGGCTCGAACTCTGGGGCTTGGGAAAAGCACCGTTCCACACCAAGGGCGAGCCACGAGAGGGTTTGGTCGTGTGGCAGATGACGCATCACGGAAGTTGGATTCTTCCGCCACGCGACGGACCCGCCGGCCTGGAGGTACCCTCGAAGCCCCCGTTCTTCCATTGGCTGGGCGCGCTCACCTCGCTGATCCACGGCAGCACCGACGAATGGAGCATTCGCTTCCCTTCGGCGGCCCTTTCCCTGATCGCGTTGCTCTCCATCTTCGCGACCGGGACGGCGTTGTGGAGCCCGGGGGCAGGGCTGATTGGGGCTCTGGCGCTCATGACCATGTTCGAATGGGCACGGGCGGCCACCGGGGCGCGGGTCGATATGACCCTCACCTTCGGATTGCAGTCGGCGTTTCTGAGTTTGCTCTTCTTCATGCGCAGCCGCCGTACTGGCTGGTTGATCCCGCTGTACATCGGCATAGCCGTGGCGGTGCTGGGCAAAGGTCCGGTGGGCATCGCGCTGCCCGGCTTGGTCGCGCTCGCGATGCTGGCGCTGACACGTGACGCCACTTTCCTCCGGCAGATGCGGCTCGGCTACGGCGCGCTGACTGTCGGCCTTGCCGCGGGCAGCTGGTACGTCATGGCGCTGATTCGCGGAGGCTGGCAGTTTTTCCACAAACAGATTCTGGCGGAAAACGTTTTCACTTTTCTGAACAATCAGGATTTTGAGGGCGGACACCGTCACTCCGTCGCGTATATGTTCGGCGCACTGATCCTCGGGGTGCTGCCCTGGACGATCTTCCTTCCCGGCGTGGCCTCCCGGCTGTGGCGACAGCGCCGGCAGCTATCACGCAGCGATGCGCGACTGTACTTGCTGGTATGGATCGTCGTGGTCTTTGGCTTCTACGCGGTTGCAGCCAGTAAACGCAGCGTCTACCTGCTCTCGCTCTACCCCGCAGTCGCACTCTTGCTCGGTTGGTGGTGGGACGAACAGCGTCAAGCTCCCTCCGAGGAAGAGCGCTGGCTGGCGCGACTGCTGCCGTTTGTCGGCTGGACGTTCACGGGACTGCTGATCGTCATTTTCGCGGTCGTACTGCTCGAGAGTCTTGGTGCCCCGATCATGGCGTTCATTCAGCCGTGGCTGCCCGCTGATGCCAAGCCCTTTACCCCGTGGATCAGCGAGACCATACGCTCGGGGCGTTGGGCTCTGCTCGGACTCCTGCTCGCCGCAACCGCATCGCTCTACGCCTGTGTCCGCACGGCACGCGCGCCACGGTGGACGGGAATCTTTGCCAGCCTTTTCTGTTCTGCCGTCGCCCTGACCATGTCTATCAGCCAGGTAATCCTGCCGGGGATCGCTCAGCACGTGGGCTTTCGATCCTTCATGGCGGATGTCCGTCAGGTGCTGGGACCTGAGGCCGAGCTTTTTTTCTTCAAAACCTTCGAGTATGGTGCCGTCTTCTACTGGCGCGACCACATTCCGAGCTACGCAGGGCCGTGGCCGGCTGGCGCCCCGCGCTACCTGCTGATGGAACGGGAGGAATGGAACCGCATGCAGCCGTCGGCTGGCGACCAGTACGAACGGGTGACCTTCGCTGGCCGCGATGAGGCGGCGGATGGTCCCCTTGTTCTGATCCGGCGGATCGGACAATGAGCGGGCGGAGAAACAAGCTGTAGCAGCGGTCGGGGGAGAAGGAAGCACATGAAAATTCCGTTACTTGATTTGAAGCGCGAGTACGCAACAATCAAGGAAGAAGTCCAGCAAGCCTTGTCGACGACGTTCGCGACGATGCATCTCCTCAAGGGAGAGAATGTCGCCGCATTCGAGCGCGAGATCGCCGCGTACATCGGCACGCCGCATGCGTGCGGTGTGGCATCCGGAACCGATGCGTTGCTGCTCGCGGTGTTGGGTCTCGGTATCGGCGCCGGAGACGAGGTGATCACGCACACCAACGCCTTCGCGGCCGCGTTGGAGGCTGTGCATCACGCCGACGCCCAACCGGTGCTGGTGGACGCTGAAGCGGACGGCCTGGGACCGGACCCCGAAGCGGTTGCCCGCGCCATCACGCCACGCACCAAGGCAGTCATGGCGGTGCACCTGTACGGATCGCCGCTCCAACTCAGGGCAATCGAAGCGCTGGCGAGCCAACACAACCTCACGCTGATCGAGGACTGCTCACATGCCCACGGCGCCAGCCGTGACGGACGTAAGGTCGGCACCGTGGGCCGGGTCGGCTGCTTCAGTGCCGGAGTGGTGAAGAATCTCGGCGCGTATGGGGATGCCGGTTTTATCACCACGGCGGACGCCGAGTTGTTCACACGCTTCCGTCTCTTGCAGACGCACGGACAAGAGAAGAAGAACCATCACGTACTGTACGGCTTCAACTGCCGTTTGGACGAAGTGCAGGCGGCGATCCTGCGCGTGAAGCTCGGCCATCTCGACGCACGCAACCGCCGCAGACAGGAGATCGCAGCGTACTACAGCGAGCGCTTCGCCGCATTCGATCTCCGCCCTCCACGCGAACATCCGGGCGAGGTGCACGTGTATCATCAGTACGTCATCCGCACGCCGCAACGCGAGCGCTTGCGCGCGCATCTCCAGGGTGCCGGTGTGGAGACCGGGATCCACTATCCGGTTCCGCTGCACCGCCAACCGGCTTGGTTGCGCCGTTACGGGGAATCACCACCATTCCCACGGGCCGAGCGTCTGGCGGAAGAGATCTTGTCGTTGCCGGTGTTCCCGGACCTCACCGATGCCGAGGTCGAACACGTGGCGCGCACCGTCTCGTCCTTCTTCCAACAATGAGTCTCGCTACCGTACCGGCACTGTCGGTCGTCGTACCGGTGTACAATGAGCAAGACAACGTTGCACCGCTGTGTGCGGAAATTTGCGAAGTCCTGGCAGCCATCGGCCGCCCGTTCGAGGTGATCTTCGTGAACGACGGCAGCACCGACGCCACGCTTGAACAACTCCGTCAATTTGGTGCGACGGAAGCGCGCCTGCGGATTCTCGACCTCGACGGAAACTTCGGCGAAGCCGCAGCGCTGTCGGCGGGTTTTCAGGCGGCACGCGGAGACTTGGTGATTACGCTGGACGGGGACGGCCAGAACGATCCGCACGACATTCCGCACCTGCTGGAATCGCTGGAGCGCAACCGCTACCAGGTGGTCTCTGGCTGGCGGCAAGAACGACAGGAAGACATGCTGCTGCGGGTACTGCCGTCGCGCGTGGCCAACCAGTTGATCGCAACCGTCAGCGGGATCCCGGTGCACGACAACGGCTGCGGCTTGAAGATCTACCGCCGCTCGGTGGTGGAAAAGGCAGCCTTGCCTCGCGGCATGAATCGTTTTCTGCCGGCGATCCTGGGAGTCACGGCCGGCGAGGTCGCCGAGGTGCCGGTCAACGACCGGCGCCGGCAGCATGGTCAGTCGCACTACGGCATCAGCCGCACCCTGGTCGTGATGCGCGACCTGCTGGCGTTGCGCTTCATGATCTCGAGCCCGCGCCTGGCCGAGCCCGCATGGGCAGCTGTGGCGATTGCCGCAGCTGCCGGCCTGATTTACGGCCTGTGGCGTTCCAACACGGTGTTCGGGTTCTCTGCCACGGTTGGGATCGTCGCGCTGCTCATCTGGCGGAACTTACAGCGCTACAACCACGCCCAACGACACGGGGTGTTCCGCGTCCGGCGTGAGTACGCGTCGCAGGATGTCGGCTGAGGGGGGTGCACGCGATGAGCACACTGCGCACTGGAATCATTGGCAGCGGGTACTGGGGCGAGAAGCTCTTGCGTGTTTTTCGCAGCATCGACGGGGTACAAGTGCAGGCGGTGTGCGACGCCGATCCGCGGCGACGCGCGGCCATCGACGGAGACCTCCGCTTCTTCACCACGAGCGCGGAGTTGCTGCGCTGCGAAGACATCGACGCCGTCTTGGTGGCGACGCCGCCTTCGTCGCATTATGCGCTGGCGCGAGAGGTGCTCGCCGCCGGAAAACATTGCTGGGTGGAGAAGCCGCTGGCGATGCGCGCGGCCGAGGCGCGTGAACTCGTGGAGGCGGCGCGGCGGCGGCGCGTGACACTGTTCGTGGACGAGACCTTTTTGTACGATCCGTTACTCCAGCAAGCCAAGAGCTGGATCGACGCCGGCCGACTGGGGCAGCTCTACCACTTATCCTTCGAGCGTCTCGGTATGGGCCGTATCCGTCGCGACTCCAACGTCTGGTGGAATTCGGCGCCGCACGATCTCTCAATCCTACGCTACCTGGCCCCCGCCAGCGTGGAGAGCGTACACGTTGACGCCTTCTCGTATGTGCAGGGCGGCATCGCCGACATGGCCGTGGCGTCGGTAAAGCTTGCCGGCGGCATATCGGCACACATTTACCTGAGCTGGTTGTCGCCGCTGAAAGTCGCCAGCGTCGTGGTCGTCGGCAGCCAGGGGATGCTCCATTACGAAGGGCGCTTCGGGAAACGAGCGCTGCAATACTTCGACTATACCGTCGCCGATCCCGCGTCGGTGAAAGATAACGTCGTGCCCATCCCTACCTTCGCGGCGACAGAGACCGTGACCGGCGGCGCCGAGGAGCCGTTGGCACTGGCCGCGCACGCCTTCGTCACATCGATCCGCGACGGCGTTCCCGCTCCCAGCGCTGGTGAGTACTCGCAAAAGGTCGTGGAGCTGCTTGAGGCTGGGGACACATCCGCGTTAGGGAAGTGAAAACGCAGGCGTATTTTTTTTCCATTATGGACACTGGCGTGATAGATTTGTTCTGCCGAAGCGAATGGTAGTGAGGCAAGGTTAGGCGGGCAGCCGATGGGAGCAAAGATTCTCGTTGTTGAGGACGATCCGGACATTATGCGTATCTTGACGCACGCCTTGACCGCCGTCGGGCATCAAGTCGTCCCCGCCTTCGGAGGGGAAGATGCGATCCGCAAAGTCAAGCTGCACAAGTTTGACCTCGTACTCACCGATCTGTCGATGCCCAAGGTCAGTGGCGTGGAAGTGATTCAGGCGATCAAGAGCGATCCGGCCACACAGCACATCCCGGTCCTCGCCGTAACCGCACACGTGTGGGATGGCATTGCCCAGTCAGCCGGCCAAGTCGGCTGTGACGGATACATTTCCAAGCCGTTCAGCCCCAAACAGCTGGTTCAGGAAATACAAAAGTACCTCAAGCCGTCTCCGGCCTGAGGTCCAGCAGGGCGACTAATCCGCTCTCCCGGGATTGGCGCCTGTGATCGCGCGCGTCGTTGTTCTCCCTGCAGCGGGTGATACCGGACCCCTCGACTACACCGTAGATCCGGCGTTGCACGACGCGGTGCGCCCAGGCGTGCGGGTCCTCGTTCCGCTCGGCTCCCGCCAGGCAGTCGCCATGATCACGGAGCTGGTGGACAGTTCTCCGCATCCGCGACTCAAGCCGATTCTCAGCGTACTGGACGCGCAACCGTTACTCGACGCCACGCTCATGCGTCTCTGCCGCTGGATGGCTGAATACTACCTGAGTTCCTTTGCCGATGCCCTCACCACGGCTTTGCCGGGTAGCTTGCGGGCCACCTTCGAGCGCGTCGCCCGGCTGCTGCCGCCTTCTTCCGGCGACTCGCGTTCTAGTGGCGACCAGCAGCCGGCAGTTAAGGGACTGGAGAAAGAACTCCTGGCATGGCTCGAGACCCACGGCGCGCAGAACACGGCCGTGCTCGCGCGGCAGTTCGGCACGGGAGCACAACGCGCGCTGAGCGGACTGCAACGGAAGGGATTGGTGTGCGTCGACTACCAGCTTGCGGGCGGCCACGGTGCGACGAAACGCACGCGCTATTATCAGGCAGCCCATCACTTCCGCCCGGAAGAAGCCCGCCAGTGGCAGACGCGACGCCCGTCGCAATATGCGGTGTACCAGTACCTACTCGATCACCCACTCGGGCGGGCGCATGCTGGCGAGTTGCGCACGACATTCCCCAACCTGTCAGCCAAGCTGGCGGCGTTGGTCAAAGCGGGGCTGGTGTCGGCCAGAGACGAAGAGGTCTATCGCCCGGTCCTACGTGACGATGCGGAGCTGCATGATCAAGTGGTGCAGCTCACCGCGGCGCAGCGCGATGCTGTCGATACGATTGCGCGCGACATGGGCGCGGGATTCCGCACGCTATTTCTCTGGGGCGTGACCGGTAGCGGCAAGACGGAAGTGTACCTGCACAGCATTGCCGCCTGTCTGGGCACGCAGCGCACGGCGCTCGTTCTGGTGCCGGAAATCTCCCTCACCCATCAGCTCATCGACCGTGTTCGTGCGCGCTTCGGCAAACAGGTGGCGGTGTTGCACAGCGGCCTGAGCGAAGGGGAGCGCTGGGATCAGTGGCGCCAGATTGCGTGCGGCGGTCTCCCGATCGTGGTTGGCGCGCGCTCCGCCGTGTTTGCACCCCTTCCCCGGCTTGGTTTGGTGGTTGTCGATGAGGAGCATGACTCCGCCTACAAGCAAGAAGACGGCGTGCACTATAACGGCCGCGACGTCGCCATCATGCGAGCCAAGCTCAGCGACTGCCCTGCCCTTCTGGGCTCGGCCACACCAGCAATGGAAACCTTCCACAACGGGAACACCGGGCGCTATCAGGTCCTGACACTGCCCGAGCGCGTCGAGGCACGTCCCCTGCCTTCGGTGGAGATTGTCGACCTGCGGCGGAGCCCTCAAGCCGGCAAGCAACAATTGCTCTCGCCGAAGCTCGCCGCCGCGTTGAAGGCCAACCTCGCCGCGCGTGGCCAAAGCCTGGTCTTCTTGAACCGCCGTGGGTTCGCCAATTTCCTGCAGTGCCATGCGTGCGGCGAGGCCTTGAAGTGTCCGAATTGCAGCGTGACGCTGACCTTCCACCGGCGCTGGAACGCCTTGCGCTGCCACCACTGCGACTACACCATTTCGCCGCCGACGGCGTGTTCCGCCTGTGGTGGTCTCAGCCTGAGCGCATGGGGTGCCGGCACCGAGCAGGTCGAGGCTGCCCTCCGACACGGGTTGCCGGGTGCGCGCATCGGCCGGATGGACCGCGACACCACCAGCCGCAAAGGGTCGCAGCGCGAGATTTTGTCCGCGTGGGAGCGGCGCGAGTACGACGTGCTCGTTGGCACGCAGATGATCACCAAAGGGCATGACATCCCGGGCGTAACGCTGGTGGGCGTGCTCCTCGCCGATCTCTCCTTGAACCTTCCGGATTTCCGTGCGGCGGAACGCACGTTCCAGCTGCTGACACAGGTCGCCGGAAGAGCCGGGCGCGGTCACCGCCCGGGTCGCGTGATCATTCAAACGCTGCAACCGGACCATTTCAGCCTGCAGTGCGCCCTGCATCACGACTACCAGCGCTTTGCCGAGCGCGAGTTGGCCACGCGCCGGGAGCTCAGCTACCCGCCCTTCGCGCGTCTGGTTCAGATCCGCTGCGAGGGCGAGGGAGCAGAACCCACCGAGCGCATCGCCCGGGCGCTGGCCGACCGCATCCGCACCGTTGCCTCGAAAGGCATCACCATTCTCGGCCCGGCGGTGGCACCACTCGAGCGCCTCCGCCGCCGCCATCGCTGGCAGGTGCTCGTACGCGGGCGCAACGGCGCCGCGGTGCGTGCGGCAACGGCAGCAGGACGTGATGCCGTCCGGCGCGAAGCGCGCAGACTGGACGTCCGCGTGATCGTCGACGTCGACCCGTACAATATGCTCTGAAGCTAGGGTTCAAGGGTAGGTTGACCCGAGTGGATTCTGCTATGTAGTTTCTCTAGAGATTGCTTTTGCGAGCTTGGCGAATTCGATGCCCAGGTTGGAGAATTCACTCGAACCCTTGAACCCTCGTACGCTCGAACCCTGCTCTTCGCCATGTCCTTAAGAACGATCCTCAAGTATCCAGATGCTGAGCTGAAGCAGCCCGCGCACCCGGTGCGGAATATCGACGCGCGCATTCAGCAATTGGTCACCGACCTGGTGGAGACCATGTATGCCGCGCCCGGTGTGGGGCTGGCGGCCACTCAGCTCGGCTCGGCGGAGCGGGTCATCGTCCTCGATGTGCATGAGGAGCAACCCGACAGGGGCCTGATCAAACTGATCAACCCGGTACTCGTCGAGGCCGAAGGATCGATCGTGTGGGAGGAAGGATGCCTCAGCGTGGTCGACTACACCGCGGAGGTGCGGCGGGCGAACCACGTGCTCGTCAAGGCCTGGACCCCCGATGAGAAAGAGATCGAAATCGAAGGCGAAGGGCTACTCGCCGTCGCCTTGCAGCATGAGATCGATCACCTCGAGGGCAAGCTGTTCATCGATCGCATCAGCCGTCTGAAGCGCGACCTGTACCGCCGCCGCGTGAAGAAATGGCTGCGCGACGGTGTGCCACTGGAGGCCAAGAAACCGGCCGTCAGCATCTGAGTGCGCCAGGGGGTCGCCTGAGCGATATCGTCCCGGTCGTGCTATAGGGGTGGTGGTGGACACCCTGCTACGTATTGTCTTTTTCGGCACACCGGAATTCGCCGTTCCCTCGTTGCGGGCCCTACTTGCTGGGCGCGATCCGGTCATCGGGGTCGTGTGTCAACCGGACAAGCCGGCCGGTCGTGGCCAACACCTGGCGGTGCCGCCGGTGAAGCAAGCCGCGTTGCACGCTGGCTTGCCGGTGTTTCAACCACAGAAACTGCGCGCGCTGGAAACGATCGAGACACTGGCCTCGTGGTCTCCGGATCTGATCGTGGTGGCCGCATACGGGAAGATCCTGCCGAAGATCGTGCTCGACTTGCCGCCACTCGGCTGCATCAACGTCCACGCATCGCTGCTGCCCAAGTACCGGGGTGCGGCACCGATCCAGTGGGCGATCTTGCGCGGAGAGGAGCGCACCGGGGTGACGATCATGCGCATGAACGAGGGCATGGACACTGGCGACATCCTGTTGCAGCACGAGATCGATATCGGCCCCGACGAAACCCACGGCGAGCTGCAGGCACGCCTGGCTGAACTGGGGGCACGAGTGCTGACGGAAGCGATTACCGGGCTGCACACGGGAACGCTCCTCGCCCGGCAACAGCACGAAGAGGAGATGACGCTCGCACCGATGATCAAGAAGGAAGACGGCCACATCGACTGGACGCACCCAGCGGTCGACCTCGCCCGCAAGGTGCGCGCTTTCAATCCGTGGCCTTCCGCCTGCACCAGTCTCGGCGGCAAGCAGCTGAAGATTCACCGCGCCCACGCCGACACGCTCAGCCGCACAGCGCCGCCGGGAACCGTGGTGGCGATCAACGGGGGCATCTCCGTGGCAACGGGCAAGGGCGCGCTCGTACTCGAAGAGGTACAACTCGAAGGCCGCAAACGGTTAACGGCCGCAGAGTTCGCCCGCGGCGCCGTCAAAGTCGGAATGGTGCTCGGTACCGCCTCGTGAGGCGCCTCAGTACCGATCGCAACGGCGTGTCGCGTCAACTTCCCTCGGACCCCCGCGCCATGGCCTGGGAGATCCTCCGGCGGGTCGAAGAAGAGGGTGCGTACGCTGACGCGCTGCTGGGGCACGCACCGGATGCGCACACACTTGCGGTACGCGACCGTGCGCTGCTTACCCGCCTGGTGTACAGCACGCTCGCGTGGCAGGGCTACCTGGACCACGTCCTCGCCGCCTTTTGCCGCCGGCCTCCGGCAGAGATCGACGCACCGGTTCGTACGCTCCTCCGGCTGACGCTCTGCCAGATCTGCGTGCTCACCAAGATTCCCCCGTTCGCAGCGGTGAACACCGCAGTGGATCTGGCCAAACGCTTTCGGGGCGGGGCGGCAGCCGGCCTAGTCAATGCCGTCTTACGCCGCGCGGCGACCAGCTGGCAGGACGTCCAATTCCCCTCGCGCCAGGAAGATCCCATCGGATACCTCTCGAGCCGACTCTCGCATCCGCGCTGGCTGGTGGAGCGCTGGCTGGCACAGTACGGCCTCGACGAAGCGGAAGCGATGCTACGTGCCAACAACGAAGCGGCGCCCACAGCACTCCGCGTGAACCGACTCAGGGGTGACCCGACAACGCTCTTGGAGGAATGGCGCCGGACGGGGCGTGTTGCCGAAGCGTCCCGGTACTCACCCGTCGGCATTCGCGTCGCAGATGGTGGAGCGGCGGAGGCCATGCCTGGTTACGCAGCCGGGATGTTCTCGGTGCAGGGAGAGGCTTCGCAGCTCGTAGGTTTCATGACTGGCGCCCAGGCGGGCGAGCGCATCTTGGACGTTTGCGCCGCACCTGGAGGCAAGGCAACGCATTTGGCGGAGCTGATGGATGACCGCGGCGAGCTTGTCGCGATCGACGTCAGTGCCCGGGGGATCGAGAGGCTGGCGCGCATGGCGCAGCGTCTCGGTCTGTCGATTCTGCACCCGGCGGTAGCCGACGCGACCACCTGGCATCCCCCCGACGGCAAGTTCGATCGGGTCCTGCTCGATGCGCCCTGCTCCGGGCTGGGCACGCTGCGCCAGCATCCAGAAATCAGATGGCGCCGCACGCCGGAAGATATTGCATCGTTGGTGGCGTTGCAGCGGCAGTTACTGCTGCGCGCAGCGGAGTGGGTCCGACCCGGCGGCGTCCTAGTGTATGCCACCTGTACTGTGGGCACAGAAGAGAACGACGAAGTGATCGGTCGCTTCCTGCACGAACGCCCGTCGTTTCTGGTCGATGATCCCCGCCCATTCCTACCCGCTCCCGCCCGCGAACTGGTCGGCAGCGATGACGCGTTACGCACCTTTCCGCACCCGCATGGCCTCGACGGCTTCTTCGCCGTCCGGTTGAAGGCGCGCGGGTAGCGCGATATCGTCCGGTTGTGACTACGATCGCGCCTTCCATCCTGTCGGCAGACTTCAGCCGCTTGGGCGAGGAAGTCCGCGCCGTCGAAGCGGCCGGGGCGGATTGGCTTCATCTCGACGTCATGGACGGCCACTTCGTACCGAACCTCACCATCGGCCCTGCAGTGGTACGCGCCGTCCGTAAGGCCACCCGCCTCACGCTCGACACCCACCTGATGATTGAGGAACCGCAGCACTTCATTCCGGCCTTTGCCAAAGCCGGAACGGATTTCATCTCCGTGCACCAAGAGATCTCCGCCCACCTCCCCGACCTCATTCGCCAGATCCGTGACGAGGGAGTCCGTCCGGCGATAGCGATCAATCCCGATACGCCACTTGAGACTGTCGCCGACATCCTGCCGTCGGTCGATATGTTGCTGATCATGAGCGTCCATCCCGGCTTCGCCGCCCAAGCGTTCATCGAATCCGTGATGGAGAAGATCGCCCAAGCCGCACGTTGGAAACGGGAACGAAGGCTTTCGTACCTGATCGAGGTGGACGGCGGGATCAAAGTAGACAACACGGCTCGAGTCGCGGCTGCCGGGGCCGAGGTATTCGTGTCGGGCTCTGGCATTTTCGGCACCGCAAACTATCACGACACCATTGCGGCCATGCGGCACGCCGCCGACCAGGCCCCGCGCCTGCCCTGATCACCCACGCCCTGGCCGGCAGCCGGGGTCGCGGAAGATCCCCGGAACTGATCATCCCTTTCATTGACCTGCATCATCGCGCCAAGGCCAGGATAAGGGGATCGGAACAGCGGGAAACATTTCGACCGCGCGGGCCGGGTCGCACGTGGAGAACGCGTGGGTGTTGCAGTACGTGTATGAGGAAATCGCCGGGAGGACGCCAGATGAAAGCTGCGAAGGACGGACAGCAACGGCAACTCGCGTGGGTCATCGATCTCAACCGCTGCATCGGCTGCCAGACCTGCTCCGTGGCCTGCAAGGTGCTGTGGACACAGGGCGACGGGACCGATCACATGTGGTGGTGCACGGTGAACACCCAGCCCGGCCGCGGCACACCACGGGACTATGAACAGATGGGCGGCGGTTACAACGCCCACGGCACGCTCGCGCTCGGACGTCTGCCGACCGCAGAAGAGGCTGGCGATGCGTGGAGCTTCAACTTCCAGGACGTGTACGCCGCCGGCAAGGGCCAGGGCGAGTTTCTCCATCCGAACGGCGCCAGTCCCACTTGGGGAATGAACTGGGACGAGGACCAGGGCGCCGGTGAGTATCCCAACGCGTACTTCTTCTATCTCCCGCGCCTCTGCAATCACTGCACGCGACCCTCGTGTGTCGAAGCCTGCCCACACGGTGCGATGTACAAGCGGCCTGAGGACGGCCTGGTGCTGCGGGATGAGGACCAGTGCCGCGGCTCGCAGCAGTGCATCCGCGCCTGCCCGTACAAGAAGATCTACTTCAACCCCGTCCGGCAGGTGAGCCAGCACTGCATCGGCTGCTTCCCCCGCCTCGAGAAGGGTGTGGCGCCAGCCTGCGCTCGCCAATGCGCCGGGCGGGCGGTCTTTGTGGGCTTCATGGATGATGAGGCCGGTGCCGTCCACAAGTTCGTGCGTCGCTGGGGCGTAGCGCTGCCCCTGCACGCCGAGTGGAACACCGAACCCAACGTCTTCTACATCCCGCCCCTCTCGCCGTTTCGGGTCCGGCCGGACGGCTCGATCGATGAGTCCGAACGCCGCATCCCCGTGAGCTATCTCGAATCACTCCTCGGCACGCGCGTGCGGTCGGCGTTGCAAACCCTGGAGGGCGAGATTGCCAAACGCAAACAGGGTCAGCCATCCGAGATGGTCAACACACTGATCGCCTACGAGTGGAAGGAAATGCTCGGTCCGTTCACGCGCGACCCGGCGGAGATCACGTGGAAGTAGCTGACGAGAGGAGATCAGCCATGGAAGACGCCACGCGTACTGTTGTCCGAAGCTACGAGGAATCCCTACCCCGCTCGTCGCGACCGGCCACGGAAGATCGCTACCGCCAGATCTGGCGCTGGGACAAGGTGGTATGGGGCACGCATACCGTCGATTGCTATCCCGGCAACTGTCCGATGCGCGTGTATGTTCGCGACGGCAAGATCGTGCGCGAAGAGCAAGCCGGGAACTTCCCGGTCATCGAAAAAGGCGTTCCCGACATGAACCCGCTCGGCTGCCAGAAGGGGGTGTGCTGGAGCCAAACGATCGATGCGCCCGACCGCGTGTTGTATCCGCTGCGGCGTGCCGGTGAGCGCGGCGAAGGACGCTGGGAGCGCGTCAGCTGGGACGACGCGCTGACGGCAATCGCCGACTCCATGCTCGACGCGATTCAAGAACAAGGTCCTGAGTCGATCATCGAGCTGTTGGGCGCCGAGGGTGTACCGTGGAACATGGTGGGGCTGGGCCGACTGTTCCGCATGGTCGGCGCGTTGGTTACCGACGTGAACGCCGAGATCAACGACTTTAGCCCCGGGCTCTACCTCACCTTCGGCAAGTTCAACCTGTGCAGCAGTCTCGACGACGCGTTTCACTCCGAGTTGATTCTCATCTTCCAGGCCAACCCGGTGTACACGGTGATCGCGTCGTACCACTACATGGTGGAGGCGCGCTACAACGGCGCGGAGATCGTCATCTTCGCACCGGACAACAGCCCGTCGACGCAGCTGGTCGATTACCACCTGCCGGTGAAGACCGGGACCGATGCTGCGTGGGCCCTGTCGATGTGCAAGGTGATCATCGACGAGGGCATCTATAACGAAACGTTTGTGAAGGAGCAGACCGACCTGCCGTTCCTCGCGCGCACCGACACCGGGCATTTCCTGCGCGAGAGCGATCTGAAAGCGGGCGGAAGCGATGAACAGTTCTACGTCTTCGATGCGCACAGCAAGAAGGTGGTCGAGGCGCCACGCGCCTCGCTCGCGCTGGGCAACACCGATCCGGCGCTTTCCGGGCGCTACAAGGTGACCCTGGCAGACGGTGCACGGGTTACCGTGACCCCCGTGTTCGAACTGCTGCGAGAGCACCTGAAGGCGTACGACCCCGAGAAGGCCGCCAAGATCTGCGGCGTGCATCCGGATCAGATCCGCAGGCTGGCCCGGAAGGTCGCCACCAAGCGGACGGCAGTCTGGGCCGGCGGGACGTCGTTGAAGTATTTCCACGGTGACTTGATGGTGCGATCCGTCACGCTGCTCCTGGGTCTCACCGGCAATTGGGGACGCAAAGGGACGGGGATCGGGTGCTGGTCCATCGGCATGTTCGACGGCATGATGCTGCTGGCGCAGAAGGAGCAGCCCGGCACGGAGGCGACGCGGGAGTTCCTCTCCATGCGCGAAGCCATGATGGCGGCGCTGCGCGCCGAGGATCCCACCCGGACGGAGGAGATGTGTCGCATCGAAATGGTGTGCCGGATGGCCGGTCTGGGTGGAATGATTCCCCCGGCCTTCTTCTGGTATCGCCACTGCGGCTACCGCGACAACTGGAACCGCAAGGAGTGGGGCGATCCGACCATGGCGCGCCCGTTCGACGACTACATGCGTGAAGCCATGGAGAAAGGCTGGTGGAATGATGTCGCGCTGCCCCTGCAGGATACTCCCCCACGTGTGTTGCTCCAGGCTGGCGGCAATACGCTGCGACGGGTGCGCGGCGGCCAGAACATGCTGCTGAAGCACCTGTGGCCCCAGCTGAAGACCATCGTCACCATGGATTTTCGTATGAGCACGACGGCGCTCCAATCCGACTTCGTGCTGCCGGTCGCCAATCACTACGAGGCGCCGCGGTTTCACATTCCCTCACCGCACATGTTGACGCTGATTTACTCCGACCGGGCGACGGAAGCGGCAGGCGAGGCGAAGACGGAGTGGGAAATCGCGCGCCTGCTGGCGGCCAAGATCAGCGAGCGGGCGAAGGCCCGCGGGTTCACCGAGTACCAGAGCCGCCGTGGCATGTCGTACAACCTGAGCGACCTCACCCGCCGGTTCACGCTCGACGGTACGCTCATCACCGAAGAAGACGCGTCCGAGGAAATGTTGGCCGACACGGTGGTCTGCGGGACGATCCCGGAGGGAACCGATCTGCAGGCGATGCGCGAGAAAGGCTACATGCGCTTCACCGACTGGGGCATTTCGCCGTTTGCGATCAACCAGGCCAGCGATCTGTTACCGGACGAGACACACGCCCACTCGCGCTGGCACGTCGAGAAGAAGCTCCCGTATCCGACGCTGACGCGGCGGGCACAGTTCTACATCGAGCACGACTGGTTCCTGGAAGCCGGGGAAGCGCTGCCGACGCACAAAGAGAATCCCAAGATGGGCGGCGATCACCCGTTCGTGCTCACCAGCGGGCACAACCGGTGGAGCATTCATTCCATGAACACCACCAATCCGCTGTTGCTGCGCACGCACCGTGGCCAGCCGCACGCCGTGATCAACACGGACGACGCGCGCCAGCACGGCATCTACGACAACGACGAGATCCGCGTGTGGAACGACATGGGCGAGTTCTTCGTGCCGGCCAAAGTCGCCCCGAACGTGATGCCCGGCCAGGTAATCGTCTACAACGGTTGGGAGCCGTACATGTTCCGCAACTGGCGTGGGCCGATGGACATCGAGCCCGGCCTGGTGAAGTGGCTCCATCTCGCCGGCGGCTACGGCCACCTGCGCTACTGGGCGCTGCAGTGGCAGCCCACGCCGGTCGATCGAGCGGTGCGAGTGAATATCGAGAAGACGCGACCGGCCTGAAGCGGCCTCCACCCGGAACGGCCTCCACCCTAACCCTCCTCCGTTCGCGGATGTGCTCACTGGAGGAGGGAACAGATCCGAACCTCCGGTCCCCTCCCCTGTTGCCACCTCCGGCAACGGGGGAGGGCTAGGGTGGAGGCGCAAACAGACGCGGCAGTCGTTATGCAATCGACCGATGCCTGAACCGTCACGCCACCGCTGGCGCTCCTCCGCAGCGCTGCAATCCCGTGCTGGGGAATTACGCCGCGCCCTGACTCCGGCTGAGCAACAACTCTGGCAGCACCTGCGATCCCGCCAACTCGCCGGCTACGGCTTTCGCCGTCAGTACCCGGTCGGCCGCTTCATCGTCGACTTCTTCTGCCCGGCCGCAAAGCTGGTCATCGAAGTCGATGGAGATACTCACGCCGAGCAGACCGACTATGACGCCGAACGTACTCGCTGGCTGAATGAACAGAAGGGCCACACTGTACTTCGCTTCACCAATGATGACGTGCATCGTAATCTGGCGGCGGTGCTGGACGCCATCGCTGCAGCGTTGAAGCGGCCTCCACCCTAACCCTCCTCCGTTCGCGGAAATGCTCACTGGAGGAGGGAACCGGAATCTGGTCCCCTCCCCTGTTGCCACTTCCGGCAACGGGGGAGGGCTAGGGAGGAGGCACCGTAGACGCGGTCCTCCCAGCCCTCGCCAATCACGCCGCTCCCACGTCGTCTGCCGTGCATGCTGCCCGGCGCCCACTTCGCCGGCTGCATACCAGCAGTTGACAGCGAAGCCGACTTTCACTCTCCTACGTTGCTGCACCCAACACGTATCACGTGACAGAACTGTTCAAATGATCTACTGTCACGCCCACCATGCCTTATGGGGATCAGGGCGGAACCATCACGCGTACTTAGCGGCACACACGACGCGGCCGCACGTGACCAGGAAGCCGAGAAGATGAAAGGGTAAACAAGATGGCTGGGATCACAGTCCTCTCACTCAATGGCCAAGACATGATCGAACTGGTCGGGCGTGATGGCGCTCTACCCGCCAAGAACAGCCATGCTCCCAGACGGCAGCACCGTCTTCGCGAAAGAGACCCTCGTAAACAGATCTGACGAACGAGAATTCGTTCGAATAGCAGTCACGGACAAGCTCGACTACGGGTTGATACAGGACCGCTCTTCCGGATTCCCCGAGCTGGGATCGCTGGCTGTAGCAGGAGCAACGTCTCACCAAATCCGAATTCGCTGGTCGGAAGGCGAAATCGCTGCACGTTGGTTGATCCCGTCCGTTCCGACAGCGTGCTCGCGATCGCTGCGCCGGGGTTTCGCCCAGAGCGCTCGACCCTCACACTGCACGACGAAGTCGTAGTCCCAGCCTGGCGTGTCGGTCGACCCGAGACCAAAGCTGAAGAGATCTGCGCCGCGTTGATCATGCAAGCCGAGATCCGGCGCGTACTGCAGATCGGGCCAAGCGAAGTTGAGGAGCTCAAAGCACGCCCGCTGGAACGCGTGTTTTGAGGTGTCCTCGAGGCGCTTCTTGAGCCTCTTGATCCAGGCGCGCGTGGTAATAGCCATCAGTCGCGGTTTCTTCCGGTCAGCGTTGATACAACCCCGTTCCTTCAAGAGTCGCCGAGCCACTCTTGCGCAAAAGGCCCGGTGGCTTCAAGCGCCATGGGTGCGTCAGCCGGAATACCGCGGCCCCAGTTGATTCCTTCCGTGTAACATCGTACCGATAACCGGCTGACGCTTTTCTAAATGGACACACCGGAAAAAGGCGCCCGTCGAATTTTTGGACAACGAGCATCGCTGTACACCGCCAGCGCTTCACATATCGACCCGCAGGTTCTGGCGAGAGTCGTGGAACTGTGTGCGCCACAGCCTGACTGGTCCGTGCTGGATATCGCAACCGGCACCGGGCACACCGCATTCGCTCTCGCACCTCATGTGGCCTGCGTCGTCGGCGTGGTCCTGACACCGGAGATGCTGGCCGAAGCGGAACGGCTCCGAACGGAGCGCGCCGTGGCCAATGTCAAGTTCCGCGTGGCCGACGTACACCACCTGCCCTTCGAGACTGCGTGCTTCGACTTGATCACCTGCCGGCGTGCAGCGCATCACTTCTCCAATATTACGGCGGCCATAGGGGAAATGAGACGGGTACTGCGCGTCGGCGGCCGGCTGGTAATCGATGACCGCAGCGTACCTGACGACGACTTCGTGGACGCTTGCATGAATCAACTCGACCGCTACCACGACGAATCCCATATCCGCCAGTACCGTCCGATCGAATGGAGGCAGATGCTGGAAGCGGGCCGTTTCGTAGTGGACACAGTTGAGCCGTATACGAAACACCGACCGCTGACCTCTTTGACGGATGGTGTCTCTCCTGAGAACATACGCAAAATTGCGACGCTGTTGGACCGCCTGGACCCAGGCCAGCGCGCGGCCTTAAACCTCGTGGAAATCGACGGGCAGCTGCACCTCAATCATTGGTACGTCCTGATCGCCGCGAAAAGCGCCTAAGGAATGGCGTCAATCCACCCGTGAGCACTCCTTTCTCATCCTCAGCATTGCTTCAAGAAGCGTCACGTCACTAGCCACTTCGCCGTTTGCGCCAGTTCAGTGGCACGGCGTCTGCCGTTTCTGACGGGAAGGAATCGCAGGGATAGACCCTGCCGCACGTCGTGCCAAGTGGCATGCCTATTGCCTTTAGAGCCCAGCAGGAGCGAGTGCAGATGAAACCGATAAAGGCTGGGGAGGCGTCATTGATCAAGTTCCTCGTGCACCAAAACCTGGTTTCAGGCGATGACGCCCAGACGGCGGCCCAGGAGCTTGCCCGCCAAGAAAACGGCGCGTCGATCCTCGACCTGCTGGAACGCAAGGGTCTCATCGGCGAAGAGCAAGTGGCTCAGAAGTTGGCAGATCGCCTACGGATTCCGTACGTCAATTTGCCGGCCGTGGCGCTCGACCCGGCTGTGATCGCCTTGGTTCGCGAAGAGCTGGCCACGCGCCACAAGGTCGTGCCGCTGCGCGCCGACCTCAAGAGCCTGATTCTCGCCACTGCCAATCCACTCGATCGCGACGCCTTGCACGCCATCGAGTTCGCGACGGGCCTGCGGGTCCATCCCGAGGTCGCTACACTGACGGCGGTACGCGATGCGATCGGACACGCCTATCACCTCGATGAAGCGCTCAACCAGTATCTACGCGGGGTCAACGACGAGAAGGAAATCCCGGTCGCTGAACTCCCGGACGAACCCGTAGACGTCAAAAGCTTGTTGCGGGGCACCGAGGTGCCTCCGGTGGTCAAGTTGTTGAACTTGATCTTGCTCGAAGGCATCCGCACAGGGGCCAGTGATATCCACATCGAAGCGGATGTGGCGTTGGTGCGCGTGCGCCAGCGCATCGACGGCATTCTCGAGGAGTCTTTCCGCTTGCCGAAATGGGTACAAGACCCGTTGCTCGCCCGGTGCAAGGTGCTCGCCAAGCTGGACATCACCGAACGGCGCGTACCTCAAGATGGCCGCATTCACCTGCGTTTCCGCGAGCGCATGATCGACCTGCGTCTAGCGAGCCTTCCCACGCAATACGGGGAAAAGGTGACGATGCGAATCCTCGATCCGGGCTCGGCGCCCACGGGACTTGACCAGCTCCAACTGTCTCCCCGAGACCTGCAGTGCGTCCGTCAGGCGATCGCGCGACCGGAAGGAATGGTCCTGGTGACCGGTCCGACCGGCAGCGGAAAAACCACCACGCTCTATGCCATGCTCGCTGAGACCGTTTCGCCGAAGCGCAATGTCGTCACCATCGAGAACCCGATCGAGTACCAGCTCCCCGGCGCCAACCAGGTGGAGATCAACGAGAAGCAGGGGCTCACCTTCGCGGGCACGCTGCGTTCGATCCTGAGGCAGGACCCGGATGTGATCCTGGTCGGTGAGATCCGCGACAACGAAACCGCAGAAGTTGCGCTGCGCGCATCGCAAACCGGGCATCTGGTGCTCAGCACGCTGCACACGAACGACTCCGTGTCGGCCATCACCCGCCTGATCGACATCGGGATCGAGCCGTACATGCTGGCCTCGTCCCTGCACCTGATCGTGGCGCAGCGCCTAGTGCGGCTGACTTGCGAGCGCTGTGCCGACCCCTACGAACCTGACCCGATGCAGCTGCGCGTCCTAGGGATATCGGAATTGGAGCACCAGTTCCGGCGGGGCGTTGGATGTAGCTCCTGTCGGAAGTCGGGGTACGTCGGGCGCCGAGGCGTCTACGAGGTGATGCAGATCACGCCTGAGGTCGCGAAGCTGATCGAGTCGAAGGCTTCGGAAGCCACCATACGGGCGCAGGCGCGTCAAGACGGCATGAAGCTGCTGCCCGAGCATGCGGTAGAGATCGTATGCGCCGACGCCAGCACCCCTGAGGAGGTCTTACGGGTGGTGGATATTGCCCAGGAAGAAAAGAAACGAGAGGAAAAACCAGGGGCCAGCTGTCCCAACTGCAGCCGCGCGGTCGAAGAAGCGTTCAGCCTGTGTCCCCACTGCGGTACACCGTTGCTGTGCAAGTGCGGCGGCTGCGGCAAGCAGCTGCAACTCGAGTGGCAGATTTGTCCCTTTTGCGGCGCCCCGACGGGCCGCAAGGAAACAACCGCACCGAGTGCTCCATCGCCACAAGCCTCTGTACCTCCTCCAGTGTCGGCACCGCGGGCACCCGACGGGACATCTGAATCACGCCGATACCGGGCGCTGGTGGTCGACGATACGGCAGACTTCCGCCGGCTCATCAGTTTCACCTTGGAGCGTGGCGGTCTCTCCGTGTCGGTCGAGACGGCGTCAAACGGCCGCGAAGCGATCGAGAAGGCGCAAGATAACCCGCCCGACTTCATTGTGCTCGATATCATGATGCCGGAGATGGACGGGTTTGAAGTGTGCCAGCGCCTGCGCTCGGACGTGCGAACCGCTTTTGTTCCTATTCTCATGTTGACCGCGCTCGACGACGCGGCCAATCGCGCCCGTGGTTTTCTCGCCGGCACCGACGATTACATCGGCAAACCCTTCGCACGTGCCGAGTTGCTGGCGCGGGTGCGCCGCCTCATTGAACGCACCTATGGCACCACCCTCCCATCGCGGACCCAATCGATGATCGGCGAACGGGTGACTCCGCCGTCTGCGACCGCCTCTGCCTGAGGACATCCCATGACTGTCGCTCACGCCACCGAGTCCGCCGACATCATCGACCGCTCCGACACCGCGGGTCCCTCCGTCATCGACCGTGGCGCCATTCTGGAGCACTTCGAAAACGACGTCGATTTCGTTCGCGAAATCGCCGAGCTCTTCATCGCCGCCTGCCCAAGGCGTTTGTCCGCCATTCACGAAGCCGTTCTGGGTTGCGATACCAAGGCGCTGCAGATGGCGGCCCATTCCCTCAGGGGATCGGCAAGCAATTTCGGCGCTCTGGCGGTAGTGACAGCCGCACTCGACCTGGAGAAGATGGGCCGAGAGGGCGATCTACGCCATGCCCGCCAAGCCTGCGAGAAGTTGGAACAGGAGATTGCCCGCCTGAAGGGGGCGCTCGCCGCCCTCCTGCAGTGTACGTTGGAGAGATCACCGCAACGCCTGTCCGATCCGGAAGAAGTTTACGAAGCGCTTTGCAAGAAGAAGGAAAGCAACTGAACGGGATGTGAGGTGCATTGCATGGAACCCACGATTAATCTCCCTGATATCCTTGAGCGTCTCGAGGACGATCATGAGCTGTTGCAGGAACTGGCGCAGCTGTTCCTGCAGGATCTACCGCTACGGCTAGTCGAGATCCGTGACGCCGTGGCGTCCCGTAATGCTAGGGCTTTACAGCAGAGTGCGCATGCCCTGAAGGGTTCGGCTGGCAACCTTGCGGCTGGCGCCGTCTTCGAGGTCTCAAAACGTCTCGAACAAATGGGGCGGGAAGGCGACTTGACCCACAGCGACGAAGCGTATGCGCTGCTGCAGATTGAGGTCGCACGCCTGACAGTCGCGCTCCAGACTCTGGCAGCACCGCAATCCTCGAACTGAGCGAAGACGGGAGCAGCGGCTTTGAAAGTCGCTGCCGATCAGCTATCAGCATTCCGACAATAGGAACGGAGCACGAGGCTCGGACGGCAACGAGCCTTGTGCGGACTGAACGATGCGCATCGCGATTATTGGCGCGGGGCCCGGCGGGCTTGCTGCGGCCTACGATCTCAGCCGCCCGGCGGTGCCGGGCCGTAGTGGGGCCGCCCCTGCGGACGCACCGCACCAGGTGACGGTCTACGAGGCTGCGCCCAACGTCGGAGGGCTGGCCTCCGGTTTCAAGGCGCCGCACTGGGAGTGGACGCTGGAGAAGTTCTACCATCACTGGTTCGCCTCCGACGCCTCGATCCTCGGCCTGATCAAGGAATTGGGTTGGAGTGACCAAGTGCTCTTTCCCCGCCCCGTCACGGCGATGTACCACGACGGAAAGTTCTACGCCTTCGACTCAGCCTTTGCCGTGCTGCGCTTTCCGGGCATCCCATTCGTCGATCGGGTGCGCTGCGGTGTCGTGGCCCTCTATCTGCGGCTCACGCCCCGCTGGCAGGCATTGGAAAAGGTCACGGCCGATGCCTGGTTGCGGAAGTGGCTTGGCCGACGCTCGTACGACACCTTGTGGAAGCCGATGCTGGTCGGAAAGTTCGGCGAAGACAATCTACCGGTGGTCAACATGGCGTGGTTTTGGGCGCGGATTCATGCGCGCACACCACGCCTGGGCACGTTCACGGGCGGGTTCCAGCGCTTCATGGACAAGTTGGCGGATGTGGTGAAGGCACAAGGTGTCACGGTCCAATCGAACTGTGCCGTGAACGGAATCACGACGCGGCCGGACGGCAAACTGCAGGTGGAAACCCCTGGCGGCGCCGCAACGTTCGACGCCGTCATCTCCACCAGTTCTCCTGCCGTGATGGCCCGCATCGTGCCGGCGCTTCCTTCCGACTACAGCGAGAAGCTGCGCGCCCTCAAATCCCTCGGCGCAGTGGTGCTCGTACTAGCCCTGGATCGGCCGCTGACCAGAGGCATCTACTGGCACAACCTTCCAAAGGACGCGGGCTTCCCCTTTTTGGCGATGGTGGAACACACCAATTACATGAGCCCGGAGCATTACGGCGGTGACCACATCATCTACTGTGGCGACTATCTTGACCCCGCCCACGAGTATTTTCATTTCTCCAAGGAAGAACTGCTGGAACAATTCCTACCGGCGTTGACGCGTTTCAATCCGCAATTTGATCGCAGCTGGGTGAGAGCGACGTGGCTCTGGAAAACGGCGTACGCTCAACCGGTGCCCTCGGTGAACCATTCACGCAACATTCCAGCGATCCGGACGCCGGTGCGGGGACTCTACTTCGCCTCCATGAGCCAGGTGTACCCGTGGGATCGCGGCACCAACTTCGCGGTGGAGATCGGCCGCAAGGTCGCGCAAATGGTCATCCACGATCTCGCCACGCAGCGCAACGGCTGACACAGGCGCCACGGCTTCAGAGTTTGTACTCGGCTCGCACCCAGCCTTCGTCGTTGCGGCGGAACTGGCCGCCCACAGAATGGGCGCGGCCGGCAATGAACAGATAGCCGAGCTCGCCACCGATGTGGTCGGTGAACTGATAGAACAGTTTCGGACGCAAGATGGTGTAATCGCTTTCGATGGCATGGATGGCGACCAACTGGGTTCGCACCGTGTCGGACAGAAAACTCCTGCGAAGGTTTGCGAGCAATCGCGTGTCCACGTTCTTGATCAGTAAATTGGCGTCATTGTGGAGGACGTCAGTTTGGTTCACCTGCAGCAGCAGCAGGTACTCCTCGTAGACGTAGTCGCCTCCCACGCCCCATTCCACCGAATCACGGACCGCGAAGGACTCGGGCAACTGAACGTCGGCGCTGCCCTTGCCCATGGCCAATTCCCCGAGTGCCTGCTGGATCGAGCCGGCAATCGGGCCCGAATCCTCGAGCAACGTGCGCAGGTCGCGGCTGAATGGACGCCCGCGTATGAACGCGCCTTCCCCGCGTACCGAAAAGCGGCCGAGGGCGTAGGCAAGATCCGCGCCCCAGGAATCGATCTGATGGAAGGCCGGTGACAGCGTGGTCACACCAAACAGCGTGCCCGGTGCAACGTAGAGGGGAGGGGTAGTGTCGGGCTGGCCGAAAGCCTTCGCCGACAGCCTGAACGCCGGCTGCGCGTCGAAGCCATGGAAGTAATAGAGCGCAAGGTCGACGTCGCGCACCAGTGCCGAATAGCGCAGACCGATCTCGCTGTTCTCGAAGCGCCACGCCGGTGGCGAGGCGTTCTCGGTGCGGAAGCCCAGTGGCACCGTCAGGCTCGGGATGGGGCTTCCGGCCGGCAGCGGCAGCACAAAGGCTGTCGGCGGCACCCCAGCCGGGGGGAACCAGCGCTCCACGGCGCACTGGGAGCCACCGTCCTGCACCTGACAACTCGCCAGTGGGAACCGGTAGGGGATGTACTTCGGCACCCAGACGGCCGTGAGGCGGCTCTCCGGCAGAACCAGCGAGGCGGTCGGCAGGTAGTACGACGCCTGCAGCGCCGGCACACCGATCTTGCGTTCGGCCTCATCGTCCAGAAATGGATCGCTGTAGATCAGCGGATTGATCAGATCATTGGGCTGCGTCCGGTCGAGTTTACCCCAGGCGACCTTCTGCTTACCGATACGAAGGTCAATCGACGGCAGGAACACATCGAAATACGCCTCCTCGAAATCCACAGCCGGTGAGATATCCTGGAAGGTGTGGTCCCAGGAGTACAGGCCGGTCCGGTCGGACTTCAAGGTGGGCCCGCCATTGATGCCGAGGGTGGTTGAATCGAAACGTAGCCAGGGGGCCAGCGCGACCGCAGCACGCACGCGAAGCTGCTCGAGCGTCCGTTCGTGCGTAGTGGCGCGGTTTTCCTCGACGACCTCGCGCACGCTCAGGGTCATGTCCAGATCAACCTGGCGACCTCCGGTCGTGGTCTGGATCGGCCAGGCACTTCTCGCAACGCACAACTGCGTGGCGATAACGAACACGAGCTGCGCCGTTCTTACCCCTCGCATCGCTCCCTCCAGTCCATGGCCGCCCCGTCTAACTTGAATTACCCCGGCGTGCAAGATAATTGAAACTATCGGCTTATCGTTTTGCGAGGTCGTCCATGCAACGAAACGGTCTTCTCTCGAAAGGACTCGACAGTGACATTGCAACGGTACACCAGCGCTTTCTGGCAGCGATGGAGAACCGCCTGCCGGCGATGAGTTTGGAAACCAAGGAACGATACTTCGTCGTACTCTCGTCGCTGGTAGGCAAGTTGGAAGCTGAGGGGAAAAGCGTACGCGAGGTCCTGCGGGAGATGATGACGGAAGTGGCGGCGTACGTTTTTCAGGAAATCGGCACCCCGGCTTGAGGATTTCGCGGTCCTCGTCCCTTCCCGGCGGGGAGGAAGTCGGCGGCGCGCATTGCACCCTTTTCACCTTCCCGTACAATGCGGTCGTGAAATCTGCTTTCCTACCGCGCCTCGTTAACGGGCCCTTCGGCGACCCTGGTCTTCATGTGGCGCTGCGTTGGCAGGGGACGGCTCTGCAGTTCGACCTCGGCCGTCTGGATCGTTTTCCAGCGGCGGAGATTCTGAAACTCACCCATGTGTTCGTGTCGCACACCCACATCGACCATTTCATTGGCTTCGACCGGCTCATCCGGCTCTTCCTGGCTCGTGAGGCACGGATCACGCTGTTTGGGCCACCCGGCATCATCCGCAACGTCAGCGGGAAGCTCGCTGGGTATACATGGAACCTCGTCGAGGGGTACCCATTCGTACTACACGTCCACGAAGTGCATCCTGACCGTGTCGAGAGCGTGCGTCTGCGCGCCGCCGCTGCCTTCGCCATCGAGCCCGCTGGCAATCAGCCCTTCACCGGTATCCTGCACGAGGATGCCGTACTCAGCGTACGGGCTGTTCATCTCGATCATCGCATTCCTTGCCTCGGATTTGCGCTGGCGGAGAAGACTCACTTCAACGTCCGCAAGGACGAGCTCAAGCGCCTCGACATCCCCGCCGGTCCCTGGCTGACCCAACTGAAGGAAGCGATCCGCACCGGTCAAGGAGATGATACCGTCATCACGGCGAAATGGCTTACTGGTGGGCAAGAGCAGCGTGCCGATTTCACTTTGGGTCAACTGCGCAGCCGACTCATCGTGGAAACGCCGGGCCAGAAACTCGTTTACGTTGTGGACACGCTTTTCAGCAAGGAGAACGTCGAACAGATCATTGCGCTCGCAGCTAACGCTGACATCTTCTTCTGCGAATCGCTCTTTCTCGATGAAGACCGCGACCAAGCCCTGAAACGGCATCACCTGACCGCACGCCAGGCGGGCACGCTGGCCCGGCTCGCAAATGTCCAGCGGCTAGAGACGTTCCACTTCTCACCGCGTTACGACGGCATGGCGGTCCGCCTCTATGCTGAAGCAGCGGCCGCATTCCGCGGGGAGATCGCGCCGGATGAACCGATCTGATTGTCGTGAGTCGTGCTTGTGAGTCGTGCTCGGGAGAACACGAAATGCCCCTGTCTGACAACGAACGTGCGTTTGCCGAACGCGGTCGGGTTGCACATCTGGCAACAGCCGACGCCGCAGGCACTCCGCACGTCATCCCGATATGCTACGCGCTGAGCGGCAGCTGCTTCTATTTCGTCGTTGACGAGAAGCCCAAGCGCAGCCGGCGCGGACTGAAACGTTTGCGGAACATCGCCGAGAACCCCCGGGTGGCTCTCGTGATCGACGAATACGACGAAGACTGGGGCCGTTTGGCTTTCCTGCTCATCCACGGCCACGCTGCGGTGGTCACCGACAGAGAGGAATACACGACCGTTCTGGACCGGCTCCGCAGTCGGTACGTGCAGTACCATGCGATGCCCCTGCTGCTGGCGACGCATCCCATGATTCGCATCACACCCGAGCGCCATCATATGTGGCGCGCGGTCTCCGGTCGCGAGACGGCACCACAAGAATGAGCACCTTGCTGGATCTTTTGGGAAGCTGATCGGGGCTTTACGCGCCCTTGCCTTCTGGCGATACTGACCTGCCGATGGATGCCGTCGGAGAGACGGGGGATCGCCTGCCATCAGCGATACAGCAAGCGCAGCGATCGCTCCGCGGCGCGCCTGAGCGATTGGTCTGCGCTGCCCGCCGCGTGGCGCAAAGCGGCCATCACGCACTCGGCGTGCTCTCCCAGCGTTCCCAAAGCCGCAGCCGCAGCGCGCCGCACGCCGCTGTCGGCATCGTCCAGCATCGCGATCAGTTCGTGGGCAATCAGCGGGCGGTCGCAAGCAAGGCGCGCAAGACCTGAGATCGCCGCAAGCCGCACGCCAACGTGCGTATGGCTCAGAGCCGCGCGCAACGCCGCTTCGATCTCCGGCGAGCGGGCATCCAGATCCCTCAAGCAGTACACAGCCATTTTCCGCTGCCAAGCGTCGCCGTTGTGCAGCAGGGAACGTAACGCATCCACCACCGCAGCCTCACCCTTCATGTGCGTCACGATGTCGGCAGCAGCCCAGCGTACATCTCCATCTTGGGCGCCCATGGCCTGTAACAGCACGGGCAGCGCCGCAAGCGGCACCTGGCCCGTCAAAGACAGAGCAAACACGGCCCCCCAGCGCCGCCTGCTCGCGCCGGATTGCAGGGAGCGCAGGAGTAACGCCTGCACCGTGGTGTCATGTTGACCGAGCGCCGCCAAGGTCTCGGCCGCGCGCCGCTGGATCAGCTCGCACTCGCTTCCAAGGCACTCGGCAAGCGCCTCGATCTCTTCGCTGTCTGCGCCGCCACGCTCGACGATCTCTTGCATAGCCGCTACGCACACACCCGTTTCCCGCGTTCGGAGCCGATCTCGAACGGTCACGTTTCCAGCGCTTTGGTAATGGTGTCGGCGATGGTGCCAACGTGGCCGATACCAAGAATGTAATTCCCAGGCTGTGCGAAGATCTTCGACGCAACGGCATCGATAGCGCGCCATTCGGCCGGACAGAGGGGCAACTCCTGTTCCAACCGTTCGACAGCAGGCGAGTTCGCAATGAAGTCACCGACAAACATGATATCCCTGATGAAACGTTCCTGCTCGAGCCCAAAGTAGGCCTCGAACATGCCCAGCTGCACGCGGGTCCACGCATGACGATCCAAACCTGACCGTAGTTGCCGTTGCCGCAGCCAGCGGTCATCACCGAACTCACGCACGGCCGTTGCGTGGACCGCCTGTTCCTCGAGCGCCGTAAGCGCGCGGGGTTCAAGCGTCAGGTTGAATTGTTTTTCGTAGCCACGTCGCAGAAGTTCGCCGACCTCTTCGGTCGTCAGCCGCGTGTGCAACTCGCGCTCGAGGCACGTGGTGTCATGCGGCATCAGCATCTCGGCCTTGATGGCACCATTGCAGTCGACGGTTTCCAGCAGCATCGGCAACAGACTGAAGTCGCGGCGCACCGCCAAAATCGCTTCGAACAGCATCGCGCCCGAGCGATGCACTTCGAAAGAAACCAGCCCCATGATGCGCCGGTTCACGGTGATGAAGTCACGTCCGGGGTAGAAGGCTTCCGCACCGGCCAGCTTGCACGCTGCCAGAATGCCACGCACGTAACGATTGAGGACCTGGTGGGGCGCTAGCGCGAAGGGATCGGAAGAAAGGAGCGCCGAGCGATGTGGCAGCGCGAGGGACAGGCCCACGAACCCATCCCCGAAGGGGACTACGCGCCCACCGCTGTGGCGGCGGGACAGCTGAGGTCCATGACCTGTAGTGTTCTCAGCGGGCGCGACGTGATATCGCCCGAGCGAAATGATGTCGCCTGGAACGTCGAACACGCGCAGAACGCCGGTAAGTAAACGAGACGGGCGTGTCACCGTGTGCAGGAAGTGTGCGTCCTCCGCTAGGCTGATCTCCCGGAGTATCCGTGGCTGCACGAGAAAATCCAGCGTGCACATCTAACCCGTGGCGCGTGTTCGGAATCAGCGTCTTGCGAGAACGACGGGTATCCCATCACGAGCCCGATTCACAAGCACGATTCAGGAGCCTTCAGTCGGAAGCTGCCAGCCCTTTTCGCGGCAGTCGTCACAGATCGGGATCGTGGTACGTCTGCCGTTACCTTCAATCAGAACTCCATGAATGAGTTCCGTCGAAAGCGTCTTACCGCAGGCCGCACACTGGCCCACCAGCGTCTTGTTCTCCTTTGCCTTCTCGCTCGGCATGGCGCGGACAGCTACGACTCGGCTTCCACGACAACGGTTATCTGTGCATCGACGCCGACCCCAAGATGGACCGGCACCACGTGTTCACCGATCGATTTAATCGGCTCTTCGAGGCGGATGCGGCGGCGCTCGACCGCGAATCCTTGCGCACCCAATGCTCTCTCGATATCCAGATTCGTCACCGAGCCAAAGAGTTTTCCTTCCTCACCCGCACGGGTTTTGATCGTCACACGCACCTTGCTGAGCCGGTCGGCAACGGTCTGCGCCTGGCGGCGGTCACGCTCGCGTTTGTCGGCAGCCAGGCGTTTCTGATGTTCAAGAACGTGGACGTTCCGTGTGTCGGCAACGACTGCCAGGCCTCGCGGCAGCAAGAAGTTACGTGCAAATCCGGGCTTGACCTTTACGATGTCTCCGACGCTGCCGAGGTCAGCAACATCTTCGCGCAAAATGACTTCCATGGTTCTGTCTCCCCTATTCGCCGTCCCCCGGAATCTGCATGTCCGCGGGCCCGACGCTCAAGCGCCGGAAGTTTCCCCATAAATCGAAGACCCCGAGAGCAAGGACAATCCCTGCTACAATGTGCTGCACGGCGATCAGCAGGTACCCGGCGACGCGGATACCGCGAGGCAAGCGAAAGCGTTCCAAGAAGTAACTAACGATTGCGAGACCTTGACAAAAGTAGCAACCCAGCAAGATGATGAAGAGGTTGCGCGCCGCCAAAGCGACGGGATAAACTGGGACGAACATACTGAAACCGGCCGCGATGAGCGCCCAAATCAAGGCGTCCGGCGTGCGCCACAGGCGGAGGTCGACGTCGTGTACGGTATCCGTCCAGCGCCGCAGCAACACAAGGTTCGCAATCACCATAAGCCCGCCACACAGCATCACCAACGCCGGCAGGACCTCGAGCAAGCCGGTCACGACCAAATCACGCTCCGCCTTGATAGTAGCGAGGCTACTGTCTGGCACACCAACTGACCCGTAGGTCGAAAGGGCCAAGTCGACGCCGTGGGCGAGTTGTTGGCGGACCATGTCGGTCAGCGTCGTCAGGTCACCATAGGCCAGGAAGGTGGAACAAAGGACGCCCACCGCCCATCCGATCATTCCGGCCAGGACGCTTCGCTCAAGCGCCCAGCCTCGGCGGAATCCAAGAGCCATGCTGCAAGCCGGCAGGCCAAAGAGAAGAAGTAGGCTCGCAGCCGCACCCGCACCGAGGACAAAGCTCACGGTTCCTTCCGTCAGGAGCAGCCAGAGAACGCATGCCGCCGGCGCATCGGTTGCGAGTACGAGTCCGGGAAGTGGGACCAGAAAGAGGAGCGGTGATCCCAACGGGGCAAAGTAGATCCCGGCAACATACATCCCGCCACTAAGCAAGACCGCGAGTGCAAGCCTGAGAGCAAAGGGTACGAGGCGTGCACCAGGGGAAACGGGTGAAGAAACCAACGGCATCAGACGTGCACCGTAGTAAACGGAAGGAGCGCCACAGCACGTGCCCGTTTGATCGCCGTCGTCAGTTGCCGCTGGTGTTTGGCGCAATTGCCCGTGATCCGGCTCGGAACGATTTTACCACGTTCGGTGATAAAGCTCGACAGAGCGCGCGTGTCCTTGAAGTCGATGATACTATCTCTATCGGCGCAGAACCGGCACACTTTTCGGCGCACCGGCCCGCGGCGCCGGAAGGCGGTCTTGTCATCGGCGGCTGGCCGGCCGCGTCTACTGCCGCTTTTCCCGAGTGCCATAATCAGCTCTCCTGTTCCGGAGCAGAGGCCTGCTCAGGCCCTGCCGCGGCCCGCGATCGACGCCCTCGGCGCCGAGCGGGCCCCCGCTTCTCGGCCATCCGCACGGAAACAAATCGCAGGAATTCATCCGAAAGCTTCATGGATCTCTCCAGTTCCTTTACCACCTCCGGCGGCGCTGCATATTGCACCAGCACATAAATTCCCCTGGGCTGCTTTTGAATCGGGTAGGCCAGATCACGCATGCCCCAATCCTGCAGTTCTATGACCTGCCCTTGCATGCCCTCGATGAGCCGGCGTACCCGGTCGATGGTCTCACGCACCTGGGCATCCGGCAAATCCGGGTGCAGGATAAACAACGTCTCGTATCGGTGCATCTATTTCCTCCCAACTGATTCAGCCGGCGCCAGCGGAGCCTTAGGCGTGCGGACATTAAAGGTATTCATCGCCCTTTCCTCACCCTCAGCGACGATGCATTCGACGACGTCCGCGGCACGTGTGATGGCTGCAGCGATCGTTTCATTTTCCTCGTCGTCGAACTTCGACAGCACGTAACCGACGGTATCCTTTCTGCGCGGCCGCCCCACGCCAATGCGAATCCGAACAAAGTCTTCTCCGTAGCACTCGACGATCGAACGCAGCCCACGGTGACCCGCCGTGCCGCCGCCTCGTCTTACTCGAGTGCCGCCGAGTTCCAGATCGATATCGTCGTGAACCACAATAAATTGCGTGGCCTCAACCTGCCCGGCACGAACCAGCGCTGGACCGCTCATGTTCATGTACATCTGCGGTTCGATTAACGCAACGTGTTTGCCGGCCACGATTCCTCGGACCATGCGCACTCCACGTCGTACCCGTCCGAGCGACAATCCCCATCGACGCGCCAGCTCTTCGACCACGGCAAACCCGACATTGTGACGGCTGCCGGCGTACTCCTGTCCTGGATTGCCAAGCCCGACGACCACGTGCATCGATCGCTAGGATGCCCCGCCTTTCTTTTCCGCTTCTGGTTTGGCCGCCTCCGGGGCCGGGGCGCCTTCGGCCGGCGCTCCTTCTGCCGTAACCGCAGCCTCCTCGATCTTGACCTCTTCCACCGTCGGCGGCAGCACGGTCACTAGGGTGGCATCGGTATCGTAGCAGATCCGGACTCCCTCCGCGGCCGACAGTTCGCTAACGTGGACGGCATCATGGATATCGAGTGCACTCACATCGACGCTGATGAACTCGGGAATGTCCCCCGGCAGGCACTCCACCTCCACCTCACGTTGTACCGGCTGCAGAATGCCGCCCAGCGCCACGCCGGCCGCCTTCCCCGTAAAGTGAAGCGGGACACGCACGCGCAGTTTCTCCGTCATGTCGACTTCGTAAAAGTCGGCGTGCAACACCGCACCGGTCACCGGATGGTACTGTGCTTCCTTCACCAAGGCCACCTTGTTGGCAATTTCTTCGGCCTCAGAACGCAGGCGAATGAGGTGGGAGCCTTCGAGCGAGGAGACCTTCTCCAAAAATTCCCTGGCGTCGATAGCAATCATCGTCGTTCGCCGCTTTGGTCCGTAAAAGATGGCCGGCAACCTTCCTTGCTGGCGCATCTGTCGCGCCGCACCCTTCCCGGCCCCCGATCGCAGCTCTGCACTCAATTCAACCGTTTCCATAATTCAACTCCTGTTACGTCGAAACCTCAGCGCGCTACACAAAAAGCGAACTGATCGACTCCTCGTCGTGGGTGCGCCGGATGGCCTCCAAGGAGGTGGGCCACGGACAAAACCTTGATTTTCGAGCACGATTGCGCGCGTGAGGAGAGCGGAATCGTATCGGTGACGATCAGCTGGGTCAGCGCCGATTGCTCGATGCGTGCGATGGCCTCCCCGGAGAGCACGGGATGCGTGCAGCACGCCATCACTGCGCGTGCGCCGCTCTCCTTCAATGCAGCTGCCGCGGTCGCCAACGTACCGGCGGTATCGACCATGTCGTCGACAAGGACCGCCGTACGGCCCCGCACCTCACCGACGATATGCATCTCCGCCACTTCATTGGCTCGGGCGCGCCGCTTGTCAATGATCGCCAGTCCCGCATCGAGATGTTTGGCGAACGCACGGGCTCGCTCAACGCCACCCGCATCCGGGGAGACGACGCTCACGTCATCCTGATTCAGGCGTTGGCGGACGTATGGGAGCAAGACCGGGGTCGCAAAGAGATTGTCGACTGGGACGTTGAAAAAGCCCTGGATCTGGCCGGCATGCAGATCCACCGTGAGGACTCGGGAGGCGCCGGCGGTCGTAATCAGGTCGGCCACGAGTTTCGCACTGATTGGCACGCGGGGGGCAACTTTCCGGTCTTGGCGCGCATATCCGAAGTAAGGGATCACAGCCGTAATGCGCTTTGCCGACGCGCGGCGGAACGCATCAAGCATGAGGAGGAGTTCAATGAGGTTGTCATTCACCGGTGTGCAAGTGGACTGGATGACAAATACATCGCCGCCGCGCACGTTCTCGTCGATCTCGACCAAAATTTCGCCGTCGCTGAAGCGACGCACATCCGCAGCCCCTCGCGGCACGTTCAGGTAGGCGCACACGGCACTGGCCAGCGCGGCGTTGGAATTACCTGCGAAGACTTTGATCTCGTCTTTCACGTGTTCGCCTACCAAACGTCCGTTAACGTATACCTGTCAATTATACACATCACCGAGCCCACGAGACAGCAATGAATA
>JBIOJG010000015.1:0-112773 GCA_044450645.1 Binatia bacterium
AGGCCGCTTGACAATGGACAGAGTATCTCAGGGTGAGCGGTAAGATGCCTTGACAATACATACCCACCCGCTCGCAATGAGTAGCCGCCTTCCTCTGGCGGCGTATCGAAGGGCGCCCGCTGAGAGTTCTTGTGCAAAGCCCCACCGGGAACAGCGAGAGATTCAAAGGCGCGGATGGAGTTTTGGCGAGGCACAGCCCCGCGCATCCATGGGGAGCTGTTGAAGCTCGGCGTTCGAGTTTCTGAGCGGACGGTGTCGCGTTATGTCCGGGCGTCACGGCCCCGGCGCCCACCCGGTGCCTCCTGGAAGACCTTTCTCGATAACCACCGGGAGGTGCTCGCGGCGATGGACTTCTTCACCGTGCCGACGCTGAGCTTACGCCTCCTTTACGTTCTGCTTGTGATTCAGCACGATCGTCGGAAAGTGCTGCACGTGAACGTGACGGCGCATCCCACAGCGGCGTGGGTCACCCAGCAGCTGCGCGAGGCGTTCCCCTTCGAGGCAGCGCCTCGGTACCTGCTCATGGATCGGGACTCGATCTTTTCGGCCGAGGTCGATGGCGCGCTCCGGCACATGGAGGTGCGACCGGTACGGACCAGTTTTCAGAGCCCGTGGCAGAATGGGGTCGCGGAGCGCTGGGTGGGGAGCTGCCGGCGCGAGTTCCTCGACCACGTGATCGTGCTCAACGAGCCGCACCTGCGGCGCTTGTTGCACGAGTACCTCGATTACTACCACAACGACCGAACACACTTGGCGCTCGGCAAGGATCCGCCGACCCCACGCGCCGTGTGTCCGCCGCCGTTGCCGCTCGCTACGGTCACCTCCCTGCCCCGTGTCGGCGGTCTGCACCATCGCTACGAGTGGCGCGACGCCGCCTGAGCGCCAGATAGGATTTTGGCGAGGCACACCTCGATGCGTGGATCTTCCCCGAGCCGAGCGGCAAGGTGCTCGATGCGAACAATTTCCGCAAGCGGGTGTTCAGGAAGCTCCTAGTGCTGGCGAAGCTCCGCAGAGTGCGGATTCACGATCTCCGCCACACCTACGCAAGCTTGCTGTTCCAGAAGGGCGCTCCGCTGCTTTACGTACAGGAACAGCTCGGACACCACAGCCCCGCCTTCACCCTGTCTGTGTACACCCATCTTTTGCCGGGGAATCACCAGCGCTTCGTCAATTTGCTGGGTGCGAAGGCTGCACCCCAGCTGCACCCGACACGGAAAACACCGTTCTCGGTCGGAAAGCTGGAGTCTGTAAGTAGTCTGATTTTCGACTGAAAAATAAAGCTGGCGCGCGGATTCGAACCGCGGACCTGCTGATTACGAATCAGCTGCTCTACCGACTGAGCTACGCCAGCAAACCCTTGCGCCGCCTTACGCGGCCACGTTCATAGCCGAATCCAGCTGATCAATCCAGATATCCGCTACCAGCACGCTAACGGTACGCCGGCGGCACTCGGACGGCACGCGATGCCGAAGCGGACACCCTCGCGCGGGGCTTGTCGTGTTGCTTCGGCTTCCCCGGGCGGCAGCCCCTGCAGGGTAGAAAATGGAGTGTTGTGAGAGATGGTCAGCCAGGCCCCGACCGCAACAAACACGATAAAGGCCCCCGCCGAGACGGCGACGATAGTGGGAATGTCGGCGGCGCGCGCTCGCGACGGCGTGAAGGCGGCAAATGTCAAACACACGGCCGCTGTGATCGCTACTAATTCTTTTCTTAGCCTCATTGCTCTCTCCTTGCGCCAGAGGATATTGGCATGCGCCTCGGCATGCAAACGGTCGCCGCACCTTTCCGATGAGTTATTGACTCGACTTTTGCGGTGGGCTGTGTCTTTTGATCGCGAATATGCCAGCGGTTGTTCGGGGGGTGCTGCTGCGCTGTGTCGGCCATGTACGTTCATCGGAGCAATCGCACTGAGACGCTCGTCGCTGAGCTGGCGGCGCTGGTGACGCGGCCGGCTGCTGATGCGTTCGGCCGCGAATGCATCGTGGTGCAGGGCAAAGGTATGGAGCGCTGGCTCTCGATGCAGCTGGCGCGCCGACTCGGGGTGTGGGCGAATCCCGATTTCCCTTTTCCACGCAAACTCATCGAACGTGCCCTCACGGCCGTCGGCGGCCCAGAGGTACCCGGCAGCGCCTGCTTCGCGCCCGAGACGCTGATGTGGGCGATTGCCGACTTGCTACCTCGGTTCGTCGACCGCCCCGAGTTTGCCCCCATTCGCGGCTACCTTGCCGGCGATGAGCGCGCTATCCGGCGCATCCAGCTCGCCGCACGGATCGCCGATACGTTTGACCAGTACGTCGTCTATCGTCCGGAGATGGTCCTCACGTGGGAGCGGGGTGACGGAACCGACTGGCAGGCCGTCCTCTGGCAGGAGTTGGTCAAGCGCCACGGCTCTACCCACGTAGCGGCGCGCGCCCGGACTGTTCTCGCCGCGGTGGGCGCGGGCAAACCGTGCCTCGCCGATTTTCCCTCCCGCGTCAGCATCTTCGGTGTATCGACGCTGCCACCCCTCTACCTCAATGTCCTCATCGCACTCTCGCCGTGGATCGAGCTGCATCTCTTCATCCTGAGCCCGTCACGCGAGTACTGGGCCGATATCTGCTCTCGGCGCGAGGTGCTGCGCGCTCTGGCGAAGAGGCCCGCTGCGGCGCTCGACGCCGAGGCGGCGCTGCACCTGGAAGAGGGGAATCCGGTGCTCGCCTCGCTCGGCCGTCAGGGACGCGAATTTCAGCAGCTGCTCGAAGCCGGCGGCGATTACCAGGAGGAGGCGCGCGACCTGTATCACGATCCCGGCGCTCACACCGCGCTGACGGCGATGCAGTCCGACATTCTCAACCTACGCCACCGCGGAACGGCCAACGCTGATGTGCCACCGCTGGTCCTTGACGCGCAGGATCACTCCATCAGCGTGCACGCCTGCCACGGTCCCATGCGTGAGGTGGAGGTGCTGCACGATCAACTGCTGGCCTTGTTCGACGAGGATCCTACTGTGGAGCCGCGCGACGTGGTCGTGATGTCGCCCGCAATCGATGCCTACGCGCCCTTCATCGATGCGGTGTTCGGGGAAACGGGCGATCGTCGGCCCCGTATCCCATATCGCGTCGCTGATCGCCACGTGCGTGCCACGGACGAGATCGTCGATGCCTTCGCCAATGTGCTCGACGTCCTCCGCGGTCGTATGACGGCGACCGCTGTGCTCGATCTGCTGGGTACCGACGTCATCCGTGCCCGCTTCGGCGTCGAAGGCGAGGAGCTGGATCTCGCGCGCACGTGGATCGTCGAGTCGGGGATCCGTTGGGGTGTTGATGCCACCCATCGCGGTGAGGTCGGGCAGCCGGCTCGCGCCGAGAACACGTGGCGTTTCGGACTCGACCGGTTACTGCTGGGATATGCCATGCCGGGCAACGGGCGCACACTCTACCGCGACGTGTTGCCGCACGATGACATGGAAGGCACCACGACGGAGCTGCTCGGAAAGCTGGCGGACTTCTGTGACAAACTGTTTGCCTTACGCGCGTCGCTGCAGCAACCGCGCACCCTGGATGCCTGGCGCGACGATCTCGGGAAACTGCTCGACACCATGGTGGCAAACACCAGTCAGACCGCGTACCAGCAGCAGCGCATCCGCAGCGCCCTGGCCGAGTTGGCGGAGAACGCCCGCACCGCCGGCTTCGACGCACCGGTGGATCTCGACTCGGTCCGTGCTCAACTCGAGCAGAGCCTGCAGCGCGGCGCCACGGCTCACGGCTTTCTGTCGGGCGGCGTGACGTTCTGCGCCCTCGTGCCCATGCGTACCATCCCGTTCCGGGTGATCTGCCTGCTCGGCATGAACGACGACGCTTTCCCGCGCGTCCGCCGGCCGCTCGGCTTCGACCTCATTGCCCAGCACCCACGGCCGGGTGATCGCTCCTCGCGTGACGACGACCGCTACCTGTTCCTCGAAGCCCTCCTGTCCGCGCGCGACCGGCTGCTCATCACTTACGTCGGCCAGAGCCTTCGTGACAACGCCGAGATTCCACCGTCGGTCGCTGTCAGCGAGCTGTTCGACGCGCTCGACGAGTCATTTCGACTAGCGGCGCAGCCTGCCGCACCCCGACAAAATGCCATGCTGCCGCCGGAGCAAAAGACGGTCCGCGAACACCTGCTCGTGCGCCATCCCCTCCAAGCCTTCAGCCCGCGCTATTTCAGCCGCGGTGACTCGCGCCTGTTCAGTTACGCCAAGAGCTACTGCGACGGCGCACGCAGTCTCGCCGGACCGCGCTACGTCGCGCCGGCGTTCCTGTCCCGGCCGCTGCCCGCGGACAGCAGTGCTCGCGTCACGGTCGACGAAGTCGCTCGCTTCTTCAAGAACCCGGTGCACGCCTTCCTGCAACGGCGCCTCGGTCTGTTCCTCGACGATAGTGCCGAGGTGATCGCCGACCGCGAACCGATCACGTTGAACCATCTGGAGCAGTGGGGCGTCGGCTCCGATCTGCTCGACCGGGCGCTCGACACAGACGATCTCGACCAGGCCTTCTCGTCCATCAGAGCCAGCGGCAGACTGCCGCTGGGCACGCTGGGTACGTGTCTGTATCAGGAGCTGAAACCCGAGGTGATTGCAGTCGCCAAGACCGCTGCACCTCGGCTTCAGGCGCAGCGCCTCGACCCCGTCGTGGTCGATGCCGAGATCGACGGCACCCGCATCACGGGACTGATCCGGAACGTGTGGCCGGACGGGCAGGTGGAGCACCACTACTCGAAGCTCGGTGGAACCTCCGAACTGCGGTTGTGGATCCGGCATCTGGTGTTGAACTGGGCCGCCCCTCAGGGATTCCCGAAACAGAGCATCCTCGTCGGGCGGCCCGAGCACGACGGCGGACCGATGGCGATACGGTTTCGCCCAGTGGAGGATGCCGGCGCCGTCTTGCGCGGCCTGCTCCAGCTGTACTGGCTGGGCCAAATGATGCCGCTGCCGTTTTTTCCGAAATCATCACGCGCCTATGTCGAGGCACTCAGACGGCCGGGCGGAACGGAAGAGAACGCGCTCCATGTCGCCCGCGGACAGTTCAGAGGCAGTCGCCACTCGCCGGTACCTGCTGACGCTGACGATCCGTGCGTGCAGCAGGTGTTCGGCAGCCGGGATCCATTCTCACCGGCATTCAGTTTATTCGATTCAGACATTTCCATGCGAGAGACTCCACGTACCACTGACCTTGCCCGGACGATATTCGAGCCGCTTCTCGATCACCGCGAGGACGCCGCATGAAGCCGCTCGACCCTCTCGCTGTGCCGCTCCGCGGCACCAACCTGATCGAGGCCAGCGCTGGTACCGGGAAGACCCACACCATCACGACGTTGTATCTGCGCTTGCTGCTCGAACGAGGGCTGTCGGTCGGCGACATCCTGGTCGTCACCTACACCAACGCCGCCACCGCTGAACTGCGCGCCCGCATCCGCCGCCGCCTGCATGCGGCGCTGGCCGCGCTGGAAGCCGGTGGGGAGCCCGACGACAAGACGCTCGATCAATTCGTGCGCCAGCGCCTCGCCCAAGGGGCACTGGAGGCCGACCGCAGGGTGCTGCTGGCTGCGCTGCACGGCTTCGATGCGGCCGCCATCTTCACGATTCATGGGTTCTGCCAGCGCGCGCTACAGGAGCATGCGTTCGAGAGCCGCGTGCCGTTCGACATGGAACTGGTGACCAACCAGGCCCTGTTGCTCGATGAGGTCGTACAGGATTTCTGGGTGCGCGAGCTGTATCAGGCGCCGGAGATTTTCGTGCGCCACCTCCAACGGAAACAGCTGACGCCGCGGCGCCTCGTCGCCCTGGCCGCTAAGGTCGTGTTGCATCCCGGCATGCCGGTGCTGCCGGAAGATGTCCACGCTGAGTTGGGGGAGAGCCTCGACAGCTGGTGTCGCGCGCAGGTGCAGGCAGCGGCGATCTGGCGGAAGGAACGCGAGGAGATCCTGCACCTTCTGTGTGCATCGGCAGGGCTGAAACGGAGCACCTACAAAGAGGAGTCGATTCGAGCGTCTTGGACAACGACTATGGATGCCGTGCTCTCGCAAGAGTGGCCGGGCATCTCCGAAGGCTTCAAGGCCTTCCAGCACTTCACCTCCGAGGGCCTGGAAAAAGGGACCAAGAAGGGCTGTACAAGGCCGAAGCACCGCTTCTTCGAAGCCTGCGATGCGCTGCTCGCGTCGGATGAGGCATTACGGCAGGCGCTCGACGCGCGCCTGCTCGAGTTCCAGATCGATCTGGTGCGCTATGCGCGCGCCGAGCTGCGCCGGCGCAAGGAGGCCGCGAACACGCAGTTCTTCGATGATCTCTTGCACGGCCTCAACGAAGCACTCGCGGGGCAGGGCGGCGCCACGCTCGCCGAGAAGATCCGCACGCAGTTCCACGCCGCGTTGATCGATGAGTTCCAGGACACCGACCCGGTGCAGTACGACATCTTCCGCCGCGTGTATCACGGCAGCGATGCCGCGCTGTTTCTGATCGGTGACCCGAAGCAGGCGATCTACGCGTTTCGGGGCGCCGATGTCTTCACCTACATGGCTGCCAAGCGTGACGCCGGCGCGGATGCGCATACCCTCACCACCAACTGGCGCTCCGATCCGACCCTCATCCGTGCTGTCAATGGGCTGTTTGATCAGGCCCGCGATCAGTTCGTGTTTCGCCAGATTCCATTCTTGTCAGCGACTCCCAAGGACGGCGCAGTGGATTGCCTGGGTGGCGCGGCGGCAGGGCAAGCGCCGTTGCAGATTCTTTTCGTGCGGCGACAGGACGAGCGAAAGCCCATCAACAAGGAATGGGCAAACGAACATCTTCCTGATCTGGTTGCCGCCGAGATCGCGCGCTTCCTGAAATCGGGTGCGACCATCGAAGAGCGAGACGTCGCGCCGGGCGACATCGCGGTCTTGTGCCGTACCAACGAGCAGGCCGGCAGCACGCAGGTCGCCTTGCGCCGACTGCGTATTCCCAGTGTGCTGCAGACGGAGGCCAGCGTGTTCGACAGCGTCGAGGCCGTGGAGGTCGAGCGCGTCCTACGCGCCGCGGCGGATCCGGGCGATGCCGGTGCGGTGCGGGCCGCCCTGGCGACGACGCTGATGGGCCTGAGCGGTCACGACGTGTTTGCGCTGCAGGAGGACGAGCGCGGCTGGGATGCATGGATGAGGCGGTTCCAAGGGTGGCATGAGGCCTGGTTGCATGACGGCTTTGTTGCCGGGTTCCATCGCCTGCTGGACGAGTGTGAGGTCCAGCCCCGACTGTTGGCGCTTACGGACGGCGAGCGCCGCCTCACCAATATCCTGCATCTTGGCGAGCTGCTGCATGCCGTGGAAGTCGAGGAGCGCCACGGCCCGCTGGCACTGGTGCACTGGCTGAGCGCGATGCGCGCCGATGTGGATGCGCGTGCCGAGCTGGCCGGCGAGGCCGCGCAGATCCGGCTCGAAAGCGACGAGGCCGCGGTCAAGTTGGTGACCGTGCACAAGGCCAAGGGGCTCGAGTACCCGATCGTCTTCTGCCCGTATCTGTGGGATGGCGCGCTGCTACGCAAGAGCGACGTGGAAACGCTGCGCTTCCACGATCCGGAGGACGGAGACCGACTGAAGCTCGATCTGGGCTCCTCGAATAAGGAGGCGCACAAGGCGCTGGCCGAACGCGAGGCCTTGGCTGAAAACGTGCGCGTGCTCTACGTGGCGCTCACCCGCGCTCAGCACCGTTGCAGCCTCGTCTGGGGGGCATTCAGGGAGGTGGAGACGTCCGCACTCGGCTACTTGCTGCACCAGCCGAGGCGGTTGCCGGAGGATGATGTCGACGTCGCGAAGGTGACGGCGGCGAGGATCGCAGCGCTTGTCAGTGCCGGCGATGACGGGCTGCTCGCCGATCTAGGCGCGCTCGCGGCAGCGGCGGGCGGCGCTATCCAGATCGCGGAGTTGCCATCGGAGCGCGGGACGGAGTACGCGCTGCTTGCAGAAGAGTGGGGCGAGCTGCGCTGCCGCATGCCGCAACGCGCGCTGTCACCGCAATGGCGAGTGTCGAGCTTCTCGAACCTGACGGCAGGTGAGCGTGCGGTCAGCCCGCCTGCAGAAGAAGGTCAGGACCGTGACGAGGCCGACGCGGCTGCGGCGGAGCAACGCGAAAGTGCGAAACCGGCAGTTCCCGTCGTGTTGCACGACTTTCCCGCGGGCGCGCGGCCGGGGCAGCTGATTCACGAAATCTTTCAGTCCATCGATTTTCAGCAATCCGATGTGACGGCGTTGCGGGCCCAGGTGGCGGAACGGTTGGCGCGGTACGGCTTCGAACCGAAGTGGACAGAGCCGTTGTGCGAGGCGATCACCGACATTCTCGAAACGCCGCTCGATGACGGATCACAGCCGCTGACCCTGCGGCGCATTCCGCTCGTCAAGCGACTCAGTGAGCTGGAGTTCATCTTTCCGGTGGCGGATGAGAAGTCGAGTGCAGACGAAGGGGCGCAGCCCGCTGCGCCCGGCTTGCTCACGCGTGCGCGGCTGGCGGAGGTGTTTACCCGCTGTGCCGCACCGCCGGTTCCACGCGAGTACGCCGACCGTATCCGAGATCTCGGCTTCAGCCCGCTTGCCGGCTATCTGAAAGGCTTTGTGGATCTCGTCTTCGAACACGCGGGGCGCTGGTACGTGGTGGACTACAAGTCGAACTACCTGGGCCCCAGCCCGAAGGCCTACGAACCGCAGCGGCTCGGGCGGGTGATGGCCGATCATCATTATTTCTTGCAGTACCATCTGTACGTGGTTGCGCTGCACCGCTATCTGACCGTGCGCCTAGCGGACTACGACTACGACAGGCACTTCGGCGGCGTGTTCTATCTCTTCCTGCGTGGCATGTCGCCGGCGCTCCCGCGCGGCTGCGGCATCTTCCGCGACCGTCCATCGCGTACGCTGATCGAATCCCTGTCGGCGGTGTGTGCATTTCCGAGGGAGGGTTCGCGACAGAGACCCGAGGACAGGGAGGCAGTGCCATGACTGTCACCCTGGAATCTTTACGCGCCGCAGGCGTGCTGTCGCCGTTGGACGAGCACTTCGCGCGTGCCGTGGGGCGGATGGCGGACGAGAGGCGGCCGGAGGTGCTGCTCGCCGCGGCGCTCACTAGTCGTCACGTCGGCAACGGGCAGGTCTGCGTCCATCTGGCGCGGCTAGTAGAGAGTGGCCGGTTGGTGAATGCAGCGGGCGATCCTGTGGAAGGTGCCTGGCCGGAGCCCGGCCAGTGGCTCGAGGCGTTGCGATCGAGCCCGCTGGTGAGCGACGGCAGCGTGGCGACACCATTGGTCCTGGACGATGTCGGCCGGCTCTATCTGCGGCGTTACTGGGAGCATCAGGCGCGGCTCGCTGCGGCAATCCGTGCACGAGCTACGCAGGTGGATTCCAATATCGACGGCGCCTGGCTGAGACAAGGCCTCGATTGCTTGTTCCCTGCGAATGGCGTGAGTGCAGAATCGGCAGAGATCGACTGGCAGCGCATTGCGGCGCTGTTGGCAGCGCAGCGGCGCTTCTGTGTGATTTCCGGTGGGCCGGGTACGGGTAAGACGTACACGGTGGTGAAGATTCTGGCGCTGCTGGTGGAGCAGGCGTTGCGCGCCAGCGGGCGCACACTGCGCGTGACCCTGGTGGCGCCGACAGGGAAGGCGGCAGCGCGGCTGTCCGAGTCGATCCAGAGGGCGAAGAACGACCTCGATTGCTCCGAGGAAGTCAAAAACGCCATTCCGGAAGAAGCGGCGACGATCCATCGCTGCCTCGGTACGGCGTGGGGAAGCTCCACGCGATTTCGCCACGATGCCGATACCCCGCTGCTCACCGATGTGGTGCTAATCGACGAGGCTTCGATGGTCGATCTGGCGCTGATGAGCCGCCTGGTGGCGGCGGTGCCGCCTCAGGCGCGCTTGATCCTGCTTGGCGACAAGGACCAGTTGGCATCGGTCGAGGCCGGCGCCGTGCTCGGCGACATCTGCAACACGGGCGTGCGGCGCAGCTACTCGCGTGCGTTGGTGGAAGACATCGCCCGGCTCACCGGCGATCATCTCCGGCTCGACGCGGACGCACCGCGCGCCACCGGCATCTGGGACTGCATCGTGCAGTTGACGCGCAGCTACCGTTACGGTCCAGAGAGTGGCATCGGTGCGCTCGCACGTGCGATCAACGCCGGAGACGGGACGAAGGCGGTTGCCGTTCTCGAATCGAGTGACTACTCAGACGTCGCGCTGGCCGAGCCGGCAGAAGATGCGGGCTTGAGTGAAGCATTGCGCGAGGCCGTCCTGCAGGGGTTCCAGCCCTTCCTCAGCCAGCAGACCGCGGAACAGCAGCTTCGCGCGCTGGAGCGCTTCCGCGTGCTATGTGCTCATCGCCGGGGCCCGGGTGGTGTCGAGGAGGTGAACCAGCAAATCGAGCAGGCCCTCGCCGGCGCCGGTCTGATCCGTCCGCAAGGGCAATACTACAACGGTCGCCCGATTATCGTCACGCGCAACGACTACCAACTCAAGCTGTTCAACGGCGATGTCGGTCTGATCACCGGCGATCCCGCCGGTGCGCCGTCTCAACGCGTGGCCTTCTTCCTCGGCACCGACGGCGAGCCCCGGTGTCTCTCCCCCTCACGGCTCCCGCCGCACGAAACCGTCTACGCCATGAGCATCCATAAGAGCCAGGGGTCGGAGTTCGACCAGGTGGCAGTGCTGCTACCGCCACGCATCTCGCCGGTGTTGTCGCGCGAACTCCTCTATACCGCCGTGACGCGTGCCCGCCACAGAGTCACCATTCACGCTACGAAGGAAGTGGTCGAGCAGGCCATCGCGCGTCGCGTCGAGCGAGCCTCCGGGCTGCGCGACTTGCTGTGGGGGTAGCGCACATTTCTTTGGTGCACAATCGGCGGTGTGTGTTCAGACAGGCGCAGCACTAGCGCCGCAGCCGTGAGGCCTTCTTCCACTTTGCGAAGTCGGTCAGTGTGGCGTCGACCATGTTCTTGACCGCCGCATGCAGCCAGTTCGCCGACCGTTTCTTCAAGTCGTGACGCACAGCTGCGATCACCTTTGGGGTCCCGAGATGGATATTCGCCGTTTCCCATCCCATGGCATGAAGCAGGCGTGCCTCGTCGCGTTCCTTCGGCAATGATGACAGTTCGATCCGGCTGCAATCCGGGGCAAGGCGGCGCAGGATCCACTGGCCACGGAGCCGAACGAAAGGATCGGGAACGCGCACCGCCCGGCCGAGGAGCGCTTCATACAGAATTCCACGCGACCGCTTCTCGACTCCCGCCCACACACAGGCCGAGGGCACTAAGGCCTTGGCTTCTCGCGCGACCTTGCCTCCACGCCATTCCGCTAGGGCGACATAGCGTTCGTGGCCCAAGCTGCCGAGACCGGCGACGCGCTTTGCGATCCGGTATTTCAAGCCGTGCTCCGGAAGCAAGTTCTCGAGAGCCTTCACGGCACGTCGGGGCACCTTGCTCCGAACGGTACGGAGACCGTCCATCTTCTCCCAGAAGTGCACGGGATCGCGGAGTTCGCTCACTGCGATCTGTCGGAGCCAGGTGAAGTGCTCGGAAAGAACAAAAGGACGGCCGCCTGCCTGCAAGCCCTGCGTGTAGCCATCCACGATGATCTCACAGGCTTCCTTCGGCGTGACCGCAAGGTGGTTTGCCGCAATGGCGATGTGGGCGCTGGCCGCCAGACGCACCAGATCGTTGGGGTACGGCATGTGCGCCACTTCGTCGAAATCGTTGATTCCCCAGATGAGCCGCCCTTCGCTGTCACGCCAGGTGCCGAAATTCTCGACGTGAAGATCGCCCACAGCCAGGACCACCGGCGCAGACGTCAGTTCGGGACACACCTCCTGCCAGAGAACTACCCAGCGGTAGAATGTGGCACGCAGAAAGGAGAAGGGATCCGTCGCCATGGCTGCGTGCTTCAAGGCCAGGTCGGATTGTACGAGAGGTGTGTGCTCGGCGACCCATGCCTCGTAACGTTCGGTGGTCTTCTCGATCTTCATGATGGCCGACACCTTTCCGGGACCAGAGTGGCGCGACAGGAGATTTAGCGAGCGCGCCGCCCGATTGCCGCCATTTGCCTCGGCGTGGCAAACCACTTGAGGATGCCCGCGGACCGCGGTGGGAGGCCCGTCACCTCGATGGCGGCGATACTACCCTTCTTGAACGGGAAAGGAAGGAGTGACGCCGATCCGGTCAGCAAGTGCGAGGCCAGGTGGCCCAAATCGGGCTGATGGCCGACCAGCATGAGGTGGTGGGCGCGCCGATACTGGCGCAGGCCGGTCAGCACATCGGTGACCGCGTTGCCCGGCGCCAAGGGCGGATAGATCTCGACGGCCGACTCGGGAGCCAGCACCGCAACCACCGCGGCCGCCGTTTCCTCCGCCCGGTGCAGCGGGCTCGACAACACCACATCCGGAACGATGCCCAGGCGTCTGAGGCCGAGCGCCATCCGGTGCATTTTGCGTGCGCCCCCTGGCGTCAGATGCCGATCACCGTCACTCATGCCGGCCGGCGTCGGGCCGGCGATGCCGTGTCGCAGCAGATAGATCTTACAGCTCATGTGCTTTCTCCGGATGGCGGTGGTTCCGTGCCTGGGTGCGGTAACGAGACGTCCCCGACGGCTTCGACTATGGGCGTCGCACCGTGCATGCTGAGCGGACGGGAGAGATCGGGTTCCAGGCCGCGGAGGTGGTAGAGCACGGCACGGAAGTCACCGAGTGCGCGCTTGCGGGTAAAGCGCCGCCAGGTCCGCTGAAAGGCGTCTCGCCGCTCTTCGGCCGCGTGCAGTGCGCTGCTGACGAGCGAGCCGAGTGTGAGCATGCCCGCGGCACCCAACTCCGCGCCTGGCCCCTCGGCGTACTGACGGACAAAGTCGGCCGCCACCACGGCATCGTGATAGGCTCCGAGCAAGTCCTGGAGTCGGGTGAGGCGCCTGACCCACCGCCGGCCCTGCCTGCCCGTGACCGCCTGCAGAAACTCGAGCAGATAACGCACCCGTTTGGCCCGGATGCGCAACGTGTGCAGGTCCTCTGAACTCGGGGCCCCTTCGATGGTGTCGCCCCGCTTGCGCAGCCGCCGGAACGCCCGCTTGATCTCGCGCCGAGCTGCGCTCGCGATCGGCTCCCGGGCCGCGGCATTGCGGGCAGGTTGGGGTGAGTGACCGAGGGCGAAGTCTTCCAAGCGGGTGAGCAGCCTGAAGTAGCGCCGCGAATTCATCCCGGCCAGGAGCGTCGTGCGCCGCTGCGCCCGCTCGGTCTCCATGTACTCTCGCAAGTGGGTCAGGCCGGCGCGGTGGCTCGCGGGAAGCATGGCACTGTGGTGGTGCAGGCGTGCGAGCTGCACGTCGAGGTCGCGTACACCGCCGGTCAGCTGGCCCAGCCACTGGAGCTCTTTGCCCAAGGACGTGCGTAGGCGTGATGGGATGCCGGCACCAAAGGCGCGGACCGCTGCCCGCAGCCGGCGTACCGCCACCCGCAGGTTGTGTAGTGCCTCGGGGTCCCTGCCGAGCCGAACGCCGGGGTCGTGCTGGCATAGCCGTCGCAGATGGAGGCCGATGATCTTACGGGTCGCCGTCTCGACCGTATCGACAGGGAGCACCGGCTCGCTGCCGATGATCGATACCGGCCCATGGAACAGCGCTAGCCCGCGCGCGAACGCCGAGTCGGTTGGCGGGGTCAGGGTAAGATTCTGTTCGAGCAACTGTACCAAGCGGGCTACGTCGCGCCAGCTCCGACTCCGTCGCTCGATCTCCAGTTCGAGAGAAATGGCGTCCGCTGGCCCGCCGTCAGTGCCCGGCGTTGCGCGCAGGTGGACGCGGCTGAGTGCCAGCTCCGCAATGGGCGGCGCATCTTCGGGTGTTCCCGGCGGCAAGACATTCCACACGCGGCGGTGCCTGTCGATGATCAAAATCGGGGCGAGCGGCCGGCCCGCAGCCAGTGCGCCGAGGTGGACACGCAACGGCCCGTCAGGCAGGACAAACGGCATGTGCGGTGTGCCGGCCAGCGGCACCGTCAGCTCCGCCGGCTCGCGGCCCGTGGCGGTGGTCCGGTCCGCCCAGGTCGCGATGGCGTCCCAGACACGCGCTTGGCGGCGCAAGCACAGGGCCACGCCATGATGGGCGAGGGCGAGCTGTGGCGTGTCGAGGTAGACCGCGTGCCCCCGTGTGGTATCACGCCGGCGCAGCGGGTACGGCCCAAGGGCGGTGAACCGGGTGATGCGCTGCAGAGCGGGTGCGGGTCCGATCAGCACGGTGGCTTCGGGCTTTGCCGAGAGCGGGCCGTCAGGCGGGGTCTTCCTGGCCGGTGACACTTTCCCCCACCTCCACCGCATGCAGGCGCTTGCTGCGATTGAGATACGCGGCAATGTGCCGGCGCAGGTCGGCCTGAATGGTTTCGATTGGCCGCCTCGCATCGACCGTGAGGAAGTGAAACTCCTGCGCCAAGCGGTTGTATTCACGGATCAAGCGCGACTGATAGCGCCGGAACGAATCGAACATGTCGCTGCCCAGCGCCAGGTGCATGCCGGACTCCCAGTAGTCCATGCCTTTGCCCTCGAGCACGCGCGGGATGAGATGCTCCACGTCGATCTTCAGGTACAGGACCAGGTCGGGCACCAGGGCGCAACCGAAGAGCTCGCGCGTCCATTGCCGGTCGGCGCCCATCACCGCGTTGCGGGCAAAGGCGGTGTACATGTAGCGATCCGCCATCACGACGAAGCCGGCGCGTAAGGCGGGGATGATCTCGTTTTCGAGGCGGTCCGCAAAGTCGGCGGCATAGAGGAGGCTGAAGGTCGTCACCGTCAACTCGTGGCCGGCCTTGGCTTCGTTGATGGTGTCGGCGAGCAGTGGCGAGCGTGTCCACCCGGTGTTGGTTACCGCGTACCCTTGCACCTCCAGCCAGGGGGTCAACTGTTCGATCTGCGTGGAGCGTCCCACGCTGTCTGTGCCTTCGATGACGATCAGGCTGCCGCGCAGGCCGCCGGTCTTCAGATACGGCAGCCCCTGGCCGAAAAACCGCTTGTCTTCGTCGTGCATGGTTACTGGGCCTCCCGCAGAAGGGCCGCGGTCTCGGCGGCAGTGCCGAGGGGTGTCCGCAACATGCGGCGGACCATTCGCCGCAGCTGCTGCTGCTGGGTGTTGATGTCCGTGGTGGCCTCCACGACTTTGAGACCGAACTCCTTCACCAAGGCGTCGTAGATCTCGAGCACGCGGCTCTGAAAGAGGCGGAAGCTCTCCGCCGGGTCACGGCTGAGGCCCATGTCCATCCCGGCCTCATGATATTTCAGTTTGGCGCGGCCGGTCAGCAAGCGATCCAGTGCCACCTCGATGGGGACACGGAAGTAGAGTGCCAGGTCCGGCCGCAGCGCGAAGTTGTAGACGGCCCGCACCCACTGAGGGTGGACGCCGCGGGCGACATCGCGCGCAAAGGCGGTGTAGGTGTAGCGGTCGGCGAGCACGATCATGCCGGCCTTGAGCGGCGGGACGATGCGGTAGGTGAGTCGATCGGCGAAATCGACGGCGTGCAGCAGGCTGAAGGTGGTGGGGGTCAGCAGGTCCTTCTTTTTGCCGCGGCGGATCGAGCGGCGCACCAGCTCCGAGGAGTTCCACTCGGTGAAGAACACTTTGTGCCCCTGGGCCACGAGCCAGCGGTGCAGCAATCCGAGTTGGGTGGATTTGCCCGATCCGTCGATACCTTCGACGACAATGAGTTTACCGGGATACGGATGCGGTTCGGTCAGCATAAGTGTTCTCACGTTGCGTCACGACCTGAAAATCGATGTCGAGTCCGAGTACTTCTCCGAGGAGGCCGGCGCGCCGGCGCGCTTCCCAGATTTCCAGCTCCGCGTCGTCCCCCTCCGTGGAGAGTTGCAGGATCAGGCGCTCACTCCGTCGTACGACGGTCACACCGCGCACCACGCTATAGTGGCTGCGATCCAAGCCGTCCGCAATACGTAGGAGGGCGCTCAACGTACGGATGGTACGGCGCTCGCCCTTTGCCAGCGCCCCGTAGCCCTCGTCGGAATCCTTGGGTGCCGCTTTGCGGTGGTAGCGCGCCACCTGGCCAATGATCTCCAACTCCTCGCGCCGAAAGCCGAGCAGGTCACCATTGGTGATGAGATAATAGGAGTGTCGCTGATGGTCCTTGTGGCCGATGTGGTGGCCGACGTCATGCAGGAGTGCGGCAAACTCGAGCCACTCGCGTGCTTCCGGCGACACCGACAGATCGTCTTGGAGCTGGTCGAACAGTTGCAGCGCCAGGCGCGCCACCTGCGGGCCGTGCGTGCCGATCTCGCCCAAGTGGCGGGCAAAGCGGGCCACGTTGCGCCGGCGCGGATCGGTGAAACGCTCTGTCTCCTCGATGCCCTTGCGATGGCGCGCGATGAAGTCGAGCAGCAGTCCTTCGCGGAGTGCCCAGGTGCACGCGACCAATTCCTTGGCGCCCAGGCGGCGGAGGATGTGGTGGGCCAGGCAGGCGCCAGCGACGATCAGGTCAACGCGCTTCCCGTCGAGCCCCTTGATACGCAGGCGCTCGTCGCGGTCCATTTTGATCAACATGCGGCGGACCTTGGCGAGTTCGTCGTCGGTGACCGCAAAGTTGTTCAGGTGGCTTTCCGGTGGCTCACCCCGCTGGTGGCCGGCGATGGAAACCAGATTCAGCGTGGTTCCCGAGGTGCCGACGACCCGCCGCACCCGGCTTTTGTCCAACTGACTCAGGGTCGGCTCCAACTGCTCGGCCAAATAGGATTCGAGGTCCGCCAAGGTCTTGCCGGAGATGCGGTCGCCGGTCGGAAACCGTTCGCTCAGCCGAGTCACGCCGAGCTTCAGGCTATGCATGGAAGCCAGCTTCTCGTCCGTGGTGAGAATCAGCTCGACGCTACCGCCGCCAATGTCCACGATGAGGGTGTTCTGATTTCGCAGATCGATGGCGTGACGAACGCCCAGATAGATCAGCCGGGCCTCCTCACGTCCGGGAATCACTTTGACCCGCAAACCCACTTCATCTCTCACCCGCTGGACGAAATCACCGCCGTTTTTGGCCTCGCGCACCGCGCTGGTGGCGACGGCGTTGAACCGCACCACCCCTTGGCGTTCAGCCAACGTTCGGAATGCCGAAAGGGTCCGGATGCCGATGTTCATGGCTTCTGCCGATAGCGACCCACTGGCGAGGGTGTGGTGCCCCAGGCGCACCATTTCCTTGGCGCGGTCCAGCACGTGGAAACGCCCGTCAGCCTCTACCTGCGCAACCACCATATGAATGGAGTTGCTGCCCACGTCGATTGCAGCGATACGCATACCCCGGCTCCGCCACCCCAGCGAACGTGGTAGTCTAGCACCGCGCGCTGGCCATCGGAATGACCCCGAATGCCTAAAGGGAATCCACCACGCCGGGCTTTTCCACGGTCGCTGGTCTTGATAAGCAACGCATCGGCTGACGTCGGTACTCAACCCATACGGAACGCAAGGGACTCTCCCATGGAATTCACACTCACTGACACGCAACGGGGCTTGCGCACCGCGGTGCGCGAGTTTCTGCGCCAGGCGTTGCCGGCGGATGCCGGGCGCGAGCTCGATGATACGTGGATGGTGGGCTTCTCCAAGGAGTTCTCGGTTGCGCTCGCAACCCGTGGTTGGGTCGGGTACACGTGGCCCAAACGCTACGGCGGTCAGGAAGGGTCCTATCTCGAACGTCTGGTCGTGACCGAGGAGCTGCTGCGCGCCGGTGCGCCGGTTGCCGCGCACTGGGCGGCCGATCGGCAGATCGGACCGGCGCTGTTAGCCTACGGCACCGAAGAGCAGCGCCGGGAGTTCCTGCCGCGCATCACGCGGGGGGAACTCGTCTTCTGCCTCGGGATGAGCGAGCCCAACGCCGGCTCGGACCTGGCGGCGCTGCGCACGCGCGCTGTCGAGGACGGTGATTCCTACGTCATCGACGGGCACAAGATCTGGACCAGCTTCGCGCACCAAGCCGACTATTGCTACCTGGTGGCGCGAACGGATTCGCAGGCGCCGAAGCACAAGGGTATCAGCGAGTTCCTCGTCGACATGCGCACGCCGGGGATCACGGTGCGGCCGATCGTGGACATGGCCGGTGAACACCACTTCAACGAACTCTTTTTCGAGAACGTACGCATCCCTCGCCGCTATCTGATCGGCGAGAAGAACCGCGGCTGGTACCAGATCGCCTCACAGCTCGACTACGAGCGCAGCGGCATCGAGCGGCTGTTGAGCAACTGGCTGCTCCTGCACGACGTCACCGCCTATGCACGCGCACAAGGGTTCACCAACGACCCGGTCTGGCGTGACCGCTTGGCGCGGGTGCGGATCGAGGTCGAGATCGGCCGCTGGCACGTCTATCGGGTGGCGTGGCTGCTGAGCAGCGGGACCGTGCCCAGCACCGCAGCGGCGTTGGCGAAGACGTACTGCACCGACGTCGAACAGCACATCGCGGCGCTGGCGGGTGAGCTGGTCGGCCCTCACAGTCAATTGCTGCCGGGGTCACCGGGTGCCCTCCTCGGTGGCCGGGTGGCGCGCGGGCTGCTCTTTGCGCCGGCGTACACCATCCAGGGCGGCACCTCGAACATCCTGCGCAACATCATCGCCATACGAGGCTTGGGCTTGCCATCCGGGGCGTGAAGTTGGATACGAACCTGCGAGACTGCGGAGGAGGCATGAACGTTCACACGATCGGAATCGTCGGGGCAGGGCAGATGGGAAGCGGCATCGCCCAAGTTGCCGCGCAGGCGGGATTCGACGTCTTGCTGCACGACATTTCGGAGGCGGCAATCGCCCGTGGACTGTCCGGCATGACCAGCGCCATGGACCGCGTCCTGGCGCGCGGGAAACTCACCCGCGAGGAACGCGACAGGATCCTGTCCCACATCCATGCGACGCCCAGTTTCGAGGCGTTGGCGGATGCCGACTTCATTCTCGAGGCGGCGACGGAGAATGAGCGGCTGAAGATCGAACTGTTCAAACGCCTGCACGCCACCAGCCGTCCGGAAGTGATCCTGGCGTCGAACACCTCCTCGATTTCGATCACCCGGTTGGGAAGCGCCAGCGGCCGGCCCGACAAAGTCATCGGCATGCACTTCATGAACCCGCCCCCCGTGATGCGTCTCGTCGAGATCGTTCGCGGCCTCGCCACCGCGCCGGAGACCTACGAATGCGTCAAGTCCCTGGCTGAGCGCATGGGAAAAACCACCATGGTGGCCGAGGACTCGCCGGGCTTCGTCGTCAATCGCGTCTTGCTGCCGATGATCAACGAGGCCGTGTACGCCGTCTATGAAGGCGTGGGTAGGGTGGAGGATGTCGATACCGCCATGAAGCTCGGCACCAATCAGCCGATGGGTCCGCTCGAGCTCGCGGACCTCATCGGGCTCGATACCTGCTTGGCCATCATGGAGGTGATGCAGGACGTGCTCGGTGACGACAAGTACCGGCCCTGCCCGTTGCTGAAGAAGTACGTCGACGCCGGCTATCTCGGGCGCAAGACCGGGCGCGGATTCTACAAGTATGATGGCTCTGGGCAGATGCTGAAAGCCTGAGTGCCGTTCCCCAACCGGTGACCCGGTGGCACGTTGGAATCGAAAGAGAGGATGACCACTATGTTTGCGCTGCCTGAAACGCACGAGATGCTGCGCCAGACCTGCCGTGAATTTGCCGACAAAGAGTTGGTGCCGATCGCTGCCGCGCTGGATCGTGAGCACCGCTATCCGGCGGAGCAAGTCGAGCGCCTGGCGGAGCTGGGACTGATGGGGGTCGCGATCCCGGAGGAAGAGGGCGGGGCCGGGCTGGATAGTCTGGCCTACGCCATCGCCATGGAGGAGATCAGCCGTGGCTGTGCCTCCACCGGCGTGATCATGAGTGCGAACAATTCACTCTACTGCGATCCGGTGTTGAAGTTCGCCACGCCGGCGCAGAAGAAGACGTTTCTCAGGCCCTTTGCGTTGGGCACACAGCTCGGCTGTTTCGCTTTGAGTGAGCCGGGCAACGGTTCCGACGCCGGTGCCGCCAAGACCACGGCGCAGCGCCAGGGCGACTACTGGGTGCTCAATGGTACGAAAGCGTGGATTACCAACGGCTATGAGGCCAACGCGGCCGTGGTGTTCGCCACGACCGACCGCGCCAAGAAGCACAAGGGCATCAGTGCGTTCGTGGTGCCGATGCCGACCGAGGGACTGTCGTTGGGGAAGAAGGAAGAGAAGCTCGGCATCCGGGCGTCGTCCACGTGCAACTTGATTTTCGAAGATTGCCGTATCCCGCGGGACAACCTCCTCGGGGAGGAGGGGCAGGGTTTCAAGATCGCCATGACGACCCTCGACGGTGGACGCATCGGGATCGCGGCGCAGGCGGTCGGTATTGCGCAGGCGGCGTTGGAGGAGGCAGTGGCCTACGCCAAACAGCGTGAAGCGTTCGGCGCGCCGATTGCGAACCTGCAGGCGATTCAGTTCAAAATCGCCGACATGGCGTTGCGCATTGACTCGGCGCGTCTGCTGACCTGGCGTGCGGCACAACTGAAGGATCAAGGGACACGGTTCACCACCGAGGCCGCTATGGCCAAGTTGGCCGCATCCGAAACGGCAACGTTTGTCACCCACCAGGCGATCCAGATCTTGGGCGGCAACGGTTACGTGAGCGAATTCCCGGCAGAGCGCCATTACCGCGATGCCCGCATTACCGAGATCTACGAAGGGACGAGCGAGATCCAGCGGTTGGTGATCGCCAGCAACGTCATCAAGCAGTACAGCTGAAGATACCGTTTACTTCCCCTGACTCCTGTTTCGAAAGAGGGGAACGGATAGGACGAAACGTATGAGTGGTCCGCTGGGCGGCATTCGCATTCTCGACTTCACCATGTTCCAGGCCGGGGCGCAGGGAACGGGTGTCCTTGCTGACTTGGGTGCGGATGTCATCAAGGTGGAGAGCCCGGCCGGCGGTGAGGAGGGTCGTGCGCTGTATTTGTTGGGACCAGCGGAGAATCGCCAGAGCGCGTTTTTCTACGTCTGCAATCGCGGCAAGCGATCGATCGCGCTTGACCTCAAGCAGCCCGAAGCGATCGCTGCCATCGATCGTCTGATGGCGGAGGTCGACGTGGTGGCGAACAACTTCCGTCCTGGAGTCATGGAGCGGCTCAATCTCTCCTACGAGCGGCTGCGCGGTATCAACCCGCGGCTGGTGTACGTGTCGATGACCGGATGGGGCAAACGCGGGCCAAAGGTCGCGCACCCGGCGCTCGATACGGCAGCGCAAGCGCGCGGCGGAATGGTGTGGCAGACGGGTGAGCCCGATGGCTTTCCGCTGCCGGCCGGGGCGGCGGTGGTCGACCACAGCGCAGCCTTGAACTTGGCGATTGCGATCCTCGCCGGCATCGTTGCGCGCGACCGGACCAACACCGGGCAGGAGATCGACGTGTCGCTCTTCGGTTCGGCGCTCGAACTACAGGCCCCGGAGCTCACCTACGCGATGCTCTCCGGCAAGAAGATTCCGCGCGCCGGCCGCGGCCACCCGTTGTATCCGACGCTGAGCCGGGTGTTCCCCTCCAGCGACGGGTTCTTCGCGGTCCTCGGTGTCAACGATGCGCGCTGGCCGGGATTCTGTCGGGCCATCGGCCGCCCCGACTGGGAACACGACGAGCGCTTCAAGGACGCCCGCACTCGCAAGCACAACATGGAGGTGCTCTACGCCGAGCTGGATCGCGTCTTCTCCACCAAGACGGCGGCCGCGTGGGTCGCGCGCCTCGAAGCCGAGGACCAGGTGTGCGCCCCCGTGCAGTCGTATCAAGAGATCGCGAACGATCCGGTCGCGTTGGAGAACAACTACATCGTCGAGATCGATCACCCGCGCATGGGCAGAGGCAAGGTGGTGACCGTCCCCTTCGAGTTCCACGGCACCCCCACGCGCTACGACGCCATCGAGCCGCAGCTCGGCGAGCACACTCGCGAGGTCCTGGCCAAGGCCGGCCTGAGCCGCAACGAGATCGACCACCTCATCGCTAGGCGCGTTGCCCGAGAGGCGGAGAAGTAGTTCTCTGCTCCCCGTCGCGAAGGGGCAAGCGTGTACTCAACCCCGCTTGCATTCGGATAGGGTGACCACGCGCGTGCGCGGCTGCGGGTGGGCAGCCGCCTTGATCCAGCGTAGGCCCATGGTGCCGGCCGTGTGGCCGGCGGTCTCGACCCAGTTCCGCATGCCCGGATCCTTATGCGCGATAACCAGCTGGAAGGAACCGTCGGGACGATAGGTCGTGGTGTGCTTGTTATAGTGGATGTGGTGATAGCGGTAGTCGAGGGATTCCATCCAGTAGTTGTTGAGCTGGAAGTTCCAGTACTCGCACGGTGGTGGAGCGGCCTCGATGATCAATGCCTCATCCGGTCCGAGCTTCCAGTAGCCCATGTAGTAGAAGATGTTGGGGTCGCCGTGCGCGCCACCGGTCAGCGCCGGGTCCAGCGGGATCATCTCGTTCGGGCGTTGGGTGAAGCCTTCGGCCCAGTCGGCGAACAGGGCGGCCGTGCCGACGACGAAGCGGGCCGCGTTGGTGAGGCCGTTGCCAAGATGCTCCGGCGTCAGCGGTGCCGGTGGCTCAGCGACGCCGAGCCGCTCGATGTGGACCTCGGCCAGCCGTTCGTTGGTCGCGTCGAGGAAATTCTGGCGAACGATGAGCATGGAGGAGTCAGGCTCCATCCGTAGCCAGTTGCCCGGACGCTCGCGGCAACTGAGGATGACCTCGAAGCTGCCGTCCGGCGCCGTCTGCAGATCACCGATGTCGAGATAGCCACTGCAACCGGAACGCGCTTTCGATCCGTAGTGCCCGTAGTAGGTACCGAAGCCGAGGTACGAGACGGTTCCGCGATTGCCCCACAGCCGGTACTCGTACTGGCCGCTGATCTCGGCGTTCTGGTAATAGCTATCCGGGTTGTCGCAGCCGATCTTTCCCGTTTCGTGGCTGAGCCGGTAGAAACGAGGGGCGGCCGGATCGGCATGCTCGACGAACTTCTCGAGCGCCAGGCGGGTCAAGCGGCTCAGGTAGCGGTAGCCCTCTGCCCGGTCCAACGCCCCCTTGGGAGAACGGTCACGCAGAATCACCGCCCCCGCGCTCTTGAGCGTGTCGCAAAACTCCTCCCAGGCGGTACCGTCCATAATCCGTTCCGCCGCAGACCCTGCGCCCATATGTTCTCCTCCCAGCCCGGCATTCTATTCGCTGCCACCGGAATGTCCACGGAGACCGGGCCAATATCGGGCGGTCTTTGAAATCAGGTCCCGCCTCGTGGTTGAATGTGATGATGCGCTTCCGGCTTCTTCGACGTCTTGCGGCTGTCGTCTGCTCCGTCCTCCTGTTCTGCTCCGGCTGCATCGGACGCTATGTGCGGATTGAAGAGAAGGGCCTCACGTGTGTGCAAGCGCACTACGTCGCCATCGAAGCGGTGCGCCGTATGGGCTATGAAATCACAGAAACTACTCAGGCGAGTCCGGGTGTTCCGGGAGTGATCCTGGCCTCACGCCAGGAAGGGACCAATAGACGTGCGTTGATGGTCTCCGTGCTGTGCACGGCGCAAGGCGCAGCGGTCGAGGCGAGAGGCGAGGGAGGTGGGTTGGCGAACCTGAATCTCCCGGCCGAATTTCGGCGGAGCTTCGCGGCCGCCGCCGTCAGCCAACCCGCGCCCCGTCCAGCGGCTGAACGGGGCCTCGATGTGCTCGTGACGCCGGCACGAGACGGGGGCCGTGAACTGCTCGGCGTGGACCTGACCGGCGTGAGCATCTTGCCGGTGAGCGTGCGCATCACCAATCACACCTTGCGCACGTATGCGTTTGACGCCAGAGCGATGGCGATGCACACGTCCGCTGGAAGACGCGTCGCACCCCTGGCCGCGGGCGCTCTGGCCAAGGCGCTCGCTTCAGATTTGGCGCAAGCCGTCAAGCAGAAGGTCCTGACCAAAGCCACCGTGGCGCCGAGTGAGACGCTGAGCGGCGTCCTCCTGTTTCCCTTCGACGCCTACACCCGCGCCCGTGTCGAGCTGATCGACCGCGCCAGCGACGAACCCGAAGGCTTCTCGATCGACTTCTGATGCGTCGTGCGCCGCGTTCGTGAATCGTGTCCGTGGGCTTTCCAACCACGACACGAGCACGATGTGGGATCAGTGCTCACGCTGGCGCAAACTTGGGGAGCGTGATGTCGTCCGTGATGTCCTCGAAGACAACCTTCACGGGCATGCCGATTTGGATGGCGTGCGGCTTCGTGCCAACGAGGTTGGAGGTCATTTTGGCACCTTCCTCGAGCTTGATGACCACGACCGCGTACGGCACCTCGTCGGCGAAACCCGGATGGTAAACCTGGTGCATGACGGTGTAGCTGAACACCTCGCCCTGGCCGCTCGCTTTCACCCACTCCGCTTCCCGTGACAGGCAGTTGGAGCAGATGTTGCGCGCCGGAAAGCGGTGTAAGCCGCACTGCGTGCAGCGCTGTACCACCAATTCGTGCCGCTTGGCCGCGTCGAAAAATGGCTTCATTTCCGGGGTGACCACCGGAATGGGTTTCTTGTAGTTGGCGGTCATTACCAGCCCTCACCCTGACCCTCTCCCAGAGGGCGAGGGGAAATTGAGTGGTTCCTCACGGTTGACTCGCCAGGATCAGGGTCGAGTGTGTCGACAAAATGCCGCCGTTGCCGCTTACGAGGGCGACCCGTGCGTTCGGCACCTGTCGCGCGCCGCCTTCGCCGCGCATTTGAATAACACCTTCGGAGACCGGCGTCATGCCCCACATGTAGAAGGACGAGAGCTGGCCACCACCGGTGTTCACTGGCAGTGATCCACCGGGCGCCGTCTTGCCGTCGGCCACGAATGGCCCGCCCTCACCCTTGGGGCAGAAACCGTAGTCCTCCAGGCACACCAGGACGGTGAAGGTGTAACAGTCGTACAGCTCGACCACGTCGATGTCCTTGACGCTGATGCCGGCCATTGCGAAGGCCGTACGTTTCGCCAGAACTGCGCCGGAGGTGAGTGTCTCCGCTGGGTCGCCGCCGGGATGTCCTTGGCCCATGCCCTGGATGTACACCGGCGGCTTCTTGAGGTCGCGGGCGCGTTCCGCCGAGGTGACGATCACTGCCAGCCCGCCGTTCGAGACCAGGCAGCAATCGAACAGATGGAACGGCTCCACGACCCAGCGCGAGCGATGGTAGTCTTCGATCGTCATGGAGGTGTCGTAGAACTGCGCGGCGGGATTCTTGTTGGCCCACTGGCGCTCGGCCACGGCGATCGCGCCGAGGTGGTCGTTGGTCGTGCCGTACAAATGCATGTGGCGCCGCGCCACGATGGCGTACATGGCGTTGACGCCGAACTGCCCGTAGGCGGCATCGAGACCGCGGGCGAAGCCGTACGCCCCGGCCGAGCCGGCGTCCTTGGCGTCGCCTTGCGTCTTGGGTGTCGGCGGTTTCAAGGGCGCGTCGGAGAAGACGCAGGCGACCACGTTGCAGATGCCCGCGCCGATGGCTTCGGCGGCTTGCTGGATCATGGCGCAGGCCGTCGCGCCACCGGCGTTCATGGTGGCCGACAGTCGCAGATTGCGCAGTCCCATCGCCTGCTGCAGCTGGAACGAGCCCATGCCTTGATCCGTCCAGCTCAAGCCCGGGTTGAGCAGCAAGCCGTCGACGTCCCCGCGCTGCAGCCCGGCATCCTCCATCGCCAGACGCACCGCCTCGATGGCAAAGCCGACCTGATTGTAGTCGTAGACCTTGCCTTGCTGAGTGATCCCGAGTCCGGCAATTGCGGTCTTACTCTTCAGAGTCATCGTGTCCTCGGCGGTGGTCAGTCCTGAGCCAAAGTGCCTTCCGCAGCTTCAGCGGCCTTCTTTTGCCACGAATCGGTGAGATGAGGAAGATCCAAGTGAGAGTCGCGATTTCCTTGTCGACTCACGGACCGGCTCACCCGTTCACTCGCGTACGCGCGTACCCGATCCCGCCAGCGGATGCTCCCGAAAGAAATTCCAGATCCGCTCGGTGGCTTCCGGTGGCCATTGATGCGCGCTGTCGTCCTCGCAGTACTCGACTGCGGCATCGTCCCGGCACTGACGGTGCCACTCACAGCCGTTGCTGGCATGTTGGCGGCACTGGTCCTTCTCCATCCATGCGTCCCGTGCGGCGCGTGCTTGTTGTACGTCGACCGTCGGGTCGTGTCGGCCGTGATGGATCAGTACCGACACCCCGCGGGCCGGTGTGCACGGCGTGGGGGCGAGTCCGCCGGCCACCGGTGCGATGGCGGCGAAACGATCCGCCAAGGTGCAGCCCAGGAGGTGCGTGAAAAAGGCGCCGTTGGAGAATCCGGTGGCGAATATGCGTGCCTGGTCGATGCAGTAGTCGCGTTCCAACTGATCGAGCAGCTGTGCGGTGAAAGCGAGATCACGATTGCCGGCTGTGCTGGAGATCTGCCAACCTGGCTTGTCTCGTCCCAGGAGGTGCACCGGCAACCCGTCGGGATACACCGTGATGAATCCGTCGCGTGTGGCCAACTCGCGGAAGTGTGAGGCCTGCCACAGGCCCGCGGCGCTGTGGCCGAAGCCGTGGAAGTCGAACAGGAGGGGCACTGGCACGTGCGGTTGAACGCGCTCGGGTACGTCCAGGACGTACGCCCGCTGTACGCCGCCAACATTGGTGGTACGGAGTAACCGGCGCCCGCGTTCCAGGCCGTCCGCGTGGCATCCGGCGCTCGGTCGCGCCGTGACTTCCGCAGTAGCCGCAGCGCCGCTCGTCTTCCCGACGGCTCCGGCTGCACAAACCAGCAACGCGGTGACCAGGCATCGCGAGGCGGTCACCAGGTCACGATCTGTTCGCATCATTCTTTTGAGTTCCTCTCTGGCTGGGACTTGCCCGGGCGGATCACCGTGCTAGGAAACGACGCTATGTTGCAGCGTGCGGGTTCACTGGTGTTCTGGATATTCCTTGTGGTCAGCTCGATACTCCTGTTTCCCATTGCGCTCGGCATCTGGGCGGCGACGGCACTCGCCGATCGCAAGCTGGTAGTGCTGCACCACTTTACCTGTTTCTGGGCGTCACTGTACACCTGGCTGAACCCCGTGTGGCGCGTGCGCATCGAGGGCCGGGAGAAGATTCGGCGCGGAGTGGCCTACGTGATGGTGGCCAACCATCAATCGCTGCTTGACATCCTCGTGCTCTTCCGGCTGTTCACCCAGTTCAAATGGGTGTCGAAGGTCGAAAACTTCCGCGTGCCATGCATCGGTTGGAACATGTCGCTGAACCGTTACATCAAGCTGCGCCGTGGCGATAAGGAAAGTATCGCCCAGATGATGGAAGCGTGTGCCGGGGCTCTGGCACACGGGAGTTCGGTGATGATGTTTCCGGAAGGCACGCGTTCGCCGGACGGCCGTCTGCGCGCGTTCAAGCATGGCGCCTTCACGCTCGCCCAGCGCACCGGCACGGCGCTGCTTCCCATCGTGGTGCAGGGGACGGCGAATGCGCTGCCGAAGCGCGGCTTTGTGCTCCAAGGGCGTCACCACATACGCGTGCGTATCCTCGACGAAATTCCGTTCCTCAGCTTCGCGAACACACCGGTGGAGGCGCTGACCGAAGAGGTCCGCAATCGCATTGCCACCGAGCTGGCGAGGGTCTAGTATCGCGCCCTTCGGATACTGCCGCCGAGGGGGGTAGGACCTTGGATCGCGTTGGTGGGATGAATCGCCTCACCGTTCGACTCTCACTCGCCATTACGGCGCTGGTGACGAGCCTGCTGGGCGTCGGCCTCTACCTGCTCTCCGAGCATCACTTCAACAGCTTGGTGGAGGCGCGGCGCCAGGCAGCGGAGCTGCAGAACCGCATTCTCGAGGCGGCGCTACGCCATCAGATGCTCGAGAAACGCGCCAACAGCACGCTGATCGCGACCATTCTTCGCGAGGTGGGATCACAGCCTGAAGTGCAGAACGTGATGATCCTGGATCACGACGGCGTGGTTCGGCAGTCGAGCCGTCCGGAACTCGTGGGGCAGGTGGTCTCGCGCGACTCGGCCCCGTGCTTGGTCTGTCACCGTAAAGCTCCCATCGATCGCGACCGCTGGGCGGTGCTGGACTTGCCCGGCGGCCAGGTGCTGCGTAGCGTGCAGCCAATCGAGAACCGGCCAGAATGCTATTCGTGCCACACCCCGACGAAGCGCCTGAACGGCATCCTGATCGTGGACGTGTCACTGGCGAGTCTCCAGGCGCAACTCACCGGCGACCGGAGGTGGATGGTTGCGGGGACGGCGGCGCTGGGGTTCCTTCTGCTCGTGAGCGTCGGCTTGATCGTACGCCGCCTCATCCTCGTCCGGCTCGCCAGGCTCGGCGACACGGCACGGTCGATCGCGGCCGGGAACCTGACGACGCGTGCCGAAGTGACCGGCGACGATACGATTGCGGAGCTGGCGACGGACTTCAATGATATGGCGAACGCCGCGCTGGGGCTCATTACCGAGGTCAAGGATCGGGAATCGCAACTCATGAACGTGATGAACAGCGTTGATGACGGGCTCCTCGTGCTCGACCAGGATTTTCGGGTCGTGGCCGCGAACCAGGCCTTCTGTAGACGGTTCGGCTCGCACCCGGAGGCGCTGCACGGCCGTCATTGCCAAGAAGCCATGAACTGCGCGCTGGAGTGCGAGACCAGCGGTGCGGGTTGCCCGAGCGTGCGGTGTCTCACGAGCGGCGAGGTCCAGCGCGCGACCTTCCTACTGCCCCCGCAAAACGGTGAGCCTGGCCGTGTCGAGGAGGTCCACGCCTCACCGGTTTTCAACGACGACGGGAAGGTGTCTCAGGTGGTGGAGATCTGGCGTGACATCACCCAACGGGTGAACGAGGAGACTCGGCTGGCAGAGCTGGAGCGGCTCGATTCTCTTGGCACCCTTGCATCGGGCTTTTCCCACGAGGTGAACACGCCACTCGCCACGACGCTGACGTGCGCCGAGGCGATCCTGGGCCGTATCGACGACGCCGGGCGCGAGGTGATCTCACCGGCTACGGTACACGAGATCCGGGATATCGCCGAGACCATCCGCAGCCAGGTCCTACGCTGCCGCAGCGTCACGGAGCAATTCCGGCGTTTCTCGCGGGGAATCCCTTTGTCGACCGAGCCCGTGGATCTGAGTGCGGTCGTCACGTCCATCGTGCCGTTGGTCGCGCCGACCGCCCGCGAGGCGGCGGTCACCATCCGAATCGAGGGAGGTGAGCGCGTCCCGCTCGTGAGGGCCAACATGGAAGCGGTCCAGCACGTCGTGCTGAACCTGCTGGTCAACGCCGTGCAGTCGTTCAACGGCCAGGGAGGGAGTGTCACGGTGAGTTACCGTGTTGGCCCTGATGTGAGGCTGTGCATTCGCGACGACGGCTGCGGCATCACGCCTGAGGCGCGCCGGCATCTCTTCGAGCCCTTCCGTACGGGCCGGGTTCACGGCACCGGGCTGGGGCTGTTCCTCTCGCGGCAGATCATGCGGCGGTTCGGCGGGGATGTCTGCCTCGCCGAGAGCGAGGTTGGCGCGGGCTCGTGCTTCGAGGTCGTGTTCGTGCGCACCGGAGGTGGGACGGCATGACCGGGACACGCAAGGCCGTTCGCGTCATGCTCGTGGACGATGACGACGACTTCCGTCGCATCATGTCCAGCGAGCTGGCGCGCAGGGGCTATGCGGTCAATTCGGTCGCTTCCGGTGCTGCGGCCCTGGCGCAGGCGGGAGAGGCCGACGTGATCCTGCTCGACCTCAGGCTCCCGGACATGGACGGGATCGAGGTGCTCAAGAAACTCCGCGGTGCCGATGTGCCTGCGGGGATCCTCATGCTCACCGGGCACGGGACAATCGACACGGCGATCCAGGCCGTGCGCCTGGGGGCGTACGATTACCTCGAGAAACCCTGTCCGCTCGACCGCATGGACATGGCCATTCAGAAGGCCCACGAGCACTTCCGCTTGGTCGAGCGCCAGCGGGTGCTGGAGGACAGCTACACCGCCCGTGACATCGGCCCCGAGTTCATCGGACAGAGCCCGGCGCTGGAGAAAGTCCGCCAGCTCATTGCCCGCGTCGCGCCCACCGACTCGGCCACTCTGATCCTGGGCGAAACGGGTGTCGGCAAGGAGATGGTGGCAAGGTTGCTGCACGCGCAAAGCCGCCGGCGGGAACGCCCGTTCGTCGTCGTGGATTGCGCCTCCCTCCACGAGCACCTTCTACAGTCGGAACTCTTCGGACACGAGAAGGGCGCGTTTACGGGCGCCGACCGCCTGAAGCACGGCTTGTTCGAAGCCGGGAACACCGGCACGATTTTCCTCGACGAGGTCGGCGAAATGAGCCTGGAGGTGCAGGCGAAGCTCCTGCGCGTCCTCGAGACAGGCCGCTTCCGGCGCCTCGGAGGCACCAAAGAGATCGCGGTCGACGTCCGTGTGATCTCCGCCACCAACCGCGACCTCCGCAACGCCATCACTCGAGGGCACTTCCGCGAGGATCTGTTCTTCCGCCTTGCCTCCCTTACGATCGAGATTCCTCCGTTACGAGAGCGCCGGCAGGACATCGGCATACTGGTCGAGCACTTCACCCAGCAGTTCAACCTCCGCTTTTCCGGGTCGAAGCATTTCGGTCCGGCCGCACTGGAGGCCCTGCTCCGCTACCGATGGCCGGGCAATGTGCGGGAGCTGATCCATGCCGTGCAGCAATCCATGGTGCTCGCCGACCGGGAAGTGATCGAACCCGAAGACCTGCCGGCGGTCATCACGCTGAGCGGTACGGACAGTACCACCGCCGCTGGTGAGGAGCCCTCGCTGCGCGAGGCGCAACGCCGCTACGTACTGTCGGTCATGGAGCGAGTAGGTGGGAACCGCGCTCGTGCCGCTCGGATCCTGCAGATCAGTGAGCGGAACCTGTATCGCCTGCTGAGGAGATACGCGCGACAACCCGGCACCGCAGGCGAGGCGGACGAAAGCGCCGCTTCCTGACTTTCTGTCAGGTGCGCTGGCACGATCCGTCAGGCCCTGCGGTCTCTGCCGCCAGGTTGGTGGTCCACTCGTCCCTGAACTTCACGGTGTCCGACGTTGGCACCGCGCCTGCTATGTCCAGTCCGCGGGAGGTAGTTCCCATGCTGGGTTTCTTGATTGGCGGGCTCTTCACATTCTTGTTCGGAGGGATGGTCCTCATGCTTATCCTCGGCGCGCAGGGAATCGAGGCCAGGCTCAAGGAAGGAGAGCAGGAAGCGGGGAAAATTCGCACCGACGGCGCGCGTATCCCGCGGTTCTTCGTTGTCAACCAGCCGGTGAGCCCTCGCATCGGAACGATGGATGAGGCGCTGGTCTGGCAAGTACAGCAGTACCTCGAAGCGGAGCAGATACTCGCCGACGAGTTCGTGCTGCAGCCGTCGATCGAGAGCCTCTACCGCGAGTCGGGCAGGCGGATCACGACACACTAGTCGCGTCGTGCCACGAGAACTAAGGGGGGGCTCAGGCGGTGGAGACCGGGGAACTTCGCAAAGCGGCGATCTTCGGAGACCTGCGCGACGCAGAGGCCGAGCGGCTCCTCGCCGTGGCTCGTCCCCGGCAATGTCACAAGGGCGAATGCCTGTTCCTGCTCGGTGATCACGCCGATCGCCTCTATGTGGTGCTGAGCGGCAAGGTGGAACTCACCTTTCCGCTGTCGTTCGGCGGCGCGGTGCGCGACGTTCCCGTCGAGTCGAAAACACCGGGCAGTTCCCTCGGCTGGTCTGCCCTGGTCAAGCCGCACCGCTTCACGCTCTCGGCGCGGGCTGCTGAGACCTCGGAGCTGGCGGCCTTCCTGCGCCAGGATCTGCTCCGCGTGTTCGAGAGCGAGCCCCGCATCGGCTACGTCGTCATGCAGCATGTCGCGGAGGTCATCGGGCGGCGTCTCCTGCAGGTACAGGCACTTTGGGCGAGGGAGCTGCAACGGGCCGTAACAAATTCTCTGACGGCGGCGACAGAGTTGAAGCGGTGAGGGGGCTGCAGAACGCGACCACGTGAGCCGCCTCCGCGGCTCGCCACACAGGCAAAGTTCGGCAACGAGAATGGATCGGTTGGGTACCGGATATACAGGAATGTGTAAAGGAGGAGAGCAATGACGAGAGTGAGTAGAGTTATTCAAGGGACGGTCGTTTTGGCGATGGGTATGTGGCTGGTCGGCCCGACGGTGCGTACGGCTCAGGCCGACGACGCACAGCAGGTGTACGCGAAGAGCTGCAATACCTGCCATGGGCCGAGCGGTAAGGGTGATGGGCCGGCCGGCAAAATGCTGAAGCCGCCACCGGCGGATTTGGGCACCGTCCTGAAGGGAAAGGCGGACGCCGATATCGCCAAGGTCATCAAAGAAGGCGGAAAGGCCGTTGGCAAGTCGGCGGCAATGCCTTCGTTCTCCGGCAAGCTCAGCGATGATCAGGTTAAGGCAATGGTCGAGTACGTGAAAGGATTTGCGTCGAAGTGATCCGCGCGCTGGTCATACTGATCGGGGCGCTCTTCTTGAGCGCCTGCGAGGATACCCCGCCGGTGGTGCAGCCCATTCAGTTCAGTCACAAGGCCCACACCGAGAAAGGTCTCGCTTGCGATTCGTGTCACCAGTCCGTCCAGAAAGCCAGCTTTGCCGGCATACCGAACACGGAAACATGCATGATGTGCCATCAGGGTGCCATCACCGACAGTCCGGAAGAGGAGAAAGTTCGGCAGTACGCCGAGAAAGGACTGCTTATTCCCTGGCGACGTCTTTACGAGGTTCCCGGTCATGCGTATTTCTCTCACCGCCGGCACGTGACCCTGGGAGGAATCGAGTGCGTTCGGTGTCATGGCGCAATCGGCGACAGTACCGCGCCGCTGGCACGGGCAGCCGTTCGCATGGGTATGGACGTCTGTGTCGACTGTCACACCAAGCGGCAAGTCAACACCGACTGCAACACCTGCCACAGATGAGGGTGAGCTGATGGGTAGCGACGACGAGAATCGAATCAGCGTCACCAGGCGGGGATTCCTCGCCCTGAGCGGTGCGGGCGCAGCCGGTGTGGCGGTTTCGGGCTGCAGCTCGCACAGCCTTGCTGACTTCCTGGAGCTGAGCGAGGCGGCGCGGCGAGCACCCGGCGGAGAAGAGAAATGGGTCACTTCCATCTGCGGCCAGTGCGAAGGCGGGTGCTCCATTCGCGTGCGGACCGTCGGCGGACGAGCCGTCAACATTACGGGCAACCCTTTCTATCCGCTGAACCGAAACGGCCTCTGCCCGACGGGCATTGCGGGGCTGCAAGTCCTTTACAACCCTGATCGGATTCGCGGGCCGCTCAAGCGGGTAGGAAAACGGGGAGAAGGAAAGTGGGAGCCGATCTCCTGGGACGAAGGGATCCAGATGGTTGCCCAGCAGCTCCGGGAGATCAGAGATCGCGGGGAGCCGCATACCTTCGTGTTCCTGGGCGGCGAGAATCACGGGCTGATGGACCTGCTGATTTCCCGCTTCTGCCGGTCGTATGGCACGCCCAACGATATCCGCAAGACGGCTTCGGCACTGGAGGCGCAGGCGTTGGCGCATTCCTGCATGCAGGGGAGCCGCACGCCTTTTGCTTACGACGTCGACAACACCAACTGCATCCTCTCCTTCGGCTCTCCCCTCCTGGAGTCTTCGCCGTCGTCGGTGCGTATGCTGCGGGCATACGGCCACCTGCGCCAGGAACGGCCAGGTCCCAAGGCGAAGATCATCCAGATCGAATCTCGCTTTTCGGTCACCGCAGCCAAGGCCGATGAGTGGGTGCCGATCAATCCCGGGACCGAAGGGGCCCTGGCTCTGGGAATCGCCTACGTGCTCATCCGCGAAGGGCTCTACGACAAAGCCTTTGTGGAGCAGCATACCTTCGGCTTCGAGGATTGGCAGGACGCGGACGGGACCAGTCATCTCGGTTTCAGGAGGCTGGTGCTCCAAGAGTACAATCCGGATGAGGTCGCACGCGTCACCGGTGTGCCGGTCGCTACGGTCCTGCGGATCGCCAAAGACTTCGCCAGCCACAGGCCCGCCATCGCGCTCGGCGAGACGGCGTCAACCAACGCCGTCTACAGCCAGATGGCGATTCACGCATTGAACGCGTTGGCCGGAAGCATCGATGTGACAGGCGGGGTGGTGTTTCCGCGGGCACTGCCGCTGAAGGAGTTGCCGGACGTCAAGCTGGACGAGACGGCGCGGCAGGGCATGGCGCGAGTGCGGCTGGACCGGGCATCGAGCCCGGAATTCCCTCTGGCGCGGCATGTGTCTTCGGCGTTGTCACAGGCCATCGTTGAGGAGAAGGCCTATAAAGCGAACGCGCTCTTTCTCTACTACGCCAATCCTCTCTTTTCGTTGCCGGAGCCCGAGCGCGTCTCCCAGGCGCTCGAGAAGGTTCCCTTCATCGTGAGCTTCTCGCCTTTTCTCGACGAGAGCAGCACCTACGCTGATGTCATTCTCCCCGACCATACCTACTTGGAGAGATGGGAGGACGTACCCGCCCCGGCGGTGATGCCCTACTCGCTTTTCGGTCTCCGGCAGCCCGTGGTTCCCCCGCTGTACGACACCATGCATACGGGCGATGCGCTGATCAAGATCGCCAAACAGGTCGGCGGTTCTGTGGCTCAGGCGTTCCCGTGGACCGATTTTCTCGAGGTGCTCCGCTACCGTGTGACCGGCATCCATGAAGCCCGCAGGGGCGCGGTCGTCGAGCTGTTTACCGACAAACCGTGGACCGCCCTGCTGGAGGAACGGGGGTGGTGGTCGTCTCCGTACCATACCTTCGATGAGTTGTGGGCCGACTTGCAGGACAAGGGCGGATGGTGGGACCCCGTCTATCAGTTCCGCCAGTGGGATCGGGTATTCCAGACGACTTCCGGAAAGTTCGAGTTCTACTCTCTGGCGCTGAAGAAGACGCTTGCTGGGCTGGTGAGTGGAAATGGAACCGGGAAGCACGATGTCGGGAATGCGCCTGCTGATTTGAAGCTGGCTGTGCGCGGAGACAGTGTGTGCCTTCCCCATTTCGAACCGCCACGTTTCGCCGGTGCCGTTGAGCAATACCCCTTTCACCTGAACATCATGCGGCTGATGCCCGTGCCCACCGGGCGCAACGGCGACCAACCCTTTCTGCAGGAAATACTCGGTCCGCACGTCGGCATGCGCTGGGAGTCCTGGATCGAGGTCAATCCGCAAACGGCGCAGCAGATCGAGATCGGTGACGGCGATCTTGTCTGGCTGGAATCCCCGGCCGGCAAAGTCAAAGTGCGGGCAAGGCTCAACCCGGCCGCGATGCCCCGGGTGGTGAGCATCCCTGCCAACTTGGGCCACACCGCGTATGGGCGTTGGGCCAAGGGGATCGGGGTAAATCCAATGCAAATCACTGCTAGTGAGTACGACTATCTCGCCGGCCTGACGGCGACTGGGGCCACGCGGGTCCAAGTCCGCAAAGCATAAGGCGAACCTCATGCCGCGCTGGGGAATGGTCATCGACCTCGACAAATGTACGGGCTGCCAAGCTTGCGTGGTGGCGTGCAAAGTGGAGAACAACGTCCCATTTGCGGAGCCCGCGGAGGCAGCCAAAGGCAGGGTGATCTCCTGGATGGAGGTGCTCGTCACTATCGAAGGAGAGTACCCTAACGTCCGGGCGCGCTACCTGCCGCGACCCTGTATGCAGTGCGACAATCCTCCGTGCACCAAGGTCTGCCCCGTGCGGGCAACCTACAAGAACCCCGAAGGGCTGGTGGCGCAGATCTATCCGCGTTGTATCGGGTGTCGCTACTGCACCAACAACTGCCCCTACACGGTGAAGTACTTCAACTGGTACCGGCCCTCGTGGCCGCCGGAGATGGAGAACTATCTGAGCCCCGATGTGGCGATCCGTCCCAAGGGTATCGTGGAGAAATGCACCTTCTGCCACCACCGGTTGCAACGGGTGCGGGAAGACGCGCGGGCCGAGGGGAGGGAGCTGCGGGAAGGGGAATACGTTCCCGCATGCGTTGAGACCTGTCCGAGCGGCGCCATGTATTTCGGCAATCTCGACGACCCCAACAGCGCGGTCGCGTATCAGGCGAAGAGCGCTCGCGCCTTTCGCGTGATGGAGGAATTGGGCACGGAGCCGAAGGTGTATTACCTGCGCGAAGGAGAATGGTATGGCGGCAGCAAGACCTGAGCGGGGCGGGGACGCCATTCTGTTCCAGCCGGTCCTCGAGACCGGCTGGAGGTTTTACCTCGTCGTGGCGCTCCTCCTCGCGATCGTCGCCTGGGCGGGCTTCACGTGGGTGACGCAGATGCGCCAGGGGTTGGGGATCACCGGCCTCAACCGCCCCGTGATGTGGGGCTTCTACATCACCAACTTCGTGTTCTTCATCGGCATCAGCCACGCCGGCACCCTGATCTCGGCCATCCTGCGTCTGTGCAACGCGGAATGGCGGCGCGCCATCACCCGCTCGGCCGAAGTGATCACCGTGCTCGTGTTGTTCATCGGCATGAGCAACATCTTGCTTGACATGGGGCGTCCAGACCGGGCCCTTTACGTTCTCTACTATGGCCACCTGCGGTCTCCCCTCCTGTGGGACGTCATCAGCGTCACCTGCTATCTGACCGGCAGCACCATTTACCTGTATCTGCCACTGATCCCGGACATCGCGCTGATCCGTGACCGCACCACGAAACGGCGCTGGTTCTATCGGTTGCTCGCGCTCGGCTGGAGCGGGAGCGAGCGACAACACCGGTGGCTCGACCGCGGCATCGCGATCATGGCTATCTTGGTGATTCCCATTGCCGTGTCCGTTCACACCGTGGTCTCCTGGGTGTTCGGCATGACCATCCAGCCGATGTGGCATTCGACGATTTTCGGACCTTACTTCGTCGTCGGGGCCATTTTCTCCGGAATCGGCGCCCTCATCATCGCCATGGCGATCCTGCGCTGGGCATACCACTTGGAGGATTATCTCCGCCCGATTCATTTCAACAATCTGGGGATTCTCCTTCTGGTGATGACCTTGCTGTGGTTCTACTTCACCTTCGCGGAACACTTGACCACCTATTACGGATCCGACCCGGCGCACATGGCGGTGTTCTATGCCAAGGTGACGGGGCCGTACGCGCCCTTCTTCTGGACGATGGTGGTCTGTTGTTTCGTCATACCGCTACCGATACTCGCGCTGCACCGCACCGTGGCCGGTACGGTCATCGCCTCCGTGGCGGTGCTGATCGGCATGTGGTTGGAGCGCTTCACCATTGTGATTCCGACCTTGGTCAACCCTCGTCTCCCGTATGAGCGTGGCTTCTATCATCCGACGTGGGTGGAGTTCTCTTTGACGGCCGGATGTTTTGCCGCCTTCATCCTCTTGTACGTCGTCTTCTCCAAACTGTTCCCGATCATCTCGGTGTGGGAGATCCGAGAGGGGAGAGAAAAGGGATTCGACGAGGCGGTGGAACGGATCAAGGGGTACCTTCCCGGCGTGGAGGAAGCAGCGGCGTGAGTATGATGATCCGCAATCGAGAATCCGTGCGCAGGCGCTCACTAGGAGTGACATTCACTCTGCTTCTGGGCACGTTGTGCCTCTTGCCGGTCGTGACTCTTGCGGCGCAGAGCGGTACGGATGGCCTGCCGGCTGATCCGCTCGCAGGCAAGCAGGTGTTCGTCGAGAAGGGCTGCAACAAGTGCCACGCGATCTGGGGTGAGGGGGGGACTCTCGGCCCGGACTTGGGCAAAGCCGGTGTGTGGGACAGCGTCATGCAGCTCGCCGGCGTCCTGTGGAATCATTCTCCCGAAATGATCGAGAAGATGCGCGAGCGGCGCATCCTCCGCCCGAGCATCAGCCCCGCGGAGATGGCCGATCTCGCGGCCTTTCTGTACTTCTTGAACTACTTTGATCTCCCCGGCGATGCGCGCACCGGGGAGGCGCTCTTCGCCGAAAAGCAATGCGGCAAATGTCACTCGGTGGGGGGACGGGGCGGACATATCGGACTGCCGCTGGATAGGTACAAACGCCTTGCCTCGCCGCTGTTTCTGGCTGGAGCCATGTGGCGTCACAGCGGCGACATGGCGAAAAAGATGGGGGAGAGTAATGTCCACCGGCCCGACTTCGGAGACGGGGATCTCGGACATATTTTTGCCTACATCCAGAACGCGTCCGAGGAGCACAGCACGGAGAAGATCTACATGGTGCCGGGCAGCCCTGCCCGCGGCGAGGACGTTTTTGCCAGCAAGGGCTGCGTGCGGTGCCACGCGGTGCGGGGAACGGGGGGCCACGTTGGACCCGACCTCGGACAGATGCAGCTCCACCGCAGTGTCACTGAGGTCGCGGGTCTGATGTGGAACCACCAGCCGGGGATGTGGGCCAAGATGCAGACCCTCGGGCTGTCCCTGCCGGAATTTTCCGACCAAGAGCTTTCGGATTTGATTGCGTACCTCTTCTTCCTCCAGTACTTCGATCCCCCCGGCGACGTGGCCAAAGGGCAAGAACTCTTCATGGATAAGGGGTGCGTCCTGTGCCACTACGCGCCTCGCGGTGCGGAGAAGCGGTTCGCCCCGGATCTATCGGCCTCCACAGCCCTGACATCCCCCGTCGCACTGTCCTCTGCCATGTGGAACCACGCGCCCGTGATGGAATCCCAGATCCGTGAACGCGGGCTGCCCTGGCCGCGCTTCCAGGCGGATGAGGTGCGGGATCTCGTGGAATATCTCCGCTCCTTGCGGCCGGCGCAGCCCTGAAGCAGAACGAGGCGGGAACGGGCTCGCCCGCGGCACCGAAGCCTGGACTCACATTGCGAGTGCCCCGAAGAAAGCGGGGACCGCCGAGGGTCCGGCAACGGCTCCCCGCGGTGACGGTTGACGACAAGCGTAGAAGCGCCGGCGTTGTGTTGGTCCGGGCACACGGGATACGAGTAGTATCCTCTTATGACCCGCACCGAGCGCACGTACTATCTGGTCTTCGCCCTCTACAATTTCTCGTGGTCGTTCATCGGGCCGATGTACGCGCTGTTTCTGCTCGACCGCGGTCTCGATCTGTTCCAGATGAGCGCCGTCCCGGCGGTGTACTGGATCGTGTCCTTCGTGTTTGAGGTGCCGACGGGTGCCTTTGCCGATCTCGCCGGCCGCAAGACGGCCTTCCTGCTGAGCTGCGTGATCCGCATGGTGGCATTCGCGTTGTACGCCTACGCCGGCGGGTTTCGCGATTTCGTGGTGGCGGAGTTCATCGATGCGCTGGGCTCGACGCTGGCCAATGGTGCGCTGGATGCCTGGGCGGTGGATGGCATGCAGGGTGAAGGTGACGCGCGGCCCGCCGACCGCTTCTTTGCTCGGGCCCAGATGGTTGCCCGGACGGCGATCATCGCCGGTGGCGTGACCGGCGGCTACCTGGCTCAGCGTGACCTGACCCTGCCGTGGTTGGCGGGGGCGGGGGCCTTCGGGCTGACCGGTATCGTTGCGGCGGTGTGGATGCACGAGGCGCGCTCCCGCCCCGATGCAGCCATGCGCGCCCGCCGCTCGCTGCTACGCACCGTAGGTGAGGGTTTACGTACGGTACGCCGCGCACCGGTGTTGCTCCTTCTCTGCGGGCTGACGTTCGCGGTGACCTTTGCCACCATGCCCACCACCATGTTCTGGCAGCCGCGCATGCAGGCGCTCACGGGCGAAGGCGCCTGGTTGATGGGGTGGATCTGGGCGCTGCTGAACCTGGCCTCGATCGCCGGCAGTGCGCTGATCCTGCGATGGCTCAGAGGCTACGGGCGCGAACGGGTGCTCGGCCTCGTTGTCCTCTGGCGTGGAAGCATGCTGGCCGTGGTGGGTCTGGCGACCGGCTTCGGCCCTGCACTGGCTGGCCTGTTGCTGATGGAAATGGGTTTCGGCGTCAGCGAACCGCTGCTGCAAGCGTGGATGAACGAACACATTGCGGCGGCACAACGCGCCACCGTGTTGTCGGTACGCGCGATGTGCCTCACGCTGGGTGGCGGCCTCGGCCTGGTGTGCCTCGGCCTGGTGGCGCGCGCCTTCGGCATTCCGGTCGCGTGGCTTGTTTCGGCGGTGATACTGGCGCTGACCGCCCCGGGTTTCCTGATCTTGGAAGGACGAGCGCGGCGAGCTGCTGCCGGCGTCAGCCCCCACACCGCTACGCCTGCGAGTGCCAGCGTGATCCCGCCGGCAATTCGGTAACCGCTCCGGTAACCAGCCCAGGGGGAATTGCCCACGAGCAGTGCAGGGCCTCCTAAGAACGGGAACGACCTCCTTCTTGACTCGTTCCCACGGGAAAAATCCTGCTGATTTCATTCGTCTTCCTTATTCCGCCGAGCGCACTTGCCGGCCCAGTTTTTGCCTGCGCTCTTTGGGTGGGGGCGGTCTGACGGTAAGAGCATGGCTGATGTGCATCCACTGGCCGTTAGAGCCGAACGCGTGGGGCACCGCTGTTTGCCGGGTCATATGTTTCCCTGAGGGCAGCCTGATGACTCAACTCGCAGCGTCAATGCCACCATCCACAGTGCTCAAGCCCATGCCCAGCCGCCGGCTCTACGTCGCAGCGTGGCTGGTGACGTTCGCACTCATTGCCGGCGCCGTGTGGTGGATCATCATGTACGAGCGCCGCCACGTACTGGCCTACTGGGAGATGCGGGAGAACGCTGCTGCGGACGTGATGGACGCCCGCCTCTCCGATGGGCTCGCCGGTTGGTGCGCCGACGCCGAGGTGCTCGCTGCGGCGCCGTCCATCCGCGCGGCCTTGACCGGCTTGCCCGGCGGCGAGCCGGATCTTCGCACGTGGTTCCGGCAACAGATCACCCCGTACCTCGCCCGAGCTGCCGTTGCCCAGGGGGTTCGCGGCTTTTACGTGCTGAATCCCACGGGGCAGGTCGTCGCGCAGTCGCCCGATGCACCCGCGCTCGATGCCGCTGCCTCGGCCATCGCACAAACCGTCATCCGCGAGCGGCGCCTTCAGATCGCTCTCCTTGGCGACGTCCCCGAGTCGAGCATGATTAGCGTTACCGTCCCGATCTTCGCGGTCGACGATCCCGCCACGGTTCAGAGCGAGCCTAGCCCCGATGTGATCGGCACCGTAACGATGGTGGCGGCCGCGGCCGAGACGCTGTTCCCGCTTCTCGCGGGGGAGAGGGTGCCGAGCCGTACCGGCGAGGCGCTGCTCGTCCGGCGCGAGGGCGACGGCATAGTTTTTCTCAACCCACTTCGTCACCGTCCCGCGAACAGCCGACAGCTTCGCCTGCTGATTCACTCGGCGCCTTCGCCGGCTCGCCTGGCGCTGCAGGGAGAGAAGCGGTTCGGCGAGTTCACCGACTATCGCGGCGTCCTTGTGTTTGGGGCAACACGGCGTATCGCGCTCACGAACTGGGGACTGGTACATAAGATCGATGAAGCCGAGGCCCTCGCCGACTTTCACGCCGTCGCCCGGCTGGAAGCGGGCGTCGCTGGTTTGATCATTTTGACCCTGGCGGCGTTGCTGCGCAGTCAGTGGCAGCACCAACGCACCCAGGTACTAGACGAGAAGATAGCGGCAAACGAAGCACGCCTCCGGCTGGCGGCGATCGTCGAGTCGTCGGACGACGCGATCATCGGCAAGACCTTGGATGGGATCATCACCAGCTGGAACGCCGGGGCGCAGAAGATGTACGGCTACGCGGCTGAGGAAATGATCGGCCGGCCGATCTCGATCCTGGTCCCGTCCGGGCACCTGGACGATCTGCCGGCGATTTTCGACCGGATCAGGCGCGGCGAACGCGTCGCGCACCTCGAGACCGTACGGGTCCGCAAGGACGGTCAACGAATCGACGTCTCGCTGACCATCTCGGCGATCGCGGACGCGCGGGGGACCGTTGTCGGCGCTTCAACGATCGCGCGCGACATCACGGAGCGCAAGCGGGCCGAGGAAACGCTACGGCGGACCGCCGCCGAGCTGGAGCGCTCCAACGCCGAGCTGCAGCAGTTCGCCTACGTGGCCTCGCACGACCTGCAAGAGCCCCTGCGCATGGTGGCGAGTTACGTCGATCTCCTGGCACAACGCTACAAGGGCAAACTCGATGCGGATGCGGACGAGTTCATCGCCTACGCCGTCGACGGCGCCACCCGGATGCGGCGCCTGGTGAACGATCTGTTGGACTATTCCCGCGTCGGCACGCGCGGGAAGGAGTTTGCGCCCACCGCCTGTGAGACGGTGCTCGACGACGTGTTGGCCAACCTCCAGGAGACGATCGCGACAACCGGAGCCGTCGTGACCCATGACCCCCTGCCGACGGTCATCGCCGACGACCTGCAAATGATGCGGTTGCTGCAGAACCTGATCGGCAACGCCATCAAGTTCCGTGGCGCGGCACCGCCGCGCGTGCACGTCGCCGCCCGGCGACAGGACGCGGGCTGGCTGTTTTCCGTGCACGACAACGGTATCGGTATCGCCCCACAGCACTTCGAGCGCATCTTCGTGATTTTCCAACGCCTGCATGGCCGGGCGGACTATCCGGGAACCGGAATCGGCCTGGCGATCTGCAAGCGCATCGTCGAACGTCATGGCGGGTGCATCTGGGTCGAGTCGGAACCGGGCAAAGGCTCGACCTTCTTTTTCACTATCCCGGATGCACGAGGTCAATGGCAGGCCAGAGCTGATCGAGATCTTGATGGTCGAAGACAATCCCGGGGATGTGCGCCTGACGCGGGAAGCGCTCCGCGACGCCAAGGTGCGCAACACCATGCACGTCGTGGAGGATGGGGAAGCGGCGCTCGATTTCCTGCACCAGCGAGGCGCTTACGCCCATGCCGTCCGTCCCGACCTGATCTTGCTCGACCTGAAGCTCCCGAGAAAGGATGGCTTAGAGGTGCTGGCCGAAATTAAGACCCACGAGTCGCTGCGACGCATCCCGGTGGTGGTCCTCACCAGCTCGCAAGCCGAGCAGGACATCGCCCGCAGCTATGACCTCCACGCCAACGCCTACGTCGCCAAGCCGGTCGACCTGACGCAGTTCATCGCCGTGGTCAGGTCGATCGAGGACTTCTGGCTGGAGATCGTCAAGTTGCCACCGAACGGAGCGCGATGACGACTGCCCCGCGGCATATTTTGGTCGTCGAAGACAGTCCTGGTGATGCCCGCCTGATCCAGGAACTGCTGCGCAAAGCCAAGCTGCAGGCCTTCGATACCGAGTGCATCGGCGATCTCGCCGGTGCGCTGCAGCGGCTGGTGGCGCGTAAGTTCGATGCGGTCTTGCTGGATCTTTTCCTTCCGGACAGTGAAGGAATGGAGACCTTTGCCCGGGTGCAGGCCGAAGTCCCCGATGCGCCGGTGGTCATCCTCACTGGTCTCGATGACGAGGACACGGCCGTGCGGGCGGTGGGGTCGGGAGCACAAGACTATCTGGTGAAAGGACAGGTGAACGGGCCGCGGCTGGTCCGGGCAATTCAGTATGCCATCGAGCGCAAGGAGGTTCAGCGAACAGCCGTCGAGCAGTTCAAGCTGGCTGAGACGTTCTTCAATCATAGCGTCAGCTGCCTGGTTATCCTGGATCGAGACTACAACTTCGTTCGTGTCAATGAGGCCTACGCCCGAGCGTGCCGGAGAGACATCACCGAGTTCGCCGGTCGAAACCATTTCGACATGTATCCTTCCGACACCAAGCTCATCTTTGATGACGTCGTCCGAACCAAACGGCCGTTTGAAACCTTCACGAGAGCGTTCGTTTTCCCTGACCAGCCGGAGCGCGGACTGACGTATTGGGACTGGACGCTGGTGCCCATTCTCGACCAGCGAGGTGAAGTCGAATACCTCGTCTTCTCCCTCAACGAAGTCACCGAGCGCAAGCGCGCCGAGGAAGCGCTGCGCAAGTCGGAGGACGCGGCTCGCAGACTGAACGCTGAGCTGGAGCAGCGCGTGCGCGAGCGCACCGCCCAGCTGGAAGCCGTCAACAAGGAGCTGGAAGCCTTCAGCTACTCCGTATCGCACGACCTGCGCGCACCGCTACGGGCCATCGACGGCTTCAGCAAAATGCTCCTGGACCGCTACGCCAAGCGGTTGGAGGCGCAGGGCGAGCACTACCTGCAGCGGGTGCGCGAGGGTGCCCAACGCATGGATGAGCTGATCAACGATTTGCTGACGCTCTCGCGCATCACTCGCGCCGAGATACATTGGGAGAGCGTGGATCTGACGGCACTGACGCGGGCGATTGTGGCCCAGTTGCAGACCGCGCAGCCTGAACGGCGAGTGGAGTGTGTCGTCACCGATGGCGTGGTCGCGCAGGGGGACCCTGGGTTGCTCCGCGTGGCGCTGGAGAACCTCCTGGGCAATGCGTGGAAGTACACCAGCAAGCACGCCACGGCGCGCATCGAGTTCGGTGTCACCCAGGAGAACGGGCAGCGGATCTACTTCGTACGCGACGACGGGGCGGGATTCGATATGGCGTACGCTGATAAGCTTTTCGGCGCCTTCCAGCGCCTACACGGTGCTGAGGACTTCGAGGGCACCGGCATCGGTCTGGCCACGGTGCAGCGCATCATCCGTCGTCACGGCGGCCGAGTCTGGGCGGAGGGCGCGGTGGAACGCGGGGCGACATTTTACTTCACGATTCCCGCGAACGCAGCTGTGCGACAAGCGTCGCGTCAGTAGACCTGACCGGCGAGGGATATGGGCGATATTCCCTGGCACACGCTCTCACCTGAAGACACCGCCAGTCGGCTGGAGAGTCATCTGCACACAGGACTCGACCCAGTTGAAGCTCAGCGCCGCCTCACCCTCCACGGCAGAAATGCCATAGAAGAAACGCATCGGCGCGCTCCGTGGCGGATGCTGCTGGATCAGTTCACCGATTTCATGATCCTCGTCCTGATTGCGGCGGCGGTCGTGTCGGGAATGATCGGCGATCCACCGGACGCGATCGCCATTGTGGTGATTGTGCTCATCAACGGCGTCATAGGCTTCGTCCAGGAGTACCGTGCCGAACGCGCCGTCGCCGCACTGAAACTGCTGGCGGCGCCCTCGGCCACGGTGCGGCGCGGGGGGCAGGTGCAAACGGTTGTCGCTTCCGACCTTGTGACCGGTGACGTCGTTCTGCTCGAGGCCGGCAGCATTGTGCCGGCAGATCTGCGGCTAGTGGAAACCGCACAGTTCAAGGTGGAGGAAGCGGCGCTGACCGGTGAGTCGGTCCCCGTCGACAAGCGCGTGACGGCGTTGAGCGAGGCGGATCTGCCCTTGGGTGATCGCCTCAACATGGCCTACAAGGGCACGGTCGCGAGTTACGGCCGGGCAATCGGCGTGGTGGTGGCGACGGGCATGCAGACGGAGTTGGGCAAAATCGCCACGCTCCTCAGTCGAGCAGCGGAGCCGCAGACCCCTCTGCAGAAGCGCTTGACGGAGTTTGGCCGGCGGCTGGCGTTGGCCGCAATTGCCGTGTGCGTGGTGGTCTTTGCCGTGGGCTTGCTCCGCGGCGAGCGCCTTGTGCTCATGTTCCTGACGGCGGTGAGCCTGGCCGTCGCGGCCATTCCGGAAGCGCTCCCCGCGGTGGTCACGGTCTCACTCGCTTTCGGCGCCCACCGCATGGTGAAGCAACATGCGTTGGTCCGGCGCCTGGCGGCGGTCGAGACGCTTGGGTCAGTTACCTACGTCTGCTCGGACAAGACCGGCACGCTGACGCAGAACAAGATGCGCGCCGAGCAATTGTATGGCGACGACCGCGTGATCCAACTTCCCGGAGGCATCGATGACGTTGTCGCCGAACCCTGGCATACGTTGCTCACAGCGTTGGCGTTGAGCAACGACGCCAGCCGCAACGGCCGCGACGAGATCCTCGGCGACCCCACGGAGGTGGCTCTGTACGTGGCGGCGGCGGAAGCGGGCTGTGACAAAGCGGCGCTGGCGTCCACGGCGCCGCGGATGGCCGAGATCCCATTCGACTCGGAGCGCAAGTGCATGACCACCTTCCACCGTCATCCCGACGGAGTCGTCGCCTTTACGAAGGGCGCTCCGGAGCGGGTGATTGAGCGGTGTGATCGCATGCTGCATGACCGCGGGCCTGCCGCGATCGAGACGCGACGGATACTTGCCTGTGCCGAACAGATGGCCGGCCGCGGCCTGCGTGTGCTTGCCGTGGCGTACCGGATGTGGCCCGAGATCCCGGCGGATCTGTCACCTGGCGGTGTCGAGCGGGGCCTGATATTCGCGGGGCTCGTCGGTCTCATGGATCCGCCACGTGAGGAAGCTGCCGGTGCCGTTGCCCTCTGTAAAACCGCCGGGATCACCCCGGTGATGATTACGGGGGACCATCCTGCCACTGCCCGCGCCATTGCCTCGCGTCTCGGTATCATCGACGATGACGGCGCCGTGATGAGTGGGCAGGAGTTGGCCCGGCTGCCGCTTGAAGAGTTCGAAGACCGGGTCCGGCACGTGCGTGTCTACGCCCGCGTCGCACCCGAACAGAAGATCAAGATCATCAAGGCACTGCAGGACAAAGGTGAGTTCGTCGCCATGACCGGCGATGGCGTCAACGACGCGCCGGCGCTGAAACGCGCTGATATCGGGGTGGCGATGGGCGTGACCGGGACCGATGTGGCCCGTGAAGCCGCACACATGATCCTGCTCGACGACAATTTCGCCACCATCGTCGCCGCGGTCCGCGCCGGGCGGCGCATTTTCGACAACATCCGCAAGTTCATCAAGTACGCGATGACGGGTAACTCCGGTGAGATCTGGACCATCTTCCTGGCCCCGTTCCTCGGGCTGCCCATCCCGCTCCTGCCCATCCACATTCTCTGGATCAACCTCGTCACCGACGGCCTGCCTGGCCTGGCGCTGGCCGCCGAACCCGAGGAAAGAGGGATCATGCAGCGCCCGCCGCGGCCGCCGCGCGAGAGCCTCTTTGCCCACGGCATGTGGCAGCACATCGTCTGGGTCGGACTGCTGATGGGCGGCGTGTCCCTGCTCACGCAGGCCTGGGCCTACCGCACTGGCTCGCAGCATTGGCAGACGATGGTCTTCACCGTGCTGACGTTGTCGCAGATGGGGCACGTACTCGCCATCCGCTCGGAACGCGAATCGTTGTTTCGTCAGGGCGTGTGGTCGAACCTGCCGCTACTGGGCGCGGTGGTCCTGACTTTCGTACTCCAGCTGGGCACCATCTATCTCCCGTTGGCGCGTCCCCTTTTCCAGACCGAACGGCTCAGCGCGGACGAACTAGCGCTTGCGCTGGCACTGTCTTCGGTCGTGTTCATTGCCGTAGAGATGGAGAAATGGATGATCCGCCGCGGGTGGCTCTATCGGCCACTACAAGCGTGACCGATCTGTCTTGTGACCCTCGACGAGCGCCAAGAGCTGCGCAGGTTCCTCGATGGTCCGTTCGGCCCCGGTGGCGCGAAGGCCGGCGAGCCCGAAGCCCCACGCGACGCCGCAGAAGTCGATGCCGCCGGCGCGCGCGGTGTCCAGGTCGATGCGGGAATCGCCGACCACCAAGAGCCTTTCGGGTGCTGTGCCGATCAACGTGCGCAGATAGGTCAGCCCTGCCGGATCGGGCTTGCGTGCAGGAAAGGAATCGCCCCCCAGCACCACCGCAAACAGGGAGAGAATCCCGAGACCGTCAAGGATCGTGCGGCTCATCGCTTCGGGCTTGTTCGACAGCACTGAGAGTCCCGCGCCGTGCTGCGCCAGCGCCGACAGCATCTTGGCGATGCCGGGATACAACTGCGTGTGCTCCAGCAGGTGCACGCCGTAGTACTGCATGAACAATGTCAGGCCCTCTTCGAGCCGATCCGCGTGGGCCGGTCCTAGCGACCGCTTCACCAGTATTCGGGCCCCCTCGCCGATGTAGCCGGTGACGACACCCAGAGACAGCTCCAACAACCCGAGCGCACGCCGCACGTGATTGATGGCCTGCGCCAGGTCGGCGCGGGAGTCGATCAACGTTCCGTCGAGATCGAAGACGATGTGTTCGTACCGCATGCGCAGGTCGACCGTGCGTCATTCACCCAGCCGTGCTGATGACGGGATTCTCCAACGCGCCAATTCCGCTGATCTCGATGCGTACAACGTCGCCCGGTTTGAGAAAGCGCCGTGGCTCACGGCGATATCCGACTCCCGCCGGCGTGCCCGTGCTGATGACGTCGCCCGGCTCGAGGGTCACGCCCGCGGAGATGAACTCGATCAGCGCAGGGATGTCGAAGATCAGGTTGCCGGTGTTGGAATGCTGCAGCTCGTCGCCGCTGACGATGGTGCGCAGGTCGAGCCCGCTCGGGTCGTTGATCTCGTCGGTCGTGACGAGGGCGGGACCCATCGGCGCGAAGGTGTCGAATGATTTCCCCATGCAGTGGCCGCTGCGGGCCTGGTAATCACGCGCAGTGACGTCGTTCATGATGGTGTAGCCGGCGACATGCTGGAGCGCGTCGTGACGGATGACCCGTTTAGCGAGCGTGCCGATGACAACGGCCAACTCCCCTTCGTAATCGATGAGCGCGCTGGCTGGTGGGAGTTCAATGGCGGCGCCTGGTCCGATCACGGCCGTGCACGCCTTGGAAAAGATCATCGGTACTTCGGGAACTGGATTGCCGGTCTCGGCGGCGTGTTCGCGGTAGTTGAGACCGATGGCGAAGATCTTCCCCGGCCGCGGGAGCGGTGCCAGGATGCGCACGCGACCGGTGGCGATCAGGCCAGTGCCGTCCGCGAGGGCACGTGCCACGGCTGCATGTGCCGCTTCGAACGCCTTGGGTCCGGCGGCGAGGAAGGCTAGCATCGTCTCCGGCAGCGACGGTGCAGCCGCGCGGAAATCCACGATGCCGCGTGGGCATTCGGCGCCGATGCGCGGCTCGCCATCACACAGAAAGGTCACTAGACGCATGATTTCCTCCCACACCGTTGGGTAGCATTGCCAGATCGTAAGCTTATACAGCCAAGCGCAGGTTGGAGCCACTGCCGGGTTCCGGCTCAGATTGCCGTTGCTAGACATGATGGCTAGGCTGGCGTGCAGAGGACGGACGAGTGGAAACAGCAGATGTTGTGATCATCGGTGCGGGGTTCGCAGGCGCCGCTACCGCGTACCATCTGACCCAACGCGGAGTACGGAATGTCCTCGTGCTCGAACGCGAAGCGGTCGCCGGTGTCCATGCCTCCGGGCGCAACGCCGCCTTGGCATTTCAGGTGTTGTCGGAAGCGGCCGAAGCGCGCCTCGCTGTGGAAGGCGCGCGCTTCATCGCCAATCCGCCCGAAGGGTTTTCGGCCGTGCCGATGTTGCGGCGCACCGGCTCGCTGCTAGTTGCTGGAACGGCAGGCGTGGCGCAGTTGCGCCAGACGCAGCAGCACGCGAAGCAGCTGGGGCTCCAATGTGAGCTGATCGATGTTGATGACGCCGTGCGGCACGTGCCGGTGTTGGCAGGGGCCCCGTTTGCCGCGGCGTTCTGGAATCCGCACGACGGCGTGGTCGACATCCACGAACTTCTGCAGGGCTACCTGGCCGGAGCCCGGCGGGCCGGGGCTCGTGTCGAATACCGCCGCGGCATCACAGCGGTGCGGGTGGCGCACGGCCGCGTGGAAGCGGTGGAGACCGAGCGCGGTGCCGTCGAAACGCGGTGTCTGGTCAACGCCGCGGGGGCCTGGGCCGGAGAGATTGGAGGACTCGCTGGCATCGGAGCGCGTACGATGGCGCCACGCCGGCGGCATTTGTTTCAGACGGTTGCCGAAGGTCCGGTGGCCCGCGACTGGCCGTTTGTCTGGCACAACGATCTCGACGTCTACTTCCGCCCCGAGGGCGACGGGTTGCTGATGAGCCCGTGCGACGCGACGCCGCATCCACCCCGTGAGCCGGTGGTGGACAGTGCCGCCGAGGAGCTGCTGGCCGAGAAGATCGCGCGCGCCTTTCCCGCCCTGGCTTCTGTGCGCATCGCCTCTGCCTGGGCCTGTTTGCGGACGTTCGTGCGTGACGAGCGCTTCGTCATCGGCCGTGACTCGGACATCGAGGGGCTGGTATGGGTTGCCGCCCTCGGTGGCCATGGCATGACGACCAGCGCCGCCGTGGGCCGGCTCGGCGCCGCGGCCGTGCTGGAGGAATCGGGCCAAGAACTGCTGCATTTCTCCCCGGCGCGACTGGCAGGAGGTCAGTCCTCATCTCCGTCTTGAGTCGCTACCTCCCGTTCGCTACCTTCGAGTTGATCGACACGATGGCGAATTCAATCATACGGCAACCCACTCGCTCGGTGCCTGTTGGGAAGGTGCAGATCGGCGGCAGCGCGCCTGTGGCCGTGCAAAGCATGTGCGCCACCAAGACGCGTGACGTCGAGGCGACGGTTGCCCAGACGCGGCAGCTGCAGCTGGCGGGCGCCGCCGTGGTGCGTATCGCCGTCGACAGCGACAAAGAGGTGGCGGCGCTGAAGGAAATCCGCGCCCAAACGGATGCCACGCTCGCCGTCGATTTGCAGGAGAATTATCGCCTGGCTGCGAAAGTGGGGTTGTACGTCGACAAGATCCGGTACAACCCGGGCCACTTGCACCACGTCGAACGCGACAAGCCGATCCGCGACAAGGTGGCCTGGCTGGTGTCTGTTGCCCGCGACACGGATTGTGCAGTTCGCATCGGCGTCAACTGCGGTTCGGTGGCACCGGAGTTTCTGGCGCGCTATCCGGGCGACCAGCTCGAAGCCATGGTGCAGTCGGCCGTGCATCACTGCACCCTCATGGAGGAGATGGGCTTCGAGCGCTTCGTGGTGTCGCTGAAGGACTCCGATCCGCGCAAGGTGGTCGAGGCCAACGCGCGCTTTGCGGCGGCGCGTCCGCACGTGCCTCTCCACCTCGGTGTCACCGAGGCGGGCATGCCGCCGGAGGGCGTCATCAAGACGCGGCTGGCGTTCGAAAAACTTCTGGCGCAGGGCATCGGCGACACCATTCGCGTCTCGCTCACGCTCCCGAACGACCGCAAGCACGAAGAGGTCGAGGTCGCCCGCGCCATCCTCGACGACGTGGCGCACCGCCGGTTCATTTCGGTGCCCGACTTCGGCAAAGGACTGAACATCATCTCGTGCCCGAGTTGCTCGCGCGTCGAGAACGAGCGCTTCGTTGAGCTGACCGCGCAGGTGCGGGAGCTCACCTGCTACGCGCAGCAGTATCGCATCACCATTGCCGTGATGGGTTGTCGGGTGAACGGTCCCGGCGAAACCGATGACGCCGATCTCGGCCTGTGGTGTGGTCCGTCGGCCGTGAATCTGAAAAGGAAGGGCGTGAAAGTCGGCGTCTTCAGCTACGAGCAGGTGCTGCCGCGGCTACGTCAGGAGATCGATCGGCTCATCGCCGAGCGCACCGGCGTGCGCGTGGCTTGACGCTCGGTGAGGTTTTGCGGCATGAAACCCGCGCCCATGACGTTCGGACCGACCGCGCTGCCGAAGATGATGATCGGCTTCGTTGTGCGCCGCTGCACCGTCGAGGTCGGCCACAAGCCGTCCCCGGAGGAGTTTGCGGCGTGGGCGAATAACTACAACGACGGTGACCGCACCTGCTGCCTCTTTGGCCGACCCATCAGCGTGGACGAGGCGCGATTGATCTTGCGGCATCCGGCACGGCCGGTGAGCGCCCGGAGCGCGGCGCCGCACGAATGCGTGACGCCCGCCGACGCCGCGACGAGCACCGGATCCGCCACGGTCATATCGCTGCCGGCAGTTAAGGCGCGATTGAAAGCCCGTGCGAAGTAAGCGGTCGGCTGTCAGCGTTCAGCTTTTGAAGCTATGTCTTGTATTGGCCATTGTTCCTCAAAGCTGACGGCTGAACGCTGATCGCTGAAAGCTCTATCCCATGCGCCCGCGCGATCTCGCTGCACTGGAATTCGATCACGTTCGCGAGCGGCTGGCGGACTTCGCGTGCTCGCCGGCGGGGAAGGATGCCTGTGGCGCGCTGGTACCGACCGGCGAACGCGGTCGAGCGGAGCAAGCCCTGGAAGCCGCCTGGCAATGCTTCCGGCTCCTAGAGCAGCAGGGCAGTATCCCGCTGTCGGAGTTCCCTGATATCCGTGCTTCCCTGCGTACGGCGGCGCGCGAGGGCGCCGTTCTCGACGGCAAATCTCTGCTCGAGATCCGCAGCGTTCTGGCCGTCCTGCACGACACCCGCACCTTTTTCAAGAAACACGCGAAGCCGTTTCCGGCTTTGGCGGAGCTGCCCGATCAACTCGTGCCACTGCCTTCGTTGCACCAGACGCTGGCGCGGGCTCTGGATGAAAACGGGGATGTCAGCGACGACGCCAGTGACGAACTCGCAGAGGTGCGGCGCACGATTCGGCACCTTCGGCAAAAGCTGACGCGACGCCTGGAAGAGCTGTTGGCGCAGCCCCGGATGGCTGAGCTGCTCGGCGATCGCTACGTCACGCTGCGCAACAATCGCTTCGTCCTCCCGATCAAAACGGCCATGGCCAACCAGTTCGACGGCGTGGTGCAGGACCGTTCGGTGTCCGGCGAAACCGCATTCATCGAGCCGTTGTTCGCGGTGGAGCTCAACAACCACCTGTTGATGGCCAGCAAGGAAGAGGAATGGCTGGTGCGCCGGATTCTCGGCGACTTGACGGCGTTGGTGCGCGCCGAACACGAGACCCTCTTCGGCAGCTTTGCGGCCCTGGTGGAAATCGATGCGCTGGTCGCGCGTGCGAAGTTTGCGCAACGCTACCGCTGTACGCAGCCACGCTTTGATCAGGAGATCGTTCTCGAGCAGGCGCGCCACCCGTTGTTGCTGTTCGCCGGGCGCGAACTGATTCCGGTCGATCTGCGCATCCCGGTGGGGAAACGCGTGCTGGTGATTACCGGTCCCAATACGGGTGGCAAGACGGTGGCGCTGAAGACGCTGGGCCTGATGGCGCTCATGGCGCAGAGCGGCATGTTGATTCCGGTTGCCGAAGGCGGCCGCCTGCCGTGTTTTGAGGCGATCTACGCCGACATCGGTGATGAGCAGAACGTCGAACGGAACCTCTCCACCTTCTCGGCGCACGTCGCGAATCTGACCGAGATCATCGAGCGACATCACGCGCCAGCACTCGTCTTGCTCGATGAGCCTGGAGTGGGTACCGATCCGGACGAAGGGGCGGCGCTGGGCATCGGTCTGATCCAGATTCTCGAAGCCAGCGGGGCGCATGTCGCTCTCAGTACGCACTACGCGCCCCTCAAAGTCTTTGCCTTGAGCCGGGAAACCTGCGTGACCGCCGCGGTCGATTTCGATGTGGCGGTCATGCTGCCGCGGTATCGACTGCAGTACCACTCCGTCGGCGAGAGCCTCGCCCTGCCGATCGCCCGCCGACTCGGGCTTCCGGTGGCCGTTCTCGACGCCGCAGAAGCCGCGCGTACGGAGCAGGCAAAGGCCTTGGCGACTGCGGTGGCGCGGTTGGAGGACAGCCGCCGCCGGTACGAGGAGCGTCTGGCGGAAGCCGACGAACGCGTTCGTGGCGCGGCACGGGCCGAGCAGGAAGCCAACCGCCTGCTGGATGACCTGCGCGAAAAGCAGCGGCGGCGGTGGGCGGATGAACTGAGCGCGGCACGCGACTTCGTGCGCACGCTGCGCGAGCAAGGCCGGGAACTTTTGGCGGCCATCGAGCGGGGCGCGGCTGATCGCCGGGCGCTCTCCCGTTGGCTGCAGCAGCAAGAGGCGGCGATTGCCGAACACGAAAGCGAGATCGCCGAACAGCCGGTATCTTCCGGTCCTCCGCAGATCGGTGATCAGGTTGAAGTCGTCGACACCGGAATTCGTGGCCAGTTGATGTCGGTGGAGGGAGAGCGCGCACGAATTCAGCGCGGCAGCCTCCGTTTTGAAGTGCCGGCTGGCCAGTTGCGGCGTCTCAGCGGCCAGCCGCCGGCTTCCGTCGAGATCCGCGTCGCGGCCGCGCCCGAAGACACGCCGCGGGAGATCACCTTACTGGGGCTGCGCGCGAGAGAGGCGGTGGCACAGCTCGAGCGCTTTCTCGATCGAGCCGCCCAAGCCCACTTCCAGTCGGTACGCATCATCCACGGTGTCGGCAGCGGTGCCTTGAAACGGGCGGTCGAAGAGTATCTCTCCAGCTCACCGTACTGCGCCAGCTTCCGATCTGGAGAGGCGCGAGAAGGGGGCGCTGGCGTCACCATCGCGACGCTCGCCGTGGGCTGATTAGCGCATCTGAATGTTCGAGCCCTCAGCCGGCCTTAGGCGCCCCGCGGAAGACCGAGCACTTGCATGGCGATGATCCCGCGCATGATCTCTGATGTTCCGGAGGCGATGCTGGCGGCGGGTGCACTGAGAAACGCTCCCTGCAGCCATTGGGCGGGATTGAAGCGCTGGCTGTTCGGCCGGGGCGTGTCGTACAACAAGCCGGCCGCCCCGAGAATCGACATGCCAACCCGCGGCATCGTCTGCGTGAGCTCGGTCCAGTGGAGTTTGATGATCGATGCCTCAGGGCCGGGCATGCCCATACGCAACAACTTGTCCAACGTGCGCTGGCAGGTGTGGCGGAAGGTTTCGACGCCGAGATAGATATCGGCGAGCGCCTGGCGGGTAACGGGATCGCGGGTGGCGCCACGCTCGCGAGCCCAGCGCATGAGTGCATCTCGCCCCTTGGTCAGGAGGATTTGCATCTCTACGACGTACAGGATGCCGCGTTCGTTCTGGAGTGCCGCGGTGGCGATCTGCCACCCATTGTTCAACTCGCCGAGGAGATTTTCACGGGGCACTCGCACATTTTCGAAGAAGACCTCGTTGAACTCCGCCTGTCCGCCCATCTGGCGCAGCGGCCGCACGGTGACGCCGGGGCTTTTCATGTCGACGAGCAAACAGGAGATGCCCTTGCGCCGGGCCGACTCCGGGTCAGTGCGGCAGAGCACCATGCACCAGTCGGCGTGGTGCGCCAGCGTGGTCCAGACTTTCTGGCCGTTGAGTATGAAGGAGTCGCCTTCCAGGATCGCTTTGGTTCGGAGTGAGGCCAAATCCGAGCCGGCACTCGGCTCAGAAAAGCCGAAGCACCAGAGATCTTCCGCCGTCAGAATGCGCCGGGCGAACCGGCGCTTTTGCTCTTCCGTACCGTACGCGATCAATGGCGGTCCGGCGATGCCGATGCCTAGGCTGCCAACTACATCCGGCGCCCCGGCACGGACCATTTCTTCCGTGTAAACGATCTGCTCCGGAATGGAGGCGCCTCGCCCGCCGTACTCGACGGGCCAGGTGATGCCGACCCAGCGGGCTTCGGCCAGTTTCGCTTGCCAGGCGCGGAGGCGTGGCACCCGCTCGGTTTCGGGTAACTGGGCGGCATTTTCCGGCCGCAATTCGTCGGGGATATTGCTTGCGAGCCAGCCCCGTAGCTCGCGACGGAATTCCTCCAAGTCCTGGGTCGCCATAGCCGAAGGTTCTAAACGGATGCCGCCGCAAGGTCAATGTTTTGAGGCGCCGCTTCCGGTTGTGGCATGCCGCCTCTTCCAAAACGAGCATGAGGAAAGTAGTATGCGCCGCGCGTGCCGATCTCAATTCAGCCTGTCAATGAACGCGCCGGCGACACTGCTGGCGGTTTCGTGTGAAGGGATTGCCGGTTGAAGCGCGTCTCCGGCGGTGGCATCACTCCGGAAATCGGTGTAAGTAACCTCGCCACTAAGGTGTTTGAGATGTTGTGGAATCAAGGTCGGGTCCTCTTGTGTGCAGTCGTGGCGGTACTGGCATTTGGTGCGGCGGTCGCTTGGGGGCAGACACCCACGCCGCCAAAGGGCGACGTCAACTGCGATGGGCAGGTCAATGCTGCGGACATCGATGCGCTGATGAGCATCCTGTTTGGCGCCCCGGATACGTGCGGGACCGCCGACGTGAATTCGGACGGCCGGGTGACCGTTGCGGACGTGACGGCCGTCGAGTTGGCGATGCAGCCACCCGCCCCGACGCCAACACCGAGCCAGAGCCCGACGATCACGCCGACACCGCTTCCCAGTGCGACGCCGACGATCACCGGGACGCCAACCACCACGCCGACACCGACAGTGACGGGGACGTCGACGCAAACGCCGACGATAACGCGGACCTTCACGCTGACCCGCACGCCCACGATCACACCGACTGGCACGTGGACAATACGCCCAACCGCCACCGCGACGATGACGCCCACGCCCACCTCGAGCCGCACGCCGACCCTGACCCGGACCGCGTCGCCGACCTTGACGGCAACCGTCACCCTGACGGCGACCTTGACACGGACGCCCAGCTTGACGCGGACGCCCACCTCGACGCCCACGGTGACAGGCACGCCGACGATCACAGCCACAGCCACGATTACGGCGACGCCGACCGCGACGCGCCCACCGTCACTGGGGCCTCAGATCACGTTCTTCGGTTTGGCGGACTCCCAAGGGTATCCGCTGCCCACGATGGGACCGGACGATCAAGGCAACACGCTCTACATGCCGAACTTCGGGTTCCATTTCTACATTGTGGTTGAGGCCATGAAGGGTTCGAGCCCCAGTAGCGCGGATCCCGGTAAGGTCACCTTCAACTTCAACCCGTCGGATCCGACGGTGCTGCCTGACCTGCAGATTGAGGCCGACCGTGACCTTGGAAATGGAAGTGCACTCGTGTGCGACAGTGCGCCGACAGGGCCGGGCGTGACGCCCACCGTGCCTCCGGGCGGCGTACCGGGAATCAATTCTTCCACGACCGATCCACAAGTGATCGCCAACGCGCTGAATGATTTCGGCTGCCGCTTCGTCGCGCTCGACTCGCTCTACCCGTGCACGTATAACGCCAAAGGAAACCTCGCTTTCGTGAACGCGAGCACCACAGTGCAGTATTGTACGGCTGCCCCAGGAGGCATCGGGCGGGAGTTGGAATTCCAGGCCGGTAACACGATCTTGACCATGAAACTGCGTGACACAGCCGGTCACCTCAGCGATCCCCAGTACATCGCGGTGCGCGTGCCGACGCTACCGCCGACCAATACCCCGGCACCACCCACGATGACGCCGATCCCCACTCTAAGTTTCACGCCGACCAGGACGCCCACGATCACGAGTACGCCCACGATCACCCTGAGCCCGACGCCCACCCCCACGCCGACCTTCACAGCCACACCGGTGAACACGCCGACGCCGACACTCACACCCACGGCGAGTCCAAGCCCTACGGCCGTCCCAACGCAGACTGCCAGTGCGACGCCGACGATCACCGCGACGCCAACCACCACGCCGACACCGAGCCCGAGTTCCACTCCAACACTGAGTGCCACGGCTACGCCAAGCAATACGCCGGTTGCGACGGCCACACCGACACTCACGGCGAGCCCAACGCCCACCGCTAGCGACACACCGACGGCGACACTCAGTCCAACGCCGACTGCGAGCGCTACAGCGACCGCCACGGCGACGGCTACCTGAGCCCTCGTTCCACCGCCAAGCATGTCGCCTGTCTCACGGGGAACGGGAAGAAGTTGATTTCACCAGTAACGCGCACGCACATGAGCAAAGGAGGCTTACGATGCAGTGGACAGGCTGGATCGGCCTAGCACTGGGAATGGTGGCGGTCAGCGCCGCCAAGGTTGGACCGCCGCCCGTCATTCTCGATCTCGGTCCAGTGGCGGCGACGCCGGCACCGACGCCCAAGTCGGCCGAGAAGAAGCGGCTGATCACCACGATTACGGTGCAAAACTCGCCGGAAGGCGAGAGCCGCATCTCCTTCGAAGCTACCGATATCGCAGATGAGGGCAAGAGCAAGGCCCGCACGCTCGCCCTGAAGACGTACTCGCTCGCTGAAGAGAAGCCGGAGCTGAATGCCTTGCGCAGCCGGATCGTGGATCAGATTCGTAGTCTGGAACGCGACATGCTCGACTACGCCGAGCGGGCCGGGCCACCAAAGGAACGTGCGCCTCTGAGTCCGGGCCAGTCGGGCGGGGCGCGGCCGTATCACTAGAGACGCTTTGGTCTGAGACGTCGGAGAACTACGGCGAGAGCTTGATCAGGGCGGGAACGTCCGCGGCGGTGACCGCGCCATCACCGTTGACGTCGGCACCGGACACGTCGATTTCCTCGAAAATCGTGCCGATCACGTCGGCGAGGACGACCGAGGGCGTTGGCAAGGGCGTCAACGTCGGGGTTACTGACGGTGTCGAGGTCACCGACGGCGTCGGTGTTGGGGTCGGGGTGGCTTGTCGAAGTGTTGCTGTCGGCGTAACGCTCGGCTTGCGGGTACGGGTCGGAGTCGGCGAGCCGGTCGCAGTGACCGTCGGTGCCGGCGTCATGGCCGAGCCTGAGAAGAAGCGGCTGTACCCGAGCAGATTGCGCGCTGCCGCGAGTTGCGAGTTGGGCTTCTGGTCCCAGCAATACGTCAGCGTCGTGACGATCACCCGGCCGGATCCGTATTGGTACTCCGCCCAAGTCGGTAGGTTGCCATTGGCCAGCACCACGGTCGCGTCGCTCGGCAAGTTCGTCAGCGTACCCAGATCGGTTGGTCCCCAGTTGCTGAAGTCGTCCACGCCCAACATCTGACCGCCAAATTCGAGTCCGTGGATGTACGCATGGTCGGGGGCGAGGATGTCCTCACCCTCGTGTTGTGAAGCGCTGGAGAAGCCCACACCGCTCGGGCCTGGCGCGATGTTGGTCTGATCACCGAGTGTCCCGGCGACATTGATCACCGCCACCCCACCCAGGCTGACGAACTGCTCGATCAAGCCGCCCGGGGCCACCATCTGTTGCAGGTATGCGTAGTCAGCAGCGCTCAGCCCCGGCGCGATGTAAAGTACCTGGTAGAGGTTCCGTAAAGTCACCGGGTCGCCGCCTTTACCGCCGGCGAGATTCTGGAAGGTGTTGCTCCCATTGCTGAACCCGAGGCTAGTCGAGAGATTGAATGCGCACAGCCATTGGTTGTCCGTCGGATCGGTTTCACCGCGCGCGAGCAGGAACGAGATGTTGGGTGCCGGCGCTGCGGTGTTGGTCGGGGGCGGACTGGTAAAGGTTGGAGACGGAGTGGCGGTTGGCGTGTCCGTCGGCGTAGGAGTAAACGTGCCGGTCGGGCTCGGCGTGTCGCTTGAAGTGGGCGTGCCAGTGGCGGTCACCGTGGCCGTTGTGGTTGCTGTCGGCGTGGGTGTCGGCGATGCGGTAATCGTGAACGAGAGTGTGGCCGAGGGGCTTGCCGTGGCCGTCTCCGTCGGCGACGGCGTCTGCGTTGGTGTGGGTGTTGGTGAGGCCGTGCTTGTGAACGTGAGCGTGGCCGAGAAGGTCGCCGTGGCGGTTTCCGTCGGTGACGGCGTTGCCGTGTCGGTCGGCGAGGCTGAAGGAGTTGCCGTTGCCGTGGCGGTAGACGACGCGGTCGCGGTGAATGACGGCGTAGCCGATGGGGTGGAAGTGGCGCTGGGGGTGGCGGTTGGCGAAGCCGTTGGCGTGTTGCTGGCCGTCGGGGTCGGCGGACTCCAACACACGTTGACGAAGACCCTGGTGGTGCGCACCACTTCCAGCCCGGGCGTCGGGGCCAAGGCGGCCTGGTGCTCCACCCCTGCTTGCAGCGTGGCCATTTGCGACCATGCCCATGGCAGGTCGGTGCTCGGATCGGTGGTATAGGACGTCGAGTAGTAAGTGTATGTGGTCGTCAAGGCATTCGCGGCGCCACTGTAGATATCTCCCGCTACCTTGAGCTGCGTCCGGGCCGTGCTTCCCGTGAGCCCCAAGAAGGAGCGGCTCACGATGTTGACACTCACCGAAGAGATCGGTCCGGGCTGCGGTGTAGGGACCTGCAGCGTGTACAAGTCGGCGGCGGGACCGCTGTGACAGGTATTCTGGTCGCAAAAGACGTAGGAGAAGTCGCCATCGTCAGTCAGCTCGCACTGCCAGTTGGCGGAGAAGTTTATCGGCGTATTGGCGGATAGGCCAGGGCCTGCCGGGGCGAGGGTCAGACAGTTCGGGGGCAACGTCGGCGTGGGCGCCGGGCTATTGGTCGGCGTGGTTGTCGCGGTGGGAGGCAGCGGCGTTGCGGTGCTGGTGGTCGTTGGTGAAAGAGTAAAAGTGGGCGTGGGAGAGGATGTCGGGCTCGGCGTGGGACTCGGAGTTGGGGTCGCGGTGGCCGTGTTCGTCGGCGTCAGAGTGGCGGTGCCTGTCGGCGTGCTCGTCGCCGTTGAAGTTTCGGTTGGCGTCAGCGTCGCCGTGCTCGTGGGCGTCACTGTCGGGGTGACGCTGGGCGTATTGGTTTGCGTCGCGGTAGGGGTATCCGTTGGCGTGGCCGTCGGCGTTGCCGTGTCCGTGGGCGTCACTGTCGGGGTGACGCTGGGCGTATTGGTTTGCGTGGCGGTAGGGGTATTCGTTGGCGTGGCCGTCGGCGTCGCCGTGTCCGTGGGCGTCACTGTTGGGGTGATGCTGGGCGTATTGGTTTGCGTGGCGGTAGGGGTATCCGTTGGCGTGGCCGTCGGCGTTGCCGTGTCCGTGGACGTCACTGTTGGGGTGACGCTGGGCGTATTGGTTTGCGTGGTGGTAGGGGTATCCGTCGGCGTGACCGGTGTCGTCGACTGTGCTCTTGCCGTGCCGGCTGCCTGCAGCGCCAGTAGCAACAGGGCCGCAGCGCGCATCGGGGCTAGACGTCGACGCGGCGAGATTGTTACGTCAAGCTCGCGGGGCGTACGTCGGGAACCGGATTGTCGCGGTGATCGGGGCGGTCTCCGGTCACTGCTGGACGATGCTTCCTGAATTTGCCCCACGTGCGTGGACTCGGTTCGTTGACTTGAAATAGCCCCTCTGATACCTAACTCGCCGCCTGCAGCGCAAGCTCCTCCCATGAAAATCATGTCCGTGAAAGGGTTTCATGACGTCCTGCCAGACGAGAGTGCCCGCTGGCAGTGGATTGAGCAGCAAGCCCGAGAGGTGTTTGCGCGATACGCCTTCGCCGAGGTCCGGATACCGATCGTGGAGCGGACCGAGCTGTTCAGTCGTTCGATCGGCGAGACCACCGATATTGTCGAAAAGGAGATGTACACCTTTGCCGACCGCGACGGGTCATCGCTGACCTTGCGCCCCGAAGGCACGGCCTCGATCGTGCGCGCGTATGTCGAGCACGCCCTGAACCAGCGCGAGCCCGTGTCGAAGCTGTTCTACTTCGGACCGATGTTCCGGCGCGAGCGGCCACAGAAGGGACGGCTGCGACAATTCTCGCAAGTGGGGGCCGAGGTGATCGGGCGGGACGATGCGGCCATCGACGCGGAGGTGTTGCTGCTGCTGCACGACCTGCTCAACCGGCTGCAGGTCGGCGGCGCGCAGATCGAGCTGAACTCGCTCGGGTGCGCCGATTGCCGTCCGGCGTATCGCGCCGCTCTGTTGGCGTACGGCGAAGCGCATCGCCAGGTGCTCTGCGAGAACTGCAGCCGGCGCTTGGAACGGAATCCGTTGCGGCTACTGGACTGCAAGGACCGGGCATGCCGGGAGTCCACGGCCGATGCGCCGGTTATGATCGACTATCTGTGCACGCCCTGCCGCACGCACTTCGACACGGTGTGCGCGCTGTTGGCGCGCGAGGGCGTTGAGCCGCGGCTCAATCGGCGGATGGTGCGCGGGCTCGATTACTATTGCCGCACGGCCTTCGAGATCGTGGCCGAAGGCTTGGGCGCACAAAACGCGGTTGGCGGCGGAGGCCGTTACGACGGGTTGGTCAAGGCACTGGGCGGCCCGGACGCCCCCGGCGTCGGCTTCGCGCTCGGTGTGGAGCGGCTGGTGCTGGCCGTGGCTGACCACGAGGCCGCCCGGCCGTCGCGTCCTGAAGTGTTCATCGCGCCGATGGGCTCGGCTGCCGAGGCGGAAGCGATGCACTTGGCACACCGCTGGCGCTGCGACGGGATGCGTGTTGAAATGGCGAGCGGAGGCAAGAGCTTGAAGAGCCAAATGCGTCTGGCTGATAAGGTGGGAACTCCGTACGTTCTGATCCTCGGGGACGACGAGCTGGCGGCTCAGGTGCTGACGGTTCGGGACATGGTGGCGAAACGCGACTTTCCTCATGCGGTTGCGCTGTCGTCCTCCGCGACCGCGTTGCGTCAGACGCTGGCGCGACTCACTCACCTGTCGGCGGAGCGGCACGCGTGAACGCCGAGGGCCTGGCAGACTGGAAGCGCAGCTCGTACTGCGGCGACCTGCGTCTGAGCGACGAAGGGCAGACCGTGACCGTGATGGGCTGGGTACACACCCGGCGTGATCACGGCGGCCTGATTTTCGTCGACCTGCGCGACCGTTCAGGGATTGTGCAGATCGTGTTCAACCCGGAACAGAACCAGTCGGCGTTCGCCTTCGCGCAGGAGCTGCGCAACGAGTTCGTCGTGGCCGTACGCGGCCGCGTCGAACGTCGGCCGGAGGAAACGCAGAACCCGAACCTGGGCACCGGCGCGATCGAGGTCATGGCGTCCCAGACGAAGCTGCTGAGCCAGGCACGCAGCACCCCGTTTCCGATCGATGGTGGTCCGGCGATCACCGAGAGCACCCGGCTCAAGTATCGCTATCTCGACTTGCGCCGCCCGGAGATGCAGGAGCGGCTGATCTTCCGCCACCGACTGGCGAAGGCGGTGCGCGACTACCTCGATGGCCAGGGATTCATCGAGATCGAGACGCCGCTACTCACCCGCAGCACGCCGGAGGGGGCGCGCGATTATCTGGTGCCCAGCCGCGTCAATCCGGGCTGCTTCTACGCGCTGCCGCAGTCGCCGCAGCTCTTCAAACAGCTGTTCATGGTGGCGGGACTCGATCGGTACTTCCAGGTCGCACGCTGCTTCCGCGACGAGGACCTGCGTGCCGACCGGCAGCCGGAATTCACGCAGATCGATGTCGAGATGTCCTTCATCCGGCCCGACGACATCATGGGCGTCACCGAAGGCATGCTGGCCGCGGCGTGCGCCTTGCGGGGCATTGCGGTGCCGAACCCGATCCCCCGGCTCACGTATGACGAGGCCATGCGTCGCTTCGGCTGCGATCGCCCGGACATGCGCTTCGAGCTCGAGCTGGCCGACGTGTCCGACGTGGCGCGGCGTGTCGACTTCCAGGTGTTTCGCGAGGTGGTGGAGCGCGGGGGCATCGTCAAAGTGTTGCGCTTGCCGGACGGCGAGCGCTTGTCGCGCAAGGATCTGGACGGGCTCCCCGATCTGGTCGCCCCGTACGGCGCCAAAGGTGTGGCGTGGGTCCGTCTGACCGATGCCGGTTGGCAGTCACCGATCGCCAAGTTCATCGCCCCCGGGGAGCGCGCGGCCATCGAGCAGGTGTGTAGCGCTGGTAGGGGTGACTTGCTGATGTTCGTGGCCGACATGCCCAAGATCGTCAACGATGCCCTTGCCAACCTGCGCCTGAAGCTGGCCGACCAGCTCGGCATGATCCCGAGTAACCAATACGCTTTCGTCTGGGTCACCGATTTCCCGCTGGTCGAGTATTCTGCCGAAGAGAAGCGTTTCGTCTCGATCAACCATCCGTTCACCGCGGCGCACGAGGAGGATTGGGACCGTCTCGAGTCGGACCCGCTGAGTGTGCGGGCGCTGGCGTACGACATCGTGCTCAACGGTACGGAGCTGGGTGGTGGCAGCATTCGTATCCACCGCCCCGACCTCCAGTCGCGCGCTTTTGCAGTGCTCGGACTCGACGAAAACGAAGCCCGCTCGAAGTTCGGCTTTCTGCTCGATGCGTTGTCGTTTGGAGCGCCGCCGCATGGAGGGATCGCTTTGGGCCTCGACCGCGTCGCCATGCTCCTGTGCGGCGCCACTTCAATCCGTGATGTGATCGCCTTCCCCAAGACCCAGCGCGCCGTGTGCCTCATGACCGAAGCTCCGAGTCCGGTGGGTCCGCGACAACTTCGTGAGCTGGGGTTGAAGTTGGATGTCTAGCGAGCTGCTCATGCCCTTCTGTCGGTCAGATTACCGAGGACGGACGACAAGAAAGCCAGTGCTTCGGTGCCTGCTGGGCGCGCTCGTCCTGGTGGTGCTGACCGGATGCAATCCTTTCCACCGGATTCCGAGGATTTCCGAACCGATCAGCCTCCTTGCCGTAATGCCGATGGAGTCCGTTGAGCGCGTGAGCGCCACCCCGGCCGAGGGGGTGGAATCATTACCGCCAGATGCCGCGCGGAAGGTGACAGCAGAGGTGTACGGTGTACTGACCAGCTCATCGGATTGGCGTGTGGTGCCGGATCTGACGGCGATGCAGGCCCTCAGCCGCATCAAACCAGGAGGTGACCTCGCGTCCCGCGCGCGTGCCCTCGGTCAAGAGGTGGGTGCGGACGGAGCGCTGTTTGGCACGGTCTCGCGTTATGTCGAACGCGTGGGCACGGGATACGGCGCGCGCCAGCCCGCGGCCGTTGCCATCACCCTGCAACTAATATCGGTCAAGTCGGGCAAGATCCTGTGGAGCGGTTCATTCGATGAGACGCAGCGGCCGCTCTCGTCCAATCTCTTCAATTGGTGGCAATTCTGGCGTGGCGGCCCGCGCTGGTTCACGGCCCAGGAGTTTGCCCGCCTCGGCGTCGAGCATCTGTTGAGGGACCTGTCGAAGAGGACCGAATAATCGGCCAGCCCAAGGGGCTTGTCGGCGCGGGCCTCGGTGCGGATCACCGTTCCATTTTGTTGTAGTCCACGCTCAACCAGCGTTCGGGGGTGAGGCAGACGAGGATTGTACCGCGGGCGCGCTCCCCGGCTGTGGCCTCCAGGTACCAGTTGCCTAACTGCTCGCCGAGGTAACGGTATGCCATGGGACGCACGTCGCGCTCGAAGTCGGGTTCTTCGATGGTTACCGGACCTTCGACGCTGACATACTGATAGGGCGGTGCTTCCACCTGTACGCACAGGCTCAGACGCCCAGCCTGCTGAATCAACTTTGCCTTCGTCGACGCTGCGCCGGTGAGGAAGCGCACGGCACTGCCCGGCTCGTAGGCGTACCAAATGGGAAGCGTCAGTGGCCCGCGCTTCGGATCGGCGACGCTGATAACTCCCACCCGCTGACCTGCCAGAAACGCCTCACGCTGTGCCTTGCTCATTGCCAGGGACATCCCGAGCTCCTTACTCTTTGGTGGGGTTCGTCTAGCCGCCGAACCACGCCGTGTGGAAGTATCGGACGACGATGGTAAGCACGATGCTGGCGGCAATGACCGCTGGGTTCAGCTCGCGGAGTCCCTGCAACGTCGCGTTTCCGGTGAACGGCAAGAATGGAGTCGCGGCATGGAACGCACGGAAGCGAGAATCTCCGCTCGCCAGCTTACGCTGATCCTGGTGCCAGCCCCCGATGAGTGCGAACAGGACAAAGCCTCCGAAGAAGACAACATCGGCCGTGCTGCCATTCGGTAGCAGATGGAGCAGCCCAAAGAGCGCGAACGCCATGAACGTTGGGTGACGCGTGATACGGTACACATCTGTGGGCGTGGGGTCGCCCGGGACGGGACCCGCCGGACTGGGCCGTACTAGGCTTGCCAACAGCAGAGTGAAGGCGACCAGCATACCCACGTACATCACCCAGTGCAAAGGCGTCCCCCTGGGCAACGTCCACAGCCATGGGCCGGCATGCTTGTGTGTGAAGTAGGTCCACACCAGCGGCACGAAGAAGGCGAGGGCCAACAGGGAATACAGAGCACGAAAACGAGCGTCACCAACGCTCGCTACGAGGGGACCACGGATCGGCGCGCTCGACAGCGCAATGTGGCCCCCGGCAAATCCAGCCCAGAGAAGAAGAATCACGATGGTTGCAGACATAATGCCCCTCCCGTGTCGCGGGGGCAAAGACTACCGCTTTGAATGCTCGGACGCCAGCGGAACGCAGCCGGCGCGCGAGCGGACAGGTGACGGAATTGTGCAGCCAGAGAGTGGCCGCTGACCTGAGCGCTTGAAATTGATGCCGCTGTCGTTTCATATGAAAGCCGGGCTGGATTCCGAGGATCTGGTGCGCAGCCTTCAGGCCTGGATGGCCGATCGGGAAAGCGTATACGCCGTGAGGGCGAGATGAAGCGTAAGCTTGTGGTCCTATGGTTCGTGCTGGCGGTCAGCTTGTGCGCCGTGACCTTAGCGGAGAAGAGCGGCCACCCCTACGATTGGAACCATCCACGTCCCGAGGAGTACAGACCCCCCGGCAAGCCGTACAAGCCCCTCCGCCAGCCTCCGGGGGCTCTTCTTCCACGGCAACACCACACGGGAAACTCCAAATCGCTGGACGCGCAGGTTGTCGCCAGTCTGGCCGGCATCTTCATTCTGGCGATCGGGACCCAATGGCTGGCATCGCTTGCCCGCATCCCGACGGCGTTGCTGTTAGTTGCCGGTGGTGTTGTGGCTGGTCCGGTCACCGGTCTCCTCGATCCCGACGTCCTCTTCGGGAACCTGCTGCTTCCCGTCGTATCCCTATCACTAGCCTTGGTTTTGTTTCTGGAAGCCCTGAGTGCGGGGAGGTCCGTATGGGACGTCCGCAGTCCGGTCATCGAACTGGCCGGCGTCGGCATGCTGATCTGCTGGCTGATCAGTGCCGCCGCCGCCTATCTGGTCCTCGACTGTGGCTTTCCTTTGGCGGTGCTGCTCGGGGCAATTCTTGCGATGACCGGACCTCCTGCGGCCGTCGGGCTCTGCCGCCGCCGGCGGGCCGGTCAGCTGAACGCTGTCCTGACCGGAGAAGGGATTGCTCTCGACCTGATCGGAAGCGTGCTGGTCATTCTGATACTCAAAGCACTTGTGGTTGGTGGCTTTCGCCAGTTCAGTGTCGTATCGGTGTTGGCGGCGCGCGACACCCTCGCTGTCGGCATCCTGTGCGGGATGCTCGGCGGAGGAGCCTTGTACGTCCTCCTAAAGCGCCAGTGGATTCCGCAGTCTTTAGCGCGCTCGCTTTGCTTCATGCTGGTCATCGGCGTGTTTGCCGTTTCAAACACGTTCCAAACGGACTCAGGTTTTCTGGCGGTGATCGCCATGGGAGTGTTGCTGTCCAGTCAAGAGATCGTTCCAGCGAAACGTATCGTCCAGTTGTACGGCAACCTGTACGAATCGCTCATCGCCGCCGTGATCATCGTGCTGTTTGCGCGGGTGTCGATGGCAGATTTCATTCACCTCGGCGTCGCCGGTGGTGTCTTCGTTGGGATCGCTATTGTGGCCGCTCGCCCGCTGGCTGTGGGACTGTCGACCGTCAGATTGCGATTCGACTGGCGAGAACGGATAGGCTTGTCGGTGATGGGGCCCCGCGGACTGTTGCCGGCCGGGCTCTCCGCTATCTGCACCTTCCGCCTGATTGAGATCGGCGATTGGGAGGCGACGATTCTTGTACCCCTGTCACTGTTGGTCGTCGCCGGTACGGTGATTGCGTGCGCTGCCGCCTCCCCGTTTGTTGCGCGTTGGGAGCAGGAGGCTGTCGAGCTGGACGCTCCAGGAACGCCGCAGGCTTCCGTGAACGCCGGTACGCTCGCGTAGAAGGCCCGCGTTTTGCCGGTGTCCAGGGGTTGAGGGACCACAACGGGCAACCAGCCGTGTTTGTCGGCCCGGAGGCGCGCTAGCCAATCCCATGACCAGCTAGCTGCCTTACGACGTGCAGTGTCAGCAGGCTGAGGGGCCGAGCAGCTCCGATTCTACGGCCGGTTCGGGCTAAGCATGTCCTCAGCGCATCTGGGGAAAACGGCACGGAAGTGCCAGCGCCGCCGGCCTGAAATCCAACTCCGGCGTGGGTACCAATAGGCTTTCCGGCTGATGGCACGGACATTGTTGTAGAGTGCAAGCAATGAACGCGACGCCTCCAAACAAGAGGAACACGGTCGTCCTGCTCCGGTGGGTTCTCATCATCGCGTTCTCCTATTTGCTGGTGCTGGACGGATCCCAGCCGTACCCTCAGGCCTGTGTGGTGGTGTTGATCGCCGCGGCCCTGGCTTCGAATCTCGTGGTTGCGCGGATACCAGAGGCCTGGGCGCTCCACCCGGTGTTTGATTTCGGCGTGGTCCTCTTCGATTCTGCCTGGGTCACCTTGGGATTGATCTGGGCACCGAATGTGTCCGAGGACTTGTTCTTGCTCTATTTCCTCGTGATCTTTGTCGCCGCCATGGGCGAGTCCTTGTTGACCACAGTGGGCAGCGCCGTCCTCGTCGGGATCGTCTACGGGGCGACGTTGTCATTTCAGCCTAGTGGTGATTTCCGGCTCACATCCACAGCGCTGCTGCGCGTGCCATTCCTCTTCGTCGTGTCACTGTTTTATGGCTACTTCGTGACGGAAATCCGTACTGGCCGCAGTGAAGCGAATGATGCCAAACTCCGCGAACAAGCCAAGAGTGAGTTGCTGGCCGCGGTGAGTCATGACTTGCGCGGTCCCCTCGGAAACGTGGAGAACCTGATCGCGTTGGTTCTCGAAGATGAAGCGCAGAAGCCGGCGGACGCCCGGGTGCTCCTCTTGCGCGCCCAGGCGAACGTGCGCCGCGTCAGCCTGCTGGTCACCAATCTCTTGCAGGCGGCCTGCATCGAGGCCGGTCAGCTGCAACTGCAAACGGCCCCCGTCCAGCTCAACGACATCGTCGAGGACATGTTCAATATCGAGTCCGGGGCGGCTTCGCTGAAGCAGGTGACGCTCCGCAAAGAAGTCGAACCTGAGCTTCCAATCATCGATGCGGACTTCATGCACATGGGGCGAATCGTTCAGAATCTCGTCGACAACGCCATCAAGTACACCAACGCAGGCGGAACGGCAGTCATCCGCACGGCGCACGATGCAGAGACGGTGAGTGTGAGTGTGGAGGACAGCGGGTCCGGGATGGACGAGGCGCAGTGCAAAGAGCTGTTCGCCCCGTACCGGCGCGTGCATCTTGGTGGCTACACCCCGGGGATGGGGCTTGGCTTGCACATCGTGAAGAAACTGGCGGAAGCCCAGGGAGGCACGGTAATCGTGCATAGCACGCCAGGCGTGGGATCGACCTTCGTCGTCTCGCTTCCGCGCACCCTTGCGCCGAGAGCTTCCACTCCGGTGAAGAGACGCAAAGCCGCGGTACAGTCCCCTTCGTCGGTGCGCCCGCTGGACCACCCGCTGCCCAGCCCTCGGGCGGCCTGACGGCGCGTGGCCGGCGTTCTCGCTTCTGGTCAGAGTTTGTAGCGCTGCAGCAACTGGCGTGCGATCACCAGACGCTGGATTTCGTTGGTGCCTTCGCCGATGATCATCAGCGGCGCGTCGCGGTAGTAGCGCTCGACCGGGAACTCGTTGGTGTAGCCGTAGCCGCCGAGGATACGCATGGCTTCGGTGGACACCTCGAGACAGGTTTCCGAGGCGAACAGCTTGGCCATGCCGGCTTCCAGGTCGCACCGCTCCCCGCGGTCCTTTTTCTCCGCGGCCTGATAGGTGAGTAGCCGTGCCGCCTCGATTTTGGTTGCCATGTCCGCCAGCTTGAGCTGGATCGCCTGGTGTTCGGCGATCGGCTTTCCAAAGGTCTGGCGTTGCTGGGCGTACTTGATGGCTTCAGCGAAAGCCGCCTTGGCAACGCCCACGGCACGGGCGGCGATATTGATCCGGCCCACTTCGAGGCCGCCCATCACGTGGGAAAACCCTTGGCCTTCCTTCCCGCCGATCAGGTTGGCTGCGGGCACCGCGTAATCCTCGAAGTTGACCTCGCAGGTCTCGACGCCTTTGTAACCCAGCTTCTCCATGTCGCGGCTCACGGTTACGCCCGGCCCCTTCTCGCCGACGAACATGCTGATGCCGCGGTACGGCGGATCCGCATCTTTGTCGGTTTTGGCGGCAATGGCGTACAGCGTCCCATAGCGCGCGTTGGTGATGAACATCTTGCTGCCGTTCAGGATATAGACGTCGCCCTGGCGCACTGCGGTGGTACGGATGCGCTGGACATCACTGCCGGCATGCGGTTCGGTGAGACACAGCGCGCCGCGGTGCTCGCCCCGTGCCATGGCCGGGAGGTAGCGCTGCTTCTGGTCCACCGTGCCGTGCATGCGCAACATATACGCGAGCATGAGGTGGGTGTTGAGAACACCGCTCAGGCTCATCCAGCCGCGGCACAGTTCTTCGACCACCATGGCGTAGGTGGTGACGTCGAGTCCCAGCCCACCGTACTCCGGTGGGATGGTGGCGCCAAACAGGCCCAACTCCTTCATCCGTTCGACGAGCGCGTGCGGGTACTCATTGCGATGTTCCAACTCACTGGCCACCGGCATCACCTCGCGCTCGACAAAGCGTCTCACGGTGGCAACAACCTCTTCACGCACGTCACTGGGGGTGGTCACGGCATCCTCCGTAGGCAATTTGGTAAACCATGTTCATGGGTGCCGATCAATGGTGAGTGCTGATGCGTAATTCGTGACTCGGATTTCGACAGTCACGGATCACGCATCACGCGTCATGAGTTACGCCGTTCCTTGATCCGCCTGGTTCCCGCTGTTAGAGGGAAGCCCGATGCGCATCGTCCGCGTACTCGCGTTGCTGTTGCCGGTTTGGGTTGCGGCGGCGCAGGGGGTGCCTGAGCCGACGCGCAGTACCGAGGTGTTTACTGGTGGCGCCGAGGTACTGTCGCCGCGCGAGAAGCCCGACAAACCGGTGACGACGTACTGGCGGGTACGACTGTCTCTCAAAATGACAGATGCGCGGCCGGGAGCTCACCTCCAAGTCTTGCTCCCACTGTCGGACGACCACCAGCAGATTCTCGGGCGTTCGGTGGAGATGGACGGGTTCAGCTACCGCGAGCAACCGGAACAGCCCAATTTGTTGGGATATTGGGCGCGCACTGCACCGTCGGCTGACCCGACGCAGATCGAGTACGACGTGAACGTGGCTCTGACCGATACGGCGCGTGCCATCCCGCCCACGCCATTGGCGGAGTACAGCGCGCCGGATGCCGAAAGCGGATACCTGCAGCCATCGCGGATGGTGCAAAGCAGCGATCCGGAATTCCGCCGTCGGGCACGTGACTTGATCAAAGAAGCACGCACGGTCGAAGATGCCGCTTGGGCGCTCTTTCAATACACTGCGGCCTTCGTTCGGATCGGCCCTGGGGAGGCCCAAGAGGATGCTTTGACGGTGCTGCGGCAGGAACGGGGGAACAGCGCTGGCAAGGCCCGGTTGCTCACAGCGCTGCTGCGCAGCATCGGCGTCCCCGCCCGCGTGGTTGGGGGACTGAAACTGGAGGACGCGACCAAGAAGCGTGCGACGATCTCGTGGGTGGAAGCCTATTTCGACGGGAACTGGGTGCCGCTCGACCCCAGCGGTGGATACTTCGGCTGGCTGCCGAATCACTATCTGGCGTTGTACCGCGACGACTTGCCGTTGATCGTGCACTCGGCAGGTTTGCCTCTCGAATACGATTTCTTCATCCATCGCACCAGCCGGGAGGCGATCGCGAGACATCCGGATCCTGCCCTGAAAGGAACCGGAAGCGCCGAAACGCAGGTGGGTATGGAACGGGTGCGCACGGCGGCGAGTTACGTGGAACGGCCGGTTGCTTCGGTCGTCGTGATCGCCGACCAGAGCGTGCCCGACGCGGTGAGCGACCGCATGCTGCGAGAAGCGCAGGCGGAGCAGATCAACCTGGTGGTTTTGCACGCCCACTTCGAGTCACGTTACTTCCGCGAGCAGTACCTGCAGCGTCTGGTGGACAACAACCTCGGCCTCATTCGCAATGCGCACGTCCTGTTGATTGCTACGCATGACGATGCAGGGCTGTATGCGTTGATGACCCTGGGAGAGAAGAACCTGGCCCTCGGCGACATGCGGATCGTGATCTCGGGCAAGTTTCCGCAAGCGGTAGGCAAAGTCCTGGGAGCGGTGTTGTATCGCTTGGTGTCGGCTGGCGAGGTGGTCCTGGTGAACCAGCCGTCCGAGCTTCTGGGATTGTGGGAGATGGTTCGCGCCAACGTCATCGACGGGGTGCCGATGGTGGAGGAGGCGCGCAAGTGGGAGCTGGAGCCGCTGGTGCTGAATCAGAGCGTGTTGGATGATTTGGGTTTCTGGCGCAACCGAGTGGTCGGCGCCTGGGCTCGAGGGGTACGGGCACAGGTGCCGTTGCAGGCCCTGAACCTGATCCTCGTGCTCCCGGTGATTGCCGCGATCATCGTCGTGGCCCGTACCGTGATCGGCGTGGAGACCTTCGGCACGTTTTCCCCGGTCATCGTGTCACTAGCATTCCTCACCACCGGATTGCGCTGGGGGACCGCCATCTTTGCGGTGATCGTCGGAGTGGGCGCGTTGGTCCGCGCGCTGCTGCAACGGGTTCGACTGCAGTTGGTTGCCCGCCTGGCGATTTTGATCGCCGTGGTGGCGGGCGTGATGGCGGCGCTGACGGTGGTCGGAGCATCGTTTGGAATCGGTGCCTTGATGAACGTCAGCATCTTTCCCATGGTGATCATGTCGAACGTGATCGAGAACTTCTCGACGTCACAGGCTGAGTTCGGTACCCGCGAGGCCGTACGTTTGACTATCAACACTCTCGGCCTGGCAGCGATCTGCTACCTGGCGATCGACACGACGGGTCTGCAGTCGGTGCTGCTGGCTTTTCCGGAATTGCTGATCTGTTCCATTGCCATCGACATTGCCTTGGGGAAGTGGCGCGGTTTGCGGCTGCTGGAGTATTTGCGTTTCTTTGATTTGACGCGGCGCTCTGACCGATGGACTCCCTGATCGAACGCCTGCGGCGAGTGCGGCGGGAGGCGCTCGGTTTGAACCGTCGCAACCAGGAATTCCTGGCGCCGCTCAACCCTCCGCGTTTGATCGGGCTGGTTGACCACAAGGTACACACCAAGGAGATCCTGCGCAGACACGGCCTCCCGGTGCCGGATACCTTTGGGTGCTACACACGCCAGCGCGAGCTCGGACTGTTGGCACGTGAGGTCGAGCGTCGCGCGGAATTCGTTCTGAAGCCGGCGCGCGGCGCCGGTGGTGACGGCGTGGTCGTGATTGCTGGTCGCGCCAACGGCCGCCTGGTGAAGGCCAGCGGGCCGAGTCTGCGATTGATGGACCTGGTGGCGCACGCTGCCGACATCATTGCGGGCGCCTTCTCGCTGAGTCAGGCGCGCGACGAGGCGGTCCTCGAATACCGCTTGGCACCGGAGCCGGCGTTGGGAGCGTTTAGCCCCGGAGGCATTCCGGACATTCGCATCCTGGTGGTGCGCGGGGTGCCGGTGATGGCGATGCTGCGCCTACCCACACGGAGCTCCGACGGGCGGGCCAACCTACATGTCGGTGGCGTCGGGGTGGGGCTTGATTTGCACAGTGGCAGGGCGGTACACGCCATCTGGCGGGACCGCCCAATTGTGGTCCATCCCGATACCCAACAGCCGTTCTCCGGATTGCGCGTGCCCGAGTGGAACGAGATCCTCATGGCTGCGGCACAGAGCTACGAGGCAATTCCGCTCGGCTACTTCGGTATCGATATCGTCATCGATGCCAAGCTCGGTCCCTCGATCCTCGAACTGAACGCTCGTCCGGGCCTGAGCATACAGCTCGCCAACCGTCGGGGACTGCGCCGGATGCTTGACGAGTTGAATGCGCGGCATACGGAGAAGCTCGCTGCGAAGGATCGTGTCGAGGTTGGGCTGGAGATCTCCGCGACTTGACCCGGCCTTGCAATCCCTGTTTGGTTACGCGGTGTCGCAGTTACAACTGTCCCTCCTGCTCTCGCTGCTGTGTGTGGCGACACTGGCGATTGCCGGGTGGCGTCCGTATGCCGAGGAGTTTCGGGAACGGTTGCCGCAGATCGTCGCGGCATTCTTGCTCGTCGGCATTCTCGCCGTGGCTGTCTTTTACCCCGTGACGTCCTTTGGGGAAGCCGAGGAGATTGATCCGGAGACCATCTGGTTCCCCTCCCTGCTGTTCGGGCACTGTATCCTGTCCGCATTCCTGTTCCTCTGGTGGCGGCTGCGCCGGGACATTGCGTTTGCCGCGTTTCTTCATCTGTCCTGGAGTGGCTGGTGGGACAAGATCCGCCACGGCGTAGCCACCGGCTGCGGTGGTTGGGTTGTGACGGTGATGGCTACGGGTGCCGCTGCCGGACTGTTTGGCCTGACCGGCCGCCTCTCGGCGCCCACCGAGGCGCCGCCGCTGATCCTCTGGCTGGCCGAGCTGCCGATCCTCTACCGATTGATTATCGTTGGTGTGGCGATGACGGTCGAAGAAGCCTTCTTCCGTGGGTTTCTTCAGCCGCGCTTCGGGTTGCTGGTGTCGAGTATTCTGTTTGCTTTGAGCCATTTCAGCTATGGCCTGCCGTTCATGATTGTCGGCGTGTTCACCATCTCGCTGATCATCGGTCGTACGTTCGAGCGCGAAAGAGATCTGCTGCCGTGCATCATTGCTCACGGTATCTTCGATGGGGTGCAACTACTGATCGTCTTGCCTTGGGTCGTACACACATGGTCGCCCGCGGGGCCGCTCTAAACATGTCGCGTGCTGCAGCGCCGGCGCACAACCAGCGCGGCCAGGCGCTGATCGATGCGGTCTATGAGAGTCTCGCGTGACTATGCGAGCCGTCCACGTGGAAGGCCACACTCATTCTGCTGCTCATCCTCATTACGGTCGTGTTGAACTCAGCGACCGCAAGTACTCCACCAGATCCCGCATGTCAGCGTCGTGAAAGCGGGGCCAGGGAATGCCGCGCTCACGAATCTTTATCTCCATCGCCGGCGCATGGTTCCACAGGGCCGAGGAAAGGGCCAACGGAGAAGACAGGGCAGGGGAGCGGGAGAGATCGGGGGCGAGCCGTTTCTCAGTGCCACGCGGGGTGTAGTGGCAGAGGATGCATCCCTTTTCGATAAAGACGTCGTGCCCCTTCACGGCATCACCGGGCGGGTCAAAGTACTGCAGGAAGAACAGGTAGGCCATTAGGTCCGAGATCTCCTGGTCAGAGAACTGTGGCAACGAAATGCCGAGCGCCTGCATCGTGGCCCACATGTTTGGCTCGTGATTCCACAGCCGGCCGGCGACTTCTGTCACGCTGCGGTGGAGATCTGCCGTGGCGAGGTCTGGTCCAACGTGGCCGCCGGTTCCACCGACACTGTGGCACTTGATGCAGCCTTTCGCTTCGAAGACCTTCCTGCCCCTCGCCGGACTACCGGGAGCCATGTCTTTCTTTTCTGTACTCGTATCGCTCGAGGCGCTCCGAATGTAGGCAAAGATGTGCGCCAGGTCCCCGTCGGAAAACTCCGGGCGCGCGATGCCGCTCTCGCCCATTTTGAGAGCCATCGCCGGGCTGTGACTCCACATGGCAGCGGCCAAGAACAAGGGCGAGGAGTAGTGTTTGTACTTATCAAGCGACGGCCCCACCTGTTTGCCGGCACCACCGATGGCGTGGCACTTGGCACACCCCATTCCGGAAAACAGCAGCTCGCCCTTGCTTGGGTCACCCGGTCGGTCGAAGTAGTTCAAGAAGTAGAGAAAGGCCGCGAGATCCGCCATCTCCTCGGTACTGATCGTCAAGTGGGGGATGCGCCGCTCGCGCATCTTCTCGATCATCTCGGGCGAATGATTCCACAAAACTCCCGCCAGTTGCATGACACTCTGCCACACCCCGACTTTCCCCAAGTCGGGACCCAAGGTGCCGCCCTCGCCCCAAATCGAATGACACATCGGACAGCCCTTCTGCAGGAAGACTTGCCGACCCGCCAGGGGATCGGTGGGCAACGCGTCGGTTTCCGTGTCGGCGCACCACGATCTCACGGGCGCTAGAAGCATCCCGCTCAGCAGCACTGCGAAGGCCCATCCCAACCATCGCCGTCTCGCCGTTGAACTATGGAGTGCCACGCTCACGCTGCCTCGCTCAAACCGGGAAAACATCCTGATGCGCTCCACCGCCGCAGCGAATTCTTTCTCCCACCGCTCGCGGATGTCCCACACAGGCGCCATCGGAGAGAGTTTTCAACAATAGCACAGGCAGCAGGCTCTACGCAGGTCGGGTGGTCAAAGCCGCGGGAGAACGGGACCAGGGTGCGGTCAGGCGGCGTCCCGTGGATCGAGCACTATGCCGAGACGGAACGCTTTGTCGTACAAAGCACGGCGACTGATGCCGAGTCGCTTGGCGACTGCGGTTTTATTCCAGTTCATATCGACCAGTGTGCGCTGAATGAGTTCACGCTCCAAGTCTTCGAGCGTGGTCAGCTCCTGCGGCAAGCTACGATTCTCGGCCGGCTCGAGTGAGGGGAAATCCCGTCGCCGCAGCACCGGCCCCTCCAACATGATCATGGCCCGTTCGACGACGTTCTCGAGTTCCCTCACGTTTCCCGGCCACGAGTAGCTGCGCAGGAGTTCGAGCGCGTCAGGGGCGATGCTGGGAACGGGTTTCTTGACGTTGATGGCTTGGATCCGAACGAAATGGTCCAGCAGCAACGGAATATCCTCGCGGCGCTCGCGCAGCGGCGGCATGTGGATGTTCACCACACTGAGGCGGTAGTACAAGTCCTCGCGGAACGTACCGGCGGTAATCATGCGGCTGAGGTCGCGGTTCGTTGAGGCGATGATCCGCACGTCAGCCTTGATGATGCGTTCGCCGCCGACGCGTTTGTATTCTTTCTCCTGGATCACGCGCAGCAGTTTCGCCTGAAAGGCGGAGCTGGTCTCAGCGACTTCGTCGAGAAACAGCGTGCCGCCGGCGGCCGTCTCGAATAGCCCTTTCTTGGTGATGATCGCACCGGTGAACGCGCCTTTCTCGTGTCCGAAGAACTCGCTCTCGATCAACGTCTCGGTGAGAGCGCTGCAATTGACGGCGAAAAAGCTGCGTTCCGCGCGTGGCCCGTGATAATGCAAGTAGCGCGCGACGAGTTCTTTACCCGTACCGCTCTCCCCGGTGATCAGCACGCGGCAATCTGAATCATGCAGCTTTTCTAGCGTTTCGATGATGGCGCGGATTGGCGGCGACTGGCCGACGATCGGCCGCAGCGGAAGGGCGCCGAGTTGACGCCGCAGGGACGCATTCTCCGCAACCAAACGGCGGTAGTCGAGCGCCTTGCTCACCTTGAACGCGAGTTCGTCGGGAGGGAAGGGCTTGGCGAGAAAATCGGCGGCGCCTTTCTTCACCGCCTCCACCGCGGCTTCGATGCTGGCGAAGCCGGTCACCATGATCACCACCGAGCCCGGCCGTTCCACGTTGATGCGCTCGAGCAGGGTCATGCCCGAGACATCGGGAAGTTTGAGGTCCAGGAGGATCACGTCGGCGGGTTCCTTCGCGAGCGCGGCGAGCGCTTCGGCACCGGTGGAGCAGGTGCGCACCGCATAGCCCGCCTGCGAGAGAACTTGCTCCATGTTGAGCGCCATGGAGAGTTCGTCGTCGACGACCAAGACGGTGTTCATGCAGCCTCCTCACGTGCCAGGGGGCTGGCGTCGACCGGAAGACCGACCGTGAAAGTCGAGCCGCTTCCAGCTGCGCTGTCAACGCGCATCGTGCCGCCGAGCCGGCGGACGATGGTCAGCGAGAGCGAAAGACCGAGGCCGACGCCATCGGCGCCGTTCTTGGTGGTGAAAAAGGGGCTGAAGACGTCATCCAAGTGCTCACGCGGAATGCCGTGTCCATTGTCGCGTACCCGCACCTCCACCGTCTCCGGCTCCGCCCCGAGGCCGGTTTCGACGACCACCTCTCCGCCGTCTTCCACGGCGTCGAGGGCGTTGCACAACAGGTTGACGACTACCTGCCGCAACGCGCCCTCCTGCCCGTGTACCCGTAAGCCCGGCGTCAGGCGTTGCTCAATGTGGACGTGCCGCTGAGTTGCTCGGTTCTCGAACAGCAGGATGACGCCGTGGGTCACCTTTGCAATGTCGACACTTTGTGGCGTCCCGTCCTGCTGGGGCGAAAGCGCCAGCAAGCTGCGGATAACTCCGCCGATGCGAAATGCAGACTCCGCGATGGTGGCGAGATCCTGCAGATAGCGTTGTGACAGGCCGTCGTGCTCCGCCTGCCGCCGCATCACCTCTGCCTTGCCGACGATGATCGCGGCGGGATTGTTGATGTGATGGGCCACGTCGGCAGCGAGACGGCCGACGGACAGGTGCCGGTACGTCTGCTCGAGGATCTGATTGCGGTGCTGCAGTTGGAGATTGACCTCGAACAGGCGGTGGCGATTGGTGCGCAACTGGCGGGAAACCAGGGCCAGCGAGTGCGCAATAAAGAACGCAAATCCCAACCGCAGCATCAGTTCCTCCGGTGCGCATCGCTGCGCCGAGGGAAGCCAGAGATACAGGGTCGTGTACAACCCGGCAAAGCCAGTGGCGGCGGCGATGCCCACCGTCGCGCCGAAGTAGAACGCGTGCAGTGCGACGAGCACGTAGAACGCGAGATACACGCCGGACATCGGCTCCGCTGACCACAGACAGATGAGGAAGAGGAACACGAGATCCGCAGGGAGTACCGCCAAATAGGCGCGGGCACGGACCTGCGGGCGACGCCACACCTGGAGATACAGCGTCAGTGAGTACGCGACGAACGCTGCGGTGAGAACAAAGCCCTTGAGCGTTACGCCTGGTGCGGCGAATCTCCATAACCACACGGCTGCTGCCCCAGCGGATCCCACGCGCAACGCGAGAAAATACCGGTCCGCCTGATCAAACGCGGACGCCGATACCTGGCTGTCCGCGCTAGGCGAGAGTTGGGAGAACCACACGGAAAACCGATCCATGGCCAACTTTACTGCTGACCTCAATGCTGCCCCCGTGAGCCTTGATGATCCCGTAGCTGACCGAGAGGCCCAGCCCCGAGCCGTCGCCGCTCTTTTTCGTGGAGAAGAACGGGTCAAAGACGCGCCCGATGGTCTCCGGACGGATCCCGGTGCCCGAGTCAATCACCTCCACGTGGATGCAACCGTTGTTCGGCCAGGTACGCAACCGAATTGTCCCACCCTCCGGCATCGCATCTTTCGCATTCTGCAACAGGTTGAGGAACACTTGCTTCAGTTGGTTGGCGTCAGCACGTACGAGCGGGAGCGCGTCGTAATGCTCGGGGACGATCGTGACATTCACGCGTGCGAACGACGGCCCGACAAAGCGCACGGTTTCGCGAAGAACCTGGTTCACATCGGTTGCCGCCAATGTCGTCTCGGACTTCCGCGCAAAAAGCAGCAGGCCACGCACAACCTCGGCGATGCGGCCGATCTCACGGCCCATGACGTCGAAGTCCTGGCGGCAGAGTTGCGGGCAGCTACGCTCGTCCGCCATCGCCTGCAACTCCTGGGCCTTTCCCATCATGATGCCGAGGGGATTGTTGATCTCGTGCGCGATTGCGGCAGCCATCTCACCAACGACGCTGAGTTTCTCCGCTTGGATAAGCTGTGCTTCAACCTCACGATTGCGTGTATGCAGTCCCATCTCGGTACGGCGTGCACGGAGAAAGATGTGTGCCAAGAGAACGAAGAGCACGGCGCCTACTCCGAAGGATATGAGCCACAGCATCCGCCGGGCAGTGTCGAGGTTGCGGAAGAAGGTTACGGGGTTCTTGTGGATCTCGAAAACCGCGTACACCTTGCCGTCGGATGACGCTGTCGGGACGTAAACCTGCAGCATGCGGCGACCGTCAGAGCCCTCACCACCGCCGGCGCGCAACGCCTTGGGTGTTGCCACCTCTACCCCCGGCTGTCCCTTGAGCGCGGCGGCCAGCTGAGGGTTGCTGTGTTCGTCCTCTCGCATCCATTGTGCATCGTCGGACCAGACCGCCGTTCCGTGCTCATCGTAAACCTTGACGTGGAGAATTTCGGGAATGCTGGTGAGATGCTGCGTGAGGTGGACGAAGGCCCAGACCTTGTTATTGCTGGCAGCGAAGCGGAACTGTTCTGGAGTCAAATCCAGGTTCGTCATTGCCCGCACCGCCTCCGTCGTAACCTGGGCTTCACGGTCGAAGAGGTTGCGCGTCAGCAGGCGGTCTACCGCACCACCGAGGACGGCGATCGCGAGCCCACTGCACAGCAGCATGGCCGCGAGAAATCGCTGGAAAGGGTCCAGCCGGATCTTGGTTCGCACTGTCCTGTCCGATCGCATGCCTGGTGGCGAAAGGCAAGCGCCGTACTCCGTCCAGGAAATAGGCTGCGCGGGAAGAACGGCCCCAGACCGCTTGCAGATCCCCGCTGTGCATTTATTGCGCGGTGTGCAGAAGCTGCGCATTGCGATTTCGGTTGACCTGTGTCGGCGTGGGCTGTCAGCCAATCAGAAACTGCGGTGGCCGTATGACGACAAGCGGCACATCTCTTGCGCAGTCACGTGGCCGGAATGGAATCCGTAGGTCCGGACAGCGGCCGACGCATCATGCGCCGCAGGGACCCATGGGGGGGCGAGAACAAGAGGAGATCGCGTCATGCGAGAAGAATGCATCGTGACCAGGTACACGTCTCATGATCTCTGGCGTGGCGCCCGAGCGGCCCTGCTCGGCATCGTAGCCCTCGGCCTGTGCGGCTGCTTCCCGGGCGTCAAGCCCAATGCGTCAGACAAACTCATAGAGCTGATGTGGCCTGAGCCTCCACTCAAGACGCGCATCAAGTTCGTCGGCAATCTGACTGGAGAGCATGAGCTGGCCACCGGCTTCAACTGGAAGAAGGACCTCACCGAATTTCTCGCCGGCACCCCGACCACGGAGACGGAGCTGGCGAACCCGATGGGCATTGTCGTCTCCGCGGATGCACAGCGGGTGTACGTGACCGATCTTCCCCAGCAGCGCGTGTTCGTCTTCGACCTGGCCAACAAGAGCGTGAAAGCCTGGCCCGCAGAGCAGACCAAGGTGGCTGGTCCACTGGGGATCGCGCTCGATGCGGACGAGAACGTGTACGTCGTCGACTCGACCGAGAAGAAGGTCGTCGTGCTCAACCGAGACGGCAAGCCCGTACGTACGTTTACGCACCCAAGCTTCATCCGCATTACCGGCATTGCGGTCGATTCGAAGCGGGGACGCATCTACGTGTCCGACACCTCGCATCAGAAGTCGCCCGAGCACAAAGTCCGGGTCTTCGACCTGCAGGGGCAGTACGTCAAAGAGTTGGGCAAGGGGAAGGGTTTCGAAGAGGGGTATCTGCTCTTCCCGACCTATTTGACTGTGGATGACGCAGGGCTCGTCTACGTTGCGGACTCGATGAATGCTCGCGTGCAGGCGTTCGATCCCGATTCGGGAGCGGTGGTGAGAACCTATGGGCAGCGTGGCACCGCCTACGGCGAGTTCGAACGGCCCAAAGGGCTCGCTCTCGATACCTTTGGCAATCTGTACGTCGCCGACTCAGGCTGGGCCAACGTCCAGATCTTCAACAGGAAAGGGCAGGTCCTGCTCTACTTCGCCGGTCGTGGCCGCTATCCCGGGCTACTCAACAACCCGGCCGGCATGGCCATCGACAAGAACAACCGTATCTACGTCGCCGACACCCAGAACTTCCGGTTGAGTGTTTATCAACTCGTGAACACGACCGCTGATGACAGTTTTGAGACCGCTGATCAGACGCCGCAGGGCAGCGCGCCCGGGCCGGTGAAGGCGTCGCGGGACAAGCAAGAAGCAATGGTACCAGGGACGGTTCGCAGCAACTAGGGCGCACACCGACTACCAGGGAGGCGTTCGGCCGAGGGAGGGTACCGTATGACCTAAAGCACTGGAGGGGATGGCAATTGGACGTATCTAAGTCACAAAGTCACTAAACGAAAATTATGGGGGTTAACTTCTATGAAGATGAAGATGTTGTTGTGGATGGCAGCTGCAGTATTACTGCTTAGCCCGCCCGTCCTCTGGGCCGCGCCAGGTGATCCCGGCACGGGTCTGGCGACAACCAATCATGACTTCACCGACGCGGCGAATTACACGACCAGCACGCCTGTGGGTCTCTGTACGTTCTGCCACACGCCCCACAAGGCGCAGCACACTGCGCTGTTGTGGAACCATAGCGATACGTCGAACACCTTTTCGTGGACCGACAACACGAAGACCGCAGCTGGCACGAGTCTACCGACGTTCACCAAGACCTGGAACGGCCCGACGCCGAAGTGCCTCTCCTGCCATGACGGTAGCGTAGCGGTCGGCGATGTTGCCTGGTTCGATGAAAAAGCCCAGCTCATCACTACCACTAGCGTCACGCCTGGTATCCTCGATGCCAGCGGCAAAATCATCGATACATCGCATCAGGTGGGCGTCGGTGGCAGCATGAACGGCAACCACCCCGTGGTGGTTCCATATCCGGGCGTTGGCTCGAAGCACTATGCCGGCGGGAACAGCGGCACCAGCATCGTCACCGCGGAGTGGCAGGGTGACCCGACCGCCCTCGGTGTCGTGCTCTATAAGGCCAGTGACAACACCCTGGCGGCCAGCATCAACCGTGTGACCAACTCGCCTGTTGGCGCAGACAACCTCGGCGTCGAGTGCGCCTCGTGTCATGATCCGCACAACAAGCTCACCGTCGACGCGAAATTCCTACGCGGCATGATGACGGGGAACGACACCAATTACCTCTGCCTGAAGTGTCACATCAAGTAGCCAGAGAGAGGATCTCGGACGGCATCGCAACCGATTGCGGCGATGATTGGACGGCCTGAGTAGCAAAGCACGCGGCGCGTACGCCGAGTGTAGCGCAGTCTAGGCCGTCCTTCGTCGCTCCCGGTTGTCCAGAGAAGGATGTTACTGTTCGATCGACATGCCTGCCGTACGGCGCCGCGCGCTCCGCCCGGAGTGATTCCCTTGCTTTTCTGTTGCCCGCGTGGTTGTTCTTTCCATCTACTTCAGAGCCGGCCCGTTGGAGCAGAGGGACCGACAAAATGGCGGGAGACAACCGCTTCGCGTTCTCGCGTGTGTATGTGCACGCACGGAACGCGCCTGCCGCGCCGTAACCCGTCCGGGTCGTGACAACCCTTTTCCTTGAGCAGTCATGGTGTCCGCCGCGAGGCACATGGGTACTGCCGTATTTTCCGCAACGATCCTGTTTTCCATTGCGGCCGGCGGTTGCGACCCTGCGATCCGCTACGAAGTGCTCAGCCGTGTGTTCGACAACGTCCCGCCTCCCGGGGCGACACCGCCGCCGCGCCGCGCTAAACGGGTACGTCGCCAGCTGCCGGAGAAGGTTGCCAAGGCAGAAGGCACACCGGTCTCCACGCCGACGCCCGGCCCCCAAGGGCCGCCAATTGAGGCGGTAACCGAGTGGGACAAGGCGGTAGAGATGTTGCCGAAGGACGCGGCCGACGCACCCGACTGGATGACGGCACTGTCGCAGGGAGTGATCGCGCCACGTTCGTCGCTGGATCCGAAGGAAGACACGCCCCCAGAACCGCTGCCGCTCGATGTCGAACTGGAGCCGTCCGGGAACCCCGATATGAAGGTCATCTTTCCGCACGCGGCCCACACGCAATGGTTGCAGTGCCCCAACTGCCATCCCGACATCTTCCAGATGCAGAAGGGGGCTGACCGAATCGCGATGGGGGACATTTTCGCCGGGCAGTTCTGCGGCAAGTGCCACGGGAAAATGGCGTTCGATGTAGCAACATCATGCCCGCGCTGCCACGTGCAGATGGGAGGAGGCGGATGAGAGGCGAAACAGCGCGTTGGCATACGTCCCTTTCCCACGGGGAAAGTGGACCCTCGATCGGACTCACTGCGGGTATCATCGCCGCGCTCTGCGTCCTCTCTCTCACCGCCGCCTACGCGGTGCCCGGCGACATCGTCTTTCCGCGCCAGGATACGCAAATCACAGAGGGCATTCCCAGCGCCGTTTTCCCGCACTGGTTCCATCGCATCCGCTATCGCTGTTTCGTGTGCCACCCCGATGTCTTTCCGATGGAAGTGACGAACGAGGGAATCACGATGGATGCCATCAACGCGGGAAAGGCCTGCGGAGCCTGCCACAATGGTCAGACCGCGTGGGCACCCTCGTTCGAAACCTGTACCCGGTGCCATGTGCCCCCGCCGGAATGAATCCGCCACCCTCTTTCCGCGATGCATCGCCGCGCTCATTGCCTCAATCTTCGTGCTGTGCTGGGCCGCGCCAGCGGTCCGAGCAGAGGATCAGCCCGGCAATCCGCTCAGCTCTCCCGTCAGGTTCGTCCGCATGCCGAGCCTCCGCTCGACCTTCAGTTTGCTTCCGCATTTCCGAAAGTGGGAAGCCGATCTGCTGTTCGGCTACGAGTGGGACCGGCAGGATGCCTCCGTGGCGAACGAACCAAGCAGTCACTTCGAGCGCATGACGTACACCGAAGAACTGCGGCTTGGGAGTAAGGGCTACTTTTACGACCCGCGCTTGCTCAGCATAGGACTGAGCGGCACTTTCGGGCTCTTCCAGGAGCAGGCCTCCGTGTCGGGAGAGCCGAGCAACAGCAACGGTACGCTGCTGGGCTATGATGCGAGCGCCGTGCTGTTTCCAGAAAAACCGTATTCCCTCACCGCCTTTGGCAATCGCACCGAGGATATCGTGACGCGGGAATTTGCCGGCACGACGAAAGTGTTGTTGGAGAACTACGATTCGTCTCTGCTGCTCCGCGACATGCCGCTGGATTCGGTCTTCGGCCTCCGGCACGAACGGGTGCGCGAAAATCTCGACTCCGGCCCCAACTCTGCGCGCCGGGAGGAGGTGCGGGATGTCGCCTCCTATCACGGCACGCGGGTGGGAGAGGTGAGCGATCTGGACCTGAATTACGAGTTCGACGATGTGGCGGACAAGGTCCTCCCGACGTTGGACTTCCAGACCCATGACGGTGGGGTCACCTACCACTATTTCTTCGGCCCGTATCTCGAAAAGAACTTCTACTTGCGCGCCCGCATCTTCGACCGAGAAGGGCGGTTTTCAACGCTCGTGGGCCAGACGAGCGAGTCCCTGCGCATCGATCACACGGAGACCTTTTCCAGCAACTACGATTACAGTTTGCTGTACAGCAGCGTGAGCGGTGCAGGCAAAAGCCTCACTCACGCCGGATCGGCCGGCATCCAGCACCAGCTCTTCGGCAGTCTGAGGACGGACCTGCAGGCGCTCGGGAATTACTCCGACTTCGAGAACGGGCAGGCGTTCGGCTACGGCGGAACGCTGGGCGTCACCTACACCAAGCGCCTCCCCTTCGAAGGTCGGTTCACAGCGGGCGGCCGCGGCGCTTATCGCATCGACGATCAGACGCTGCCGAGCGGCACGCTGCCGGTTTTCCAGGAGCGGCATGCGGTTCAGGATTTCCAACCGATCTTTCTCACCAATCCACGCGTCCAGCTGGATACGATCGTGGTCACCGACGAGGCGGGTAAAGAAGTGTTCAAAGAGGGCTTCGATTACACGGTGACGCTAGTCGGCGATCTCGCTGAATTGTTGATCCAGCCCGGGGGCGACCTGCACACGCGAGGTGTGACCGGCATTCTCATCGATTACCGCTTTGCGACCGCCCGCAAGCTCGAATTCGCCACGTCATCGAGAGGCTTCAACCTGGGGATCGACTATGACTCGTTCTCGGTCTATTTCCAGCGCCAGCAGACGGATGAATCGCTCCTGAGTGGTGACAATATCAATGCCCAGTTCCTTGACGACATCACCGATCAGACCGCGGGCGCGCAGGTGCGCTGGTCCGGCCCGCAAATCCAGGCCTCGGGCCTCGGCGAGTACCGCACGTACGATTCGAGACGCGTGGCGTTCACGACACCGCATGCGCTGCAGTCACTTTCGTGGCTCTCTTCGCGCACCTTGACATGCAACGTGACGATGAGCGAGAGTTTCTTTCATTTTTCCAGACCGCAGAGCCGTGACACGCAAACCCTCCTGGCTCGCCTGACGACCACCTGGCGGCCAGCGCGGCGGCTCTTCATCGATGCGTTCGCGAGCTACCTGCGGCAGGACGACACCGTCGCCCCGGACGAGCGTCTTTATGACACGGGGTTGCGTGCGCAATTCGAATACGGCAGGTTGCGGCTGATCCCGACGATTGCGTTCGCGCGCCGCGAAGTCGGTACGGCCAAGACCGACGAGGTGCGCGCCACCCTCACCCTCATCAGGAAGCTCTTCTGATGCGAGGCGCTCTGCTGAGTCTGTTCATGGCTGCGCTTCTCGTCGCCGGGTGCGCGCAACCGAATCCGCGTGAAGCCGCCGAAGCCCCGCCGACCCCTGCCGCCAAGCTGGTCTGGCCACCACCGCCGGACACCGCCAAGATCGAGTACGTCACGAGCATCACCGGAACCGGTGATCTGCATGTTGCCAAATCGTTCTTTCGCCGGCTGGGCGAGCTGATCCTCGGCCCCACGGAAGAATGGCTGGTGCGGCCAACCGGCGTGGCTGCGCGGGACGATTTTCTCGCCATTGCCGACGCCGGGACTCCTGCCCTGTTTCTGATCGATCGGGCCGCACGGGCCTTCCACAAAATCACGCAAGCGGGCGAAGAGGACCTGGTATCTCCGGTGGGAGTAGCAATCGCAGGAGAGAACGTGGTCTATTTAAGCGATTCGTACCTCCGTCGCCTCTACCGCCTCGACCGCGAAGGCCGGCTACTGCATGCATGGGGAGGCGATGACCTCGCGCGGCCAACCAGCTTGGCATACGACACCCAGCGGCGGCGCCTCTATGTCGCTGATGCCGGAGCCCACCGCGTCCTGGCATACGATCCGGATGGAACACTCCTCTTCGCCTTCGGCGAGCGCGGCCTGGCCGACGCTGAATTCAACTGGCCGAGCCACCTGTGCGTCGACCGTGACGGGCTGATCTACGTGGTCGACTTTTTCAACTTTCGCGTGCAGATCTTCGACCCCGACGGTCACTTCCTCTTCACGTTCGGTCACCAAGGGGACGGCTCCGGCGACTTCTCGCGGCCGAAGGGCATCGGTGTGGACACTCGCGGGCACATCTACGTTGTCGACGCGCTCTTCGACGCCGTCCAGATCTTCGATTACCGTGGCCGGTTTCTGCTTGGCTTTGGCAAGCAAGGCCGCGACGCGGGCGAGTTCTGGCTGCCGAACGGCCTGGCAACGGACCGGGATCGGATCTACGTGGCGGACGCCTACAATCAACGGGTCCAGGTGTTTCGGTTCATCGGCGCAGAGGAATGACCCGTTTCACGCGCATCGCCGTTTCCGTTTGCCTGCCCGCACTGTCGTGCCTGGTTCTGGCGCGGCCCGCCTGGGGTGGCATCGAACACACGATCCACAACTTCAGCGTCAGCGGACCCCAGGCACGGGGCGCACCGCCGCGCGCGCCGGCGGTGAGCGGCACGGCTCCGACCGTGGGGATCTGCGTGTTCTGTCACACGCCGCACAACGCCAATCCGACCGCCGGACTGTGGAACCACCGTCTTCCGGCCGTCAGCTACAAGTTGTACGAAAGCTCCACGCTGCAAGCACAGATCAATCAGCCGACCGGATCGTCGCGACTGTGCCTGTCCTGCCATGACGGCACCCTCGCTCTCGGTGACCTACGCGTGCATCCACGCGGCGCACATCTGTCGGTGGCCACGTTATCCGGTCGTGCCTCGCTGGGCACCGATTTGTCGGACGACCACCCGGTGTCGTTCCTCTACGATATCGCCCTGGCAAGCCGCCAAGGCGCGCTCGCCAATCCCGGCGCCTTGCCACCCGAGGTCCGGCTCGACAAAGCGGGCCAGATGCAGTGCACTTCTTGCCACGATCCGCACCAGGACAAGTTCGATCATTTCTTGGTGATGGACAACCGCGGCGCGCGTCTGTGCACCGCATGCCACCATATCAAGGGCTGGTCGGACTCTTCGCATGCGACCTCGCCAGCAACGCAGACGCGGACGGGAGCCAATCCGTGGCCGCACACACCTTACGTCAGCGTCGCCGACAACGGCTGCGAGAACTGCCACCGGCAGCATGCCGCGGGACATCCCGAATGGCTTCTCCTCAACCGCACGGTGAGCGAAGACTGCTTCACCTGCCACGATGGCAGCGTGGCTGCTCGGGACGTCCGCCGATCGTTCAACTCGCTGAGCTCGCATCCGGTCGAGGTCACCGAGGCACTCCATCAGCCCAATGAAGATCCGCTGTTCATGAAGCGGCACGTGGCCTGTGGGGACTGTCACGACCCGCACTCGGTGCGCGCGGGTACGCGTCCCAGTGCCGGCGCACCACCGCGCGGTGCGCTCGGTACCATGGAGGTCACTGGTGCGGTGGCAGGCGTCGACGCCGCCGGCGGGCGCGTACGCCAGGCCCGGACCGAGTACGAAGTGTGTTACAAGTGCCATGGCCTGCAAGAGGAAGCGACCTTCCTGGTTGCGCCCCGCTTCATGCTCGTCCGTAACGACAACGTGACCAATGTACGCCTGCAATTCAGCACGAACAACGTGTCGTTCCACCCCGTCGAGGCCGTCGGCCGGAATCCCACCATCAGCGGGTTCGAGGCGGGTTATACCCCCTCGACCATTTTGTCATGCACCGATTGCCACAACAGCGACGAGAGCGACGCCGCGGATACTCGGGCCGTACGCGGGCCGCACGGGTCGGCATACGAGCCCATCCTCGTCCGCGAGTACCAGGTCGGTGATCCGAGCCAGGAATCGTATCAGAGCTACGCCCTCTGCTATCGCTGCCACAACCGTACCGCACTGCTCTCCGACACCGGGGGCTTTCCGCACCGGTTGCACGTGGTCGACCAGCAGGCCTCGTGCGCGGTGTGCCACGACGCCCATGGCTCACGGCAGAATCTTTTTCTGGTGAATTTCCTCGCGCGTGGGAAAACCGGCAATGCCGTCGTCACGCCGTCAGCAAGTACGAAGCAACTCGAATTCCAGTCGTTCGGGCGCGGCCGGGGCCAATGCTCCCTGACCTGTCATGGGAGTGAGCACAACGCCAGACAGTACCCCGCGCCGACGACGCCGTCACAGAAGGCCGTCCCTTTGCCGGCGCGACAACGCAATCCGATGAGTTTTGGTGTCGAACGGTGAGGCCGAGCGGGAGGCGGCGGACATGCTCTGATGTCCGCCGCCCTTTGCTGCTCACATGATTTGACGAATACTACTTCTTCAAACCCACCAAATACGACACCACGGCGCCCAGATCTTCGTCACTGAGGGTCGCCTTCGGCATTTTGGAGTCCGCCTTCTTCGACTTCGGATCCTTGATGTACTCCTTCAAGTACGCCTCGCCCTTTGCCCCAGCGGCATCAAGTGCCCCACCGTTCTTTGCCATCGGTCCGCCTACCCCGCCGATGCTGTGGCACGTCTTGCACTTCTTCTCGTACACTCCGGCGCCGTCTGCTGCCCAGGCTACCTGAGAAAGAATCGCGAGAGCGGCGATCCCGAACACAATCCGCTTCATAATGACCTCCTCCTAGGGGTTAGTGTTGTGTGCCCGCTTCCCATACCCGACACGGGCAAATAGCAAACCGGGCTGACGTGATCAAGAATGGCGATCAAAATGCAGAGGTGCGCTGGATGAAGCCGCGTGCGAGATCTTGTTACAAGTGGCTGGTGAGATCAGTCAACACTTTCCCCGCCTCGAAGTGCTGTTCCGCAATCTCACGCGCCGCTTGAGCGTTGGCCTCGTAGTCGGACGCGATGGAGGTGACAGCACGGATCGCGTCGTCGAGTGTTCGTACCGCGAACAGACCTTTGCCGGTTGGCAAGACACGTCCGAAGCCTGTGTCCTGGGTCACCACGGGGCGTCCCGCCGCGAGATAGCATGCGCTGCGGTCGCTGAACCAACCGCTCGCCAGGCGTACGTTGAGATCCTTGGCGACGGTGAATTCGCCCTTGGAGCTTCGGATGAAGTCCCGATACGTCAACACATCGTGTGACACCGCAACCGGATCGGTGATCTCCCACCCATGCTCTCGCAATAACTCGGCGTCGTCGGGGGTCTTGTCGACGTCCATTGCCATCGCAAATGATTCGCCGCTGTGTTCCGGAAGTTCGAGGAACGTCATCCATTCCGTTCGCTTGCTCCACGAGTATGCCTGACCCTGGAAACGGACGTCGCGGCGGCGTTCGTCCCAGCGTCCGATGGTGGTGAATGGCGCCCGCACATCGGCCGGCAAAGGCGGCCAGAATGCCAGGGCGATCGGCTGGCGTGTCGGCTGCCAGGCGAAGCGGTCGGTGGGGATGGCACAGCCCGGCGAGCCGATGTTCTCGCCAATGGTGAAGTGCAGATCGTGCTCCGCCAGCAACTCGCACAAGCTCGGATCACCTTCCGCCACCTGGATCTGCGTGAAGGCCGGATCGATATCGATGAAGATCTTTACCTGCTTCGGGCGGCGCGGCAGGCGGTTGACCGGCGCGAGCGTGATCACCGCGCCGGCATCGTTCAGGAGCGCATCGGTCTCGGCACGGCTGAGGCCGGAATGCCGATCCTGGTGTGCATCCCAGAACACCCACCGATCCCCGAATCCGAAGCGCTGGAACAAATCCGCTGCAAACGCGATGCCCGCATCCGGAGGGACGTGCATGTTGCCGGTGAGCGGATCGAAGCAGTCGCCGTAGTAGGCGGTGTCCTCATAGAAGTACGGATCAAATCCGATGGCGCGCAACCCGAGCAGATAGTGCAAGACCTGCCAGGCGTAGCCGCCGAGCGGACACCGCACCAGATAGCCGGCGAGAACGATCTTGTCTGCGTGTCTCACAGCCCCGCCAGTTGCGCCAAGCGGCTGAGTACGCGGCGGGCATCCAGGTGCTCGCGGGCGAAGACGCGTGCGGCAGTCGCCTGTCGCGCGTAATCGTGCTCGACCCGCTCCAGCGCCTCGGCTGCGCTTTCGAGGTCGGTGAAGGTCAGCAAGCCCGTGCCCGTCGGCACATACGAACCGATGCCGGTGTCCTGCATGATCACCGGGCGCCCGGCGGCGAGATAACAGGCGCTGCGGTCGCTGAACCACCCGGTGCGGCCGGCGGCATAGCCGTGCTTGACTACGGTGAACTCGCCGCGCGAGCCGCGGAGGTATGCGCGGTACGTGTCCGGCGTTGCGCAGTGCTGCCGCGGTGTGACCAGACGCCAGCCGTTTCCCTCCAGCTTGCCGTAGTCGGGCTCGTTGGGGTGAATCGCGAGGCATAGTTCCAAGGGAACCGACACCCGGCGCGGGAGCTCGATGATACGCATGAACTCCTCCGCCTTCTGACCGTACCACTCGCCCTTCCACTCCACGGGACTGTATCCGCGCCAGTCGGCCACGGTGGTGTACGCTGGGCCTGCGGGTGCCGTCGTGGCCCACTCGTCGAGTACGACAGGAGGTAAAGTTGTCTGCCAGCGGATGCCACAGGTTGGCAGCGGACAGTCCGGTGCGCCCAGATTCAACCCGACGGTGACGTGCACGTCGTGACCCGCCAGGTTCATGTCCACACCGTACTGCTCCTGCCAGATCTGAACGAAACCAGGGTCGAGATCCAAATACATCCGGCGGCGCACCGCGCTCAGGACGGAGGTGAGGTGGAAGCGCCCAGAGCCGTTGATCAGTAGATCAGTGTCGCGCGCCAGGGTCTCGACCTCCGAACGTGTCAAGCCGACAGAGCCGGCGCCCTCCCATTCCAGTAGGGCGGCGTGATCGCTGAGGTTGAAACGCTCCATTACGTGGCGGAAAAAGCGGGCGTTCGCCGAAGTGGCGAAGGGTGCCGGCTTCCAGTCGTCGTCGATGCAGTGTTGCGCATCGATATGCTCGACGTAGTACGTGTCAAAGCCCAGCTGCCGGAATCCGAGGACATACTGCAGAAACGCCCACGCGTTGCCGGCACCCCCCAGCGGATGGGATGCGACGGCGCCGGCGATCATGATGCGCTTGGCCATTATGCCCTTGTTTTTGTGCTCTTTTCTCTCGTCCTCTGCGAGAGGACGCGATTAGACGCCGGCATCATTCAAGAGTCGTTGTAGCACTACTTCGGCAGTAAATTCCCGCTCGGCGACGGCACGCGCCGCTTCGCAATGGTGCCGGTAATTGGTTTCAATGTTCTCGATCGCGGCAACGGCTTCGTCGATTGTGCTGAAGGCGCACAAGCCCTCACCCGTCGGATAGTAGCGGCGGAACCCGGTATCTTGCACCACCACCGGTTTGCCGAGCGCGAGGTAGGCGGCGCTGCGCGTACTGAACCAACCGCTGCGCGAGGCGACGTAGGCGTTCTTGGCGATGCTCCACTCGCCCCGTGAGCCACGGAGGAAATTGCGGTATGCGTCGAGGGTCGAGGAGTGCTCGTAGGCATCGAGTATCTGCCAGCCGTGCCGCTGCAGTTGGGCGCGAGGGGCGACACCGGAGAGCGCGATCTGCAGCGGCACGCATACGCGCGAGGGGAGGTCGATGAACTTCATGAACTCGATGTCCTTGCCGCCATACCTGATGCCGGAAAGGTTCGGCAACGTCACGTCGGTTTTCCACGACATCACCGTGGTGTAGCTGCGCGCATCCGCATCGAACGTGAACGGCCAATCCTCCAGCACGATCGGCTGCCGGGTCGGCTTCCAGTCGAGGCCGCAGCCGGGGATGGCACAACTCGAATCGTTGATGTTTTCGGCGAAGGTGAAGAAGCAGTTGTGGGCGCGGATCAGCCCCACGGAATATGCCTGATCCTCGGTTGCCGTGCCTTGCTCGACCGCGAGGAGCTTTGCCTGGCTGTAGCAGGGATCGCTGTCTAGGTACGCGATCCGCCGCGCGCCCCGATAGGCTTCGCGTAACCAACATGCGCCCGACAGGTTCAGGAAGAGATCCGCGCCAGAGCAAAAGTGCTCAACCTGGGCCAGTGTGGCGCCGTGGTACGCACCGTCCGGGGCGCGCAGCGACCAGCGGTCACGCATGTCTTCTCCAGCGCGCGCCAGAGTTGCCGCCACATGCGCGACGTTGAAGCTCACATCAGCGGTGAAGGTGTTGGCGCGCGGGTCGTATAGCCACTGCCCGGTATCCTCGAGGTAGAACACCTCGTGTCCGAGCCGACGGAAGCCACTGACGTAGGCGAGATAATCCCAGCCGACGCCTCCAAGAGGATAGCTCGCGATCAGGCCGGTCACGACGATCTTCATGACGCCTCCTTTGTGGACAGACGTCGCTCTGGTGTCAAACGCGTGGGGGGAAAATGGCTGGCCTACATGTTGACTTCGTCGCTGGGTGCATAGATACGAACCACAACGCCGAGTTGCGCGAAGCTCCTCTCGCGTAGCACGGCCAGCGACGGCTCCGCTGCTATGCGGGTCACCGTCCACTGGTTGCGCTCGTTGAACATCCGATAATCGCGCGTGTAGTAGCGCGAGGTGGGCAGGACCTGCAGGGTTACGACATACGATGAGTACGGCGCGGGCTGAATTTCGCCGTGTTCGCGGTGCAACGCGAACACCAGATTGAAATAATCAGGTGGCAGCTCATTGGCGTATCCAGCGATATACACGGGCTTCGACAGGTCGATGGAGTTCGCCACGTAATCCACCACCGTGCGTGGCGCCTCGGCATCCGGCGGCGGAAGCTGTCGGGGCCAGGTTTCGACGTCGTAATTGAACCACGTGTCGCGGAAATCTACCTGGTTGAACATTGGACTCTTCATGCTGTAGGCTCCGACCGCATACACATAATCGGGCAGGCGGAGCATATCGACCAACAGCTTCGTCCCGAGTACCAGGGCGAGCGCCACCAGCACGGCGCGCCGCATGTGGGTCGTACTCCAACTCCGGAGCACCCGGACCCATCTCATCAGCACGTAAGCGGCGAGCGCAAAGAGCAACGGGACGACCGTGAAGATGAACCGTTCCTGCATGTTTCCCGAGTGAATGAGGCCGAGGAGCAGATTGAGTGCGACGCACAACCACAGGAAACGGACTCTGAAATCAGCGAAATACTTCGGTGCCGCTATGAGGGAGGACAGTAAAAGGATTCCGGTGATGATGGACGGGCTGTACATCAACGCAATCGCTCGCGGGTAGAAAAGCAGCCGCTGGCTCCAATCGGTCATGCCACTGGTAACCGTCCACGGATTCGAAAGAACGGCTAGAAACGCCGGCAGTCTGTCGGTTGGCAGAAAGATCCAAGATTCGAGGGCAAGGACGAAGGGAATGTACAAGTACGCATAGGCCAACAGAATCCGTTTGCGTTCTCGGCCGCCGACGAGATGCACGATCGCTTCGACAGCGATGGCGCCAGCGACCAACACTCCATAATTGTACTTGACCATCGTCAGCGCAAACAGCGCGAGCGAGGTCAAGAGGTAACCTGCCACCCTTCCGTTGATTCTGGCACGACAGTAGAGGCTGACTGCCAAGAGCGTGAACGCCGCGCCAATCGCTTCTCGCATGGCGACGGCGCCGTACAGCAGCATGAATGGAGAGGACAGATACAACAAGGAGCTCAGCACCCCGGCGGCAGTTCCCCCGAGGACTGTTGCCAGCGCCGCCAGCATCACGTTGCCGAGAATGAACCAGAAAAGATTCAGGACTCGTGCCCCCTCGATCGAGAAACCTACCGGGACGAAGGGGATGCCGAACAGCCACGAGGGGAGGGGCGGATAGCCGAACTGCTCCTCCGTGGCACGCCATAGAGTGGAGATGGAGCCAGACCGCGCTGCGCCGTATATGGAATAAGCCGACATGAGATACTGCGATTCGTCCCACGCGACGTTGGCGCGGGGGACGTACAGCCGTGCGATGGCAACCGCAACCAGGGTTGAAGCGAGTATCGAGATCAGGAGCGACGCTGCGCGTCGGCGACCGCTGGGTGTTGCTGGCGTCTCCGCCTGTTCCTGCTCGTTCCGTCGTTCCATTCAATGGCGCGCGGCGGCGCCGGCGACCGAACTGCGAGGCATGCGCAATGTTCCATCCGCGCTTCCTGATGACGGCTGTGACGTTACAACCTTACCAAAGATGTCGCGCTCGCTGAGCGCCCTCTTGTTGACGGTTTCCACAGACGTCCTGTTGACAGTGGGGTCCTACCGGACGGAGCCATCAACTGTCAACGTCCAGGAGCCTACAAATGAACGTGCTATCGACCGAAAAGCAGGTCCGCATCATCGCCGCCCTGAGCGAAGGTACCAGGATCCGCGCCACCAAAACGCCTGATCGACACTTACTGCGACGCGATCATGCGGCTCGGCGTCCGTATGAGAGAAGGTTGCGCCCGACTACATGATCAGCTATTCCATAATTTACAAATCGGTCTGTTAGAGCCTAACGAGGTATGGTCGTTCATCAAGAAGAAGCAAAAGCGCGTTGGCGAGAATAACCCAGCCTATTGTGGCGACCGCTACACCACGCGCCCGGGCCCGCGAGGGTTCCAGCTTAGAGTTATTCGCGGCGGGAAGTGATCGGGCGATGAAGGTCAAGGACGTTGACACCGGTTGGCTATTCGAGGCAAAAGGAGTGCGGAAGGGGTGTGCGATGGGCGGTAGGACTGCGATTCGACAGGCATGGCCGGTGCCGTCCATCACCAAGCCACGGCGCGGGTACCAGCCACTATCTTCAGTCTGGTATGGCGAGGATGACGCCCAACTGCTTGAACAAATGCTCTCCTTTTATCCTCACAAGCGGCCGCGCCGGATTCTCGACGCGACCGTAAATGGCGGTCGTTTCTGGCGTGCCAGCAGCCGGCGCGTTATCGGCCTCGACATCGAGCGCAAACACCGACCGACCATTGTCGCCGATAACTCCGCGATGCCGTTGCGCGGGAAGGCATTTGACGTGGTGGTGTACGACCCGCCGCACATTCCGAACCAGGGGCGCGACAACCAGAAGGACTTCAATACGCGGTTCGGGCTTGGTGCGCGCTCGCCAAAGGAGCATGGCTACAGCTTCGCGCATACCTACCCGGCCTTCCTGCATGAGGCGTGGCGCGTGCTGAAAGTTGATGGCCTGCTGCTCTGCAAGATCGCCGACTATGTCCACAATCACCGGTACCAGTGGGCGCATGTCGACCTGATTCAGGCGGCCCGCGAGGTCGGCTTTTTGCCCTGTGACTGTATCGTGAAGGCTCGCAAGGGGCCGATCGTCGACCCGAAGTGGAAGCACGCGCACCACAGCCGCCGGCAACATTGCTACTGGTTGGTCTTCAGGAAGTCTGACCGGTGTGAATAGGGAGGTCTGTGCGCCGCTCCCGTTCCCATTCAAGCAGAAGCCGGCAATCGGCAATGCGTAGGCCGCGAACTGAGCATTTGCCGTCCGACCCATCAAAGTGAACGCGGAAGACGGGCTGCCCATTGCGGAGAACCGTAGCGCCGAGGCTCTGACGACCCTCGCGTTTTCCCACGGGCTCGGGGGTGCAATCGGAAATGAGCTTGAGCAACGCGACGGGAATCTCAACCAATTGGTAGACGAGAACACGCGGCTGCCAGATCGTCCGAAACATCAGGATCACATCGTAGCGGCCCAAATGCCCGAGAACGCGTTCTTTCAAGGTTTCTGCGTCCCAGGGCTCTCGCTCGGTCGTACAGAGCTTCGTAATGGTGATCGAGTCGCGCCGTGTTCCGATCCCCGTCTCAGTCTTCAGTGAGATACGGGTCTTTCCGACCAGGAGATCATGCCGCGGCGCGTTGCGGCCACCGGCCTCGACAAGCGAGAATGGTTTCTTAATCTCGTTGAAGGTCTTTTCAACCAGCGCCTCGAAGTAGATGCCTTGCGGTGGCACCGTCGGATAGATCGAATGGTGCACGTCAACGGAGTGCTGCAAGACATACAAAAACCCGCGATCAAAAATGCCGCGCGTCCTACCTTGCGCTGGCGTCGCTCTTCTTGCCACAGCGGGCGCATGCTAAACCACAGGACGGGCGGAAGGTCAAAGGGCCAGGCTCGAATACCAGTATCTAATTCGTAATTCGGACAAGTACCCGCGTCCGGGCGGAGTGTGGACCGGAGCTGCTGCCAGATGCGCGGCGTTGAATCTCACCGCTCACTGCACGCCGTTCAGTTCCGTCGGCGACGTCCGCCAAACACGGCCAGCTCGAACACCTTGAAGTAGCAGTCGACATCTTCGAAGCCGCAGTCGCGCAGCCACTCACACTGCGACTCGACGGGCGCCAGGATGTTGGCGGCCTTGTCCGGCCGGCGAACGAATTCCTCGGCGACTTGTGCACGCGTCCTCTCCGAGCCCTGCTGCGCCTGGAAAGCGTGCAGTGAATCGATAAGGAGCTCTTCGTTGATCGTTCCAATCCACGCCGTGCGGGAGGCCACGTGCTCCACGTTGATGAACATGCCACCCGGTGCCAGCGCGGCGAGGATCTCCCGGTACAGTTCGCGCTTGCGTTGATCCGGTAGGTGATGGATCGCGTACCCGGAGACCACGACGTCAAAGGGTGCGCGGCTGACGACGGCACGAACCCACTCGGGTGTGCCGAGGTCGGCGACGATGAAGTCCGGAGAGGGATCGTGGTTGCCCAACTGCTTGCGTGCTTCGTCGAGCATGGGTTGGGAGAAGTCTACCAAGGTGCAGCGCGCCTGCGGATGGCGCGCAAGGATGGCTCGGGCGAGCACGCCGCTGCCGCACCCCAGGTCGGCGACGCGGGTGACCGGGAGCCCCCGCGCTTCGATCACACGCAGCATCGCCTCGATCTGTTCCGCGGCGAGCGGGATCCCGCCGCGCACCCCGTCCAGGAAGGTCCGGACCAACGCGGCATTCTTCCAAATCTCTTCTGCTCGTGTCGTTGTCATTCTCTTTGGGGCTCGCCTGCGAGCACAATCCGGCGTTTCGGCAGCGGGGTCAAGCGGGTTTGCGTCTCAGGGGCAGTGGGATCGTTCCTGACGTGCTCCCAGGGCCAGACCGCAGTCGTACACCCGACGCTCAGCGTGCCTGCTTGCCGATCGTCGTGAGACTGGCGCCGCTGTTGTCGCAACGGCGGCATTATGGCTACATTAGACCCATGAACTCCTACCGTAGCCGCATTACGACGCATGGCCGCAACATGGCCGGTGCGCGCGCGCTGTGGCGCGCCACCGGCATGACGGACGCGGATTTCAACAAACCCATCATTGCCATCGCCAACAGCTTCACCCAGTTCGTTCCGGGGCACGTGCACCTGCACGACGTTGGGCAGCGGGTCAAGAAGGTGATCGATGCCGCGGGAGGATATGGCGTCGAGTTCAACACCATTGCGGTGGATGACGGCATCGCCATGGGGCACGGCGGCATGTTGTACTCGCTGCCGAGCCGCGACCTGATCGCCGACAGCGTCGAGTACATGGTACAAGCGCATGTGGCCGACGCCCTGGTGTGCATCTCGAACTGCGACAAGATTACGCCGGGTATGCTCATGGCCGCCATGCGGCTCAATATCCCGGCAATCTTCGTCTCCGGCGGTCCGATGGAAGCGGGAACCTCCACGGGCACGCATGATGCGCACGGGCAGCCGCTCAAGCTGGACCTGATCGATGCCATGGTGGCGGCAGGCGACGCTACGGTCACCGATCAACGGCTGCTCGAACTGGAACGCTCCGCCTGTCCGACCTGCGGGTCGTGCTCGGGCATGTTCACCGCCAACAGCATGAATTGCCTCAACGAGGCCATCGGGCTCGCGCTGCCCGGGAACGGCACGGTGCTCGCCACCCACAAGGATCGCTGGCAGTTGTTCGAAGAGGCCGGGCGGCAGATCGTGGCGCTGGCCCGGCGCTACTACGTCGATGGCGACAGCAGCGTGCTGCCGCGCAGCGTCGCCACCCTCGAGGCGTTCGAGAATGCCATGACGCTCGACATCGCCATGGGCGGCTCGACCAACACCGTCCTGCATCTGCTCGCCATCGCGCACGAGGCCGGCGTGCCGTTCACCATGCAGGACATCGATCGGCTGTCGCGCCGCGTCCCCAACATCTGCAAGGTGGCGCCGTCCTCCAGCTATCACGTCGAGGACGTCAACCGCGCCGGCGGCATTTTCACCATCCTGGGCGCGCTCGATCGCGCCGGGCTGATCCACCGCGAGGTGCGCACCGTGCACGCCGCCACTGTGGGAGAGGCCATCGATACGAACGACATCCGCCGGCCCACCGCCAGCGCGACGGCGCAGCGTCGAGCGTTGGCGGCGCCCGGCGGGGTGCAGACGACGGTGGCGTTCTCGCAGGACAAGTACTACGCCGAGCCCGATACCGATGCCGCCGCCGGTTGCATCCGTGACGTCGAGCGCGCGTACAGCGCCGACGGAGGATTGGCGGTTCTGTACGGCAATCTCGCCGAGGACGGCTGCATCGTGAAGACCGCGGGAGTGGACAAATCGATCTGGCATTTCGAAGGCCCAGCGCGCATCTTCCACTCACAGGAAGAGGCGTGCGAAGCGATTCTGGGCGACCGCATCAAAGCCGGCGACATTGTGGTGATTCGCTACGAAGGTCCCAAAGGTGGCCCGGGAATGCAGGAGATGCTGTACCCGACTTCGTACATCAAGTCGAAGAATCTCGGGAAGGTGTGCGCCTTGATTACCGATGGCCGCTTCAGCGGCGGCACCTCGGGGCTGAGCCTCGGCCACGTCTCCCCCGAAGCGGCCGAAGGTGGAGCCATCGGGCTGATCGAGGAAGGCGATCGCATCCGCATCGACATCCCCAACCGCCGCGTCGATCTGCTGGTGGAACCGCGGACACTCAAAGCCCGACGGGTGGAGATGCTTGGACGCGGCGCCCAGGCGTGGAAGCCGACGGGTCGCACCCGCAAGGTATCGGGCGCGCTGCAGGCGTACGCGCTGTTGACCACCAGCGCGGCGCGCGGCGCCGTCCGCGACCTGGAGCAGGTTGCCGACCGGCGGAAATAGTGTGCCGCCGGTGTCGCCGTGCCGGTTGCTCACTCCGTGTTATGAAGCGGCGGATCGTTGCGCCGCAGACGGCTTGAACTGCATCTGGTAGAGCGAGGCGAACGCGCCTTGCCGTTCGAGCAGCTCGTCGAAGGTGCCACGCTCGGTGATGGCGCCGTTCTGCAGCACCACGATCTGGGCGGCGCGCCGCACGGTGCTCAAGCGGTGCGCGATGACGAAGGTGGTGCGGCCGCGCACGACCTGTTCCATGGCCTCCATGATCGCGGCCTCCGTGGCCGTGTCGACCGACGAGGTCGGTTCGTCGAGGATCAGGATGGGCGCGTTGCGGAGCAACGCTCGCGCGATGGTGAGCCGCTGGCGCTCGCCTTCGGACAGGGTCACTCCCTGCTCGCCGATGACGGTGTCGTAACCCGCCGGCAAACGCGAGATGAAATCATCGGCCTGCGCCATCTGTGCCGCACGCCGAATCTCTTCGAAGCTGGCCGAGGGGCGGCCGTAGGCGATGTTGTCACGTAGGCTGAGGGGAAACACCATCGGCGGCTGCAGCACCATGCTGACGTGCTGCCGCAGGGAGGCCAGCGTGAATTCGCGCACATCGGTTCCATCAATCAACACCTGTCCCGCAGACGGATCGTAAAAGCGTGGAATCAAGCTGACCAGCGTGCTCTTGCCCGCCCCCGTCGGGCCGACGATGGCGATGATCTGTCCCGGCTGCGCTTCCAGGTTGATGTGGTGCAGTGTCTCACGATCCTTCGAATACCCGAAGGAGACATCGATGAACTTGACGTGCCCGCGCGGAGGCGCGCGGAACTCCCTCGTGCCTTCGGCCACCGTCGGTTCGCGGTCGAGCACTTCGACGACACGCGCCATCCCGGCCTTGGCGCCTTGGACAGTGCCGTAGGTCTGGATGATGGAATTGATCGGCGCGTAGAGCGAGGCGAGATAGCTTACGAAGACGACCATGTCTCCTATGGTGAGGTCATGTTGCCATACGTGTTGCGCTCCGACCCAGAGAACGGCGGCGGTGCCAAAGGCGAGGACCAGGTTGGTTCCCGCCCCGTACGCCGTCTGCAGGGTGTAAAGGCTCAGGCTCATGCGCAGGCTGGCGGTGCTCTGGGTGACAAAGGCACGGTGTTCCTCCTCTTCCTTCGAGAAGGCTTGCACCACCTTGATGGCCGACATGCCACGTTGGACCAGTTGGTAGACGGCGCTTTCGCTCTCACGCGCGCGCTGCGCCACCTCCGTGATCCGCCGGTTGAGCAGGAGAATGGCCACAAAGAGGAACGGGCACACGGCGAGAGCCACCACTGTGAGCAGCCAATCGAGCCGCACCATGACGACGAACATTCCGATCAGCAATATGGCGGCGGAGAGGACGGGGAACAGCCCGTTCATTGCCAGAGTCTGAATGGCGTAGGTGTCACCGGTGACGCGATAGATGAGATCGCCGACCGAAGCGCGCGAATGGAAGGACAGCGAGAGGCGTTGCAGGTGCTGATATAGGCGGCTGCGCAAGTCGTTGACCATGCCCTGACCGATGGAAATGGTGGTGAAGTTGTTGAGGACGCTGATGCCGCCCAAGGCGCCGTAGATGACGACCAATCCGGCGGTGGCGAGTAGCAGCAGGGCGGGGGGGCTCATGCCCGCAACCACAGGCCACGGCGGTGGCCTGCGCGGCAAGACGTAGTCGATGACGATTTTGAGCGGCCAGGGTTTCAGAATCTCCAGGACACTCAGCGCGATCACCTGGATCACCGCGAAGAGGAAGGCGCCGCGGTATGGGCGCAGGTAGCGTGCAACCTGGAAGGCGAGGTTCATTGTGCGCGTGCGTTCACTCAGCGGCGCCGTCCACGGGCGTGAGCTGGATCTGCTTCGCGACGATTTCGATCACGTGGTACATGACCCGCCCGAGCCGGTAGTTGTCGTAGGCGACCACGATGAGATTGAGGGATCCCAGCAGCAGTGCGACCTCCTCGATCTCCGCCAGGCCGACGGACCAGCCGATGATCGCCAATGCGGCGAAGCCGAGGAGCGAAATGCGTGACAACAGCGACTCGCGCACCCGACAGCGGGTGCGAAAGAAGCGCTTGCTGCCGCCATGGTTCTCCACGGCCACCTTCAGATCGGCCTTCGACCAGATCCCCTGGTAAATCGTCACGTCGCGATCATTCCAGCCCTGATCGACGGCAATGAGGTACTTCCGGGGCAGGAGAAACTGCATGACCGCGTGCAGCAGGTTCTCTTTTTCCCACGCATTCTCCGACCAGTAACACAGAAAGAACTGGCGCTTGAGCCATTGCACCCGGGCGGGTTGGGAAGGCTCTTCGAAGTGAATCCGGGCCACGTTCGTCATGCCCTGTATGCGATAGAGGTACCGCTGCAGACTCCGCACCAAGGGGCCGAGATAGATGAGCACCGTGATCAGCAGGCGACTGCCGACGCCGTCGTAGCGTGGGTCGATTTTTGCCCGCCAGGCACGGCCCCCGGCCCAGACGAATGCGGTGAGCAACGGCAAGCCGGCGAGGAACTCGTACCGGCCGGCGACCGCCGCTCCAATGAGCAACACCAGCGCGACCAGGTTCCACTCCAAAGTAAATGGCAGGTATGACAGCAACGACGATGACGGCTCGTAGAGGGTTTGGAACAAGCCGCGCCCGAAGACGCCGTGGTAAATCACCGGACGACGAGAGAACAGCGACATGCCCAGATCGCCGTAGATCCGGCCGATCCACTGCGATTGCCCGAGCATGTTGAAGCGGAACGGGTGCTTGAAATACAGCTGTGCCTCCGCCTTGCCGTAGCCCATCTGCTGCTTGAGGTAGGCCTTGATGGTGTTGCGCCGGAAGTGCCACACCATGGCGGCCGGGCTGAAGGCGATCGGGTAGCCGTGGTTTTGAAAACGCCAGCACAGATCCACGTCATCACCCGCGGCGCGGTAGATCGGATCGAAGCCGCCGATCTCGTCGAACGCCTTCTTGAGGAAAGCCATGTTGCAACCCGGAATGTGCTCGGCCACTTCGTCGTCGATCAGGACGTGCGTCGGCCCGCCGGGAGACGCGGCGACGCAGGCCGGGATACGCGCATCCTCGGGCGGAGGCAGGTTGGGTCCACCCACGGCGATGAACCCTCCATGCACGAACTTATAGGCCAGAAAGGTGAGCCAGTCCGGATCGACGACGCAGTCGGAATCGGTGAAGGCCACGATCTCCCCCGAGGCGTTTTCGATGCCCAGGTTGCGCGCGACGCTCAGCCCCTTGTTTTCCTGCGAGAAGAGGCGCACCTCGGGATAGCGCTGGCTGATCTCGAGGGTGCGATCGGTCGAGCCGTCGTTGACGACGATGACTTCGTAGTTCGGGTAGCGCAGCGTGCGCAATGACGCCAGACACGCGTCCATGGTGCGCTCGGCGTTGTAGGCGCAGATGACCACGGAGATGCGCGGCGGGTGATCAAGCGGCGGCGGCAGCTGGCCCGCGTACAGCTTCTGCACGGCATGATAGGCGGGTTTCTTGTGGCGCTCGCGGTCCACCAGCCCGAACGCCCAGTCCTCCACTTGAAAACCGCCCGTGAACCAGTCGTCCGTCCAAGCGAAGACCATCGTACCGGCGACGCCGGATTCGAACGCGGCGCGCACCTGCCAGGAGAGGATCTGCGCCTGCTCTGCGGCGCCTTCACGCATGGAATCGATGCCGAACTCGGTCAGCACCAGAGGCTTGTCCTTGGCGAGGTTCTGCAGGCGCGAAAGGTAACGGCGAAAATCTCTCTCGCGGTGCAGGTACACGTTGAAGGAGATGAAATCGAGGAAGTCGAGGTCGAGGTATTCGGTTGGCGGAAAGTTGGCGTAGCTGACCAGCGTCTCGGGTTCGATGCCCTTCACCAAATCGTAGAGTTCTCGCAGGAAGGCTTTTACCCGCTCCGGTTGGTGCCAGCGCACCACGTCCGGCGGAATCTCATTGCCGATGAGGAACGCAAAGACGGCAGGATGCCGGTTGCAGGCCTCGACGCCGGTGGTGATCTGCGCGCGGATGTCCTGCATCACGCCGGGCTCGTCGAGGAAACAGACGTGCTCGGTCCAGGGCAGGCCGACCAGCACCCCGAGGTCGTGCTCCTCGGCGAGATCGAGCAGCCACTCCGGCGGTGGGGTGAAGGTCCGGAAGCAATTGGCGCCGAGATCACGCATCAAGGCGAAGTCGCGCCGCACCATGTCGCGCTCGGGAAACTGCGCCCCGTGTGATGCCTCGGCGAACGGGCCGTACGAAACGCCACGCAGGAAGAATTTGTCCTCGCCGCGGAAGAAGAACTTGCCGCTGGCACGAGGGCGCGTCCCCCGCTCCTCAGCATCCAACCGCCGCTCTACCAACGCTGTTGCACTTGTCCCACGTACCATATGCTTGTCATCACGCGCCGTCGGGCGGCGAAAAGACTTGGCCCGAGGGCTGCCAGTATTGATCGGCTTGCTAGCCTCCGAGAACGACGGAATGTCGCCAGGGGTCGGTCATCGATTGAACGTGTTACCTAGCACCACGGGGCGGGAATGCAAAGCTTGCGAGAATCCCCACGACCGCCAGACGTCCATTGACTAACACCGAGTGCCCCTTTCTTGACACAGAATGCTATTCTGGACAGCATGAGGTGGGCATGGACGAAGACATCATTCTCGAGGAAGAGGCGATTGCCGATGAGCGGGCGGCGGAGGCGGCGCGCTTGGGAACCGCGGTCCTGCATCAGCCTATCCGTGAACTGGCGACACTGAAGCCGGTGATTTGTGTGCCGCCAGGAACGAGCGTCCGCGCGGCCATCGATCACATGAACGAACAGAACGTGGGGTGCGTCTTGGTCGAAGAACACGGACGGCTCACTGGCATCTTCACCGAACGCGATGTGCTGACTAAGGTCGTTGGCACGAACCTCGATGTCGACCGGACCCGCGTGGATGCCGTGATGACGCGCGATCCGGAGTCACTCCGCCCGGACGATCGTGTGTCCTACGCACTCAACAAGATGAGCGTCGGCGGCTTCCGTCACATTCCTCTGGTGGATGATGACGGCCATGCCGTTGGTGTGGTCTCGATGCGTAATGTGGTGGACTACATGGTCGATCTGTTTCCCGCCGAGGTGCTGAATCTGCCACCCGAGCCGCGCGTCATCGCCCGCGCCCGCGAGGGGGCGTGAGGATGATGCGTGACGCGTGATCGGGGACACCTCGAATCGATCTCCGCATCACGCATCACGCGTCATCAATCACGGATCACGCATCACGGCATGTCTTCCACTTGGCCGTCGGAGACACGCACGCGCTTCAAGCCCCGGTTCGCCGGAAGTATCCAACGCTGATCGGCCCGTGCCTTGGTTGCCACCGCTACGACGGTGTCGGAGCTGACCCAGGCAAACGAGCCGAGATCGGTGTCCGGTACGTCGATGGTGTGGACGGTTCGATCACTCGGTCGCAGCACATAGAGACGGCCGCGACAGTTTGGATAGTCCAGTTCGGGTGCCGCCGTGAACCCCAACTGCTCGCCGTCTGGAGAGAGCGCAAGATCAAAAATCGCGGCGGCCCCGGTCGCAAGCTGCGTGATCGAACCCGCCTCGACCGGAATGTCCCAGATCTGCCAGTCCCAGTTGCCGCCGATGATTGCATACAGGTGTGTCCCGTCCGGTGCCCAGCGGTAGCGCATACGATCTCTATCCCACGACAGCAGTGAATGATCGTCATCGCCATCGCGGCTGATTACCCGGAGTTCCACCCGGTTGCTCCGCGCGGCGCTGTACGCCAGACGTAACCCGTCGGGAGAAGGGAGCGGTCGCTCCAGCAAGTCGCCGCGTCGTTGCACGACGGTGGATTCCGAGCCGTCAGCGGCGAATCGAACGATACGGTCCCGCTGTCCGGCATAGATGGTTCCGTCGGCGGCTGCCGCAGGGGCTGTGCCGCGGCCGATGGTGCGCTGCGTACCTTCGGCCGCCAATGTGACGATTGCCGGTAGCGCGTCCGGAGATTCGGAATAGCTTACGATCAGCCGTGATCCGTCCGGGGACCACGACGGTGGCTCGGCCATACCGCGGGAGAAATCCCAGGTGTGCCGTGTTCGGCCCTCTGCGGCGATATGTCCCACCGAGGCGCGCATCCACGGGAACGGTTCGCCGCGCGTGACCGCAAGGTCGCCGCGCGGGGAAGCCGTAACGTAGAGCGGAGCGGAGGCGCGGGGATAGCGATTGTTCTCGCGCTGTACGTCGGCCCACACGAGCAACGGGTCGAGGACAGCGTAATCGGCGTCCGCTTCGAGTTTCGTCCGGTCGCCGAGATGCACCGTCGCACGGGTTGGCTGATCGCCGTCGCCTTTCTTGAACGTCCACAAATCAATGTCTCCAGGGATCACCGCAGAGCCCAGATTGCTGACGGTGATCTCCGACTGGCTGTTGGCGTCGAGCGATAGATCCGCGAGATGATCGGAGCGGACCCAATCGGCGAAATACCGCTCCAGGTTCTGCTGACTGACCTCCTGCAGCACGCTTTGGAGATCGCGATCGGTGGCCTGTTGCAGCTTGAACCGCTCCAGGAATTGCCGCAGGCCGGAGAAGTAGATGTCATCCCCGAGTTTCTGCCGCAGCATGAGCGCCACGTACGCGCCCTTGCGGTAGATCGTATCGCGCGCTGACGACTCGGCAAGGGCGTTGTCGAGCACGGACATCTGCGCGATCACGCCGTGGCCGGCCGGATCGAAGAGCTCCTCGCCGCGGCGGCGGCGCAAGGCATCGGCGCCGAACTCGGCTTCAGTGGCGACCAGGCTGGAAAACTCCGACAGCCCTTCGACCAGCCACTCCCCGCCGGTTCCCGGCGTCAGCCATTTTTCCGCGACCGTGCCGCCCCACCAGTTGTGGGCGATTTCATGGGCCGTGGCGGCGAAGCCGTAGTCACCCGTCCGGAAGTAGCGGATGGATAATCCCATCAGGCCCGAGCCGTCGTTGAAGCCGCGCCGGAGGTTGCGGTCGACGAACAGCGTGACGTGGTGAAAGCCGGAGGCGCCGTAACGTTGCTGCAGGGTGCCGTTGGCGTCGCTCATGAATCCGAGCAGACGCGTGGTGTCGAGTTGGAGGTCGGGCGACAGGTACAGGCGATAGGTGGTTCCGTCGACCTCTCTGGCGGTCATGCTGTATTGGCCGGCGACCAAGGCCAAGCCGGCGACCGGCCGCTCGGTCGTCCAGTGCGTCTGACGCAGGTCGCCGCGTGCGACGGACTCGGTCTCCACACCGTTGTGCACGACGGTCATGGTGGCCGGTAGCGTTGCCGTGACCTCGGCATCGAAGAAACCCTGGAGGTCGCTGGGGTACCAAAATGAATCGACGTTGAGCAGCACCCGCTGTGGATTGAGGGCATTGGAGGCAACGCTGAACATGCCGGTGACGGGTGCGCCGTCGTAGTCGACAGTCAGCTGCACGGTTCCGCCCTTCGGAACCGGAGAGCCCACATCGACGATGGTGAGCAGCCACAGTTGGTAAATCGAGGCCGGTCGCGGGGTCTTGTCAGTGCCCTCGACACGCCCGCGACGAATGCGCAAGCCGTCGTTGAGCAAGAAATAGAAACGCTGGCGAGATTCCTCCCGGCTCTCGACGACGAGGGTTGCCCTCCCCGTCAACTGCCCCTCGGTTGGACTCGCCTGGACGTCCAACATGAGGTGTTGTGTGCGCTGTCCGGCAACCAGCCGCCCAACCTGTGCCGCGGCAAATCGCACCAGCGCCAGACTGTTCCCGGTCACCGCGAGGTACGCCGCGATGGTCGCGCCAACGATGAGGAGCAACAGCAGAACGGCCAGGACGGAAATGACGTGCTTGATGACGCGCACGGCACCGCGGATTCGGGAGGTCATCAAAGCGGACCATACGGGTAGGACTGCGCTGCTGTCAACGCGCCGGGGTGTTCCAGGAGCTCAATTTGACTTTGGTCGGTGACGCCGTAGAATCGGGTGCGATCTCACATGGTTGAAACCTCCTGTCGGGCAAGATGCTGAAATACCTGATCGCCCTCTTGGGCTCCCACTGGCTGACGATCCGGGTGGTGGGAACATTCGTTCTGCTGATTGCGGTATTCTTTACGCTGCTGACCTACAACCCGATCGTGAAACGGATCGACATCGCCTGGATGCTGGCGCAGGTCAGTGCGTGGCTCAGCTGGCTGTTGTTGCGAGGCCTTGGCGCCATCATTGGTTTTCCCGTTCGCATCGACGGAACGAATCTCGCCTCCGGTAATTTCGTCGTCGACGTCAGCCCGGCCTGCTCGGGAGCGGTGCCCAGCATCATCTACCTCGCAGCCGTGTTTGCCTTCCCGACGAGCCTGCGCGCTAAAGCGATCGGCGCCGGGATGGGTGTCGGCATCATCCACGGGGTCAACCTGATCCGCGTGGTGGCGCTGTTTATCGTCGGGCTGTTCTTCAAAGAGTACTTTCATGAAACTCACGTATATGTTGCCCAGGCGCTGGTGGTCGCGATCGCCGTTGCCACGTGGCTCTTCTGGGCGGGACGCTTCGCCGATGCGCCTGGGCATTAAGCCCGCGGTCTTCCTGGTCCGGCTCCTAGTCATCTTCTTCCTGACGTATCTGCTGTGGACGCCGTTTGCCCCGGCCTACACGCAGATCCTGGCTACGCTGACGAAATGGTTCCTGCATCTCACCGAGATCTCACGCGACCCGAACTGGCATCAGGTGACGGAGATGTGGGTGGAAGGAACCAACATTTTCTACAAGCACCGCCTCGCCGGCATGGGTTCGGGGATCCCGGCAGAGTGGGTGCAGGCGAACCTGGTGTTGCTCATTCCGCTGATGCTGGCGACACCGGCACAAACGTACAAGCAGCGGTTTGGCCGACTGGGGCTGGCGCTAGGCGTCGCACTGATTCTGCAGGTGCTCGATATCGCCGTGACGGTGAAATCGTTCTACGCGAGCCAGATCGGTGGCTACGGTGAGTTGGCGCGGCGACTGTATCAATTCGGCGATGCCTTCGCCGAGAGCATGGATACGCAGCTCTTCCCGTTTGCCATATGGGCGGGAATTCACCTGAAGCAGTTGCTGGGCCGCGGAGAACCGGTGGTCACGCCGGCAGCGGCGGCCGGAACCGCACCGCGCCCGAGGACTTCCCGCAAGCGCAAAGACCGGCGGGCGAAAGCCGGCTGAGAGAGTCGGCTTACTCCACGCCTACTGCGGCGTGGACGATATCGGCGGATGTGCCCAACTGGGTGCCGAGCGGTTCGAACTCGACCATCGCCACTGCGCTGGCGCTGATCGGCTGGCTGCTGGCGAGCGCGAGCCGTACCGTGCCTGGGATGATCAGGTTCGACGCCAGCAACGCTTGTCCGGTACTGGGCATGAGGCGGGCAGTCACAGGCCTGAGCGTCGTCGGATCGTAACGGAGTTCAATTTCCAGAGCGTGGAAGGGCTGTTCGACGTCGACATAGATCGGTGCCCGCAGATTGTGCGTCCTGGGTACGGCGCGCATGCGGCCGAGGCGGACGTGCTGTGTGACGGGGACCAAGGCGCTGACCGCTCCACTGCCAGCAGGCTGCCAGTGACCGGTGCAATCGCCGAACAGCACGGCGGAGAAATTCTGGTTGCCGGCCTCGCCCGTCAGCGGTAGGAATCCGATGGCGCCGCTCTGACAGCTGGTGCCGCCGATCAGAGGCGGGAAGCTCACGGCATTTGGGGCGGCCGCTGGCTCGGGCACAAACGCCCAATCGGAGTTGCAGTTTTGCGCTACTGGAAATCGCGTCGTCAATCCAACCGTGTACTGCAGGATCAAGACGGCATCGATGATGTCGACCGTGCCGTCACCCGACACGTCGCATGCCAGCTGTTGCTTGGCGCTGAGAGTCCGTATTCCGGTCGTTGCTTCCAGGATGCTCACGGCATCCAAGATATCGACGCCATTGGCCATGTCCCCGGTCTTTGCGGGCTGAATCTGCCAGTTTCCGGGGGTGATGTCTGCAAACGCAAACTGCCCATTGGTATCGGTCTGCACTGCTGCGGGTACTGAGCCCTGCAACTCAACTGTTGCCCCGGTCACAGGCAGGGCATTGCCGTAGTAGCTGATCTGACCGCTCACTCCGACCGGGACCGGGGCTGTAGTCGCCGTCGGTGTGGGAGTGGCGGGAGGAATAGGAGTTACGGTCTGGGTGGCCGTTGGATTTGGGCTCGGTGTGGTCGTCTTCGTCGAAGTTGGCGGTGGAGTCCGTGTCGGACTCGGCGGTGGCGTGTTGGTTCGAGTGGGTGCGCCGACCGCGGGGTAAATGGCGTTCACTCCGGCGATGTCGTCGCTGGTGACGGCGGCGCAACGTCCGTCGAAGTGCGCCATGGCGTACATGGTTGCGTTGGTGTCGGTCGAATGCCCCAGGCCGATGGTGTGGCCCAATTCGTGTGTCGCCACTTCCGCCAAGTTGCACTGATTCCAAATGGAGCAACTGCCCCAACCGCTATTGAACGTTATCTTACCGACGACAATCTGCGCGAAGCTGGTGCCATTGACCACCTTTGTGCCGCCTCCGGTGCAGTAGCCACCAAGTGCGAGCACGCCGCCGCAGTTGGTAGGATGGGTCAACTCGTTAGACGGATCATTGAACACGATCCGGTTGATGCTGCACTGGTTGAACGCTCCAGGCGCCGTGGTGCCGCTGTCCTGAAGAGTCAGATCAGAGGCGGGGAGGTTTGACCACGCCGAAAGGCCCGCATCGACGGCGGCCCGTGAGGTTGCGAACCCCAAGGCGGCGTCTCCGGTCGAATCGATCAAGTACGTGACCGGCTGCCCGCTGTCCGGCTGAAACCAGCGCCCCGGCGGCGAGCCCAAGAAGGTGAAGGCATCCTGAAACCGAGTGGGTATGCGAGCCAGTTCGTGAGGAACGAGCGTGATCGGCGGTGCTCCACTGCTCCGCGGGCGTTCGTTGTGAGCCAGCTTGCGCAGCCGTCGGAGCAGTGGCAGGAAGCGTTGCGTGTGACGCGGCGCGTCGACCAAATCACCAGTTGATGGGATGAAAACCGAGGCGCCGAACCCGAGGTCGCGCACTGCGGTTGTGCGCCCTGTGGCATCGACGCGGAGGGCGTACTTGCCCATGGCCAAACTGTGCGTTTGCAGCGTACCGTCAGGGTTACGTGACAAGAACAACAGGCTGCGCTCGCCGACCGAGAACTCCGGCACGCCGTAAACCCACTCGACGCGCTCACCCGTGCTGCCGCCGGGCTCGCGCAGCACCACTGGGTCCAATCCTACCGGCCCTTTGATGACACGTTCGGGCAGAACATGAACGTAGGTGTAGATCGGGCCACCGGGATCGCCGCCCGATTCGATGGCGGTTACCGTGCCGACGACGACCACGTCGGACGAGTGCAACAGGGTTTCGTCGTCCATCAGGATGAAGGTGGTACCGAAGGCAACTTCAGCTACCAACAGGCCGGCGAAAGCCACCAGAACACATAAACAGCGAGAAATCCGATCCTTGAGCACGTGCCGCGAGCCTTCTCTAGCGGCGTACGCAGCAGGTTGCGGACCATGCCCAGACGCCCGGGATTCACGGCAAAAGGACCTTCGCCGTGGGCGGGTGCTACCGGCCAGGTTTGTCGGTATGGTTCAAAATGGTCGTTTTGTTGCGGCTGGGGCTGCGCGCGGCTTTACCGCGCCACGGCGGAATGTTGGACGCGGATGCGCGGCTTGGCCATATGGCCCCGCTTGGTCTCGAATTCCAGCATCAGCGCCACGCCACTCGGCAGAGGGTCAGGGCTGGCCACGGCGATGTTCAAAAGGCCGGAGACCTGAGAATTGGCTTGCGCGACCGCCTTGCGGGCGTTGCCGGCCGGCCGCACGCTGCGGACGGAGAGCTGCGTCGGATCATACCCCAGCTGCACGGTGAGCCCGCGGAATGTTCCGTTGGTGTGAACGGAGAGCGGCACGCGCAGGTAGCGGCCGCTGCGCTGGACATGCTGTCCGAGTCGCACATCACCGATGGTGTTGGCTGCCACACTGAGTGCGGCCACGCGGGCGGGGCTCGATTGCCAGTTGCCCATGCAATCGCCGAACAGCACTGCTGAAAAATTCTGGTTGCTGGCCGGCGCCGCCAGTGGCTGGAAGGCGATGGCGCCATTCTGACCGGTGGTTACTTGAGGTTGCAAAATCAACTGGTTGACCGCGGGATCGGCCTCCGGTACGAAGACCCAATCAGAGCCGCACATCTGGGCGACTGGAAATTGCGTGATCAGGCCGACCGTGTATTGCAGGATCAGTACGGCGTCGATGATGTCGACTGAGCCGTCCCCGCTCACGTCGCACGCAAGCTGCTGCTGCGCGCCCAACGTGATCAAGCCCGTCGTTGCTTGCAGGATGGTTACGGCATCCAAGATGTCGATCCCATTTCCGACTGCGCCCGTTGGCTGCATCGGCTGGACTCGGTAATCCAGTCCACTGGTGCCGGACAGGGAGAACTGTCCGGTGGAATCCGTCTGTGTGACGGCCGCGGTCCCTCCGGTTCCCGGAGCGGCGCCCTGCTGCAACTGCACCTCAACGCCGCTCACCATCAAGGATGGATTACTGTAGTAGTGAATCAAACCCGTGATTCCGATGGGGTCGGCAGGGGTCGTCGGCGACGGTGGAGGCAGGCTCGATGTCGGCGACGGTGATGGAGTTGCGGTGTTCGTCGGGGTGTTGCTTGGAACAGTTGTCGGTGTCCAAGTCGGAGTACGGGTGTTGGTTGCGGTCCAAGTAGGGGTTTGCGTTGACGTCCATGTCGGAGTCTGAGTTCGTGTCCATGTCGGGGTTGACGTTGGCGTCCAAGTCGCAGTTGAAGTGGGCGTCCACGTTGGGGTCCAGGTCGGCGTCCGGGTCGGTGTTAGGGTTGGTGTCCAAGTTGGCGTCCAAGTCGCAGTTGAAGTGGGCGTCCACGTTAGGGTCGAGGTCGGCGTCCGGGTCGGGGTTAGGGTCGGCGTCCAAGTTGGCGTCCAAGTCGCAGTTGAAGTTGGCGTCCACGTCGGAGTCCAGGTTGGCGTCCGGGTCGGGGTTGAAGTGAGTGTCCAGGTTGGGGTCCAAGTCGGTGTCCGGGTCGGGGTTGCAGTCGGCGTCCACGTCGGAGTCCAAGTTGGTGTTCGGGTCGGCGTCGAGGTCCACGTCGATGTCCACGTTGGGGTGCTGGTGGGTGTCCAGGTCGGAGTGGAGGTCGGTGACGACGTCGGCGACGAAGTTGGCGTCCGCGTCGGAGTGAACGTTGCGGTTGGCGTCACGGTGGCCGTCTGCGTCGGTGTCCAGGTGGGCGTGGCCGTCGGTGGCGGCGTCGCGGTCGCGGTGGCTGAAGGCGTCGGTGTCGCAAGGGCGAGCGGACTGAACTCCAGGACGTCGAGGGTGGCGGCGCTGTCGCTGACATAGGCAAAGCCGTTGGCGGCGATCACGCCGGAGGTGGTACCGGGTAGGGGGATCTGCTGGACGATCAAGGGCAGCAACGGAACGGAGACATCGACG